>NZ_OW485601.1:1452500-2052500 GCF_937425535.1 Rhodovastum atsumiense
CGTCCACAAGATGCTCGACGAGTTCCGCACCGACGTCGACGAATATGTCGACACGATCGCAGAGCGCGTCAGCCAGCTCGGCGCCATCGCGCTCGGCACCTCGCAGGCCGTCGCGCAGACCAGCCAGCTCGCCCCCTACCCCACCGACATCATTGCCGTTGAAGCACATCTGCAGGCCCTGCTCGAACGCACCGCCGTGCTGGCCAACCAGGTCCGTCGCAACATCGACGAGGTGGCCGAGGCCGGCGACGCCAATTCCGCCGATATCTTCACCGAAGTCTCGCGCGGCCTCGACAAGTGGCTGTGGTTCCTGGAAGCACATCAGCGGCAGGGCTGACACCGCCCGTGCTTGCTCCGACGCGGCCGCCCTGGTTAGAGTGCGGCCGCGGCACGGGAACACAGCATGAACGACGATCTGTTCGGTGCGTCTTCCAAGAAGGGGGGGCGCGATTCGGCGGAGTATTCCGCCAAGGATATCGAGGTCCTTGAAGGGCTCGAGCCCGTCCGGCGCCGTCCCGGCATGTATATCGGCGGCACCGACGAGGCCGCCCTGCACCACCTCGCCGCCGAGATGCTCGACAACGCCATGGACGAGGCCGTGGCCGGCCATGCCGACCGGATCGAGGTGCGGCTGGAGAGCGGCAATTTCCTCACCGTCCGGGACAATGGCCGCGGCATCCCGGTGGATCCGCATCCCAAGTTCAAGCATCTCTCCGCTCTGGAGGTGATTCTCACCACCCTCCATTCCGGCGGGAAGTTCAGCGGCAAGATCTACAACACCTCGGGCGGTCTGCACGGCGTCGGCTCCTCGGTGGTGAACGCCCTGTCGGACCTGCTGCAGGTGGAAGTCGCGCGCGACCGTACATTGTGGAAGCAGGATTATACCCGCGGCAAGCCGAAGACCAAGCTGACCAATGCCGGCAGCGTCCAGAACCGCCGCGGCACCTCCATCCGCTTCCATCCCGACCCGCAGATCTTCGGCGACCTGCAGTTCCAGCCGGCGCGGCTCTATCGCCTGTGCCGCTCCAAGGCGTACCTGTTCCGCGGCGTCGAGATACGCTGGGCCTGCGATCCCGCCCTGATCAAGAAGGACGACACCCCGGCCGAGGCGGTGCTGCACTTCCCCGGCGGCCTGCGCGACAGCCTGGAAGCCGACATCAACGGCGCATCCCGGGTTGCCCCGATCTGGGCGGGCGAGGCCGAATTCCCCCTTGGACCGGACGGGCAGAAAGCCGGCCGCGTCGAATGGGCGGTGGTCTGGCTCGATTCGGGGGAAGGCGCGCTCGATTCCTATTGCAACACCATCCCGACATCACAGGGCGGCACGCATGAGGCCGGATTCCGCGCGGCCCTGCTGAAGGGCCTGCGAGCCTGGGGCGAGCAGCGCAACAACCGCCGTGCCGCCGCCATCGTCGCCGAAGACCTGACAGGCGGCATGGCCGCGAAGCTTTCGGCCTTCGTGCGCGAGCCGCAATTCCAGGGCCAGACCAAGGAAAAGCTCACCAGCCCTGAAGCCGCGCGCCTGGTGGAATCGGCCCTGCGTGACCGCTTCGACCATTTCCTTGCCGGGGACCCGACCACCGCCGACAACCTCCTCGCCTACGTCATCGAGCGCGCCGAGGAACGGCTGCGCCGGCGGGAGTTGAAGGATACGCCACGTAAATCGGCCACCCGCCGGCTGCGCCTGCCGGGCAAGCTCGCCGATTGCAGTGTGGAAGACGCCGAACGCACCGAGATCTTCCTGGTGGAGGGCGACAGCGCCGGCGGCTCGGCCAAGCAGGCGCGTGACCGCGCGACCCAGGCGGTGCTGCCGCTGCGTGGAAAAATCCTGAATGTCGCAAGCGCTTCGGCCGACAAGCTTCGCCAGAACCAGGAACTGAAGGATCTGATCGAGGCGCTGGGCTGTGGCGTCGGTGATCGCTTCGACCGCAGCAAGCTGCGCTATGGACGCATCGTCATCATGACCGATGCTGACGTCGACGGCGCCCACATCGCTTCTTTGTTGATGACGTTCTTCTACCGTGAGCTGCCGGAACTTATGCGAAACGGTCACGTCTTCCTGGCGCAGCCGCCGCTGTACCGGCTGACGCAGGGCGCGAAATCGGTCTACGCCATGGACGACGCCGATCGCGACCGCAAACTTCGGCAGCATTTCAAGGCCAATGCCAAGGTTGAGGTCAGCCGCTTCAAGGGCTTAGGCGAAATGCCGCCGGCGCAGCTCAAGGAAACCACAATGGATCCGATGCGGCGGACGCTGCTGAAGGTGGTCGCCCCGCAGGAAGATCGGGCGCGCACCAGCGAACTGGTCGAAAGCCTGATGGGGCGCAAGCCGGAGCTGCGCTTCGCCTTCATCCAGGAACATGCCCGGACGGTCCAGGACGTGGACATCTGACGCGAGGCCGACGCCGCTTTTCCTCGCCAGCCGATCTGCTTTCGCCGCGCGAAAGCAGAACGACGGGATCCAGGGGCGGTGCCCCTGGCCCTTCCGTCAGACCGCCTTCTTCAGCGTAGGCGAGGCCTTGAAGCGAACGGTTTTTCCCGCCTTCACCTTGATCGCCTCGCCGGTGCGCGGGTTCAGGCCCTTGCGCGCCTTGGTCTTGCGGACAATGAAAGTGCCAAAGCTGGGCAGCGTGAAGCGGCCGTTCTTCTTCAGTTCCTTGACGATGGCAGCCATCAGGTCGCCCGCGGCGCGGTTCGAGGCCGTGCCGGTCAGGTTGGTGGACTCCTGGATGACCTGTGCGATGAAGGCTTTCGACATGCGGTTTGGTTTCCTTCCGCTGTGTGGTGACGGCCGACTCGCTTTCGGCGAATCGGATGCGGCGTATGATACTCTGACAAAGACGACAAGCAGCAACAGGGGTTTTCCGCAGCAGGGCGGAATTCTTCGTCCTGCACGGCGGAAACGGAAGCCACACCGGTCCTGTTCGTGGGGATATGGTCATTTTCCGACTGCCCCGAAGGGTCAATGCGCCAGCGCACCGGTTATGAAAGGTTAAGCTCACCCGTGCAGACTCCCACAACCGGGCGGGGAGACCTTCCCGCCACCGAGACGGTCAGCCGGCGCTACCAGGATCTTGATCGCTGGCCGGCAACGGATGCGCTGCTCGCCATGTGGGAAGGCCAGCTCAGCGCCGTTGCGGCGGTGCAGCCGGCCCTGCCGGCGATCGCCGAGGCGGCCGAGGCAGCCCTGCCCCGACTCGCGCAGGGCGGGCGACTCGTCTACGCCGGCGCCGGGACCTCCGGGCGCATCGGCGTCCAGGACGGCGCGGAACTGCCGCCCACCTTCGACTGGCCGGAAGACCGTCTCGTCCTGCTGATGGCCGGCGGCACGCGGGCTTTCACGCAGGCCGTGGAAAACGCCGAGGATGACCGCGACGCCGCCCGAAGCGACGTTGCCGCACACGCCATCTCGGCGCAGGACGTGGTCATCGGCATCGCCGCGAGCGGCTCGACCCCCTACACCACCACCGTGATCGAGGCTGCCGCCGAACGCGGGGCCCTGACCATCGGCATCGCCAACAGTCCGGGCGGCAGCTTGCTGGCCGCCGCCGCGCATCCGATCCTGGTGTCGACCGGCGCCGAGGCGATCGCCGGATCGACCAGGATGAAGGCAGGGACGGCACAGAAGGTCGTCCTCAACCTGTTCTCGACGCTGGTGATGCTGCGCCTCGGGCGGGTCCATCGTGGACTGATGGTGGACATGAACGCCCGCAACGCCAAGTTGCGGACCCGCGCCGTGCGCATGCTGCGCGAGCTGACCGGTCGCGACGACACCGCGATCGCGGCGGCGCTGGAAGCGGCCGGCGGGCGCGTGAAAACCGCCATCCTGCTGCTGCGCGGCCTGGATCGTGCCGCCGCCGACGCCTTGCTGGCCCGCCACGGCGGCCATCTGCATGCGGCCCTGACGGAGCTGGCGCCATGACCGTGATCCGGGCCGCCCGCCTGTTCGACGGCCAGTCCCTGCACGAGGATTGCGCCGTCTGGCTGGAGGACGCTCGCATCGTCGCGGTGCGACCGGGCACCGAGGCCCCGACCAACGCCGAGCGATTGCCCGCCTCCCTGCTGCTCGCGCCGGGATTCATCGACCTGCAGGTGAACGGTGGCGGCGGCGTGCTGTTCAACGACCAGATCGATGCCAGGGCCCTGGGCCGCATCGCCGCCGCCCATGCCCACGCTGGCAGCACCGCCATCCTGCCCACGCTGATCAGCGGCACGCGGCCGCAGCTCCAGGCCGCCCTGCAGGCCGCCGACGATGCCATGGCACAACAGGTGCCCGGCATCGTCGGCCTGCATCTCGAAGGCCCGTTCATCGCCGGCACCCGCCGCGGCATCCATCCGGCCGACGCGGTCACCTCCCTGACCGATGCCGATGTCGAGATGCTCTGCCGCCCCTTCCCTGCCCCGCTGCTGGTCACGCTCGCACCGGAAACCACCACGCCCGCGCGGATCCACCGCCTGGCGCAGGCCGGAATCATCGTCTTCGCCGGACATACCGAAGCCACCTACGAGCAGGTGCTGGCAGGGCTGGAAGCCGGCATCAGCGGCTTTACACACTTGTACAATGCCATGTCAGCCTTCACCTCGCGCGCGCCCGGGACGGTGGGCGCCGCCCTGGACCGGGCCACGGTCCCGGCCGGCATCATCGCCGACGGGCTGCACGTGCATCTGGCCAGCCTGCGCATCGCCTTCGCGGCGAAGGGGCCGGATGCGCTGTTCCTGGTCTCTGATGCCATGCCGACAGCCGGCTCGGACTGCACCGGTTTCAGCCTTGGCGGCGAACGGATCCACTTGCACGAAGGCCGCCTGGTCAATGACGCCGGCACGCTCGCGGGGGCGCACCTGACCTTGGCGGAAGCCGTGCGCGTCGTCGTCCGGGACGCCGGCCTGCCTCTGGAAGCGGCACTGCGCATGGCCACGGCGACGCCCGCACGCGTCGCCCGGCTGGCCGACCGTGGCCGCATCGGCGCTGGCCATGTCGCCGATCTGGTGGCACTCGACACGGGCCTTGCGGTCACTGCCGTGTGGCAGAGCGGGATGCGCCTGCGCTGAAGCGGCGTTGGCGGGGCGTTGCCCCGCACCCTACCAGGAGGCTTCGCCTCCTGGACCTCCACCAAGGGCTACGCCCTTGGAACCCATGACTCTGTGCCGCGCAGCGAGAATGGGATCCAAGGGCCTTGTGGCCCTTGGTGGGTCAAGGGCAAAGCCCTTGCCTTGGCTTAAGCTTCTGCCTGGGTAATGAACTTCGTGTTCAGATAGGCCTCGATCGCCTCGCTGCCGCCTTCCGAGCCATAGCCGGAATCCTTGATCCCGCCAAAGGGCACTTCCGGCAGGGCCAGACCGTGGTGATTGATCGACATCATCCCGCTTTCAACGGCTGCGGCGATGGCCGAAGCGGTCTTCACCGAACGGGTGTACGCGTAGGAAGCCAACCCAAAGGGAAGACGGTTCGCCTCCGCCACGGCATCGTCGAAGCCGTGGAACGGCATCATCAGGGCAAGCGGGCCGAACGGCTCCTCGTTCATCACCCGCATCTCGCGCGTCACCCCGGTCAGCACCGTTGGCTCGAAGAAATTGCCTTTGTTGCCAATGCGCTTGCCGCCCGTGCGCAGTTCGGCGCCCTTCTGAACGGCGTCCTGCACGAAGCCTTCCATCGCCGTCACGCGGCGGGGGTTGGCCAACGGGCCCATCGTCGTGCCCGGCTGCAGGCCATCGCCCACCTTCACCGCCCTGGCAAAATCGACAAAGCGGCCGACGAAATCCTCGTACACGCTCTCCTGCACCAGGAAGCGTGTCGGCGAGATGCAGACCTGTCCGGCGTTGCGGAACTTGTTGGCGGCGAGGATGCGGGCGGCAGCGGCGATGTCGGCATCCTCGAACACGATGACCGGCGCGTGCCCGCCCAGTTCCATCGTCACCCGCTTCATGTGCGCCCCGGCCAGGGCGGTGAGGTGTTTGCCCACGACGGTCGAGCCGGTAAAGGAAATCTTCTTCACCGTCGGATGCGGGATCAGGTACTCGGAAATCTCGGCCGGCACGCCGAAGACCAGTTGCACCACCCCCGGCGGCAGCCCTGCGTCCTGGTAGACCCGGACAAGCTCCGCGCAGGAAGCCGGGGTTTCCTCGGGTCCCTTCAGGATCACCGCGCATCCGGCCGCCACCCCCGCCGAGATCTTGCGCACGGCCTGGTTGACCGGGAAGTTCCACGGGGTGAAGGCGGCGACCACGCCGACCGGCTCCTTGACGACGAGCTGGGTGACCCCTTCGGCGCGCGCCGGAATCACCCGTCCATAGGTGCGACGGGCCTCCTCGGCGAACCATTCGATGATGTCGCCGGCAAACAGCAGCTCGCCCTTTGCCTCCGCCAGCGGCTTGCCCTGCTCCAGGGTCATCAGCCGGGCGATGCTGTCGGCCCGCTCGCGAATCAGGGTGGCCGCCTTGCGCATCACCTTGGCGCGGTCATGGGCCGACACTTTCCGCCAGACGGCGAAGCCGCGCTCCGCGGCCGCCAGGGCCTGGTCCAGGTCCTCCGTACCGGCATGGGCCAGCGTGCCCAGCGCCTCGCCGGTCGCAGGGTTGACCACCGTCAGGGTCTTGCCCGACCGGGCTGGCGTCCAGGCGCCGTCAATGAACAACGGGACGGCAGGATAATCTGCGGACGACATCGATGGCATCTCCCCACGCATGAGCAAGCAACAGCCATGATGCGTCATACCATGCCCGGCGGTCGAGCCGGCGGCGCAGATTATCCTGCAGGTTGGATGGTTCGGCGGGCCCGCGCCGGCGACGGATCAGACAGGCTCCGTATCCAGCGCGTATCCCGCCGCGCGCACCGTGCGCACCACGTCCAGCTCCCCTTCGGCGTTCAGCGCCTTGCGCAGCCGGCGGATATGCACGTCCACCGTGCGCGGCTCGACATGGATGTCGGCGCCCCACACCGCGTCCAGCACCTCCTCGCGGGAGAACACCCGGCGCGGATGCCGCAGGAAGAATTCCAGCAGGCGGTACTCGGTCGGCCCCAGGTGCACCGCACGGCCACCGCGCTGCACACGGTGCGCCGCCTGGTCCATGGTGATGTCATGGAAGCTCAGCGTGCCCTTCGCCGGCACCGCACCGGCCCGGCGCAGCAGGGCGCGCATCCGCGCCAGCAGCGCATCCATGTTGAAGGGCTTGGTGATGTAGTCGTCCGCCCCGGTGTTCAGGCCGCGCACCGCATCCTGGTCCTCGGTGCGCGCGGTCACCATGATCACCGGCAGGTTGCGCGTTTCCGAGCGGCGACGGATCTGCCGGCACACCTCGATCCCCGACATCACCGGCAGCATCCAGTCCAGCAGCACCAGATCGGGCGGCGCCTCGGAAATGCGGGTCAGCGCCTCCTGTCCGTCGGCCGCCTCGTCCACCCGGAAACCCTGCTTTTCCAGGTTGTAGCGAAGCATCGTCGCCAACGCCGCTTCGTCCTCCACCACGAGCACCAATGGCCTGGCCAGCGACGAGATCAGCTCCGCCATGTGCACTTACTCCCGTGGGCTGCGGACCACGGCATAGGCCGAGCTGTCCCCCTTGGGCCGCACTTCCGGGATCGGCTCCCCCTTCACCGCATAGTACACCATCTCGGCGATGTTGGTGGCGTGATCGCCGATCCGTTCGAGGTTCTTGGCGATGAACAGAAGATGCGCGCAGGGGGTGATGTTGCGCGGATCCTCCATCATGTAGGTGATCAGCTCGCGGAACAGCGCGTTGTAGATGGCGTCCACCGCCTCGTCGGAGCGCCACACCTCCATCGCGCGATCGGCGTCGTTCTCGCCCAGCGCGTCGATGATGGATTTCAGGTTCTGCTGCACCAGCTGCGACATGTGCGCGAGCCCGGTGAGCGGATAGGGCATGCTGAACTGGTCCAGCACGATGCTCCGCTTGGCGACGTTCTTGGCATAGTCGCCAACACGCTCCAGCTCGCCACTGATCTTCAGCGCCGCGACGATGTGGCGGAGATCCTGCGCCATCGGCTGGCGCAGGGCCAGCAGGCGGATGACGAACTGCTCCACCTCGCGTTCCAGCGCATCGACCTTGGGATCGGCCTCGACCGCCTGGGCGGCGGCGTCGGAATCGCGCTCCAGCACCGCGTCGCAGGCCAGCGCCACCTGGCGCTCCACCATGCCGCCCATATCCGTGATCTGCGTCCGCAGGCGAACCAGTTCCTGCTCGAAGCTTTTCACGATGTGCTCCGCCATGTCAGACATGACGCCCCCTTTCTTCAACCGAAGCGACCGGTAATGTATTCCTGGGTCCGCCGTTGCCGCGGTGCCGTGAACATCTGCGTCGCGGTGCCCACCTCGATCAGTTCGCCGAGGTAGAAGAACGCGACCTGATCGGCGCAACGCGCCGCCTGCTGCATGTTGTGGGTGACGATGGCGATGGTGAAGTCCTGCTTCAGCTCGTCGATCAGTTCCTCGATCTTCAGCGTGCTGATCGGGTCGAGCGCGCTGGTCGGCTCGTCGAACAGGATCACTTCCGGCCGGGTGGCGATCGTCCGGGCGATGCACAGGCGCTGCTGCTGGCCGCCCGACAGCCCCATGGCGGAACTGTGCACGCGGTCCTTGACCTCGTCCCACAGCGCGGCGCGCGACAGCGCCCATTCCACCCGCTCGTCCAGGTCGGCCTTGTTCAGACGCTCGTGCAGCTTCACCCCGAAGGTGATGTTCTCGTAGATCGTCATCGGGAAGGGGGTAGGCTTCTGGAACACCATGCCGACGCGGCTGCGCAGCTGGTTCAGGTCGACGCCGGCATCAAGAATATTCTGCCCATCCAGCAGCACCTCACCGACTGCGCGTTGCCCAGGGTACAAATCGTACATCCGGTTGAGGACGCGCAGCAACGTCGATTTGCCGCACCCGGAGGGACCGATCATGCCGGTCACCTGCCGCTCCGGCAGGTCGAGGTCGATGGCCTTCAGGGCACGGTTGCTGCCGTAGAAGAAGTCAAGGTTGCGGATGGCAATCCTTGGTTGATTGAGCACGACCTCGGCGCGCGCCGTCATCGTGCTAATCGCGGGGGGCTGCTGCGTCTCGTTCATGATGTTGCTCATCAGCAGGGGCCTCGTTGCGTCAGGTGCGCGGGCGCAGGGCGAAGCGCGCGACGATGTTCAGGGCCAGCACGCCCAGGGTGATCAGCAAGGCGCCGGTCCAGGCCAGCGATACCCAGTCATCGAAGGCCGAGCCGGCATACTGGTAGATGGTCACCGGCAGGCTGGACATCGGTGCGGTCAGGCTCAGCGACCAGTTCAGGTTGCCCAATGAGGTGAACAGCAGCGGCGCGGTCTCTCCGGCGACCCGCGCCACCGCCAGCAGCACGCCGGTGGCGATGCCGTCCAGGGCGGCCCGGTAGCAGACCAGGATCACCACCCGCCATTTCGGCGCCCCCAGGGCGAAGGCCGCTTCCCGCAGCGGGACGGGGATCAGCCGCAGCATGTCCTCGGTGGTGCGCACCACGATCGGGATCACGATCACCGCCAGCGCCACGCAGCCGGCGATGCCGGAGAACCCGCCGAACGGCCCCACCATGATAGTGTAGACGAACAGGCCAACCAGGATCGACGGCGCCGAGAGCAGCACGTCGGAGACGAAGCGCACCGCGTTCCCAAGCGCGGAGTTGCGGGCGTATTCGGCGAGGTAGGTGCCGACCAGCAGGCCGATCGGCATGCCGATCAGGGTGCCGATCAGGGTCTGGATCAGGCTGCCGATGATCGCGTTCAGCAACCCGCCATTCGACCCGGGGGGGCGCGTGATGTCGGTGAACACGTGCAGATCCAGGCCGGCAAAGCCGCGCCACAGCAAGGTGGCCAGGATCGAGGCCAGGAAAGCCAGGCCGATGATGGTGGCGACGGTGCAGAGCAGCTTCACCACCCCGTTCGTCCGCCGCCGCCGGCGCGACAGCCGCGCGGCGACCGTGGGATTGCGGGTGGTCTTCAGGGCGATGCTCATCGATGGATCCCCCCGCTCACGCCGAACGCGGCCGCAGCAGCGTACGCGAGATCGCGAGCACGATGAACGAGATCACGAACAGGATGAAGCCCAGTGCCAGCAGCGAGGACAGCTTCAGGCTGCCGGCCGGGCTTTCCGGGAATTCGAGCGCCACGATCGAGGCGATGGTGTTGCCGGGATCGAACAGCGAGGTCGCGATGCGGTTGGTGTTGCCGATCACGAAGGTCACCGCCATGGTCTCGCCCAGCGCCCGCCCGAGCCCGAGCATGATGCCGCCGACCACCGAGGCGCGGGTGTACGGCAGCACGATGCTGCGTATCACCTCCCAGGTGGTGCAGCCGACGCCGTAGGCGGATTCCTTGTAGACGGCCGGCACTGTCATGAACACGTCGCGCATGGTGGCGGCGATGAAGGGGATGACCATCACCGCCAGCACCAGGGATGCCGTCAGGATGCCGGTGCCGAAGGGCGGCCCCTGGAACAGGATGCCGATCAGCGGCGTCTCGCCCAGGGTGTCGGAGAGGAAGGGCTGGACGTATTCCGACATGACCGGAACGATTACGAAGAAGCCCCACATGCCATAGATGATGGAGGGCACCGCGGCGAGCAGCTCGATGGCCGTGCCGACCGGACGACGGAACCAGACCGGGGCGATCTCGGTGAGGTAGACGGCGATGCCGAACGCGAGCGGCACCGCGATCAGCAGGGCCAGGAAGGCCGTGACCAGGGTGCCGAAGATCGGCACGCCGGCGCCGAAGACCTGCTGCACCGGGTCCCATTCGGTATCGAATACGAAACCGATCCCGAAGGCGCGGAAGCTCGGCAGCCCGCCCATGAACAGCGAGACGATGATCGCCCCCAGCAGAACCAGCACGAACACGCCGGCGGCGATGGTAGCGGCGCCGAACACCTTGTCGGCGGCCGAGGAAGCCCCATGGCGGCGGGCAGGAGGAGCGGCAATGGTTGCGGCTTGGGACAAGACGAACGTTCCCTGGCTAGTCATTCGGTCAGCCGAAACCGGGCCGGGCACCCTGCGGCGCCCGGCCCGGCGGAGGAGCACGTTACTTACTTGTAGACGGGGGCGCCGTCTGCCCCGCGGATCTCCGTGCGCCAGGAGGCCCGCACCGAATCCTTCACCGCGCCCGGCAGCGGAATGTATTCCAGGCCCTGCGCGATCTGGTCGCCGTTGCGATAGGCGTAGTCGAAGAACTTGATGACGTTGGCGCTGCGGGTCGCGTCCTTCGGATCCTTCGGCAGCAGGATGAAGGTGGCCGACACGATCGGCCAGGCCTTGGCGCCGGCGGTGTCGATCAGGTTCACGGCGTAGTTCGGCGCCGCCCGCCAGTCGCCCGCCTCGGCCGCCGCGGTGAAGGCCGGCAGGGTCGGCTCGACGAACTGGCCGGCCTTGTTGCGCAGCTGCGTGGTGGTCAGCTTGTTCTGCGTCGCATAGGCGTTCTCGACATAGCCGATGCCGCCGCGCACCTGCTTGACCGTCGCCGCCACGCCGTCATTGCCCTTGGCGCCGTTGCCGACCACCCACTTCACGCTCGTGCTCGCGCCCACCTGCGACTTCCAGTCCGGCGACACCGCGGACAGGTAGGAGGTGAACACGAAGGTGGTGCCGGAGCCGTCGGCCCGATAGACCGGGGCGATGGCGAGGTTCGGCAGCTTCAGGTCCCGGTTCAGCTCGGCCAGCTTCGGATCGTTCCACTTGGTGATCTTGCCGAGGTAGATCTCGGTCAGCAGCTCACCGGTCAGCTTCAGCTTGTTCGGCTCGATGCCCGGCAGGTTCACGATCGGAACCACGGCGCCCATCACCGTCGGGAACTGCAGCAGGCGGTTCGATTCCAGCCGGGCGGTGTCCACCGGCGCGTCGGAAGCCCCGAAATCGACAGTCCGATTGATGATCTGGTTCTGCCCGCCGCCGGAGCCGATGGCCTGGTAATTCAGTTCGAGTCCGGTCGCCTGCTTCGCGGCCTCACCCCACTTGGCATAGACGGGAGCCGGGAAGGTCGCCCCCGCGCCGGTGATCTGCTGCGCCTGCGCGGCAAAGGTGAAGCCGGCCATGGCAATGGCCAGCGTCGTGGAAACCAGCTTCATGATCCCTCCTTGGGAGCTTCAGTCGCACCCGCAGGGGCGGGCATGGGCTGGCGGGCAGCTCCCCACCCCCCGGTGTGTGCGTGCCGGCACCGTATGCAGCGTCGGCGACCGCCAGATTGCAGTTCGATGAAACTTCGATGACACACTCTTGCCGATTGGCATCGAAACCGGCAGGCCGGCGTCAACCGGCGGGGAAGAACGACGCCGCGCGCAGATCCAGCCCCCAGGTGCTGCCGACCCGTGGCGGGGCCTCGCCGACCGGCAGGACCACTTCCACCACCCGCCCGCCGACCTCCAGTTCCACCATGGCCGCCGGCCCGGCGGCGAACACCGCCCGCACCCGCGCCCCCGCCCCTTCCACCAACCCGACCTGGTGCGGGCGCAGCATGGCCAGCGCCGGGCCATCGGCGAGCGGCGCCGGCAACGTCGGCAGGCCGGGCGTCTCGAAGCGGGCGATCTGGCCTCGGATGATGCAGGGCAATTCGACCGTCTCCCCCACAAAACGGTAGACGAAGGGGTTGCCCGGGGTCGTCCACAGCCCGGCCGGCGTGTCCACCTGCTCCAGCCGCCCGGCCCGCAGGATCGCCACCCGGTCGGCCACCTCCATCGCCTCCGCCCGGTCATGCGTCACCATCACCGTGGTCAGTCCGGTGCGGTCGTGCAGTTCGCGCAGCCAGCGCCGCAGGTCGCGCCGCACCGCCGGGTCAAGCGCCCCGAACGGCTCGTCGAGCAGCAGCACCCGCGGCTCGATCGCCAGCGCCCGGGCCAGCGCCACGCGCTGCCGCTGCCCGCCCGAGAGCTGGTCGGGATAGCGGCCGGCGAGCTCGGGCATCTGCACCAGCGCGAGCAACTCGGCGACCCGCGTCTGGATCGCCGCGCGGCCGGGCCGGCGCGCACGCGGGCGCACGCGCAGGCCGAAGGCGATGTTCTCGGCGACGGTCATGTGCCGGAACAGGGCGTAATGCTGGAAGACGAACCCGACCCCCCGCGCGCGCGCCGGCACGCCCTCCATGTCCTGGCCGCCGATCAGCACCTGCCCGCCATCCGCTTCGTCGAGCCCGGCCAGGATGCGCAGCAGCGTCGTCTTGCCCGACCCGGATGGGCCCAGCAGGGCCAGGAACTCGCCCTCCGCCGCTTCCAGCTCGATGCCGCTCAGCGCCGCGGCCGGCCCGAACCGCTTGGAAACCCCGTGCAGGGCGACGCTCATGCCGCAGTCTCCACGGCCCGGGACGCGCCTCGTCCCGTGCGCCATTCCAGCACGGTCTTGGCCGCGAGCGTGACCAGGGCAAGCAAGGCCAGCAGCGCCGCCATGGCGAAGGCCGCGGCCCCCTGGAAGTCGTTGTACAAGGCCTCGATCTGCAGCGGCATGGTGAGCGTCTGCCCGCGGATGCGCCCGGAGACGACGGCGACCGCGCCGAACTCGCCCATCGCCCGGGCATTGGTCAGCAATACCCCCTGCAGCAACGCCCAGCGGACATTCGGCAGCGTGACATGCCAGAACATCCGCCAGGGACCGGCCCCGAGGGTCAGCGCCGCCTCTTCCTCGCCGCTGCCCTGCGCCTGCATCAGCGGCACCACCTGGCGCACCACGAAGGGGAAGGTCACGAACAGCGTCGCCAGCACCAGGCCGGGGGTGGCGAAGACGATGCTGAAGCCGGTTCCCTCCAGCGCCGGCCCGAACCAGCCGCGGGCACCGAACAGCAGCACCCAGACCAGGCCGGAGATCACCGGCGAGACGCTCAGGGGCAGTTCGATGAAGGTCAGCAGCACGCCGCGGCCCGGAAACGAGAACCGGGCGATGCACCATGATGCCGCCAGCCCGCCGATCGTGTTCACCGGCACGGTGATCGCCGCGATCAGCAGCGTCAGCCGGATCGCGGCGACCGATTCGGGATCGTGGAAGGTAGCCAGGCCACGGTCGATCCCCTGGGCCACCACCTCGGCGAACACCGCCAGCAACGGCAGCACCACCAGCACCAGCAATGCCGCCAGCGCCAGCAACACCGTGGGAAGGGGGGCGCCCAGTCGTACCGTCATCGGCTCAGGATCACCGCAGGAATGTCATGGTCGGCGTTTCACCGGGCCGCGCGGAACAGTTTCTGCTGCAGCAAATTGACCGTCCCCAGGATCAGGAAGGCCAGCACCAGCATCGCCAGGGCGAGCGCCGCCGCACCGGCATAGTCGAACTGCTCCAGCCGGATCACGATCAGCAGCGGCGCGATTTCGGTCTGGCCCGGCATGTTGCCGGCGATGAAGATCACCGAGCCATACTCCCCAACCGCCCGGGCGAAGGCCATGGCAAAGCCGGTCATCGCCGCCGGTGCGATTGCCGGCAGCACGATGCGCCAGAAGACCTGCGCCGGCCGGGCCCCCAGCGTCGCCGCCGCCTCTTCCACATCGGCCGCAAGATCCATCAGGACCGGCTGCACCGTCCGCACGACATAGGGAAGGCCGACGAACATCAATGCTATCATGATGCCCGGAAGTGCATAGGCCACATTCACGCCGATCGGTGCAAGCCAGGAACCAACCCACCCGTTGGAGGCGTAAATGGCGGTCAGGGCGATGCCCGCCACCGCGGTCGGCAACGCAAACGGCAGGTCGACGAGGGAATCGAGCAGCCTGCGGCCGGGAAAGCGGCCGCGCACCAGCACCCAGGCGATCAGCAACCCGAGCGGCACATCGATCGCCGCCGCCGCCAGCGCCGCCCCGAAACTCAGGCGCAGCGCCGCCATCACCCGCGTCCCCGACAGCGAGTCGACCACCCCCGCGATCCCGAGCTCCCAGGGCCGCAGCACCAGGGCGGCCAGCGGGATCAGCACGATCAGCGAGACCCAGGTCAAGGTCAGGCCGAAGGCCGTGCCGAACCCGGGAAGCGGACTCGGGCTGGCCAGCCGCATCGATCCCATGAGCCCGCTACCGGACCTGTGCCGCCACGCGGTCGAACACGCCGCCATCGGCGAAGTGGCGTGCCTGCGCCTCGGCCCAGCCGCCGAACATGTCGATCCCGAAGGTCGGCACCGGCGGGAACTTGGTGACGTAACGGGCCGCCACGGCGGGATCGCGCGGCCGGAAATGGTGCCTGGCGCAGATCTCCTGGCCCTCGGGCGTGTACAGGAAGCGCAGATAGGCATCCGCCACGGCCCGGCTGCCGCGCCGGTCCACCACCGCGTCCACCACGGCGACGGGCGGCTCGGCCAGGATGGAAACTGACGGATAGACGATCTCGAACCGGCCGGCCCCGAACTCGGCGAGCGCCAGCAGGGCCTCGTTTTCCCAGGCCAGCAGCACATCGCCCAGGCCGCGCTGCACGAAGGTGGCGGTGGCGCCGCGCGCGCCGGTGTCCAGCACCGGCACGCGCGCGAACAGTTCGCGCAGGAACGCCTCGCCCGAGGCTTCCGTGGCGCCCGGCTGGCGCAATGCCCAGCCCAGCGCCGCCAGGTAGTTCCACCGCGCCCCGCCGGAGGTCTTCGGATTCGGCGTGATCACCTGCACGCCCGGCCGCACCAGGTCCGGCCAGTCGTGAATTCCCTTGGGATTGCCCGCCCGCACCAGCAGGACGATCGTACTTGTATACGGGGTGGCCCGCTCCGGCAGACGTGTCTGCCAGTCGCCGGCGACCAGCCCCCGCGCGGCGAGCGCGTCGATGTCGGACGCCAGGGCCAGCGTCACCACGTCGGCTGGCAGGCCGTCCAGCACCGCCCGCGCCTGGGCTCCCGATCCGCCATGCGACGCCTTCACCTGGACGGTCCGGCCGGTGTCGCGTTGCCAGGCGGCGGCGAAGCCACGATTGATGTCGCGATAAAGCTCGCGCGTCGGGTCATAGGACGCGTTCAGCAGCGAGTCCTGGGCCGCCACCGGTCCCATGAGGAATGGCGCGATGAGCAGAACCGCCGCCAGCGCGATCGTCAGGCCAAGCCTCTTGTTCATGGGACCGGACTCTAGCAGGCAGGCGGCCATGGGGGAACAAACCTCGTGGCCACGCCCCCCGCCCGGCCCGGTGCCCTGGACAGGGCTCTCGGGCTCACGCGACGGGGCGGAGACATCTGTCGCGACCGAAGCGCTAGATGGCGAAGTTGATCGGTTCCGTGGTGGGCCGCCGCAACCCGGCGGCCGCGGCCCGGCGCAGCAGGTCATCGAGCGTCAACGCCGACAGCTTTTCCTGCATCGCCGTCTCCAGCTCGTTCCACAGCCCGTCGACCACGACCTCCTGCAGCCGCCCGACCGGCCCGTCCGTCGGCTCGGCCTCGTCATTGGCCATGGCGACGGTGATGATATCGGAGATGCGGATATCCCGGCGCGGCCGGCCGAGTCGGTAGCCACCGCGCGGTCCGCGCACGCTCTCGAGCAGCCCGGCACGGGAGAGCGACTGCAGCAGCGGCTCCATGCCGCGCCGCGCCAGTCCCAGCCGCTCGGCAATCTCGGCCGCGCTCACCGTGGCGGTCCGCCCGCCATGGAACGCGACATCCAATAGTACGGTCACCGCTACCATCCCGCGGTCACGCCGTATCAACATGAGGCCCCACCCTTTCGCCGCGGCGCCATGAAACCACGTGCGCCCTTCGTGATACAGCCTGTATGTGTTAAGCCTGTCGTCATGTCAAAATCCGCATCCCGCGCGCGTAGCGCGTCCGTTTCGCTTCCTCCGGCCCGGGGCCGGATTCACGGCAGCATCCTCGAAACCATCGGCGCCACCCCTCTCGTGCGCATTCCCCGTCTGGCCGCCGAGGAAAAGCTGCTGGCCGATGTCGCCCTGAAGCTGGAGTTCTTCAACCCGCTCGGTTCGGTGAAGGATCGCATCGGACTGGCCATGGTGGAGCGTGCCGAAGCCGAGGGCACCATCGCCCCGGATCGTTCCGTGCTGGTCGAGCCGACCTCCGGCAATACCGGGATCGCGCTGGCCTTCGTCGCCGCCGCGCGTGGCTACCGGCTGATCGTGACCATGCCGGAAGGAGCCTCGGTCGAGCGGCGCAAGATGCTGCGCCTGCTCGGGGCCGAAGTGCAGCTCACGCCGGCGCGCCAGGGCATGGCCGGCGCCATTTCCCGTGCCGAGGCGATCGTGGCGGCGACTCCGGGCGCCTGGATGCCGCGCCAGTTCGACAACCCGGCCAATCCCGATATCCATGCCACTACCACGGCCCAGGAGATCTGGGCGGATACCGACGGCGCCATCGACATCCTGGTGAGCGGGGCGGGCACCGGCGGCACGCTGACCGGCATCGCCCGCGCGCTCAAGCAGCGCCGCCCCGAATTGCGCGTCGTGCTGGTCGAACCTTCGGAAAGCGCGGTGCTGTCCGGTGACGAGCCCGGCCCGCACGGCATCCAGGGCATCGGTCCCGGCTTCATCCCCTCGGTGCTGGACACGAAGCTGGTGGACGAGATCGCCCGCGTCTCGGAACGCGACGCGATCGCCACGGCGCGGCGCGTGGCCCGGCTGGACGGGCTGCCGGTCGGCATTTCCTCCGGGGCCTCGCTGCACGCGGCCCTGGCGCTGGCACGCGACCCGGCCAACACCGGCAAGCTGATCGTCAGCATCGCCCCCAGCTTTGCCGAACGCTATCTCTCGACGCCGCTGTTCGCCGGCCTCTGACCCGGGCGCGCTGACCGTTCCGGTCAGCGCCTCCCCCGCCTGGCCGGGACCGCCCTAAAGAAATTGCCCGCGCAGGAAGCCCAGCGCGGGCAAGGGCTTCCATTTGCGCGGGAGATCGGTGCGGCGGATGGGCGTGACGCTGTAGCGCGGCACCGCCTGCCGGCAGCTTTCCAGGAAGGCGGCGTAGGCCCGCACCTGCGATTCGCGCCAGGCGCGATCGGCCAGGGCCGCCCCGCGGGTGGGAAAAACCTCGGCGACGCGCGTGGTCTTGCCCACCGACGCAACGACCGCCCAGATCGTGTCATCCTGGGCGCGGACGAGGCGAATCACCTCATTCATTGGCAATCGCTGGCGTCGTTGGCTGCGTCACGCCCGGCATGCTAGCCATCCGGGCGGCGTCGCGCCAGTGTCCTGCCGGGACGGCTCCCGCCGCTGCGATCAGCCGGTCAGCCCCCGCGCCGCCACCGGCCATTGCGCCTCGACCCGCTCGCCCCGCACCCCCCAGAGCCGGTCGTGCAGGTTCGTCACCACACAGGCATGGTTCGGCACCACCCGCACGCGCTCGCCGATTTCGGGCCGGCCGATGCAGCGCGACAGATCGACGGTGCCATGCTCCTCGTTCAGCCGCAGGATCACCGCCTCGGGATAGGTCAGGATATGGCCGTGGCCCAGCCCCGGGCCGAGTGGGTCGGCGGCCAGCGATTTCGAGCCGCAGTCGAGGATCGCCCGGTCATGGGTGGGACGGCTGACCACCGTCGCCAGCACGGTCATGGCGCAGTCGTCCAGCGAGGCCGATCCCGCCTGCATCTGCATGCGATCATTGAAGATATAGGTACCGGCGCGGTGCTCGGTGACGCCCCCTTCCCGCGAGGCCTGCCACAGATCCGGGGTGCCGCCGCTGCTGACCACCGCCGCCTCCAGCCCCTTCGCCCGGCACAACGCCAGCGCCTCGGCGAGAAAGGCGCGCGGCCGTTCCACGTCTCCCTTTGGGGGATAGGTCATGAATCCGGCGAAGCGGATGCCGGAACGGTTGGACAGGCGCTCGGCCAGGGCGACCGCCTCGGCCGGGGTCTGCACGCCATTGCGGCCAGCGCCGGTATCGACCTCGACCAACACGTCCAGGCGCAGCCCCGCCGCTGCGAAGGCCGCGGACAGCCCCTCCGCTACCACGTCGTTGTCGCACACCACCGACAGCCTGACCCGCCGCGCCAGGGCAACGGCCCGCGCCAGCTTCGCCGCGCCGATCAGGTTGAAGGTGATCAGGATGTCGTCGAGCCCCGCATCCGCCATCACCTCGGCCTCGCCGAGCTTCTGGCAGGTGATGCCCTTCGCCCCGAGCCCGACCTGCAGCCGGGCGAGTTCGGGAATCTTGTGGGTCTTGATGTGCGGCCGGTTGGCCAGCCCGAGCGCGTCGCAATGCGCCTGCCAGCGCCGCAGGTTGCGCTCCATGATGTCGAGGTCGATGAGGACGGCGGGCGTGTCGAGGTCGTTGATGTGCATGGGGCTGGCGGGTCCGGACGCTGGGGCCGGCCAGGATGCCCGGTGACGACGGTGCTGTCACCGGGCAGGGGAAACCACACGGCGCCACTCCCGTTTTCCGTCGGCTTCCGCCATCTGCAGCATGCGCAAGGGGCTTTCCCGACATAGCCGGATGCCGTGAAAATGCTGGAGCGGGCAAGCGCCGCCGGTCTCTAATCCGCACCGAAACCGGAGGGGAACATCACTGATGAGCAGTCTTGCCGCGTTTGCCGCCGACCTGCTGGCCGGGCGGATCAAGGTGATCGACCTCACCCAGACCCTCTCTCCCGACATCCCCGTGGTCAGCCTGCCGGCCGAGTTCGGACAATGCGCCCCGTTCCGCCTGGAAGAGATTTCCCGCTACGACAGCCGCGGCCCCGACTGGTACTGGAACAACTTCACCTGCGGCGAGCACACCGGCACGCATTTCGACGCCCCCGTCCATTGGATCTCGGGCAAGGACCTGCCGCAGAACACCACCGACACGATCCCCCCCGAGCACTTCATCGCCCCCGCCTGCGTCATCGACTGCTCGGCCGAGGCCCGGGCGGATCCCGACTTCCTCCTGACCGTCGACACCCTGCAGGCCTGGGAGGCAAGCCACGGCACGATCCCCGCCCGTGCCTGGGTGCTGCTGCGCACGGAATGGTCGAAGCGGCGCGGCGCCGTCTTCGTCAACCTGCACCAGGACGGCGCCCATACTCCCGGCCCCGATGCCGACGCCATCCGCTTCCTCTTCGAGCAACGTGACATCCTGGGCCTGGGTGTGGAAACAATGAGCACGGATGCCGGCCAGGCCCATCGCTTCACGCCTCCCTACCCGGCGCATTCCACCATGCACGGCCGTGGCCGCTACGGCCTGCAATGCCTGTGCAACCTCGACCGGCTGCCCCCCACCGGCGCCCTGATCGTCAGCCCGCCGCTCAAGATCCGCGGCGGATCCGGCAGCCCGCTGCGCGTGCTCGCCCTGGTCGCGGCATGACCACGCCTCACGTCGCCCTGGTCACCGGAGGCTCCTCCGGCATCGGCGCCGAGATCTGCCGGCAATTGCTGCAGGCCGGCACCGAGGTGGTGTCGCTGGCCCGTCGCGCCCCGTCCTGGCAGCATCCGCGGCTGCACGCCGTCACCGCCGACCTGATGGATACCACCGCGACCCGCCAGGTGGCGGCCGAGCTGGCCAGCCGCTTCCAGATCACCCATGTCATCCACAATGCCAGCGCCCTCCGGCCCGACCCGCTGGAGGAGATGAAACTGCAGGACCTCGGCGCGCTGGTGCAGCTTCACCTCGCCGCCCCCGTGTTGCTGGTGCAGGCCGCGCTGCCCGCCATGAAAGGCGCCAAGTTCGGCCGGATCGTATTGCTGTCCTCCCGCGCGGCGCTGGGGCAGCCGACCCGCAGCGCCGATTCGGCCACCCGGGCCGGCCTGATCGGGATGGCCCGCACCTGGGCCCTGGAACTCGCCCCGCACGGCATCACCGTCAACGTGGTCGCCCCCGGACCGATCGCCGGCGCCTCGCCCTTCCAGGAAACGGCACCTTCCGGCATCCCGGTCGGCCGGCCCGGCACGGCCGCGGACGTGGCCCGCGCCGTGCTGTTCTTCGCCGCCGCCGAGAACGGCTTCGTCACCGGCCAAACCCTGTTCGTGTGCGGCGGCACCTCCGTGGGCAGCGCGCCGATCTGAACGCGCGGGGCGCTGCCCCGCCCCCGCCAGGAGGCTTTGCCTCCTGGACCTCCACCAAGGGCCAAAGGCCCTTGGATCCCATGTTTGGTTCCTGGGAGGGGGGGGCATCCTCGCCGGTGACGGGTCCGTGCCGGTTCGCCCCCCTCCCAGGAACCAAACACCCGGGGTGCAGGGGTCTTCGACCCCTGCCGGAGTCCAGAGGCGGAGCCTCTGGCGGGGCCGGGGCAGCGCCCCGGGCTACAGTTTCAGCCGCAGCGCGGCGGCCAGTTCGCCGATCACGCCGCGGCGGAACGCGATCACGCAGACGACGAAGATGACCCCCTGTGTCACCGTCACCCAGGAGCCGAACTGGGCGAGGTAGTTTTCCATGCCGGTCAGGATCAGGGCGCCCATGACCGGTCCGAACACGGTGCCGAGTCCGCCCACCAGGCTCATCAGCACCACCTCGCCGTGCATCGACCAGTGCACGTCGGTCAGCGTGGCGATGCCGAACACCAGGGCCTTGGTGCCGCCGGCGATCCCGGCGAGGAAGGTGGACAGCACGAAGGCCAGCCACTTGTAGTCATCGGTGCGATAGCCGAGCGAGGTCGCGCGTGGCTCGTTCTCGCGGATCGCCTTCATCACCTGGCCGAACGGCGAATGGACGATGCGGTGGATCAGCAGGAAGCCGATCAGGAAGATGACGGCGACCAGCCAGTACAGCGCCATGTCGTTCTGCAGCGGGATCAGGCCGAAGAGCGGGGCGCGGGGCACCTGCTGGATGCCGTCCTCACCGCCGGTGAAAGGCGCCTGCAGGCAGAAGAAATAGACCATCTGCGCCAGCGCGAGCGTGATCATCGAGAAGTAGATGCCCGAGCGCCGGATGGCGAGCCAGCCGAACACCGTGCCCAGGGCCGCGCCGGTCAGCCCCCCGAACAGGATGGCGAGTTCGGCCGACACGCCCCAGTTCTTGGCGGTCCAGGCAGCGATGTAGCTGCCCATGCCGAAATACGCGGCATGGCCGAAGGACAGCAGCCCGACATAGCCGACCAGCAGGTTGAAGGCGCAGGCGAACAGCGCGAAGCACAGCACCTTCATCAGGAACACGGGATACAGCAGGAAGGGTGCCACGGCGATCAGGGCGACCATCACCAGGAAGGCGACGGCCTGGGCGCGGGTGAAGCCGGACATCTCAAGCCCTTCCGAACAGGCCAGCCGGACGGGCCAGCAGCACGATCACCATCACCACGAAGATCACCGTCGCCGAGGCTTGCGGGTAATAGACCTTGGTCAGCCCCTCGAGGATGCCCAGGCCGAAGCCGGTGACGATGGAGCCCAGGATCGACCCCATCCCGCCGATCACCACCACCGCGAACACCGCGATGATGAAGGACGATCCCATGTTGGGATTGACCGAATAGATCGGCGCGGCCAGCACGCCGGCGAAGGCCGCCAGCGCCACGCCCGCGCCGTAGGTCAGCGTGACCAGGCGCGGCACGTTGACGCCGAAGGCCTGCACCAGTGGCGCGTTCTCGGTGGCGGCGCGCAGCGTCGAGCCGATCGGGGTCTTCTCGATCACCAGCCAGGTCAGCAGGCACATCGTCGCCGCCGCGATCACCACCCAGCCACGATAGTTCGGCAGGATCATGAAGCCGAGATCGGTCGCCCCCTGCAGGGCCGCCGGGATGGCATAGGGCATGCCGGAGGAGCCGAACTCGTTGCGGGCCAACCCCTCGATGATCAGCGCCACGCCGAAGGTCAGCAGCAGGCCGTAGATATGATCCAGCTTGTAGAGCTTGTTGATCAGCGTGCGTTCCAGCACCACCCCGAAGGCGCCGACGATCAGCGGTGCCAAAACCAGCGCCGCCCAGTAGCCGATGCCAAGGTAGTTCAGCAATCCCCACGCCACGAAGGCGCCGAGCATGAACAGGGCGCCATGGGCGAAGTTGATGATGTTCAGCATGCCGAAGATGACGGCGAGCCCCAGCGACAGCAGCGCGTAGAACGCGCCGTTGATCAGGCCGAGCAGGAGCTGGCCGTACAGCAGGACCAGCGGCTTTCCGAAGATCATGATCATGGACGCTGAACCACTCCGGGCATCGGGATCACGGCTCCTTCAGGCTTTCACGTAATAGCAATGGCCATCGGCGAGCGGGCGCCAGGCCTGGTCGGGCGGGGTGGTCTGGATCAGCTTGTAGTAATCCCAGGGCCCCTTGCTCTGGGCGGGCGACTTCACCTCGAAGAGATAGGCGTTGAACAGGCCGCGCCCGTCCTGGCGGATCGATCCCTTGCCGAAGGCGTCGTCATCGACCGGGATGGACTTCATCTTCGTGGCGATCGCGCTGCCGCTTTTCTTCGCCTCGGCCACCCCCATGGCGGAAACCGCCTTCAGGAAATGCAGCGTGGCCGAGTAATTGCCGGCATGGCTCATGTTCGGCCAGTTGTTGGGCGAGCGCGGCAGGAAGCGCTTGGTGAAGGCACGGGTGCGGTCGTTCAGGTCCCAGTAGAAGCTCTCAGTCAGCCGCAGCCCCTTGGCGACCGGCAGCCCGAGCGCATGCACGTCGGTGATGTACATCAGCATCGCCGCCAGCGTCATGCTGCCGGTCAGGCCGAACTCGTTGGCCTGCTTGATGCTGTTCACCGTATCGGCGCCGGCGTTGCACAGGCCCAGCACCTTCGCCCCGGAAGCCTGGGCCTGCAGCAGGAAGGACGAGAAATCGCTGGTGCCCGGAAATGGATAGGTGGAGCTGCCCAGCACCTTGCCGCCGGCGGCGGTGACGAAGGTGCTGGTATCGGCCTGCAACTGCTTGCCGAAGGCATAGTCGGCGGTGATGAAGTACCAGCTCGTGCCGCCGGCCTTGACCGTGGCACCGCCGGTGGACTTCGCCAGCATGTAGGTGTCGTAGGTGTAATGGATCACGCTCGGCGCGCAGTTGCTGCCGGTCAGCGCCGCGGTGGCGGCGCCGTTGTTGATGTTCAGCTTGTCCTTCTGCTTGGCGACGCCGGCGACCGCCAGCGCCACCGAGGAGGTCGGCACGTCGATGATCAGGTCGACATTGTCGTTGTCGTACCACTGCGCCGCGATCGAGGCGCCGAGATCGGGCTTGTTCTGGTGGTCGGCGGAGATGACCTCCACGGTGAAGCCCTTGGCGCCGAACTCCTCCACCGCCATCCGCACCGCCGCGACCCCGCTCTGGCCGGTCACGTCGCGATAGGGACCGGACTGGTCATTCAGCACGCCGATTTTGATGGTGTTGGCCTGGGCACGCGCGCGCCGTCCGGATGCCGCCACGGTGGTGGCGGCGGCGGCGGTGCCGAGCAGAACGCGGCGGGAGAGTGCCATGCATGTCCTCCTGTCGTTCCCGGTGCGGATGATCGGTCGGCGTCAGGCACGAACGAGCGGACAGGCGCCGGCCTCCAGCGGACGGAACGCCTGGTCGGCCGGGGTGGTGGCGAGCAATTTGTAGTAGTCCCAGGCTCCCCGGCTCTCGGAAGGCTTCTTCACCTCGAACAGATAGGCCGGGTGCAGCTTGCGCCCGTCGGGGCGGATGCTGCCGCGGCCGAAGCAATCGTCCTCGGTCGGCGTCGCGCGCAGTTGCGCGGTGGTGGCCGCGCCATCGGCCTTGGCCTGGGCCACCCCCATCGCCTGCGCCACCTTCAGGTAATGCAGCGTGCTGGAATAGACGCCGGCCTGCACCATGGTCGGGCGCCGCCCCGGCAGGCGGCGGATGAACTTGTCGGAGAAGCGGCGGGTGCCATCGTTCAGGTCCCAGTAGAAGCTCTCGGTCAGGGTCAGCCCCTGCGCCACCTCCAGCCCGAGCGAATGCACGTCGGAGAGGAAGATCAGCAGCCCGGCGAGCCGCATCCGCTGCGAGATGCCGAATTCCTTCGCCTGCTTGATGCTGTTGATCACGTCGGCACCGGCGCTGGCCAGCCCCAGCACCTTGGCGCCGGAAGCCTGCGCCTGCAGCAGGAAGGAAGAGAAGTCGCTGGTGCCGGGGAAGGGATAGCGCACCGTCCCCAGCACCTTGCCGCCGGCCTGTTCGACGAAGGCGGTGGTGTCGCGCTGCAGCGCATGGCCGAAGGCGTAGTCGGCGGCGACGATGAACCAGGAATCGCCGCCGGTCTTCACCATCGCCCCGCCGGTGGATTTCGCCAGCATGTAGGTGTCGTACACCCAGTGGATGGTGTTGGCGTTGCACTGGGCCCCGGTGAGGTCGGAGGTGGCGGCACCGGAATTGATGTAGACCTTGTTCTTCTCCTTCGCGACATTTGCCACCGCCAGCCCGACCGCCGAATTGGCGCATTCGAGGATGATGTCGACACCGTCGCGGTCGAACCATTGCCGGGCGACGTTGGTGCCGATATCGGCCTTGTTCTGGTGGTCGGCCGAGAGCACCTCGACATTCATGCCTTTGGCGGAAACGCCGAAATCCGCCAGCGCCAGCCGGGCGGACTCGATCGCCCCCGGTCCCGCCAGGTCCTTGTACGGCCCGGACAGATCGGTCAGCACGCCGATCTTCAGCGTCGCTCCCTGCGCGCGCGCACGCAGGCCCGGCAGGCTCGCGGCCGCCGCCGCCGATCCGAGAAGTACACGTCGGCTCAGTCGCATCTTTTCCGTTCTCCCTGCAGCGGCCTGTTTCGGCCGGTCTGTTCTTGATCTTGATAAAGCGGGGCGGTCAGACCCCGAGATAGTCGTGCAGCTTGTCCATGCTGGCCGCCAGCTCGGCATTGGCGACCATGTCCACCACCCGGCCATGCTCCATGATGTAGTGCCGGTCCGCCACGGTCTGGGCGAAGCGGAAATTCTGCTCGACCAGCAGCACGGTGAAGCCGCGTTGCTTGATCTCGCGGATGGTGCGGCCGATCTGCTGCACGATCACCGGGGCGAGTCCCTCGGTCGGCTCGTCCAGCAGCAGCAGTTTCGCCCCGGTGCGCAGGATGCGCGCGATCGCCAGCATCTGCTGCTCGCCGCCCGACAGCTTGGTGCCCGGGCTGTTGGCGCGTTCCCTGAGGTTGGGGAACAGCGCATAGATGGTGTCCAGGTCGAGCCCGCCCGATGCCACCACCCGCGGCAACATCAGGTTCTCGGTCACGCTGAGGCTGGCGAAGATGCCACGCTCTTCCGGGCAGAAGCCGATGCCCGCATGCGCGATCAGGTCGGGGCGCAGCTCGATCGTCTCCCGCCCGCGCAGCCGGATGCTGCCGCTGCGCTGTGGCACCAGGCCCATGATGCTCTTCATCGTGGTGGTCTTGCCTGCCCCGTTGCGGCCGAGCAGCGTCACCACCTCGCCTTCGCGCACGTCGAAATCGACACCGTGCAGGATGTGGCTCTCGCCGTACCAGGCGTGCAGGTTGCGGACCTCAAGCATCGACCGTTCCCAGATAGGCGGAGATGACCTCCGGATTGTTGGACACGGCGGCGTAGTCGCCTTCCGCCAGGACGCGGCCACGGGTCAGCACCGTCAGCGTGTCGCACAGCCCTTCCACCACCGAGAGATTGTGCTCCACCATCAGGATGGTGCGGCCGCGGCGGACCCGCCGGATCAGCGCCACGATCCGTTCCACGTCCTCGTGCGTCATGCCCGCGGTCGGCTCGTCGAGCAGCATCATCTCCGGATCGAGGGCGAGCGTGGTCGCGATTTCCAGCGCCCGCTTGCGGCCATAGGACAGGGCAACCGCGGGCGTATCGACATGATCCCCCAGCCCCACGTCCTCGAGCAGTTCGCGCGCACGGTGGTCGTAATGGTGCAGCACCTCTTCGCTGCGCCAGAAATCGAAGCTGCCGCCGCGGGCGCGCTGCAGCGCCACCCGCACGTTTTCCAGCGCGCTCAGATGGGCGAACACCGCCGAGATCTGGAAGCTGCGCACCAGCCCCAGCCGCGCCACCTCGGCCGGCCGCATCCCGGTGATGTCACGGTCCTTGAAGTGGATGGTCCCGCGCGTCGGCTGCAGGAACTTGGTCAGCAGGTTGAAGCAGGTGGTCTTGCCGGCCCCGTTCGGGCCGATCAGCGCGTGGATCGTTCCGGCCCGCACCCGCAAGGTGACATCGTTCACGGCGATGAAGCCGCGAAACTCCTTGGTCAGCCCCTCCGTCGCCAGGATGATGTCGGACACCCCCGGACGCCTCCCATTATTTTCGTCAACCCTGATTTGCATAAGGCCGGGCCCAGCGCAAGATTGTCTGAGCGCAACCAACAGTAAAACCTCGGGCAGATGACATGAAAGCGTTGTGCATCGCAGCGTAAGCGTCATTCATGACTGCCCGTTGCCTCCCGACGGCGCGGATGCCCTTCGAGTCATTTCATGAACAGTGACTCCATCCCCAACGCGGCTGCCACGGGGCGGCTGGTCAGCACGTCCGGAAACCGGACGCCCCATGTCGGCAAAGCCGACACCCCACCCGAGATGAAACCCGCCGGAGGCGGGAAACACGCCGCCCAGAGCATGGCATGACAGTTGCAGTGCGCGGGCCGTCCGCAATACGGCCCGGCTGCTGCGCCCTGGCCGCCAGTGATGGAGGCCGACATGACGCGCGCCGCGCCGGGACGGGAAAGTCCCGTCGCAGTCGTGGCACGGGCGCCGGAGATGGTGGCCCGGTTCAGGCACTGCGGCGGGAGCATCCACTGCATGAACCGCCGCGTTGCCCTCCGCCTGGGAAGAAGATCCCCAACGTGTTTACAACCACTGATATTTCTAGGCTGCGTGCCCTCACGTCGCTATATGAGCCCCGCCACAGCTCGAGGATTTTCGCCGCCGCCCTCCGGGGCTGAGACCGGAGCCGGTCGCGCATATCGCATATCCGGATGACCCTCCCCTCCCCCCCGGGCCTTCGCGCCGTGCTCCCGGTGCTGGCCGTCGTGCCGCTGCTCGCCGCCTGCACTCTCGGCCCTGCCTATCAGCGGCCCGATGCCGCCCAGCCCGTCGCGTGGCAGGCAGATGCGCCGGCCGGCGCCCCGGTCTGGCCCGCGGCGGACTGGTGGAAGGGTTTTCGCTCCGCCGAGCTCGATGCCCTGATCGCCCAGGCGCAGACGGCCAATTTCGACATCGCCGCCGCCACCGCGCGCATCCGCCAGGCCGATGCGGCGCTGCGCATTGCCGGCGCCCCGCTGCTGCCTTCGGTCAGCGCCACCGGTCAGGAAACCTGGAACCGCGTGGCGCTGTCCCGCCGCACCGGTTCCAGCAGCCTCGGCGGCATCTCCAAAAGCACCTATTACGAAACCCGCAACTACGAGCTCAGCCTCTCGGCCTCCTACGAGATCGACCTGTGGGGCCGGCTGCGCGCCACGCGTGATGCGGCGCTCGGCACGGCGCTGGCCAGCCGCTTCGACCAGCAGACGGTGGCGCTGACCGCGGTCACCGGGGTCGCCAACGCCTGGTTCCAGGTGCTGGCGCTGCAGGACCGGCTGGACATCGCCGAGCGCAACCTCCGCGACGCCGAGACGACGCTGCGCGCCATCGAAGGCCGCGCCTCGGTCGGCACCGCCTCCCTGCTCGACGTCTCCCAACAGCAGGCGCTGGTGGCCGGGCTGCGGGCGCAGGTGCCGGCGCTGCGCAGTCAGCTGACGCAACAGCTCAACGGGCTGGGCATCCTGACCGGCCAGTTGCCCGAGGCGATCACCGCCCGCCCGGGCACGCTGAACACGCTGGCCCTGCCGGAAGTCGCCCCCGGCCTGCCCTCCGAACTGCTGGCCCGCCGCCCCGACATCGCCAATGCCGAGGCGCAGCTCATGGCGGCGAACGCGGATATCCGGGTGGCGCGCGCCGCCTTCTTCCCGCAGGTGCCGCTGACCCTGTCGGGCGGCTGGCAGGTCTACAGCGTCAACGCCCTGTTCGGCCCGGGCTCGCTGTTCGCCCAGGCCGCCATCGGCGCCACCCAGCAGATCTTCAACAACGGCCAGCTCTCCGCCCAGCTCGAACAGCAGAAGGCCCGCTACGACGAACTGGTCGCCACCTACCGCAAGGCGGTGGTGCAGGCCTTCACCGATGTCGAGAACGCCCTCGCCGCCTATCGCTACACCACCGAGCAGGAACGGCTGGAGCGCGACGCCGTCACCACCGCGCAGCGTGCCGCCGACATCGCCCGCGCCCAGTTGCTGGCCGGCACCAGCGACATCGTGCAGGTGCTGCAGGCGCAGACCACGCTGTTCAACAACCTCGACCTGCTGGCGCAGGTGCGGCTGACCCGGTTCCAGGCGCTGGTGGACCTGTACAAGGCGCTCGGCGGCGGTTGGACTCGCGACGCGACGGCCCCACCTGAAACCAAACTGTTCCAGGGCGTCCTATGAGCTTCCCCCAACCCGATCGTGAGCTGTGATGCGCCGTCTGCTGATCCTGCTGCTCGTCCTCGGCGCCATCGGGGGAGGCGTGTACTGGTGGACGCATCTGCGCGTGCCGTCGGCGCCGCCCGTTGCCCAGGGCGGGCGCAGCGGACGCCCCATGGGGGGACCGGCCGACATCATTCCCGTGCTGGTCGCCCCGGCCGGCCGGCAGGACGTGCCGATCTACCTGGAGGGCCTGGGCACCGTGCAGGCTTCCGCCACCGTCACCGTCAGGGCGATGGTGGACGGCCCGCTGCTGGAAGTGCGGTTCCGCGAGGGCCAGGACGTGCGCGCGGGCGACGTGCTGGCGCGGATCGACCCGCGCACCTATCAGGCCGCGCTCGACCAGGCGATCGCCAAGAAGAAGCAGGACGAGGCGCAACTGGCCAATGCGCGGCTGGACGCCGCCCGCTACGCCAAGCTGGCGAGCACCAATTTCATCTCGGCGCAGCAGGCCGACACCGCGCGCGCCCAGGTGGCGCAACTGGAGGCTCAGGTGCAGTCCGATCAGGCACAGATCGACAGCGCCCGCACCCAGCTTTCCTACACCACCATCACCGCCCCGATCGAAGGCCGCGTCGGCTTCCGTCAGGTCGATGCCGGCAACATCGTCCGCGCCGGTGACCAGACCGGGCTCGCGGTGATCACCACGCTGCGGCCGATCCTGGTGCAGTTCACCCTGCCGCAGCAGGCACTGGCCCAGGTGGCAGCCGCCATGGCCGAGGGTCCGGCCGAGGTGCTGGCGGTGCCGCAGGACACCGCGCCGGTGCCGACCCGCCCGGTGCTCGACCGCGGCGTCCTCACGGTGCTCGACAACCAGGTGGATGCCGCCACCGGCACCATCCGCCTGCGCGCCCGCTTCCCCAACGAGCGCCTCGCGCTCTGGCCGGGCGCCTTCGTGACCGCGCGGCTGAAGGTCGAAACCCTGCGCGACACCACCGTGGTGCCGCCGGTCGCGGTGCAGCGCGGGCCGCAGGGGCCTTATGTCTATGTCGCCAACGCCAATGACACCGCCTCGCGCCGGCTGGTGAAGGTGGGACACGAGGACATGCTGCTCGCCGTCGTCACCGAGGGGCTGGCCCCGGGGGAGCAGGTCGTGGTGGACGGCGCCTCGCGCCTGACCGACGGCGCGAAGATCAGCATCGTCCGGCCATCCGGAGCCGAGCCGCCCGCGTCGCAGCCACGCCGCGGGCCGCCGGAAACCGCGAGCCGGCGCGCCCCCGGCGCGACATGACCTGCGCGCCCCCCGCCGGGACGCGGTCGCCATGAACATCTCCGCCCCGTTCATCGCCCGCCCGATCGCGACCGGGCTGCTGGCGGTCGCGGTCATGCTGGCCGGGCTGCTCGGCTACCGGGCGCTGCCGGTCTCGGCGCTGCCGCAGGTCGATTTCCCCACCATCCAGGTCACCACCCAATTGCCGGGCGCCAACCCGGACACGGTGGCGACGCTGATCACCGCCTCGCTGGAGCGGCAGTTCGGCCAGATCCAGGGCCTGAGCACGATGACCTCCACCAGCTCGGAGGGCACCAGCCAGATCACCCTGCAATTCTCGCTCGAACGCAGCATCGACAGCGCGGCGCAGGACGTGCAGGCCGCCATCAACGCCTCGGCCGGCACGCTGCCGGTCAACCTGCCCTACCCGCCGGTCTATGCGAAGGTGAACCCGGCCGACGCGCCCATCCTGACCCTGGCGCTGATGTCGGAGGCGATCACGCTCGACCGGGTCAGCGACGCCGCGGATACGCTGCTGCAACCCAAGCTCAGCCAGATCGACGGCGTCGGCCGGGTCGCCGTGCAGGGCAACATGCGCCCGGCGGTGCGGGTGCGGGTCGATCCCGCGCGCCTCGCCGCCTACGGCCTGTCGCTCGAGGACGTGCGCAGCGCGGTCGCCGCGGCCAACGTGAACGGTGCCAAGGGCGGCTTCGACGGCCCCCGCCAGGCCTTCGCCCTGGACGCCAACGACCAGCTGGTCTCGCCGGAGGCCTATCGGGACCTGGTGATCGCCTGGCGCAGCACCGCCCCGGTGCGGCTGAGCGATGTCGGCAGCGTGATCGGGGGTGTGGAGAACGACCGCGTCGCCGCCTGGTACCACGGCCCCGACGGGCAGACCCGCAAGGCCGTGCTGCTGGACATCCAGCGCCAGCCCGGTGCCAACATCGTGCAGACCGTCGAGCGCATCCGGCAGGCCCTGCCCCAGTTGCAGCGCGCCATGCCCTCGGCGATCCGCATGGTGGTGGTCACCGACCGCACCGAGACGATCCGCGCCAGCGTCGCCGATGTCCAGTTCACCCTGGTCCTGGCGATCGTGCTGGTGGTGCTGGTGATCTACGTCTTCCTGCGCTCCTGGCGCGCCACCGCGATCCCGGCGGTGGCGCTGCCGTTGTCGCTGATCGGCACCTTCGGGGTGATGGCGCTGTGCGGCTACGGCCTGGACAACCTCTCGTTGATGGCCCTGACCGTCGCCACCGGCTTCGTGGTCGATGACGCCATCGTCATGATCGAGAACGTGGTCCGCTACATCGAGGCCGGGGAAGGCCCGCTCGCCGCCGCCTACAAGGGGGCGCGGCAGATCGGCTTCACCATCGTCTCGCTGACCGTCTCGCTGATCGCGGTGTTCATCCCGCTGCTGTTCATGACCGGCGTGGTCGGCCGGCTGTTCAGCGAATTCGCGGTGACGCTGTCGGTCGCGGTGGTGGTCTCGGCGGTGATCTCGCTCACGCTGACGCCGATGATGTGCGGGCGGCTGCTGCGCCCGTCGGCGGAGGAAAAGCCCGGCTGGGTGGCGCGCGCCTTCGATGCCGGATTCCACCGGCTGCTGGCCGGCTACGCCACCACCCTGCGCTGGTCGCTGCGGCATCAGACGCTGATGCTGGTGCTCGCCGCCGCCACCCTCGCCGGCACCGTCGCGCTCTATGTCGTGGTGCCGAAGGGCTTCCTGCCGCAGCAGGACACCGGCGTCATCGTCGCCGTCACCGAAGCGGCGCAGAGCATCTCCATCCCGCGCATGAGCGCCCTGCAGGAACGCGCCGCCGACATCGTCCGCGAGGACCCGGCGGTGGTCTCGGTGGCGAGCTTCGTCGGCGCCGGCGCGATCAATCCCACCCCCAACACCGGCCGCCTGACCATCGCGCTGAAGCCGCGCCGGCAGCGCGACGCGGACGCCGCGACCATTGCCGCCCGGCTGCAGCAGCGCCTCGCCGGGATCCCCGGCCTGTCGATCTTCATGCAGCCGGTGCAGGACATCCAGATCGGCACCCGCGTCAGCCGCACCCAGTACCAGTACACGCTGATGGACACCGACCCGGTGGAACTCAGCCGCTGGGCGCCGCGCCTGCTGGAGCGGCTGCGCGCGAGCCCGGTGCTGCGCGACGTCGCCAGCGACCAGCAGGACGAGGGCTTCCGCACCTTCGTGCGCATCGACCGCGACGCCGCGCTGCGGCTGGGGGTGTCGATGCAGGCAGTGCAGGACACGCTGTACGACGCCTTCGGCCAGCGCCAGATCTCCACCATCTTCGCCCAGGCCAACCAGTACCGCGTGGTGCTGGAGGCCGATCCGGCCTGGCAGGCCGATCCGAACGCGCTGCAGCGCCTGCGCGTGCCCGGCTCCGCCGCGACCGTGGGCAACAACCAGGTGCCGCTGTCGGCCATCGCCCGCATCGAGCGCGTCACCGCCCCGCTCGCCGTCACCCGACAGGCGCAGTTCCCCTCGGTGACGCTCAGCTTCAACCTCGCCCCCGACGCCTCGCTCGGGGAGGCGGTGCGGACGGTGGCCGAGGCCGAACAGGAGATCGGCCTGCCCGCCACCATCTCGGGCAATTATTCCGGCGACGCGGCCGAGTTCCAGAAATCACTGTCCAGCCAGCCCTGGCTGATCCTGGCCGCGGTCGTGGTGATCTACATCGTGCTCGGCGTGCTGTACGAAAGCCTGATCCACCCCGTCACCATTCTCTCCACCCTGCCCTCGGCCGGCATCGGCGCGCTGCTGGCGCTGATGCTGGTGGGGGAGGACCTGTCACTGGTGGCGCTGGTCGGGCTGGTGTTGCTGATGGGCATCGTCAAGAAGAACGCCATCATGATGGTGGACTTCGCCATCGAGGCCGAGCGCGAGCGCGGCATCGCCCCGGAAGCGGCGATCGAGGAGGCCAGCCTGCTGCGCTTCCGCCCGATCATGATGACGACGATGGCCGCCCTGCTCGGCGCGCTGCCGCTGGTGATCGAGCAGGGCACCGGCAGCGAGCTGCGCTTCCCGCTCGGCGTCACCATCGTCGGCGGGCTGCTGCTCAGCCAGGTGCTGACGCTCTACACCACGCCGGCGATTTATCTGGCCTTCGAGAAGCTGCGGCTGCGCTTCTTCCGCGCGCCACGGACCGCGCCGGCGGAATGACAGCGGCGGGGCTGCGATGAGTTTCTCCACCCCCTTCATCCTCCGTCCGGTCGCCACCGTCCTGCTGGCGATCGGCATCCTGCTGGCCGGCGCGGTCGCCTATCGCTTCCTGCCGGTGGCGGCGCTGCCGAGCGTGGACATCCCCACCGTGGTGGTCTTCGCCAGCCGCCCCGGCGCCGATCCGGAGACCATGGCGACCTCGATCGCCGCCCCGCTGGAACGCCGCCTTGGCGAGATCGCCGGCGTCACCGAGCTGACCTCCACCTCGGCGGTCGGCTCGACCAGCATCGTCGTGCAGTTCGACCTCAGCCGCGACATCGACGGCGCCGCCCACGACGTGCAGGCCGCCATCAACGCCGCCACCCCCGACCTGCCCTCCGACCTGCCGACCCGCCCGTATTTCCGCAAGTTCAACCCGGCGGAAATGCCGGTCATCACCCTCGCCCTGACCTCCGACACGCTGTCGCCGGCGCAGGTCTACGACGCCGCCGACAGCGTGCTCGCCCAGCGGCTGTCCCAGGTGGAGGGGGTCGCGGCGGTGCAGGTGAACGGCGCCGAGAAGCCGGCGGTGCGGGTGCGGCTCAATCCGGCGGCACTGGCCGCGGCGGGGCTCTCCGCCCAGGACGTCACCACCGCGATCCGGGCGGCCAACGTCAACGGGCCGCTCGGCGGCTTTCAGGGCCCGGACCGCGCCGAGACCATCGGGCTGAACAACCAACTGATGAAGGCGGCCGATTACCGTGGGCTGGTGCTGAAATCCAGCAACGGCGCCACGCTGCGCCTGTCCGATGTCGCCAGCGTGATCGATGGCGTCGCCAATACCCGCCTCGCCGCCTGGTTCGGCCGGCATCCGGCGATCCTGCTGAACGTCACCAAGACCGCCGGCGCCAACGTCATCGAGACGGTGGACCGGGTCAAGGCGGTGCTGCCGTTGCTGCAATCCTGGATGCCGCCGGACATCCACCTCACCATCCTCTCCGACCGCACCCAGAGCATCCGCGCCAGCGTCGACGACGTGCAGCTCACGCTGCTGATGTCGGTGGGGCTGGTGCTGATGGTGGTGGCGCTGTTCATGCGCCGGCTGGTGCCCACCATCGCCGCCATGGTCACCGTGCCGCTCTCGATCGCCGGGACGCTGGCGGCGATGTGGCTCTATGGCTTCTCGCTGAACAATTTCTCGCTGATGGCGCTGACTGTCGCCACCGGCTTCGTGGTCGACGACGCCATCGTCATGATCGAGAACATCGTCCGCCACATGGAACGCGGCACCCCGCCGCTGCAGGCGGCGATCGTGGGCGCGCGGCAGATCGGCTTCACCGTGGTGTCGATCAGCCTCTCGCTGGTGGCGGTGTTCATCCCCGTGCTGTTCATGGGCGGCATCCTCGGCCGGCTGTTCCACGAATTCGCCACCACCCTCACCCTCGCCATCGCCATCTCGGCCGTGGTGTCGCTGACGCTGACGCCGATGCTGTGCGGGCAGTTCATGCGGCCGGACCAGCCGGGGACCGCCGCGGCGCCCCGGCGGGCCAGCCTGTGGACGCGCCTCGACGCGCTGCTGGACCGCGGCTTCCGGCGCCTGCAGCACGGCTATGCCGACAGCCTGGCCTGGGCGCTGCGCTGGCGCTGGCTGATGCTGCTGGCGACCTTCGCCACCATCGGCCTGACCATCTGGCTCTACACCGCCGTGCCCAAGGGCTTCCTGCCGACACAGGATACCGGGCTGCTGCAGGGCTCCACCCTGGCCGGGCCGGAGATCTCCTTCGCCGCCATGACCGAGCGCCAGCGCGCCGTGGTGGAGGTGCTGCTTGCCGATCCGGCCATCGAGGCGGTGGGATCCACCATCGGCGTCAGCAGCGGCTGGGGGTCACAGAATCGCGGCCAGCTTACCATCGCACTCAAGCCTTACGCCCAACGCGGCGTCACCGCCGACCAGGTGATCGCACGGCTGCGGCCGCAGCTCGCCCGGGTCGGCGCCATGCAGACCTTCCTGTGGGCGGCGCAGGACATGCGTGGCGGCGGCCGCCAGGGGGCGGACAACCAGTTCGTGCTGCTCGGCCCCGACCTCGCCGAAGTGCGCCAGTGGTCGGAGCGGCTGACCGCCCGGTTGCGCGTCACCCCCGGCATCACCGACGTCTCCAGCGACCAGGACCGTGCCGGGCCGCAGGCCAACCTGGTGATCGACCGCGAGGCGGCAGCCCGGCTCGGCGTCTCGGTCAACGCGATCGACGCGGCGCTCGACAACGCCTTCGCGCAGCGCCAGGTCTCGATCATCTACACCGCCCGCAACCAGTACCGCGTGGTGGTCGAGGTCGATCCGCGGCTGCAGGACGATCCCACCGACCTGTTCCACCTGTTCGTGCCCGGCCGCAACGGCACCCAGGTGCCGATCGGCGCGGTGACCCGGCTGGAGCGCGGCTCGGCCCCGCTCGCGGTGCGCCACCAGGGCCAGTTCCCCGCCGCCACCATCAGCTACGGCACCGCGCCCGGCACCGCCGAAGGCAGCGCCGCCGCCGCCGTGCAGCAGGCGGCACTGGATCTGCGCATGCCCGACACGCTGCGCACCGATTTCGCCGGCAACGCCCGCTGGCTGGCGCAGAGCCTGAGCAGCCAGCCCTACCTGATCGGGGCCGCCTTCCTCGCGATCTACATCGTGCTCGGCGTGCTGTACGAAAGCCTGACCCAGCCGATCACCATCATCTCCACCCTGCCCTCGGCCGGGCTCGGAGCGCTGCTGGCGATGCTGGTCACCAATACGCCGCTCGGCATCATGGGCATCATCGGCATCCTGCTGCTGATGGGCATCGTGAAGAAAAACGCCATCATGATGATCGACTTCGCGCTGGAGCAGGAACGCCAGCACGGGCTCTCGCCGCAGCAGGCGATCCACGCCGCCTGCCTGGAACGCTTCCGCCCGATCATGATGACCACGCTCGCGGCCCTGCTCAGCGCGGTGCCGCTGGCGCTCGGCTTCGGCACCGGCGGGGAATTGCGCCAGCCACTCGGCATCGCCGTCATCGGCGGGCTGATCGTCAGCCAGGCCCTGACGCTCTATACCACGCCAATCATCTCCCTGGCCCTGCAGCGGCGGCGGTCCAAGGCAGTGCCCGCACCAGCGGAATAGCGGGGCGCTGCCCCGCCCCCGCCAGGAGGCTTCGCCTCCTGGACCTCCACCAAGGGCAAAGCCCTTGGAACCCGATACTCTGTGCCGCGCAGCGCGAATGGGATCCAAGGGCCTTGTGGCCCGTCACGCGAAGGCGTGCCTGCGCACGACGTGGGTCAAGGGCGAAGCCCTTGCCTTACGCCGCCCCGGCCCGCGTCGGACGTGTCTGCGCCGCGCCGTTGCGAACCAGCGTGACCGCCGTATTGACCAGGGCGATATGGCTGAACGCCTGCGGGAAGTTCCCCACCTGGCGCCCCGCGGCGGGATCATATTCCTCGGCCAGCAACCCAACATCGTTGCGCAAGCCGAGCAGGCGCTCGAACAGGGCCCGCGCCTCCGTAGTCCGTCCCTGCAGCGTGTAATTCTCGGCCAGCCAGAAGCTGCAGGCCAGGAAGGCGCCTTCGCCGCTCGGCAGGCCGTCCGCGCCGTCCCCGGTGTCGTAGCGGTAGACAAAGCCGTCGATCACCAGTTCGCGCTCGATCGCGGCCAGGGTCCCCCGCACCCGTGGATCGTCCGGCGGCAGGAACCCGATCAGCGGGATCAGCAGCAGGCTCGCGTCCAGGGCGCGCGCGCCAAAGCTCTGCACGAAGCTGTTGCGCTGCGCATCGAAGCCGCGGGCGCAGATGGTGTCATGCATGGTACGGCGCAGGGCCCGCCAGCGGTCGAGCGGCCCCTCCAGCCCGAACTGCTCGGCGCTGCGGATAGCCCGGTCGAGCGCCACCCAGGCCATGACCTTGGAATGGGTGAAATGCCGCCGCCCGCCCCGGACTTCCCAGATGCCCTCGTCGGGCTGGTCCCAGATCTCGGCCAGGTGCTCGGTCAGCCGGCGCTGCAACTGCCAGCTTGCCGGCACGGCGGGCAGGCCCATGGCACGGGCGTGGTACAGCGCGTCGGCCACCTCGCCATAGACGTCGAGCTGCAATTGCCCATGCGCCGCGTTGCCGATGCGCACCGGCCGGGAGCCCTGGTAGCCCGGCAGCCAGTCGGCCTCCCACTCGGCCAGGCGACGCTCGCCGGCGAGGCCGTACATGATCTGGATCTGGTCGGGCCGGCCGGCGACGCTGCGGTGCAGCCAGTCACGCCAGGCCCTGGCCTCCTCGACGTAGCCGCCATCCATCAGCGCGAGCAGGGTCAGCGTGGCATCGCGCAACCAGCAATAGCGATAGTCCCAGTTCCGGCTGCCGCCGAGCTGCTCGGGCAGCGAGGTGGTCGGGGCGGCGACGATTCCCCCCGTCGGCCGATAGGTCAGTGCCTTCAGCGTGATCAGCGAGCGCTGCACCGCCGGCTGGTACGGGCCTTCGTAGGTGCCGGCGGCGGCCCATTCGGTCCAGAACCGCTCGGTGCGCGCAAGCGCCGCCAACGGGTCGAGCGGAGCCGGCAGGTCGAGATGGCTCGCCACGTGGGTCATCACGAAGGGGATAGTCTCGCCGGCGGCGACGCTGAACTCGGCCACCGTCATCAGGCCGCGGCCATGCAGCGGCACCGGCGTGCGCAGCACCACCCGCTCCGGCCCGGCGACCGCGGTAAGGCCGCCGCCCTCCGGCAACCGCGTCACCCAGGGCACCGCCGCGCCGTAGTCGAAGCGCAACGCCAGCAGCAGGCGCATCGGCACCCGCCCGCGCCGCCCCTGCACCAGGCGGACGAGGTGGGAGAGGTTCTCGCCCACCGGCATGAAGTCGATCAGCGCGACCTCGCCCTCCGGCGTGGCGAACACGGTCTCCAGGATGACGGTGCCGTTCCGGTACGTCCGATGGATCCGTGGCCGGGGAGCCAGCGGGGCGATGCGCCAGGTGCCCTGCGAGGCCTCGCCGAGCAGGGCAGCGAAACAGGCGGCGCTGTCGAAACGTGGCCAGCACAGCCAGTCCACGGCCCCCTCGCGGCTGACCAGGGCCGCGGTGGTGCAGTCGCCGATCAGGGCGTAGTCCTCGATCGGCGCGGCCCGCCACGCCTCGACCGGCGCGCCGGTCAGTGCCCCGGGTCCCACGATCGGGCGTCCCACTACCGGGCGCGGCCCCAGGCCTGCTCGCCATTGCCACTGCAGGTGCAGGCATTGCCGATCGGCGTGACCTGCGGCAACGGGCACACCCATGGCCCGGCGTAGCAGGCCGACGCTGCGGGCGGCGGACCGGCAGTACCGGGTGAGGACGGGGCGTACACCACCGGCGGCGGGTAGTAATACGCCGGGGGCGCGACGTAGACCGGGGGCGCGACGTAGACCGGGGGCGGCACGTAGACGGGCGGCGGCGCCACGCCGACGAACACGCCGCCACGCCAGTAGGCGTGCGCGGAGGGCGGCAGCGCCAGCACCGCGACGGCAAGAAGCAGCGCACAGCGGCGCAGGGTGCGGATCCCGATCATGGCTGTTTGTCCCTTTCGGGTTTGGGCGGACATGTTGCCATCAGTGTTCCGCTGGCGACAGATGCGTCCGCCGAGTCGTGTGTACCCACATACACAATCCAGAACTGCTGCTGCGGCCCGGCAACATCCATCGCCACGGAGACGGCAACGCTTTCGCCGCACCGCTGCGTCAGAGCGCATCCTCCATCCAGGCGCGCAGCAACTCGATGATGCTGTCCGGCTGCTCCATCGGCGGCAGGTGGCCGGCCTCGGGCACCATGCGCAGCGCCGCGCCCGGAATGGCCTCGGCCATCTCCTCGCTCAGCGCGGGGGGCGTCACGGCATCATGGCTGCCGACCACCACCAGCGTGCGCACGCCGATCTCGCGCAGGCCGGGGCGGCTGTCCGGCCGGTGCAGGATGGCGTGCTGCTGGCGCAGGAAGGCCTGGCGGCCGACCCGGTCGGCCATGTCCATCACCTCCTGGCACAGGGCCGCGTCGCCGAGCCGGTCAGGATGCAGCAATTGCGGCAGCAGCCGCGGCGTCACGCCGCGGAAACGGTTCCCCCGGGTCAGCGCGATCAGGCCGCGGCGCCGCCGCATCTGTTCCGGCGTGTCGGGACGTGCCGTGGTGTCCATCAGGCACAGCCGCGTGACCCGCTCGGGCGCGAGCCGCATGACGGCAAGGGCGACGTATCCGCCCATCGACAGCCCGCACAGGGCGAAGCGGCCGGGCACGGCGGCCAGCGCGTGGCGTGCCATGTCGTCGATTTTGTCGTGATGTGTCAGGTCGGCAACGATCGGCTCCACCGGTCCGGCCAGGGCGTTCATCTGATCGCGCCACAGCCTTGCATCGCACAGCAACCCGGGGAGCAGGAGCAACGTTTGAGGCATCCGTGCCTTGTAGGCAGCAGCCAAGCCCAGGCCAACCTTGACTTTCCCCTTCCCTTTCCTGATATGCCAGCGTCACGCGTGCGACCATCGCGCGTGCCGTTGCGCGCCGCCCCCGGCGCCGCCCTGAAGGCACATCGAGTTTGACCGAAACCATTCCGTTCTCCGAGACCGCGCCCACCCCGGCGGATGCAACCGCACAGGCGGAGCCGCGCGACGCTGATCCCACGGCCGTGCCAACCGGCACGCCCGCGCCGCAGCCGGCCCAGCTTGCGGAAGGGGACGCACCGGCCTGTGCCGTCCCCCCCGCCGCGGAAGCCGCCGGTCCCGAGGTGCCGGAACCGGATGAGCCCGGCCCGGCGCCAGCGGAGGCCAGCGGCCCGGTGGTGACGGACGCCGAGCCGGAGCCCGCGCCGGACGAGGCGCCCGCGCCGGAGGAAGCGGAACCGGAGCCCACCTTCAGTGCCCTCGGCCTGTCCGAGCCGTTGCTGCGCGCGGTGGCCGAGAAGGGCTACACCCACCCCACCCCGATCCAGCAGCAGGCGATTCCCTGGGTGCTGATGGGCCGCGACCTGCTCGGCTGCGCCCAGACCGGCACCGGCAAGACCGCCGGCTTCACCCTGCCGATGCTCGACATCCTCTCGGGCAGCCGCGCCCGGGCGCGCATGCCGCGCAGCCTGATCCTGGAGCCGACACGGGAACTGGCGCTGCAGGTGGCGGATAATTTCGTCCTCTACGGCAAGTATCTGAAGCTCACCCACGCCCTGATCATCGGCGGCGAAAGCATGTCCGACCAGAAGGACCTGCTGATGCGCGGCGTGGACGTGTTGATCGCCACGCCCGGCCGCCTGATCGACATGTTCGAACGCGGCGGGTTGCTGCTGACCGACACGCGCGTACTGGTGATCGACGAGGCCGACCGCATGCTCGACATGGGATTCATCCCCGATGTCGAGCGCATCGTCTCGCTGCTGCCGAAGAACCGACAGACGCTGTTCTTCTCCGCCACCATGGCGCCGGAGATCCGCCGCCTCGCCGATGCCTTCCTGCAGAACCCCAAGGAAGTCACCGTTTCCAAGCCGGCCACGGTGGCGACCACGATCACCGAGAGGCTGGCGCTGGTCTCCGAACACGACAAGCGCGAAGCGCTGCGCCGGCTGATCCGCCAGGAAGACGTGCAGAACGCACTGATCTTCTGCAACCGCAAGCGTGACGTGGACATCCTCTACAAGTCGCTGACCAAGCACCAGTTCTCGGTCGGCGCGCTGCACGGGGACATGGCCCAGTCCACCCGCTTCGCCACGCTCGAGAAGTTCAAGGCCGGCGAGATCCGCCTGCTCTGCTGCAGCGACGTCGCCGCGCGGGGCATCGACATCGGCGGTCTCAGCCACGTCTTCAACTTCGACGTGCCGCATCACGCCGAGGATTACGTCCACCGCATCGGCCGCACCGGCCGGGCCGGGCGCGAGGGCCGCGCCTTCACCCTGGCCTCCCCCGAGGACCGCTTCGTGGTCGAGGCAATCGAGAAGCTGACCGGCCACCCGATCCCGCGCATCCCGGTCGAAGGGCTCGACGTGGTCGAATGGGCCGAATCCGACGGGCGCCGCCGCCGCGGCCGCAAGGCCGCCCCCGCGGCCAAGCGGGCCAAGGAAGAAGCCGCCCCCAAGGCCGCCCGCGCCGGGGGGCGCCGCAAGGCCGCCGAGCCGAAGCCCGCCGAAGCGAAGCAACCGCAGCCCGAAATCAGGGCGGTGGAAGCCGTCGCCCCCGAGCCCCGGCGCGCCGAAACCAGGCGGACCGAGCCGAAGCGCATTCCCGAACCCCGGTACGAACGCCCGCTGCGCCCCGAGCGCGGCACGCGGCCCGAACGCGAGGGCCGCGACCGCCGGCGCGACGACGATCTCGGCCCGGCGGTTGTTGGTTTCGGCCCCGATATTCCCGCTTTCATGCTTGTCGCGGCACGTCCCAGGCGCCAGCATGCGGCAACGGCCGACCTCACGGCCGTGGAGGAAACGGAGGCCTGACCATGACCAGCGAAGCTCCCGTGGTTTCCGGGAGCAAGGGCAAGTTGGGGCGATTTCACTGGGACGACGCCCTGCTGCTCGAAGACCAGTTGACCGAGGACGAGCGCGCCATTCGCGACGCCGCCCACGCCTACTGCCAGGAAAAGCTGGCGCCGCGCATCCTCATGGCCAACCGGCACGAGCATTTCGACCGGGAGATCATGAACGAGTTCGGCGCGATGGGTTTCCTCGGCGCCACGCTCGACAGCCATGGCTGCGCCGACGTCTCCTATGTCGCCTACGGCCTGATCGCCCGCGAGGTCGAGCGCGTCGATTCCGGTTATCGCAGCGCCTTCTCGGTGCAGTCCTCGCTGGTCATGTACCCGATCCACGCCTTCGGCTCGGAGGCGCAGAAGGATAAGTACCTGCCCCGGCTGCGCACCGGCGAATGGGTCGGCTGCTTCGGGCTGACCGAGCCCGACGGCGGATCGGACCCCGGCAGCATGCGCACCCGCGCCCGCCGCACCGCCGACGGCTACGTGCTGAACGGCTCGAAGACCTGGATTTCCAATTCGCCGATCGCCGATGTCTTCCTGGTCTGGGCCAAGGATGACGAAGGCGACATCCGCGGCTTCCTGATCGATCGCGGCACCCAGGGACTGAGCGCCCCCAAGATCGAAGGCAAGTTCAGCCTGCGCGCCTCGACGACGGGCATGATCATGCTCTCGGACGTGCACGTGCCGGAGGATGCGGTGCTGCCCAAGGTGAAAGGGCTGCGCGGTCCATTCTCCTGCCTCAACAATGCCCGCTACGGCATCGCCTGGGGCGCGCTCGGGGCGGCCGAGTTCTGCTGGCGCGCGGCGCGCGACTACGTGCTGGACCGCAAGGTGTTCGGGCGACCCCTGGCGGCCACCCAACTGGTGCAGAAGAAGCTCGCCGACATGCAGACCGAGATCACGCTCGGGCTGCAGGCGGTGCTGCGGGTCGGCCGCCTGCTCGACGAGGGCCGCGCGGCGCCCGAGATGATCAGCCTGGTGAAGCGCAATTCCTGCGGCAAGGCGCTCGACATCGCCCGCATTGCGCGTGACATGCACGGCGGCAACGGCATCGTCGACGAGTATCACGTCATCCGCCACGTCATGAACCTCGAGACGGTGAACACGTACGAGGGTACACATGACGTGCATGCCCTGATCCTGGGACGGGCCCAGACCGGCATTGCCGCCTTCGCCGGATAAGACTGGCCGGGGCGCCGCCGCGCGCGCCCGGCCTCCTCTTCCCCTGCTGCCCGGCGAGGTCGCGATTTCGCGCATGGGCGCGGATGGGGACGGCATCGCCGCCCTGGCGGACGGAACCCCGCTTTATCTTCCCGGCACCCTGCCCGGTGAACACGTGCACGCCCACGCGATCGCGGCGCGCGGCGAGGGCTGGGCCTGCGGCGTGGACGCGGTGGTGGCGCCGAGCCCCGACCGTGTTCCCCCTCCCTGCCCGCATTTCGGCACCTGCGGCGGCTGCACGCTGCAGCACTGGCGGCAGGATGCCTACCTGGCCTGGAAGGCCGGGCTGCTGGCGACGTCGCTGCGTGGCACCGCCCCCCCCGCCCCGGTGGCGGTCACGCCGCCGGGGACACGCCGCCGGATGGACCTGGCCTTGCGCCGCCGCGGCGCCGGGGTGGTGGTCGGCCTGCATGCCCCGCGCTCGACCGAGGTCATCGACCTGGAGGGATGCGCGGTCCTGCATCCCGGGCTCGCCGGACTGCTCCCCCGACTGCGCGAACTGCTGCGCGCCACGACAGTGTTGCGCCGGGAGGGCTCGGCGATCGTCAACCTGCTCGATGACGGTCCGGACCTGCTGCTGCGCACCGATGCCCCGCCATCTTCCGCCGACCGCACGAAGCTGGCCGCCTTCGCCCAGGCCCATGGGCTGCCCCGCATCTCCTGGGCCGCCGGCAACGGCGTGCCGGAAACGGTCTGCCTGCTGCGCCCGGCGCGCATCACCCTGGCCGGGGTCGCGGTGCAGCCGCCGCCGGGCGCCTTCCTGCAGGCGAGCGAAAGCGGCGAGGCGGCGATCGTCCAGGCGGTGCTCGCGGGCCTGCCACCCCGGCTGCCGGCCCGCGCGCGGGTGGCCGAGCTGTACGCCGGCTGCGGCACGCTGACCTTCGCCCTGGCCCGCCAGGTCCGGGTTGCCGCCTACGAAGGCGACGCGGCGGCCGCGGGCGCGCTGCACAACGCGGTGAACGCGAACGGCCTGGCCGGACGGGTCAGCGTGGATATCCGGGATCTCGTGCGCCGGCCCTTGCTGGAAACGGAACTCGGCGGCTTCGCCGCGGTGGTGCTGGATCCGCCTTATGCGGGCGCGGCGGCCCAGATTGCCCGGATCGCGGCAGCGCGGGTGGCGCGGGTGATTTATGTCAGTTGCAATCCGGCGGCCCTGGCGCAAGACGCCAGAAGCTTGCAGGCGGCCGGTTATCAGGTGCTGTCGGCAGTGCCGGTCGACCAGTTCCTGTGGTCAACCCGGCTGGAGAGCGTCGTGACTTTCGCCCGGGTCTGACCGCCTGCCGGCGTGCCCCCTGTCACGCCCAGGCGACGGAGCCGTCCGTCAAACGCGCCTCAGGACAGCCAGGTCCAGATCAGGGCCCCGAGCAGCAACCAACAGGCAGCCCCCAGCAACATGCCCCGGGCCAGGCCGCGCGCCGGCGCCAATCCGTCCGCATCGATATCGCTGTCAGCCTCGGTATTGGAAACCTCATCCATGAAAAGCGGGGCCGTGCGCTCGTTTCGCAGATGGTGTTTGCGGACCGGAGGCCTCATTTGAACCGGCAATTCCGTGACCACACTGGACATCTCGCAAAACTCCCTTGCTTGAGTGTTTGGCCAGCAGCCATCACCCGATAACGCCCCCGCGAGACTCTTTTAACAGTTTCGTGAGATGACGGTAAGTCGGAATGATCTTCGGGGAATACTCAACCATATGGCGATTTAGCATGTCCACAACTTCCGGTCATAAATTCCACGAGATTTGTTGCCCTGGATTTCGTGCCCGATCAGCCTTGCGTCGTCCCGTCACTTCGCAAGCAAGCTGTTAACGCAATTGCCCGGCTAATGACTACGATAGTACATAACCCTTACATCCGGCAGGACAGCATCACGGCAGGACTTTCATCCTCGCCGCGCATCATCCTTGCGTGATCCGCCGGAAGAAAAATGATCCGATACGATGGTATTGTGGGTGGCGCGACGGCCCGGGCGCTCCGCCCCGAAGCCTCTGCCTCAGAGGCCCGGGGTTTCCCCGTTATCGGCCGCGAGGGCCGCGGCCTTCTCCGGTGGCAGATCGCTGCGCCACCGGGAGGCGATGAAACGCCGCCCGCTCACGTCCCCGGCGGACGGGCCGGTCAGCCAGAGCAATGGCGGCACCATGATCGTGGGATCGAGCATCTGTGCCCGCACCGCCTCGGACACCCCGGGCGGGATCATGCCGGTCCGGACGGGCCCGCCCGGCGTCAGCACGTTGACGGTTACGCCCGTGCCAGCCAGGTCATGGGCCCAGATGGCGCTTTCGGCCTCCAACGCCGCCTTGGAAGGTCCGTAGGGCGAAAATCCGGCATGATGCATAGTTTCGTGATTGACCGAGACATTCACGATCCGCCCGTGCCGGGCCGCCAGCATGATCGGCACCACCGCGCGCGCCATCAGGAAAGGCCCGTTCACGTTGGTGTCCACCACCAGCCGCCAGTCGTCGGGCTCGATCTCCCAGAACCGCACCGGCGTGACCGGGAAGCTCTCGTTGACCGCCCGCATGCCGCGGCCGGCATTGTTGACCAGGATATCGATGCCGCCGAAGCGGTCGACCGCGGCGACGGCGACCCGGGTGCAGTCCTCTTCCTTGGTCACGTCGGCGAGCACCGGCACCAGGTGCTCCTCGCCAAGCTCGGCCGCCAGGCTTTCCAGTTCCCCGGTCTGCCTCGCGGCGATGGCGACCACCGACGCCCCCGCCCCCACCAGCCCCCGCGCGATCGCCCGGCCGATCCCGCGCCCGGCACCCGTGACGATCGCGACCTGGCCTGCGAGGGGATGGGTCATGTCACACGTGGAAGCTCTCGCCGCAGCCGCAGCGGCCTTTTTCATTGGGATTGGTGAAGGTGAAGCCGGCGGACAGGGCTTGCACCTGGTAGTCCATCACCGTGCCGATCAGGAACAGGCTCGCCTTGCGATCGACCAGCACGGTCACGTCCTGGTCCGTCACCACCTCGTCCCCCGGGCCGGGCGCGTCCACGAAGTCCATCACGTAGGACATCCCGGAACAGCCCTTGGTGGCGACGGAGACGCGCAGCAACTTACCCTGGCCTCCCTTGGCATAGAGGCTGCGAAGACGTTCGGCGGCGGCCTCGCTCACGCGCATGAGCGGCGGCAGGGACCGGGCCGGGGCGGGGGTCGAAACAGTGCCGGACATGCGATTCATATCGCCCTTATCAGAACATGTTCAAGGACAGACGCGCGTCGTCGCTCATGCGGCCGGGGTGCCAGGGCGGATCCCAGACCACGTCGACGTCGCAATCGGCAACCCCCGGCAGGGCCAGCACCGCCTCGCGCACCTGTACCGGCAGTTCCTGCGCGCTCGGGCAGCCGGGCGCGGTCAGCGTCATCTCCACCTTCACCCGGGCATCGTCGCCGATCTCGATCGCGTAGATCAGGCCGAGCTCGTAGATGTTCACCGGAATCTCGGGATCGTACACCGTCGCGCAGGCGCCGATGATGGCATCCTCGCTGGGTCGCGGCGGGGTCTCGCCGGCGGGTGTCCAACTGCCGACCGCGCCCGGTTCCGGCATCTTCGCGTTGGCGTCATTCACTGCTTGCCTGACCTCCCCCATCGAGCGCCGCCATCAGCGCATGCCATGGCAGCGTCGCGCACTTCACCCGGCTGGGGTACTCGTGCACACCTGCGAGCGGCCGCAGCCGCTCCATCGTCGCGTCGCAATCGGGGCACTGCCCCGTCCGGGCCATCTCGGTGAACCGCGAGACCAGCGTGCGGGCCTCGGCGGGGGCGCGGCCCTGCACCGTCTCGGCCATCAGGTCGGCCGAGGCGACGCTGATGGCGCAGCCGCGGGCCTCGAAACTGGTCCGGGCGATGCTTCCATCCGGGCCATAGCGGAGGAACACCTGCACGCGGTCGCCGCACATCGGGTTGTCGCCCCGCGCGGTCGCATCGAACGTCTCCGGCCGCCCCGCATGGCGCGGGTGGCGGCCGTGCTCCAGGATCACTTCCTGATAGAGGTCGCGCAGGTCCCCGAAGGCCCCGCTCATGCCCTCCTCCTCACGCAAAGAATTCCCGCACGCGCGCCAGCGTGTCGGCCAGGAAATCGATCTCCTCGATCGTGGTGTAGACGCCGAAGCTGGCGCGGGCCGTGCTTTCCAGGCCGAAGCGGTGCATCAGCGGCTCGGCGCAGTGATGCCCCGCGCGCACGGCGATGCCGCTGCGGTCGAGCAGGGTGGCCACGTCATGCGCATGCGCACGGTCGAGGATGAAGCTGACGACCCCGCCGCGGTCCTGGGCCCGGCCGAGGATGGTGATCCCCTCGATCGCCGAGAGCCGCGCCAGCGCATGCTCGGTCAGCGCCGCCTCGTGCGCGGCGATGGCATCGTAGCCGATCGCCTCGACATACTCGATCGCCGCGCGCAGCCCGATGCCTTCCAGGATCGCCGGCGTGCCCGCTTCGAACTTGTGCGGCACCGCCGCCCAGGTGCAGCGCTCGTACGAGACCGAGGAGATCATGTCGCCACCACCCAGGAAGGGCGGCATCGCCTCCAGCAGCTCGCGCCTTGCCCAGAGCACGCCGATGCCGGTGGGGCCGTACAGCTTGTGCCCGGTGAAGGCGTAGAAATCGCAGCCGAGCGCCTGCACGTCGACCCGGCGATGCACCACCGCCTGGCTGCCGTCCAGCAGCACCTTGGCCCCGTAGGCGTGCGCCACCTGCACGATGCGCTCCGCCGGGGTGTAGGTGCCCAGCACGTTCGACATGTGCGTGATCGCCACCAGCCCGACCTTGCCGTCGGCCAGCAGCCGCTCGAACCCCTCCATGTCGAGCTCGCCGGCATCGGTTACCGGAGCCACGCGCAATTCCACGCCCCGTTCCTCGCGGAGCTGGTACCAGGGCACGATGTTGGAATGGTGCTCCATGCCGGAGATCAGCACCGCCTGCCCGGGCCGCAGGATCGCCCGCCCATAGGTATGGGCGACCAGGTTGATCGCCTCGGTGCTGTTGCGGGTGAACACGATCTCGGCCCGGTCGGGGGCGTTGACCAGCCGCGCCACCGCATCGCGGGTGGATTCGTAGGCTTCGGTGGTGCGCTCGCTCATCCAGTGCAGGCCGCGATGGATGTTCGCGTACTGCGTCTCCATGGCCTCGACCATGGCATTGATCACCGCGCGCGGCTTCTGGGCGGAGGCGGCGCTGTCGAGGAAAACCAGGGGCTTGCCGCGCACGGTCTGGGTCAGGATCGGGAAATCCTCGCGGATGCGGGCGACATCCACCCCTGCCGTCCCCACCACGCTCATGCCGAAGCTCCCTCCCAGAACGTCTCGATCATGCCTTCCATCGCCTCGCGTGCCTCCTCATGTCCGATCGGATCGAGGGCCTCGTTCAGGAAGGCCCGCACCAGGATGCTGCGCGACGCCGGCTCGGGAATGCCGCGGCTGCGCAGGTAGAACAGCTGCTCGGGATCGAGTTCGCCCACCGTGGCGCCATGGCTGCACTTCACGTCGTCGGCGTAGATCTCGAGCTGCGGCTTGCTGTCGATCTCGGCCTCGGGGCTGAGCAGCAGCGCCTGGTTCATCTGGTAGCCATCGGTCTTCTGGGCGGCGCGGGCGACCTCGATCTTGCCCTGGAACACGCCGCGCGACGCCCCGGTCAGCACGTTCTTCACCGTCTGCCGGCTGGTGGTGCAGGGCGCGTCATGCGTGACCACGGTGGTGAAATCGGCATGCTGCGTGCCGCGCAGCAACTGCGCCGCGTTCAGATGCGCCGTCGCGCGCTCGCCGGCGAGCCGCGCATGCACCTCCATGCGCGCGAGCCGCCCGCCGAGCGTGAGCAGGAAGCTGTCATAAGTGCCCCGTGCCGCCACCTCGGCATAAAGCGTGGAGAGGTGGAAGGCGGTCTCGGCCTCGCGCTGGATGCGCAGATGCACAAGCGTCGCGTCCTCGGCGACCACCGCGGTGAAGACGGGGTTGTGCAGGTAGCTCCCCTCGCCCACGCTCGCCTCGATCAGCTCGAGCCGGGCGCCGCGGCCAAGCCGGATCTCGTGGCGCGGGTGGAAGGCGCCGCCATTGGCCAGTTGCACCAGCAGCAGCGTGCCGGCATCCACGCCGTCGGGCACCTCGATGCGGGCGCCGTCCTCGGCCAGCATGGTGTTCAGCGCGACCAGCTTTTCCCGCTCGGGCCGGGCGATGCCGCCGAAGGCCGGGGCGCCGGTGCGCACATCGATGCCGTCGGGCAGGGTGGAGAGATCCGGCCGGAACCGGCCATTGGCGAACACGATCCGTGGCCCGGCGATCGCCGGCAGCAACGCCGCGAGCCCGGCCGGATCGCCGGCCGGTTCGTCGAAGCTGGCATCCGTGAGCGGGCGCAGCAGCGTGTAGCGCCAGGCTTCCTCGCGCGGGGCCGGCAGGCCGGCGTCACGGAACAGCGCCGCCGCCCGCTCCTGCTCCGGCAGGGGCTGCGCCCGCGCCGCGAAGCGCGAGACGAACGCATCGGCCGCCGCCTGCAGCGCGGTGCGCGGGGCCGGGGCGTTCATGCCGCCTCCGCGATCACCGAGGCGTAGCCGGAAGCCTCCAGCTCATGTGCCAGCTCCGGCCCGCCCGAACGGATGATGCGGCCGTGGGCGAGCACGTGCACGCGATCCGGCACGATATGATCCAGCAGGCGCTGGTAGTGGGTGATGACCAGCGCCGAGAAATTCGGCCCGCGCTGCGCGTTCACCCCTTCCGACACGATCTTCAGCGCATCGATGTCGAGCCCGCTGTCGGTTTCGTCGAGGATGGCGAGCCGGGGCTGCAGGATCGCCATCTGCAGGATCTCGTTGCGCTTCTTCTCGCCACCCGAGAACCCGACATTGACGTTGCGCTTGAGCATGTCGTCGGGCATCGACAGCTTCTTGGTCGCCTGCCGCGCCAGCTTGAGGAACTGCACCGCGTCCAGCTCCGCTTCGCCACGCAAGCGGCGCTGCGCGTTCAGCGCGGTGCGCAGGAAATTGGCGTTGTTCACGCCCGGCAGCTCCACCGGGTACTGGAAGGCCAGGAACACGCCGAGCGCCGCCCGCGCCTCCGGCTCCAGCGCCAGCAGGTCGTGGCCCTCGAAGGTGGCCGTCCCGCCGGTCACCTCGTAGCCCTCGCGCCCGGACAGCACGTAAGACAGCGTGGACTTGCCGGAGCCGTTCGGCCCCATGATGGCGTGCACCTCGCCCGGCGGCACCACCAGGTCGATCCCCTTCAGGATCTCCTTTTCCTCGACCCTGGCGGTCAGCCCCTTGATCTCGAGCATCTTCGCTTCCCCTGTCAGCCGACCGAGCCTTCGAGGCTCACGGCGAGCAGCTTCTGTGCCTCGACGGCGAATTCCATCGGCAGCTCCTTCAGGACTTCCTTGCAGAAGCCGTTGACGATGAGATTGACGGCGTCTTCTTCCGAAAGCCCGCGCTGGCGGCAGTAGAACAACTGGTCGTCGGCGATCTTCGAGGTGGTCGCCTCGTGCTCGACCTTGGCCGAGGGATTGCGGTTCTCGATGTAGGGCACGGTATGCGCGCCGCACTGGTCGCCGATCAGCAGGCTGTCGCACTGCGTGTGGTTGCGCGCGCCATGCGCCCGCGGCATCACCCGCACCAACCCGCGATAGGTGTTGTCCGACCGCCCGGCGCTGATGCCCTTGCTGACGATGGTGCTGCGGGTGTTGCGGCCGATATGGATCATCTTGGTCCCGGTATCGGCCTGCTGGCGGTTGGTGGTCACGGCGACGGAATAGAACTCGCCGACGCTGTCGTCGCCCTGCAGGATGCAGCTCGGGTATTTCCAGGTGATCGCCGAGCCGGTCTCCACCTGGGTCCAGGAAATCTTCGAGCGCGCGCCGCGACAGGCGCCGCGCTTGGTGACGAAGTTGTAGATGCCGCCGCGGCCCTCGGCATCGCCGGGGTACCAGTTCTGCACCGTGCTGTACTTGATCTGCGCATCGTCCAGCGCGATCAGCTCCACCACCGCCGCATGCAACTGGTTCTCGTCGCGCTGCGGCGCCGTGCAGCCTTCCAGGTAGGACACCGAGGCGCGCTCGTCGGCGATGATCAGCGTGCGCTCGAACTGGCCGGTGTTGCGCGCATTGATGCGGAAATAGGTGGACAGCTCCATCGGGCAGCGCACCCCCTTGGGGATGTAGACGAAGCTGCCATCGGTGAAGACCGCCGAATTCAGGGCCGCGTAGTAATTGTCGCTGATCGGCACCACGCTGCCCAGGTACTGGCGCACCAGTTCCGGGTGCTCGCGCACCGCCTCGCTGATCGGGCAGAAGATCACCCCGGCCTTGGCCAGGGTCTCGCGGAAGGTGGTGGCGACCGAGACGCTGTCGAACACCGCGTCCACCGCGACCTGCGGCCGTTCCTCTTCCCCCGCCCCCTCCACGCCGGCCAGGATCGCCCGCTCCTTCAGCGGGATGCCCAGCTTCTCGTAGGTCGCCAGCAATTCGGGATCGACCTCGTCGAGGCTCTTCGGGCCGGCCTTCTGCTTGGGCGCAGCGTAGTAGTGGATGTCCTGGTAATCAATCTTCTCGTGATGCAGCTTCGCCCAGTGCGGCTCCTCCATCGTCAGCCACGCCGCATAGGCCTTCAGCCGCCAGGCCAGCAGCCATTCCGGCTCCTGCTTGCGCGCCGAGATCAGCCGGATGATGTCCTCGTTCAGCCCCTTGGGGGCCAGTTCCATCTCGATGTCGGTGGAAAAGCCCCATTTGTAGCCGGACTGGGTGACGGCCTGGACGGTATCGAGGGTTTCCGCGACTGCGGGCATGGTGTCACCCTTCCGTTAATCAGAAATGGGGAGATGGGCCGGCGTGCCGGCGGGCGTGCCGATGCGAAAGGCCGTCGGGATGGACGCCTCGCGCATGTCGGCCAGCGTGATCCGGCCGAGCGCATGCCGGATGGCGTCGTTCACCAGGTCCCAGCGGCCCTTGACGGCGCAGAGCTTCCCCACCTCGCAGGCCGAGGCGGAGCCGTCCACGCAGGCGGCCAGCGCGATCGGCCCGTCCACCGCGGTGATCACGTCGGCAATGGCGATCTCTTCCAATGGTCGCATCAGCCGGTAGCCACCCCGGGCCCCGCGCTGGGACGCCACGATCTGGGCAGTGGCCAGGCATTTCAGCACCTTGGCGACCGTCGGTTCAGGCACGCCGGTCGCCGTGGCAATGCCGGGGGAGGTCTGCACGGCGTCCCCGGAGTCGGACTCCGAAAGGCGCAGCAGCACCACCACGGCATAGTCGGTCAGCTTGGAGAGCCTGAGCATGGCGGCAACGACCCTAATCGGACCTTGTGGGTCCTGATTGCCCGCAGATGGCCCATCATGCTTGTTCCGTCAAGGCGCGAAGCTGAGGGAATGCAGGATTGGAAGATCCGGCCGGCATGGCTTGCGCAATCCCGCCGCGCATGGTGTCGCGCCGCATGGGTGACGAAGCGGCCAGGATATGCGGGCTGGCGGCGAAGCTGTCCCCTGCGCACGCCGCAGCACAGCTCCGCGGCGACACGGTAGCTCCGGGACCACCGGCCAGGCCCGGCGCGCAGGCGGCGTCACGGGACCGGGGAGACGCAACCGGGGATCATCCGACGGCTGCCGCCGGCCGAATGGATGGGTACAACACACGGCGCCAGCTTGCACTTTCGCCGCCGCCCCCTACCTGAAGAGCGGGGCCCCGGGGTGTGTGCCCCACCACGGGGATGACTCCTTCCGCCCGCGCGCCGCGGGCCTGCCGGTACGACAAGGCCGGGCGCGCGGGCGGTTGTTATCCTGGGATTTCAGGTGAAATGCCGGCATCCGGGGCATGTCCCCGTGCCGTGTGGACGGGAACGCCGCGAACCCGGTCGTTCCCGTATCGTCGCCTCAGCCGCGGATCGGGTGCCCCCGTTCCTGCAGCGGGCGTGCCGCTTCCTCCACGATCTGCCCGGCCAGTCGCAGCAGCCGCGTGTTGGCGCCCAGCATGTCCTCGACGGCCTCGAGATACATGTCCCGCTGCACCTCGGCCAGCGCCACCATGGACCGGCAGCCCAGCAGGTCATGATGCCGGCGCTGCGCCCGCCCGAAAGCATTCTGCATCAGCTCGAACCAGGTATTCTGCCAATGCTGGGCGCCGCGGCTGAGACTGGCGAAGGAGGCGACCATGGCCTGCACGTCGCCCGCCGAGCGCTCGCTCGCCTCGCGATAGGCCTCGGTCATGCGGATCGTGGCCTCGGCGAAGCGCCGTCCCTGCTCCAGCCCGGCCTGGGCGAACGGCTCCTGCAGGCCCGCCATCGCGCGCAGACTGGCCGCCGTCGCCTCGCTGCCGTCTTCCCCGACCTGCCGGACGCGCCCGGCAGCGGCCTGCGAAGCCTGCGCGATGCTATCGGCCGATTGCGCTGCCTGCGTTTCCGTCTTTTGCGCCGCATCCTGCATTGCGCGCTCCTCATCGGTGGTAACGGTGCGCAGCCACGGCGCCTGTTCCTCGGTGCCCGGACGATCGGATGCGTCCTGCCCACGCCGTGAAGCATGCGTTTGAGCCATTACGGAATTACCTCCTTGTGACACGCGGCCATGCCGCGTGAGCGGGGCCTTGCTCCCGGTCACGACGGCCGCGATGGCAATCGATTCTGCGGTCCCGGATGGTCGACCCGGCCAGTCGAGACGCTCCTGCCAACCTCCGCGATGCAAACGCTCCGGAAACCAGCGGACATCACGAGCGCACCCGCCGCGGGAGCGCCGCCACATCCTCGATAATCAAGATGTCCGCCTACCCCCAGGCGCACGAAAGATCATAACATCTGCCCCCGAGAGGTCTACCCCGCCTCCTGACAACGTGAGCAAATGCAGATTAGCATTTTCAGAAAAAATGTCGTTTTGATTGACGTTTTGTTAACAAATTATACGCCGTTCACTTCAAGCATGCTTATATAGAAATATTATTATGGAGAAATGTTGCGATTTTTATTTATAGAACGTCTCCCCCCGATGTTCAGCAGCCATTCGCCCCCAACAACCAAGGCACGCCGGGAACATGCATCCGGCGCGGCCCTCAGCCGCTGAAGCGCGAGAAGAGAACGTTGTTCTCCAGATCGATATGCTCCTTCAGGTCCTCGGTCAGCCGCCGCGCCCCGACATACAGGGCCCGCCAGGTCGGGCAGGCCTCGGCGGGCAGCCCGAAGCCATGCGTCAGCCCCTCCAGCCGGCGCAGGCTCTCTTCCGCCTCGCCGTGCTCGCGCAGCATCACCCCGATCGGCGAGCCGATCATCGGATGTCCCCCTGCGCGCATGAGCGGGAACAGCACCTGTTCCTCCTTCTGCATGTGCGCCTCCAGCTCATCGGCAAGGCGCTGCAGCAGCGCCGCGATGCCGCGCGGCGCCAGCGGATGCGCGCCATGCACCGCCTCCACCCGCTTCGCCAGCCGCAGCAGCTCCGGCAGGTCCCGCCGGTGGCCGGCATGGAAACGGGTCTCGATCAGCGCGATCAGGGCCTCGGTGTCCAGCGCCCCCTGTCCCGGCGATCCACGGGCGATCATGGTGTCGAGCTCCGCTTCCAGCCCGGCGACATCCAGCCCCTTCGCCGCCGCCGCCTCGCCGAGCGGAACCTGGCCACCACAGCAGAAATCGAGCCTGTGACGCCGGAACACCGCGGTCGCCCCGGGCAGGTGGGAGGCGATCTCGGCAAGGGTGCGATGGGCGAAGCCGACAGTTTCGGGGGCGGACATGCGATTTCTCCTGGACCCGCGGCGAGCGAGGGGGATGATCCGGGTATTGGCGATAAAAACTGGTATCGCCAATACCAATTACCCTGGCGCCAGTTTGTGGTATCGTCAATACCAATTTCCGGACCCACCATCATGCGCCTGCTTGCCTCCACCGATTTCGCGCTCCGCATTCTCATGCGGCTCTCCGCCGAACCCGACGGCCAGCATCTCAGCGTGGAGGCGCTCGCCCGTGAACTCGGCGGATTGTCACGCAACCATCTGCACAAGGTGGTGCAGGAACTCGCCGCCCTGGGCGTGGTCCGCACGGTGCGTGGCGCCCGCGGCGGGGTCGCGCTGGCCCGGCCGGCCAGCGAGATCCGGCTCGGCGAGTTGCTGCGCAGCCTGGAAACCGATCAGTCGCTGGTGGAATGCTTCCGCAGCGACGGCGGCGCCTGCGTGCTGACCCCGTGCTGCCGGCTGAAGGGCTTCCTCGGCGGCGCCTGGAGCGCCTTCCTGCGCGAGCTCGATCGCCACACCCTGGCCGACTGCCTCGTGCGCGAGGGCGGCGTGCCGGTCCTGCCGCTCGTCCACGCGGCGGACGCCTGAGACCGGCCGTCCGCCGCCCGTCCCGCTCAGGCCGCCGTCGCCACCAGGAACAACCGCCGGAACGGCAGCAAAGTGGTGCCGTCCGGGCGGCGCGGGTAATGCGGCCGCAACGCCGCGCGGTAGGCCGCCAGGAAACCCTCGCGCAGTTCCGCCGGCAACGGATCGAGGAACGGCCGCAGGCTGGTGCCCATCGCCCACTGCACCACCGCGTCCTCGCCCTGCAGCGCGTGCATGTACGTGGTTTCCCAAAGATCCAGGGCAGCGCAGCACGGCCGCAGCAGATCCCAGTAGTCGGATGGGGCCAGGATCGCCGGGGCCGACCCGACCCCGGCCAGCAGCGCCGCCCAGGGGCCGTTCGCCGCCACCTCGTGCTGCAGCGCGCGCAGCGGCGCGGCGTGCATCAGCGGCATCTGCACCGCCAGCATCCCGCCCGACGCCAGTGTCGCCAGCAGGCGCGGGAACAGCGCCGCATGCCCATCCAGCCAGTGCAGGGCGGCGTTGGAATAGATCAGGTCCGGTGGCACCGCCGGCTCCCAGGCCGCGATATCGGCCTGCACGAAGGCGCAATCGGGCGCCGCCGCCCGCGCCCGCGCCAGCATCGGCCCCGAGCCGTCCACGCCGGTGATGTCGGCCGTGGGAAAGCGCTGCCGCAGGATCGCGCTGACATTGCCGGCGCCGCAGCCCAGATCGACCACCCGCGCCGGCGCCGCCAGGGGCACCCGCGCCAGCAGGTCGAGCGCCGGGCGCAACCTTTCGTCGCCATACCGAAGATAGATTGCCGGATCCCACTCCGCCGCCATGGGTGCCTCTCCTTCTCAGCCGGGCCGGTCGGCCGGCTCTCCGCCGATCATGGCAACCATTCCCGCCGCCGGACCAGGGGCCGCGTCGCCGGCGCGAACCGCGATCCGGCCTGAAACCCGGTCGCGCCAGCGCCGCCATGCCACCGGCAGCAGCGACAGCGCCGCGAGCCCGAGCAACGGCCCCAGGACCGACGGCGACCAGATCAGCGACAGGTCCGGCCGCCCGCCCGCCTCCAGCACGCTGCCCAGCCCGGCGCCGATGCCGGCGAACACGAAGGTGGCGGGGGTGACGCCCAGCAGCGTCGCCGCGGCGAAGGTGCCGAGCCGCACGCCGAGCAGGGGCGCGGCGAGGTTGCCCAGCCAGAACGGCACCGCCGGCATCAGGCGCATGGCCAGCAGGTAGGAGAAGGCGTCGCGCCGCAGTTCCGGTCCGATCCGCGCCAGCAACGGCAGCGCGCGCGCCGCCAGCCCTGGCGCCGGCGAGCCGCGGATGATCAGGAACAACAGGCAGGCGCCGGCCGTGGCCCCGAGCACGGCGAGCCCGCCGCCCGCCACGGTGCCGAACAGCAGCCCCCCGACCACGGTGAACAACGCCCCCAGCGGCACCGAGACGCCGACCGCCGCGGCATAGCCGGCCACGTAGGCCGCCGCCGCCGCGACCGGCGCGGCCTCGACGAAGTGCCGCAGCGCCGCCTGGTGCGCGGCCAGCGTCGCCCAGGACAGCGGCACGCCCACGGCGGCGGCCCCCAGCAGCAGGGCCAGGAGCAGCAAGGGCCAGAGTCGATGCAGGTGGACGCGGCGCAACCGGGGCATGGCGCCGCATGGTGCGCCGCACCGGCGCGCGCTGCGATGCCACCACGATGACAGACGTCCTCCTCCGCAACCGCCGAAGGTTGACGCACCCACCAACCCACTCCTATAAGCCGCGGCCTGCACGGGACCCGGGCAACGGGCCCCGCGATCCCTCGTTCCGCCATCCGGCGGGCCCAAGCGTTATCGGAGAGTTGTCGTGAAGCGCACGTATCAACCGTCGAAGCTTGTTCGCAAGCGCCGCCACGGCTTCCGGGCCCGCATGGCGACCGTCGGTGGCCGCAAGGTCCTGGCCAACCGCCGGGCCAAGGGCCGCAAGCGCCTGTCGGCCTGACCGGCAGCCGGGGTTCGGGCCATGGCGCCGGCGCCGCAGCGCCTCAAGCGCCGTGCGGAATTCCTGCGCGTGAGTGCGCGCGGCCGCCGTGCCGCCGTGCATGGGCTGGTGTTGCAGGCCCTGGCCCGTCCCGAGGACGGGCCGGCGCGCCTGGGCTTCACCGTGACCAAGAAGGTCGGCAACGCCGTCGTGCGCAACCGCACGCGACGGCGCCTGAAGGAAGCCGCCCGGCTGCTGCTGCGCGAGCACCCTGTCAGCGGCGTTGACCTGGTGCTGATCGGCCGTGACTCCACGCGCGGCCGCCGCTTCGACGCGCTGGTCGATGACCTGCGCCGCGCGCTCGCCAAGGCCGGGGTCACCGGGGCGACAGCGCCATGAGCGCCACTGCCCGCGTGCTTTCGGCCGGCGTCGTGCTCTACCAGTGGACGCTGCGCCCCTTCATCGGCGCGCATTGCCGCTATGAACCCTCCTGCAGCCACTACGCCCTGGAAGCCCTGGCCCGCCATGGCGCCGCACGCGGCAGCCTGATGGCGGCCCGGCGCGTACTGCGCTGCAATCCCTGGACCCCGGGTGGCTTCGATCCCGTGCCCCCGCCGCGCCAACCAGACGAACGCCGGAAGGCCCCCTGATGGACCAGAAACGCCTTATCCTCGCGATCGCGGCCTCGGTCGCGATCCTTATGGTGTTCCAGTTCCTGACACCGCCACCGCCCAAGCCGGTGCCGAAATCGGCACAGGTGACCACGTCCCAGCCGGCCCCGCCCGCCGGCGCGCCCGCGGGGGTGGGCATCCAGGCGACGGCCCCGGCAGTGCCCAGGGAAGTGCCGCGCCTGCGCATCAACGGCGACCGCGTGGCCGGCAGCATCAGCCTGCTCGGCGCGCGCATCGACGACATCGTGCTGCGCGACTACCGCCAGACCATCGACAAGAACAGCCCGCTGGTGCGCCTGCTGGAGCCCCGCTCCGAGCCCCAGCCCTACTACCTGCAGTTCGGCTGGACCGCCGCGGCCGGCACCGCCGTGAAGCTGCCCGGCAACGACACCGTCTGGCAGGGCGCGGGCGAAGTGGCGCCGGGCAAGGCCGCCACCCTGACCTGGGACAACGGCGAGGGCCAGACCTTCGAGATCAAGGTCTCGCTGGACGAGAACTACATGTTCTCGGTGCAGCAGACCGTGCGCAACGCCGGCCCCGCTTCGGTCACGCTGTACCCCTGGTCGCGCATCCGCCGCGACTACACGCCGCACACCGAAGGCTACTACATCCTGCACGAGGGCCTGCTCGGCGTGCTGAACGGCACGCTGAAGGAACAGACCTACTCCACCGTCAAGAGCGACGGTGACAAGCGCGGCGGCCTGTCCTTCGACTCGACCGGCACCGGCGGCTGGGCCGGCATCACCGACAAATACTGGCTGACCGCCCTGGTGCCCGACCAGTCACTGCCCGGCACCACCAGCTTCCGCCATATCGCCGAAGGCACCAGCGACCGCTACCAGGTGGACTTCCTGGCCAGCAATCCCCTGATCATCGCACCGGGGGCCGACGCCTCCCTCACCTCACGCGCCTTCGTGGGGGCGAAGGAAGTGCACGCGCTCGCCGCCTACGAACGCCAGGGCGTGCCGCTGTTCTCCTACGCCGTCGATTTCGGCTGGTTCTGGTTCCTCACCAAGCCGATCTTCTACGCGATCGACTGGCTGAACTGGCTGTTCGGCAATTTCGGCGTGGCGATCATCGTCTTCACCACGATCATCAAGGGCATCTTCTTCCCGCTGGCGAACAAGTCCTACCGGTCGATGAGCAAGATGAAGCTTCTTGCTCCGAAGATGCAGGAACTGCGCGAGCAGTACAAGGAAGACCCGCCCAAGCTTCAGAACGAGATGATGAAGCTGTACAAGGCGGAGAAGGTGAATCCGGCCAGCGGCTGCCTGCCGATCCTGGTACAGATCCCGGTGTTCTTCGCCCTGTATAAGGTGATCTTCACCACGATCGAAATGCGGCACGCGCCGTTCTTCGGCTGGATCCACGACCTCTCGGCCGTCGACCCGACCAACGTCTTCAACCTGTTCGGGCTGCTTCCCTTCGATCCCGCCCATTCCATCTCCCTGCTGCACCTGGGCGTCTGGCCGCTGCTGATGGGCGTGACGATGTACTTCCAGCAGAAGCTGAACCCGCCGCCGCCCGACCCGGTGCAGGCCAAGATCTTCCAGTGGATGCCGGTGATCTTCACCTTCATGCTGGCCAACTTCCCGGCCGGTCTGGTGATCTACTGGACCTGGAACAACCTGCTCACCATCGGGCAACAGTGGCTGATCATGCGTCAGACCACCCTCGACAAACCCCGGCTGGCACGTACCTAAGCACCCGGGGCGCTGCCCCGGCCCCGGCAGGAGGCTTTGCCTCCTGCACCTCCACCAAGGGCCATTGGCCCTTGGATCCCGGGGCCCTTTTCCTGGAGCCCCACCTTGAACGACCTTGAAGCCGGCCGCCTGCTGTTCGCACGCGAATGCCGCTTTTTCCACGGCGCACAACGACTCGACCACCTCCCGGAACCCGGCCTGCCGGAAGTGGCCTTTGCCGGACGGTCCAATGTCGGCAAGTCCTCGCTGGTCAATGCACTGACCGGACGACGCACCCTGGCCCGTGCCTCCAACCAGCCCGGACGCACCCAGCAGCTCAATTTCTTCGACCTCGGCAGCCGGCTCGTGCTGGTGGACATGCCGGGCTACGGCTACGCCCAGGCGGCCCAGCAGGTGAAGGAAGACTGGCAGGGCCTGATGTTCGAGTTCCTGCGCGGCCGCCCGACCCTGCGCCGCGTCGTCCTGCTGCTGGACGCCCGCATCGAGATCAAGCAGAGCGACCTCACGGTGATCGACCTGCTCGACCGCGCCGCCGTGACCTACCAGCTGGTGGTCACCAAGATCGACAGCGTCAAGCCGCCGGCCCTGGAGCGCAAGCTGGCGGAAGTGTCGGCGCTGGCGCGACGGCACCCGGCGGCGCACATGGAGGTGCACGCCACCAGCGCCGAGACCGGGACAGGCATCCCGGAACTGCGCGCAGCCCTGGCCGAACTGGCGCTTCCTTGACCCCGGGACCGGGGCAACGCACAACCCGCGGACAGGCGCGAGGGACCGCAGCATGACCGAAAACGACACCCCCCCCGCCGACGGCCCCCGGCAGTCGGCCATGGAGCAGGCGGAGATCCTGGCACACGCCCTGCCCTACCTGCGCCGCTACGCCGGGGCGACCATCGTGGTGAAATACGGCGGCCACGCCATGGGCGAGGACCACCTCGCCCAGATGTTCGGCCGCGACATCGCCCTGCTCAAGCAGGTCGGCGTGAACCCGGTGGTGGTGCATGGCGGCGGCCCGCAGATCAACGCCATGCTGAAGCGACTCGCCATCAAGTCGACCTTCGTGGACGGCCTGCGCGTCACCGACGAGGCCATGGTCGAGGTGGTCGAAATGGTCCTCGCCGGCACCGTCAATAAGATGGTGGCCGGGCTGATCAACGCCGCCGGCGCGCTCGCGGTGGGCATCTGCGGCAAGGATGGCGGCCTGATCCACGCCCGCAAGCTGCGGCGCACCAAGCGCGACCCGGATTCCAACATCGAGCGCGCGCTCGACCTCGGCTTCGTCGGCGAACCCGAGCGCGTCGACGTGCGGGTGATCCACGCCCTGACCGGGGCAGGGCTGATCCCGGTGATCGCGCCGGTGGGCGTCGGCGCGGACGGGCAGACCTACAACATCAACGCCGACACCGTGGCCGGCGCCATCGCCGGGGCGCTCGGCGCCACCCGGCTGCTGATGCTGACAGACGTGCCCGGTGTGCTGGACGGCGAAAAGAAGCTGATCCCGGAAATGACCGTGGCCGAGGTCGAGGCCGGCATCGCCAGCGGCATGATCAGCGGCGGCATGATCCCGAAGGTGGAATGCTGCACCGGGGCGGTGCGGGCCGGCACCAAGGGCGCGGTGATCCTGGATGGCCGCCACCCGCATGCCTGCCTGCTCGAATTGTTCACCGAAGGCGGCATCGGTACCATCATCCGGGCGTGAAGCGGGATCCCGGCCGGATCGATGCCTGATGGAAACGATACCGGCCGCGGCACCGCCCTCCCCGCGCGCGCCCGCATCCGATTGACACCTGCCGGGCGCCTGCGCATCGTCCGCCGCAACCGTCGGCCGGCACGCGGCATGCGTGTGGCCTGTTCCAGCGAGAGTGCACCTGCCATGTCCGACCATCCGCTCCGCCAGACCATCGAACAGCTTTGGGAGCGCCGGGAGACGCTCACCCCCGCCACCACCGGTGAGCCACGCCGCGCGATCGAGCAGGCCCTGGCGCTGCTGGACTGGGGCGAGGCGCGCGTCGCCACGCCCGCCGGGCACAATGAGGGGGGCTGGCGCGTCAACGAATGGCTCAAGAAGGCGGTGCTGCTGTCGTTCCGGATCAATGACAGCGCGCTGGTGCACGGCGCCGGCGGCGCGCCGGTCTGGGACAAGGTGCCGATGAAGTTCAGCGGCTGGGATGCCGCCCGCTTCCGCCAGGGCGGCTTCCGGGCCGTGCCGGGCGCGGTGGTGCGCCGCAGCGCCTACATCGCCCCGGGCGTCGTGCTGATGCCCTGCTTCGTCAATGTCGGCGCCTATGTCGATCGCGGCACCATGATCGATACCTGGGCCACCGTCGGCAGTTGCGCGCAGATCGGCAAGAACTGCCATCTCTCCGGCGGCGTCGGCATCGGCGGCGTGCTGGAGCCGCTGCAGGCCGCCCCCACCATCATCGAGGACGATTGCTTCATCGGCGCCCGCTCCGAGGTGGTCGAGGGCGTCATCGTCGAGCGCGGCTCGGTGCTGGCGATGGGCGTGTTCATCAGCGCCAGCACCAAGATCATCGACCGCAACACCGGCGAGGTGTTCGTCGGCCGCGTGCCCGCCTATTCGGTGGTGGTGCCGGGCAACCTGCCGGGCAAGCCGCTGCCGGACGGCTCGCCGGGCCCCTCGCTTGCCTGCGCCGTCATCGTCAAGCGCGTGGACGAAGGCACGCGGGCGAAGACCTCCATCAACGAATTGCTGCGCGATTGACCCCCGCCCCGCTGCACGACCCGCTGCCGCTCGCCCAGGCGCTGATCCGCTGCGCCTCGGTGACGCCGGCGGATGCGGGCGCCCAGGCCGTGCTCGCCGAGACGCTGGAACGGTTGGGCTTCACCGTCACCCGCCTGCGCTTCGGCGAGATCGAGAACCTGTTCGCCCGCATCGGCACCGCCGGCCCGCATCTCTGCTTCGCCGGACACACCGACGTGGTGCCGGCGGGTGATGCCGGCTGGTCCGCCGGGCCGTTCGACGGCACCGTGCGCGATGGCATGCTCTATGGCCGCGGCGCCTGCGACATGAAGGGGGCGGTCGCCGCCTTCGTGGCCGCCTGCGCCGGGCATCTCGCGGATGGCCCGCCGCGCGGCTCGATCAGCCTGCTGATCACCGGCGACGAGGAAGGGGTCGCGATCGACGGCACGGCGCGCGTGCTGGAATGGATGGCGGAAGCCGGGCAGGTGCCCGATTTCTGCGTCGTCGGCGAGCCCACCAACCCGGCCCGGCTGGGCGAGATGATCAAGATCGGCCGCCGCGGCAGCCTGAACGCGCGCATCGCCGTGCATGGCCGGCAGGGCCACGTCGCCTATCCGCACCGGGCCGACAATCCGGTGCACCGGCTGGTGCACGTGCTCTCGGCGCTGACCGCGGCGCCGCTGGATGCCGGCAGCGACTGGTTCGAGCCCTCCAGCCTGCAGGTCACCAGCATCGACGTCGGCAACCCCGCCACCAACGTCATTCCCGCCATCGCCCGCGCCGCGCTGAACATCCGCTTCAACGACCGCCACAGCGGCGCCACGCTCACCGCCTGGCTGCGGGCGGTGCTGGCGCAACATGCCGGGCAGTTCGAGCTGGAGGTGGCGGTCAGCGGCGAAAGCTTCCTCACCGCGCCCGGCCCGCTGCTGGAGCGGCTGCAGGCGGCGGTCCACGGCGTCACCGGCCTCGAGCCGCAGCTCGACACCGGCGGCGGCACCTCGGATGCGCGCTTCATCTCCCGGCTCTGCCCGGTCGCCGAGTTCGGCCTGGTCGGCAGCACCATGCACCAGGTGGACGAGCGCGTGCCGGTCGAGGACCTGCGCCAGCTCGCCCGTGTCTATCGTCACCTGCTGGACACGGTGCTGACATGACTGCCTCCCTGCCGCAACGGCGCAGCGTCATGCGCGGCATCCTGCAACTGGCCCTGCTGCGGGCCGGCGGCATGGAGCAGTTCGGCGACAGCCGCCAGTGCTTCCTCAACAGCCTCGCCCCGCTGGTTGCCTTTCCGCTGGTGGGCGGCGTGCTCGGCATGGTCTCCGGGGCCGGCGTCGACGCCCTGGCCGGGCTGCTCGGCACGCTGGTGGCGCTGCTGACCCCGCCCGTGCTGTCGCACCTGCTGGCGCGGCTGTGGCGGCGCGAGGCGGAATGGCTGCGCTACGCCACCGCCTTCAACTGGTCGCGCTGGGCGATGCTGCTCGCGCTCAGCACGTCGCTGCTGCTGATCGGCCTGTTCGGCACCATGGGCCTGACGCAACGCGGCGCGGTAGGGCTGGGGCTGCTGGCGGTCGCCATCTATGGCTTCGTGCTCGATGCCTTCGTGGCACGGGTCGGGCTGCGGCTGTCCTGGGGACGGGCGGTGCTGCTGGTGCTGGCGGTGAACCTGGGGGCGGCGCTGCTGTTTCTCGGCCCACGCGTGATCGCGGGGCTGCAGGCCCTGCCCCCGGCGTAATGGCCGGGTCGTGGGGCACGGCGCTGCACGGCGCCCTGCTGCTGGCGCGGGGACGGGCCGAGGGCCTGCAGTTGATCGCCGCCCCGCCGGAAGACGAAATGACCGTCGCCGCCCGCAGCTTCTGGGCGGCGGTGCTGTGCCTGCCGGCCTTCCTCTGCCTGCACCTGCTGGACTGGGCGCAGGGGCGGGTGCCGATGCCGGACCAGCCCGGCCAGGCGCTGGTGCTCGACCTGCTGGGCTACGTGGTCGGCTGGGTCGGCTTCGCGCTGCTCTCGCACGTGATGGCCGCCAGCCTGGGGCGGGACCATCGCTGGCCGATCTTCATCACCGCCTGGAACTGGTGCAACGTCGTCCAGTACCTGATCCTGACCGGCGCCATCGTGCCGGAGCTGCTGCACGTGCCGCCCCTGGTGGCGCAGACCCTGTGGCTGGCGGCGATGGGCTGGGCGCTGTGGCTGGAATGGTACGCCACCCGCCTGTCGCTCGCCGTGCCCGGCTTCACGGCGGCCCTGCTGGTGGCCACCGATTTCACGCTCGGGTTGTTCCTGCTCGGCTTTACCGAATCGATTCGCTGATCCCGCCCGTCAGGATCCGCAGACAGGTTCCCGTTCCGGAATATCAACGACCGTCGTCGTGAACGGATCCGGATCGTAGCGCACCCGTGTCAGCGCCAGCCCCTCGGGCGGGGCGGTCGGGCCGGCGGCCCGGCGGTCCCGCGCCGCCAGTGCCTCGGCTACCCGTCCGACCGGCCAGCGCCCCTCGCCCACCAGCTTCAGCGTGCCGGTCATGTTGCGCACCTGGTGATGCAGGAAGCTGCGCGCCTCCGCCACGATCTCCACCAGCTCGCCCTGCCGCGTCACTTCCAGCCGGTCCAGCGTGCGCAACGGGCTCCTGGCCTGACAGGCGGCGGCACGGAAGGAGGAGAAATCGTGCCGGCCGAGCAGCAGCCGCGCCGCCGCCGCCATCGCCGGCACGTCGAGGTCGCGCTCGACATGCCAGACCCGCCCCTCCAGCAGCCCCGGCCGCGGCCGGCGGTTGAGGATGCGGTAGCGATAGCCCCGCCCGACAGCCGAGAAACGAGCGTTCCAGCCCTCCGGTGCCAGCGCCGCCCGCAGCACCACCAGCCGATGCGGCTTCATGTGGAAATTCAGCGCATCCCGCAGCCGATCCGGCGGGAAGGCAGCGGGCAGGTCGATCTGCGCCACCTGCCCTTCGGCATGCACGCCCGCATCGGTGCGCCCGGCCACCACGCTCGGCACCGGCGCGCCGCCGGCCAGCCGGGAGGCGGCCTGTTCCAGCACGGCCTGCAGCGACAGGCCCTGTGCCTGCATCTGCCAGCCGACGAACCCGGTACCGTCGTACTCCAGCAGCAGCGCGTAGCGAGGCATCAGCCCAGCCTGGTGCCCGCCGCGATCCGGCGTCCCCGCAGGAAGGCGGCCGCATCCATGGCGCCGCGACCGGGCGCCTGCACGCGCAGCAGCCGCAGCGCGCCGGACCCGCAGGCGACCAGCAACGCCTCGTCGAGCACCGTTCCGGGCTCCCCCGCCCCCGCTTCCGGCCGCGCCGCCAGCACCTTCAGCGGGGCGCCGTCCAGCAGGGTGAAGGTGCCCGGCCAGGGATTGAGCGCGCGCACGCGCCGCTCCAGCACCGCCACGTCCTGCGTCCAGTCGAGCTTCCCGTCCTCGCGCGTGAGCTTGGCGGCATAGGTGGCGCCCTCGGCGGGCTGGGGCACCGGTTCCGGCGCCTCGTCCAGCGCACGCAGGACCAGTTGCGCCCCCAGCTCGGCCAGGGCGTCGTGCAACTCGGGGGTGGTGGTGGCGGGCGTGATCGGCACTGACCCGCGCAGCAGCATCGGCCCGGTGTCGAGCCCGGAATCGACCTGCATGATGGTGACCCCGGTCTCGGTGTCGCCGGCGAGCAGCGCCGCCTGGATCGGGGCGGCGCCGCGCCAGCGCGGCAACAGGCTGGCATGGATGTTGATGCAACCGCGGCGCGGTGCCACCAGCATGGGATCGGGGATGATCAGCCCATAGGCCGCCACCACCGCCGCATCCAGCCCGAGCGCCGCGAACGCCGCATGCTCGGCGGTGTCCTTGCGCAGCCGCGCCGGCGTGCGCACAGGCAGCCCGAGCGCCTCCGCCGCCGCATGCACCGGGCAGGGATGCACGGCATGGCCGCGGCCGGCCGGGCGCGGTGGCTGGCAATAGACCGCCACGATCTCGTGCCCGGCCGCGTGCAGCGCCCGCAGCGCCGGCACGGCGAAATCCGGGCTGCCCATGAAAGCCAGTCGCACGGCTACTTCGCCTTCTGCCGCTGCTCCTTGACGAGCCGGCGCATGATGATGTTGCGCCTGAGCACGGAAAGGTGGTCGACGAACAGCACGCCGTCGAGATGGTCGATCTCGTGCTGCAGGCAGGCGCCCAGCAGGTCCTGCCCCTCGATTTCCCGCCGCGCCCCGGTCTCGTCGGTGTAGCGGACGCGCACCAGCGCCGGGCGGGTGACCTGGGCATACTGGCCGGGCAGCGACAGGCAGCCTTCTTCCCGGGTGGCCAGGGCGTCGCTCTCGGCGACCACTTCGGGATTGATCAGCACGATCGGGGTGCGCCGGTTGTCGCGCTGCAGGTCGATGATGGCCATGCGCAGCCCCACCCCGACCTGCGGCGCCGCCAGCCCGATGCCCGGCGCCCGGTACATCGTCTCGAACATGCGCGCGATCAGGGCCTGGACCTCGCCATGGTCGGCCTCCGTCACCGGGCGCGCGCGCGCCTTCAGCACCGGATGCGGCGCGACCAGGATGGGCAGGGTCTCGATCTCATCCAGGACAGGGGCAGGTGAAGCTTCGGTGACGGGATCACTCATGCCGCCGATGTAGCGTCGCCCAGCCGCCGGATCAACGCCCACGGGGCTTGCATCGCAGCGGAGCGCTGCCAAAATACGTCACGACGGGTTGCCGCGAACGGGGCCCGGCCACTGCTTCGCTCTCACGAGGAGGCCTGAACTTGACGACGCGCGTATTCACTTCCCCGATGTTCCTGGGGTTCGATCACCTCGAGCAGATGCTCGAACGGGCGTCGAAATCCTCGTCCGACGGGTACCCGCCCTACAATATCGAGCAGATCAGCCCGACCGGCCTGCGCATCACCCTCGCCGTCGCCGGCTTCACCATGGACGACCTGCAGATCACGCAGGAAGACAACCAGCTGGTGATCCGCGGACGCCAATCGGACGACAGCCAGGGGCGCGTGTTCCTGCACCGCGGCATCGCCGCCCGGCAGTTCCAGCGCGCCTTCGTCATGGCCGAGGGCATCGAGGTCCGCGGTGCCTGGCTCGACAACGGCCTGCTGCACATCGACCTCGCACGGCCGCAACCGGAAAGCCGGGTGAAGACCATCCAGATCCGCCGGGCCGGAAATGGCGGCGGTGCCGTGGTGACGGGCCCACGCGAGGACTGACGGCCCGAACCCGATCAAGGGTTGCGGCGTTGCTGCAGAAGGGGGCGCCGAACCCACAGGAGACAGAAAATGACCATTGATTCGGCCGAAAATTTGAATGCTGCCTCGCCTGAGCCCATCGATATCCGCCATCTGACCACCGACCAGCTCGCCAAGCTCGGCGTCTCTCAGATCGCCTACGTCAAACCGGTGATGATGAACGGCAGCACCGCCTATGCCATCCACGCCGCGGACGGCACGCCCATGGCCGTGGCCGGCGACCGCAACCTCGCCATCGCCGCCGTGCATCAGCACGAGATGCTGGCGACCCTGGTGCACTGAAAAGAATGGGTTCCAAGGGCCAAAGGCCCTTGGTGGAGGTCCAGGAGGCGAAGCCTCCTGGTCGGGTGCGGGGCAAAGCCTCGCCGTTATGCCGCCTGCAGCACCGGCACCTTGATGCGCATCAGCTTCTCGATATCGCGCAGGTAGGGCCGCTCGTCCGGCCCGCACAGGCTGATCGCCACGCCTGACGCACCGGCGCGCGCCGTGCGGCCGATCCGGTGCACATAGCTTTCCGGAACGTTCGGCAGGTCGAAATTGACCACGTGGGTCACCCCGTCCACGTCGATGCCGCGGGCGGCGATGTCGGTCGCCACCAGCACGCGGGTGACGCCCGCCCGGAACGCGCCCAGCGCCCGCTCGCGCTGGCCCTGGCTCTTGTTGCCATGGATGGCGACTGCCTCGATGCCATGCGCGTCGAGGTCCTTCACCACGCGATCGGCGCCGTGCTTGGTACGGGTGAACACCAATGTGCGCCCCTCCCCCGCCCGGGCCAGCAGGTTGCGCAGCGCCGACCGCTTGGCGGTCTGCTCGACGAACAGCACGTGCTGGGCGATACGCTCGGCCGGGGTGGAAATCGGGGCGACGGACACCCGGACCGGGTCGCGCAGCAGGCCGGAAGCCAGCTTGGCGATCTCGGGCGGCATGGTGGCGGTGAACAGCAGGGTCTGGCGCCCGGTCGGGAGCATCGCGGCGATCCGCCGGATCGGCACGATGAAGCCGAGGTCGAGCATATGGTCGGCCTCGTCCAGCACCAGCACCTCGACCGCATCGAGGCGCAGGGCGCGGTCGCCGACATGGTCAAGCAGGCGGCCCGGGGTGGCGACCAGCACGTCGACGCCGCCGGCGATGGCGCGGGCCTGGCGCAGCTTGGGCACGCCGCCGAACATCAGCGCCACGCGCAGCCCGGTGTGGCGGGCATAGGCCCGCACGTTGTCGGCGATCTGCCCGGCAAGCTCGCGCGTGGGCGCGAGGATCAGGGCGCGGCAGGTCTTCGGCGCCGGACGGGCACCCGAAGCGGCAAGGCGGTGCAGGATGGGCAGCGCGAAGGCAGCGGTCTTGCCGGTGCCGGTCTGGGCGATGCCCTGGACGTCGTGCCCGGCCAGCACCTGCGGGATCGCCTGCGCCTGGATCGGGGTAGGGGTCGTATAACCCTCGGTCGCCAGCGCCTTGAGCAGGGCGGGGGACAGGCCGAAGGTGGAGAAGTCGGTCATCAGGTCTCTTTCACATCGACGCGTCGCCACGCCACGCGGTGGTCGCGCGGCGGACGCGTCATCACGATCGGCAGGATCGCGGACCGGCGCATTCGTTTGGGAAAAGCGGGCTACCTGGGGGTGCGCCCGATCCCTGCATATTGCCAGGGACACGCACGGGCGGGCAGCGCACGAAACCACATCAGGGCGCGCACCCCATGTATGGGTATCCGCGACGGCGGCGTCAAGGGAAACGGGCTCCGGGAGCGGTTGTTGCGCACCGGCACGCAGTCCCGGCTGCGCAGCGCGCGAGGAACCTGGAAGGGCCTTCACCCGGTTTTCCCGCCTCCGTTCACGTACCGGAATGTAGCGCGCCGCGCGCTGGCATGGGACCGGCGCACGCGCCAGAGTGCGGCGCCGCGACGGAGGAAACAGCCATGGTCCGTATCGTCGACATCCGCGAGGTGACGCGTCCGATCGCCTCGCCGATCCGCAACGCCTATATCGATTTTTCGAAGATGACGACCAGTCTTGTCGCCGTGGTCACCGACGTGGTGCGCGACGGCAGGCGCGTGGTCGGCTACGGCTTCAACTCCAATGGTCGCTACGGCCAGGGCGGATTGATCCGCGAGCGTTTCGCCCCGCGCCTGCTGGAAGCCCCGCCGGAAAGCCTGCTGGATGCGGATGGCGGGAACCTCGATCCCAATCGCGTCTGGGCGGCGATGATGGCCAACGAGAAGCCGGGCGGGCATGGCGAGCGCTCGGTGGCGGTGGGCACGCTCGACATGGCGGTGTGGGATGCGGTCGCCAAGATCGCCGACAAGCCGCTGTTCCGGCTGCTGGCCGAGCACCACGGCGTGGTGGCCGAGCCCTGCGTCTTCGTCTACGCCGCCGGCGGCTACTACCATCCGGGCAAGGACCTGGCGGCGCTGCGGGCGGAAATGCGGTCCTATCTCGACCGCGGCTACACCGTGGTGAAGATGAAGATCGGCGGCGCCTCCATCGACGAGGACCAGCGGCGGATCGAGGCGGTGCTGGCCGAGTTGGGGCACCACGGCCATGCACGGCTGGCGGTGGACGCCAATGGCCGCTTCGACCTGGAAACCGCCATCGCCTACGCGAAGATGCTGCGGCGCTACGACCTGTTCTGGTACGAGGAGCCCGGCGATCCGCTTGACTATCGCCTGCAGACGGCCCTGGCCGAATTCTATCCGGGGGCGATGGCGGTAGGGGAAAACCTGTTCAGCCACCAGGACGCGCGCAACCTGATCCGGTATGGCGGACTGCGTCCCGACCGCGACTGGCTGCAGTTCGACTGCACCCTGAGCTATGGCCTGAGTGAATACCTGCGCACATTGAAGATGCTGCACGAGGCCGGCTGGTCGTGGCGGCGCTGCATCCCGCATGGCGGCCATCAGATGTCGCTGGCCATCGCCGCCGGGCTGGGCCTGGGCGGCAGTGAGAACTACCCGGACCTGTTCCAGCCCTATGGCGGCTTCCCCGACGGCGTGCGGGTGGAGGCGGGACAGGTCACCCTGCCCGAGCTGCCGGGCATCGGCTTCGAGGGCAAGAGCGATCTTCACGCGGTGATGCGCGAGCTTGCCGAATGATCCCGACCGCATCGGATTGACCATCCAGGGGCGGAGGGACAGAACCGGCCGATGCTGCCCGCCCGCTCCTGGATCCTGACCGAAGACTATGCCGGCATGCGCAGCCAGGCGCTCGGCTTCGCGGAAGCCGCCGGGCTCACGCCCGAGCTCCGCACGCTGCGGCCGCGTGGCCTGTGGCGGCACGTGCCGGCGGCGTGGTGGCCGCGGCCGCTGGCGGCGATCGCGCCGGAGGGCATCGCGCCGCCCCTGGCGGAGCTGGTCATCGGCTGTGGCGGCAAGCCGGCGGCGGTGGTCGCGGCGCTGGCGCCGCGGATGCGCGCGGTGATTTTGCAGAACCCGCGCATGTCGCCACGGAAATTCGACCTGGTGGTGGCGGCGCGCCACGACGAGCTGACCGGGCCGAACGTCCTGGTCACGCGCACGGCGCTGCATCGCGTGACCCCGGCGCGGCTGGCCGAGGCCGGCACGCTCTGGGCGTCACGTCTGGCCCACCTGCCCCGCCCCCTGGTCGCGGTGCTGGTGGGCGGCACCAATGGCCGCTTCCGGCTGGACGCCGAGGTAGGCGGCCGGCTGGCGCAGGATCTCGCGCGGATGATGCAGGGCGACCGGGTCGGGCTGGCGGTCACGCCCTCGCGCCGGACCGACCCGGCCGTACTCCGCATCCTGCGGGACACGCTGGCGCCGCTCGGGGCCTTCGTGTGGGACATGACCGGCGACAATCCCTATTTCGGCATGCTGGCGCTGGCGGATGCGATCGTGGTGACCGGTGATTCGGTCTCGATGGTGTCGGAGGCGGTGGCGACGCCGGCACCGGTGATGGTGGCGGAACTGCCCGGGCGGTCGCGCCGGATCGGCCTGTTCCTGCGCGGGTTGCTCGCCGATGGCCGGATCAGGCCGTTCGAGGGCGCCTTCGCCCACTGGCCGGTCGAACCGCTGGACGACACCGCCGCGGTGGCCGCCGAGATGTGCCGCCGCTTCGGCTATACGCCCGCCACCGGCTGATCCGCTCCGGCTGTTGTGACCGGCAGACCCCGCCACTTGCCGGCACCGTCAGCGCGACAACCGGACAGGGGGAGCAGCGCATGCTGGACATCCGGACCTTCGACGCGCGGCGGGGCGGCAACGTGCTCTACAAGGCGCTCGCGCATCCGCTCGCGGCCGAGGCCATCGCCGCGCTGTACGACCGCCTTCGGCGGGACGGCCCGGTGGCGGTGGTCGATCCCGAGGACGTCATCGAGCCGCTGCTGGCGCTGCATCCCGCCGCCCCGCCGATCGCCGGGCTGTTCGTGCAGGACGTCATGGCAATCGGCCGCGTGCGCGCGGGGCTGACGGCGCGCCCCCTGACCGAGCTGCCGCACAGCGGCGTGCGGCAGGTGCTGGTCGCGGCCTTCGAGGCGGAACGCATCGTCGCGCGCCTGCGCCCCCTGCTGCCCCCTGGCGCCGGGATCGTCACGCTGGATGCGGCGCGGCTGCCGGCTTCGCTGCTGACCAATCCCCGCCGCTATCTGGACCCGCTCAATTTCGCCACGAACTTCGCCTTCTTCCGCGAGCAGGCCGGGCTCTCGACGCGCCTGGTCACGGCCAATTACTGGGCGGGCTACGGCGCCACCGCGGTGCGGCTGTGGCTGCGGCTCTACGACGCCGCCGGAACCGTGCTCGCCACCTGGGAGGAAACCCTGCCCGAGGGGCCCGCCGGCCTGGTCATCGACAGCGCGGCGGTGCGCACGCGCTTCGGCCTGCCCGAGTTCACCGGGCAGCTTTTCCTGCATGCGATCGGGGTGACCGGGCACGACGTGGTGAAATACGCGCTCGACACCTTCGGGCAGGGCGACGATGCCAGCCTGTCCTGCACCCACGATGCCAATGCCTGGCCCGCCGACCGCTACGCCGGCCTGCCGGCGCCGGCCCCGGGCGAGCGCGTGATCCTGTGGGTGCAGAACAGCCACGCCGTGCCGATCCCGCCCGCTGCGCTCGCGCTCGATCGCATGGGGGCGGAACAGCCGGTGCCCCTGGCCGAACCGGTGCCGCCCTTCGCCTCTGTCGCGTTGGACGTGGCGACGTTGCTGCCCCGGCTGGCCTGGCCCGCACAGATCGAAGTGCGGACCGGCCGGCACCTGGTCCGCCCCCGCTACGAAGTCTTGCGCGAGGGTCGTACCCGCATCGCCCATGTGAACGTCGAACGGGCCGACCTGCAGCCCGATCCGCAGATCCCGCGCCTGCCGGCCCCGCTCGGGCGCGGCTACCTGCTGCCGCTGCCGGTGCTGCCACGGACACGCTTCCGCACGCTGATCCTGCCCACGCCGATGGCGACGACCCAGGCCGAATTGCCGCTGCGCCTCGACGTATTCGACCCGCAGGGCAGGCCGGTCGCCGGACATTTCCTCGGTTGCCTGCCGCGCGACCACGCCCTGGCGGTGGACCTCGACGACATCCTGCCGGCGCAGGCCCTGGCCGAAGGCGGACATGCCGAGCTGGTCTACGATTTTCGCGCCGGCGGCACGGCGGATGGCTGGCTGCACGGCCTCGTGCGCGCGGAAGAGCGCAGCAGCGGCCACGCCGCCGAGAGCAGCTTCGGCGCGCATATCTTCAACGTGCCGATGACCTATCGCGACGAGCCGCAATCCTACGCGGGGCCACCCCCAGGCTTGTCCACGCGGCTGTTCCTCCGCCTCGGCGACGCCACGCAGCCCGGCTTCGCGGTGCTGATCTATCCGGCCTCCGCGGCATGGCACGCCAGTTCGGACACAAAACTGCTGCTGCATGACGCGGCCGGACAGGTGATCGCCGAAAAGGCGATCGCGATCCCCTGCTCGGGGTCGGCGCTGGTGTTCCCGCAGGCGCTGTTCGGGGAAGCGCTGCTGGCACGAGCAGGCGCGCAAGGCTACGTGCTGGTGCGCGACGCCGGCTGCCGGCTTTTCGGCTATCATGGATTGATGCGCGAGAATGGCCGCTTCAGCCTCGACCACATGTTTGGATTCTGACCGGCTGGCCGCATCGCACGGCCGCGCCTGTTGCGGCCGCGCCGATCGCGGCGCTGAATTCGCGCCGGATCGGGAACAGTGGAGCCAGGGCAATGACGAAAGACGGCAGCGGGCAACTGGCACCTTCCGGACGCGATCCCGCTGGACCACAGCCCGCAACGGCTCAGGGCGAGACAATCCGTCGCCAGCCGCCCGGCGCTGGGTGGCCACCCAGCGCCGGGCGCTCCCTTCGGAACAGGGGCAATTTAGCACCGCCGCCTGTAACAAGGGCAAAGCCCTGGCCTTTTCTTAATCTTCGAGCACATGGCAAACCACCGGCTGCGCCTTCCCTTTGGCGAAGACCGGGCCGATCGCACGCAACCGGAACGCATCGCCCAGCAAGGCCCGGGTCGTCCCGCTGACGAGCACCGTGCAGGCCGGCGTGCCTTCCCCGGTCCTCGTCAGCCGCTTTGCCGCGGTCATGATGCGCGCGGCGGCGCCACAGCTCCTCGGCGATCGGCGCGGACACATGCGCCGAGAACAGCCGCATCAGCACGGCGCGCTGCGCCGCCTCGGCGTAGCTCACGATGGCGGCGCTGAGCAGGGTGGCGCCGAGCCAGCCAGTGACGAACGGCACCACCGGCAGTCAAAGCCCGGCCAGGAAGGCGGCATGGACGGTCACGAACAGCAGGACGGTGCCACCGGCACTGACCACGGCCAGCAGCCAAAGCTGGCGCACCCCCACGCCCGCCACCGCGCCCAGCAGCACGAGCAGGCCGATCAACGGGGATTCCACCGGTCGCGGCAGCGGGCGCGTGGGTACCAGGCCCTCGAGCCCGTGCGCCACCAGTTGGGCCGCGAACAGCCCGTGCAGGGTGACGCCGGGCAACAGGTGTTCGCTGACCGCGTTCATCGGCGTGGCCACGGGATCCTTGACGCTGTCGGCGGCGGTGCCGAGCACGGCGATCCGGCCCCGCAGCGCCGCCGCCAGCACTTTGCCCTCCAGCAGGTCGCGCAGGGGAAAGGCGCGCAATCGCGTGGCCGGGCGGAATTCACGCAGGATCTGGTAGCCGCGCGTATCAAGCCGGGCGTAGCCGCCGACCGTGCCGTCGAGCGGCCCCAGCGACACGCGGCCCAGGCGGAGGAAGCCTTGTGCATCGGCTGCCGGTTCCAGGCCCGCATCGGCCAGATAGAGCAGGGCGAGCTTCAGGCTGAACGCTTCCCCCCATCCGTCCTTGCCGCTGAGATAGAGCAAACCGCGCCGCGCCACGCCGCCACGATCGAGCACCAGATCGGAAAACCCGTTGCGGTCAGAGGCCCGGATGGAAGCAGGCGCCGGAATGCCGCCCCGCAGCGCCGCCGCCGATGCGTCGGACAGCCTTTGGCGGGCGGCTCGCCCATGACGCCCTGCAACGGGCCGGACGGCTGGCCGAACAGCGCCACGATGCCCGCGCCGCGTCATTGAGCCTGGGGTCCCTGGGCGAGCTGTACGCAACCGCCGGCCGGCGCACGGAAGCGGCGATGCTGGCCGCGCAGGCGATCTTCCAGGCGTAGCAGGTCGGGGCGACGGACCTGCTGTACCGCTGGGAATGGCTGCGCGGTCGCCGCCAACCGGCGGGCCGTCGTGGCGCTGCAGACCGTCCGCCCGGACATTCCCGTCGATTATGCCGATGGCCGTTCCTCGTTCCGCGAGACCATCGGCCCGCTTTACCTCGAACTCACCGACCTGCTGCTGCAGGAAGCGGCCGGGCGCAACGGCCAGCCGCAAACGGCCCCGCTGCTGCTGGAAGCGCGCACCACGATGGAGGCGCTCAAGACCGCGGAGGTGCGTGACTACTTCCGCGATCCCTGCCTCGCGCCGCTACAGGCGCACGGCACCGGCGCCTCCGGCACCCCGGGGCGGACGGCGACGCTCTATCCGATCATCCTGGGGGACCGCCTCGAATTGCTGCTTGCCTTCACCGATGGCCGGCAGCTTCAGGTCATCACCCGCATCGACGAAGCCAGCCTCGGCGCGATGGTGCGCCAGTTGCGGCGCGAGCTGGAAACGGTGGGCACGCGGGAATTCCTGCCGTCATCACAGCGCCTTTACGATTTGGTGCTGCGGCCGCTGGAACCGGAGCTCGCCGCGCGGCAGGTCGAGACGCTGATCGTCGTGCCCGATGGCGTGCTGCGCAGCATCCCCTTCGGTGCCCTGCATGACGGCCGGCATTTCCTGACCGAACGCTATGCCGTCGCCACCGAACTCGGCCTGACCCTGTTCGATCCCAAACCGATCGCGCGCCAGCAGTTGCGTGCCCTGCTGTCGGGCCTGTCGAAATCGGTGCAGGACTATCCGCCGCTACCCTTCGTCACCGACGAGATCCGTTCGCTCAGCCACATCGCCCGCGACAACACCGTGCTCACCGACAACAGTTCCGCAGCCTGCGCATCGAGCAGGCGCTGCAGAGGGTGCCTTATTCGGTCATCCACATCGCCTCGCACGGCGAATTCAGCAGCGATCCCGACAGGTCCTTCATCCTGACCTATGACGGGCGCCTCACCCTCGATGAACTGGAAGCCGCGGTGAAGCAGGGCGCGTTCCGTGACCAGCCGCTCGAGTTGCTCACGCTGAGCGCCTGCCAGACCGCCGCAGGCGATGACCGAGCGGCGCTCGGCCTTGCCGGCATCGCCATCAAGGCCGGAGCGCGCAGTGCTGTCGCCAGCCTGTGGTCCATCAACGACGAAGCCACTTCCCGGCTGATCACCCGATTCTACGAGCAATTGCACGCACCGGGCATGAACAAGGCACAGGCGCTGCAGACGGTCCAGATGGAACTGATCCGCGAGCCGCGCTTCCGCCATCCCGGCTACTGGTCTCCGTTCCTCGTCATCGGCAACTGGCTGTAGGATCCATGGAACGGCCTGCACAAGATCCGGCCGCCCCACTGCAGGCCCGCAGACGGCTCTGGCTCGGCCTGCTTGCCATGTGCGTCGTCCCCCCGGCCGCGGCGCAGCCGAAACAGGACACTCCCCCCGCCTCCGCCAAGGCCGGATCGGGAAACGAGTCCCCGCGCACCATCCGCTACGTCCCGCGCCACGACCGCGGCGCCCCGGAGAGCCGGGTCAGCGGCGGCACGCGCGGACAGGAGGCCGGGCAGATGCGGATCGACGTGCTGGCCCCCCGGCAGGTTGGCCTGACCCTGCAGCCGCAGCCAACGCTCTACTGGTTCAGTTCGCGGCCGGTCACGGCCCAGGTCGAGATCACCCTGGTCATCGACGACGCCACCAACAGGACCATCCTGAAGACACCGCTGCCGGGACCGCTGCAAGCGGGCATCCATGGCTTCCCCCTCGCGGCCACCAGGGCGCGGCTGACGCGCGAGGTCGATTACCAGTGGACCGTCACCATCGTGCTGTCGCCGCAGGCGCCATCACGCAACATCGTCGCGAGCGGCATGATCAGGCAGGTCGGTTCGGCGCCAGGCGAGAGCACGATCACGGCGAACCGGCCGGATGCTGCCGCCTATGCGCTGGCCGGGATATGGTACGATGCGGTCGACGCACTCTGCCGCGACATCGCCCTCGCTCCCGGCGACCGCCAACTGCGGCTGCAGCGCGCGTTCCTGCTCGACCAGGTCGGATTGCACGAGGCGGCCGCCTTCGACCGGCAAAATCCCCAGCCATGAGCGGCAGCTTCGCCCGCCATTGCCGTAGCGCCGGCCATACCCGGGATCCATGCCACGGTGACGGCGCGTCCCCTGGCCTGCCGGACACGGGTCCTGCCGGCCTGTCTCGCGATCTTGCTGGGCGCCCCGGCAGGCATGCCCCGGGCCGCCGACGCGCCGCAGCCACGCCGCCCCGCCTTCGTGCTGCCGGTGGTGCCGCCCGCCGCCCCCGGGCCGACGCGCCCGATGGGGCCAGGCTTCATGCTCCGCCGGGTGGAGGTCACCGACAACACGGTGCTGCCGGACTCCGTCATCACCGACCTGACCACGCCGTTCGTCGGCCATGCCATCGACGCGGCCGGCCTCGAGGAACTGCGCACCCGGCTGACGATGGCCTATGTCGAGCGCGGCTACATCAATTCGGGCGCCGTCCTGCCGGACCAGGAAATCCGGGACGGCGTCGTGACCTACCGCGTGATCGAGGGACGGGTCACCGACATCGAGGTCACCGGCACAAGATGGCTCTCGCCCCGCTACGTGCGCAACCGGCTGGCCAACATCACCCCGCCCCTCAACATCCATAACCTGGAAGCGCATGTCCAGTTTTTGCTGCAGGATCCAGTGATCCAGCGCATGAACGTCGAACTGGTGCCCGGCCTGGCCCCCGGCGAGGCCCGGCTGGTGGCCGAGGTGACCGAACGCCCGTTGCTCTCGCTGGGGGCCAGCGTCTCCAACGACACGCCGCCGAATGTCGGCAGCCTGCATGGCCAGCTCAACGCCACGCTGCGCAGCCTGACGGGATGGGGCGATGCGCTGGACCTGTATTACGGCCGCACCGGCGGCATGAACGAAGGCAGCGTGGCCTGGGCCCTGCCCCTGACCGAAGGCGGCACCACCTTCTCCGTCCGGTGGGACTACAACGGGGCCGGCGTGGTCTCCGAGCCATTCCAGGACCTTAACATCGACAGCACCACCCAGACCGTCGGTGTCGCCGTCAGCGTTCCGCTCTATCGCAGCGTCGCGCGCGCTGACGTTCACCCTGGGCCTCGACCGCCGCAGCAACGATACCTCGCTGCTCGGCGAGCCGTTCTCGTTTTCACCGGGATATGTCGATGGCCACGCCAGCGCCAGCATCCTGCGGCTGTCGCTGGACTGGATCGACCGGCGCACCGACCAGGTGATCGCGCTGCGCTCCACGCTCAGCCGTGGCCTCCCCATCCTGGGCGCGACCAATCCCACGCAACCGCCGAACGCGGACTTCACGACGTGGCTCGGACAGGCGCAGTACGTGCACAGCGTGCTCGGCACCTGGCAGGTGATCGGTCGCGGCGCCGTGCAGCTCACCAACGCACCGCTGCTGCCGTTCGAGCAACTGGCGATCGGCGGCGGCACCACGGTGCGAGGCTACCGGCAGAACGCGCTGGTGCGCGACAACGGGGACCTTCTCTCCGTCGAAGGGCGGATTCCCATCCTCGACCTGTCGGTGCCGGGTGTCGCCGCATGGGACTGGCGCGGCCCGCTGCAGTTCGCACCCTTCATCGACTACGGTGGCGGCTGGAACACGCGCTATCCCACGTCACGTCCCCGCAGCATCTGGAGCATCGGCGCCGGCCTGCGCTGGGACATCCCCGACCGGCTGTCCGTGCAGGTCTATTACGGCCACGCGATGACCAGCCTCAATCCGCCGGATCACGACCTGCAGGACGACGGCATCTACTTCCGCATTACCGCCCTGCCGTTCTGACCGCCGGAACAGGACCCATCCCGTCCGGCAGCGTAACCTGACCAAGCCGGATCAGGTAAAAGCACGTCGAATTTTGATAATTATCATTTGCACTCCACGCAATATAATTCACTTGCCTTTTATTTTACAAATTATATGGTCGCTTATCATTGATTATAAATTAATAAGGACAGCAAAATGACAGGAATTTTTCTAGATGATATTTCAACTCCTGACGCCTTTGCTCATCAATTTGTTTCCTTGGAAGCCGGACCGAATTTCATCGATGCTTTCGGAACACCACAAGCCGGCGGGGCCTTCCCGCCGCTGTCGCCCGGGCGGCATGGCACCCCGCGCTCCGGCCCGTCATCGGATTGGCCCGGGAACCACCCGCCGCAATCCCGCGCGAAGGACACCAGCCGGCCGGTGCTGGTTGCCAGCTCCCCCGCGAACGGCGCCCACACGGTCGCCCCCGGCGCCAACATCGTCCTGACCTTCAGCGAAGCGGTCCAGGCCGGACGAGGCAACATCATCATCCGCGGTGCCAAGGGCACCCCCTTGCGGACCATCCCGGTGACCGACGCCACGCAGGTCACCATCTCGGGCAACAAGGTCACGATCAATCCGGCCACGGACCTGCCCGCCGGCACCGGGTACCGCGTCAGCATGGCGGGCGGAGTCATCAGCGACCTGTCCGGCAATCCGTTCGCCGGCCTCCCGCAGGACAGGCTGTGCTTTCGCACCGCCCCCCGGCCGGCAGCAGACCACGGCTTCTCCATCACGCTTGTCTATTCCGGCAACCCGATCTACCGGCCCGCCTTCGAGGCAGCCGCCGCCCGATGGTCCCAGGTCATCACCAGGGATCTGCCGGATGTGGCGCAGTCCCGATGGGGCTGCATCGATGACCTGCGGATCGATGCCCGCGTCATGACAATGGACGGTGACGGGGGCCTCATCGGCAAGGCCACTCCCGACGCGTTCCGCAACGGCCGCCACGGGCTGCCGTATCATGGCACCATGGAATTCGATGCCGCGGATGTCGCCAATTTCTACGCCACCGGCCAGTTGCCCAAGGTCATCCTGCACGAGATGGGCCACGTGCTCGGACTGGGAACGCTGTGGTCCGATTTCGGCATGGTGTCCGGCAACGCCTACACGGGCGCACATGCCCTCGCACAATACCGGCTCCTGGCCCACGACCCGGCCCTGGCCTCCGTCCCGCTGGAAACCAATGGCGGCATCGGCACCGCCGGCGGGCATTGGGCGGAAACCACCTTCGGCAGCGAACTGCTGACCGGCTGGGCCACCGGTGGTCTCGAACTCAGCCGCATCACGGTCGGCAGCCTCGCCGATCTCGGCTACGGCGTGAACTATGCCGGGGCCGATCCCTACGTCCTGCCCGTGGCCCCCGACGGGATCACATAGGCCAGGATCGCACGGGCGGAGAGGCAACCGTCGCCGGCCGTGGCGATCAGAACGCCTCGGGCACGTAATGGCAGGGATAATCCAGCTCGGCATATTCCCCCCGCTTCTGCCGCTTCGGCAACGTCACCCGATCCTGCGGCAGGTCCTCGCAGAGGATCTGACGGAGCAGATGACTGATGATGTTCAGCCGGGCGCGCGAATAGTCGCATCACTAATGGAACGCCTCCAGGTCCATCGGCGAGAGCTTCCATAACTTGCGCCCGTCGTCGATCTATGCCTGCAATCGTCGTTCCTGCTCTTCCTGGCTGATCTCGAGCCAGTCTTTGACCAGGCTCACGCCGGACTGGAGCATGCCCGGCTCGATCTCGGCGATCCCCCGGAACACCCGCGGCGAGACACGCTCGGTGAGCGCCTTGATGGCACCGCCCTTGCCGGCGCCGTCACAGCCCTCGAAGAGAATGATCGCCCGCCCCCCTGTGGACCACCCAGCGCTGCAGCTTCACCAGTTCGACGTGAAGCGGGCGCAGGGCGGCCTCGTAATCCTTGCGGCTCATGCGCAGCGCCGGCCCCTCGCCGGCCGGCGCCTCCGCCGGCACGTCCAGTGTGCGCCGGGACGGTTGCTCGGGGGATTTCCGCGGGTTGGCCATGGCCACCTCCTGCACGAGCGGGAAACCGGGGCCGGGAATTGTTGCATCCAAAGTGCGCCTTTTGCCACCCCCGCCGCCTCTCTCCCTGGTTGGCAAGCGTTTCCGTCGCGCGCGCCGGCAAGGGCTGGGCTAAGATGGCAGATAATAAATCTGCAACAGGGACTGGCGCCGTCATGAAGCCTCTGGTCACCATCGAGCGGCACGGCGATGCGGCCGTGATCGTGATCGATAACCCGCCGGTCAACGCGCTGTCCGACCCGCTCCGCCGCGCCCTGCTGGCGGCCGTGCAGGAAGTGGTGGCCGACCCGGTGCTGCGCGCCGCCGTGATCGCCTGCGCCGGCCGGACCTTCATCGCCGGCGCCGACATCCGCGAGTTCGATTCCCCGCCCCCCGAGGTCTTCACCGGCACGATCAACGCCGCCATCGAGGCCTCGCCCAAGCCCTTCGTGGCGGCAATCCATGGCACGGCGCTCGGCGGCGGGTTCGAACTCGCCCTGGCCTGCCATGCCCGCATCATGGCCCCGGACGCCTATGTCGGCCTGCCGGAAACCCGGGTCGGGCTGATCCCCGGCGCGGGCGGCACCCAGCGCACGCCGCGACTCGCCGGGGCGGGGGTGGCGCTCGACCTGATCACCTCGGGCCGGCACGTGCCGGCCGACGAGGCGCTCCGGCTCGGCCTGGTGGACGAGATCGCGACCGATGTCCGGCGGGTGGCGATGGAACGCGCCCGGGCGCTCGTCGCGAGCGGGCAGTTGCCGCGGGCACGCGACCGGGCGGTGCCGGACATCACCTCGTCGGAGGCACGGGCGGCCTTCGCGGCGGCGGCGACGGCGGTGTGCAAGCGCAGCCGTGGCGCCACCGCCCCGGTCCGCGCCGCCGAGGCCGTGGGCTGGGCGCTCGACCTGCCCATCGACGTGGCGCTGGAACGCGAGCGCGTCACCTCGCTGGAGTTGCGCACCGGGCCGCAGTCGCGGGCGCTGCGCTACCTGTTCCATGCCGAACGCCAGGCGGCCCGCCTGCCGGCACGCGACGGACAGGACGTGCGAAGCTGGCCGGTGCAGCGCTGTGGCGTGGTCGGCGGCGGCGCCATGGGCACGGGCATCGCCATCTGCTTCGCCGATGCCGGGCTGGACGTGACCCTGGTCGAGGTCTCGGCCGAGGCGGCCCGCGCCGCCGAGAGCCGGATCAGCCTGACCTACGAGCGCCAGACCAAGGGCGGGCGGCTGAGCGAGGAGGCGCTGGAAGCGCGGATGGACCGGATCCACTTCGCCACCGGGCTCGACGCGCTGGCCGACGCCGCGCTGGTGGTGGAGGCGGTGGTCGAGGACCTGCCGACCAAGATCGAGGTGTTCCGCCGGCTGTCGGCGATCGTGCGGCGTGACTGCGTGCTCGCCTCCAACACGTCCTACCTGGACATCAACGTGCTGGCCGGCGTGGTGGACGCGCCGGAACGCGTGCTGGGCCTGCACTTCTTCAACCCGGCGCATGTCATGAAGCTGCTGGAGATCGTGCGCGGCGGGCGCACCGTCCCGGAAGCCCTGGCCACGGGCGTGGCGCTGGCGCGCCGGCTCGGCAAGGTCCCGGTGATCGCCGGCGTGTGCGAGGGCTTCATCGGCAACCGCCTCCTCGCGCGCTGGCGGCAGCAATGCGACTACCTGCTGGAGGAAGGCGCCTATCCGCAGGACGTGGACGCGGCGCTGGAGGCCCACGGCTTCGCCATGGGCCCCTACGCGGTGGCCGACCTGGCCGGGCTCGACATCGGCTGGGCAACCCGCAAGCGGCTGGCGCCCAAGCGCGACCCGCGGGCGCGCTGCGTTCCCATCGCCGACTGGATCTGCGAGCTTGGCCGGTTCGGCCAGAAGACCGGCGCCGGTTTCTACCTGCATGCCAATGGCCGGCGCGAGATCGACCCGGTGGTGACCGGGCTGGTCGAGCGCGCCTCGGCCGAACGCGGCCTCACCCGCCATCCGGTGGCGGCGGACGAGATCATCAGCCGGGTGCACGCGGCCATGGTGAACGAGGCCGCCCGCATCCTCGCCGAGGGGATCGCCCAGCGCCCCTCGGACATCGATGTCGTGCTGGTGCATGGCTATGGCTATCCCGCCTGGCGTGGCGGGCCGATGCACGAGGCCGACGGCATCGGCCTGCCCGAGATGCTGCGCCGCATCGAGTCGATGCACGACCGTGACGGGATCGGCTGGGAACCGGCACCACTGCTGCGCGAGATGGTGGCTGCCGGCAAGAGGTTCGCCGACCTGAACGTGTGAGGCGGCGTTGCTGCGGTTGACGGAGGCGCGGGACCAGATCGCCCGGCGGTGTGGTTGACGCGCTCCGCCGGCCAGTTAATGCTGCCTTCGCGATGACAGATGCTGTTGCGCCGCAGCACGACCTTCCGGCCTGGATCTCCCTGCCATGATCCCGGCCGGAAAAATCTTTCCCGAACATATTGCAGCATCGGGCAAGACGAAATTGCCCTGCGCCCCCGGCATGCCTTTCGGCATGACAATGTATCCAAATGTTTAAATATCCCGCATCCAATGCTCGCGAAACCCGAAACGGACCTTACTGTCACGTATTCGTGAATTTTTCCTGGCACAACGATCCCGCTTCCGGCTAAGGGAGCGCAAAGCGCGGGGAGGCCCGCAAGGAACACCGACATGCACGGCGTTGCTGCGATCCAGGCTGACGGTCTTCGTCCCAGGGAATCGACGGCCCTGACGGGATTGCTGGACTTCCTGGATCCCGGCCTGTCAGGACCATCACCCGCCGCGGCGCGCCCCGGAAACACCTGCTGCGAGCGGCGCTTCACCGCCGGCGAATGCGTGTTCCATGACGGCGCCCCGGCAAGGCTGGGCTTCCGCCTGCTGTCCGGGATGGTGCGGCTGTTCAAGCTGCTGCCGGACGGGCGGCGCCAGATCACCGGCTTCGCCGATCCGGGCGCCTATATCGGCTTTTCCGCCGGCACTTCCTACGCCACCGATGCCGAGGCCGTGGACGATGTCCTGGTGCAGCAGTTTCGCCTGGCATCCTCCGGCGACATCCTCGCCCGCTGCCCGGATCTGGAACCGGCCCTGCTGGAATGCATGTCCTCGGAACTGCTCGCGGCGCAGCAGCATATCCTGCTGCTCGGCCGCAAGACCTCACGCGAGCGGCTGGCGACCTTCCTGATCTGGCGGGCCGGCAAGGACGACATGATCCGCCTGCCGATGAGCCGCCTCGACATCGCCGACTATCTCGGCATGACCATCGAGACCACCAGCCGCACCTTCAGCATGTTCCGGCGCGAGGACCTGATCGAGCTGGCCGGGGCGAACGTGGTGAAGCTGCTCGACCGCGAGCGCCTCGCCGACATCGCCGAATGCGAATCCTGATGCCGTGGCTGCGGCGGGCCGTTCCGCCGCAGCCACGGACAGGACGGGTCCGCTAAACCAGCCCGGCGGCGACCGCGAGGCCGAACAGCCCGGCCACGCCGCCGATGGCGCCGGCGCTCCAGGCCAGCGGCATCACCCGCGTGACCACCGAGACCGAGGCCAGCACGATCGCGATCTGCAGCGCCCCGACCACCAGCTCGAACAGATGGTAGCGGTGGAAGGCAACCTCGCGCTGATGCTCCTCGGCCTTTGCCTTCTCGGCGATCTGCTTGCTGCCGTCACCGGCCACCGGATCATCCCGCAGCCGCGCCGCCTCCGTGCGCGCCGCCTCGGCCCGCTTGTGCACGGTGTCATCGGCATTGGGCAGGCTGTCCATGACCTCGGCGGCCGCGCGCTGGACCGTGGCGCGGATGTTCTTGGCCTGGAAGAACGCCCAGTTGTCGGCGGCCTGGATGTGATGCGTCAGATAGGCATTCTGCGAGCCCTTCTCGCCCATCTCGGCGATCGCCAGCATGGCCGCGAGCACCGCGATCAGCACGGCCACGCGGCGGGCGCCGCTGTCGCCATGGGCATGCCCGCCGCCATGGGCATGCTCGATGCCGTCCTTCGCCAATTCCGTCGAGTCCATCATTCCTCCTTCGCGCCGTTTCCGCTGACCGCCGGCGCGATGTAGCGCAATCGCGGCATCGGGCGAAAGCAACGAGGCGACCAGTCCGGCATCGTCGCAGACAGGGTGCCCATCGCCATGCGCATTCGACAGCTCCGGTCGGTTGGGCGAAGCTGACGTGACTCGCCCCAGAAGGAAACCGCCATGACGCTGGATGCCAGGACCGAAGCGGCGCTCGCCGGTGTCTCCACCGCCACCCTCACCACCGTGCTGCTGAAGAAGGGGCTGCGCAACGTGTGGATGCGCGGCCCGGCTCCGCTGCGGCCCGGCCAGCCCCGGCTGGTCGGGCGCGCCTTCACGCTGCGCTTCGTCCCGGCGCGGGAAGACCTGGCCACGCCGGAATCATGGTCCTCGCCGAAATCCACCCGCGGCGCGATCGAGGCCATGCCGCCAGGCTGCATCGCCGTGGTGGATGCCATGGGCATCACCGATGCCGGCATCTTCGGCGACATCCTGTGCGCGCGCATGGCCAAGCGCGGCATCGCAGCACTGGTCACCGACGGCGTGGTGCGCGACGTCGCGGGCGTGCTCGGGACAGGGTTGCCGGTCTGGTGCCGCGGCGCCGCCGCCCCGCCTTCCGTCGCCGGCCTGACCTTCGTCGACTGGCAGCAACCGATCGGCTGTGGCGGGGTCGCCGTGTTTCCCGACGACGTGGTGGTAGTGGACCAGGACGGCGCGGTGGTGATCCCGCAGGCGCTGCTCGATCAGGTGGTGGCGGCCGCGGTCGAGCAGGAACGGCTGGAAGGCTGGATCATGTCCGAGGTCGAAAAAGGTGTCCCGCTGCCGGGGCTCTATCCGCCGAATGCGGAGACGCGCGCCCGCTACGACGCCTGGGCAAAAGCGCAATAAGGCGGATGGCGAGGGACGGGCAGCACGCTACACCTCGTCCCGCCCCTCGCCGAATTCGACGTCGCGGTGCACGTGCACCGACAGCAGCAGCCCGAATCCCGCCATCACCGTGATCATTGCCGAACCGCCATGCGAGACCAGCGGCAGCGGCACCCCGCCCACCGGGATCGCGCCCATCACCATGGCGATGTTCACGAACACGTACATGAAGAAATTCATGCTGATGCCAAGTGCCACCAATCGCCCGTACTGGTGGCGGCAACGCAGCGCCATCGCCATCCCGCCCAGGATGATCAGCCCGAGCAGCACCAGCACCGCGACCCCGCCCACCAGCCCGAATTCCTCGGCGATCATGGTGAAGATGAAGTCGGTCTGCTTCTCCGGCAGGAAGTTCAGGTGGCCCTGCGTGCCCTGCAGGTAGCCCTTTCCCCACATCCCCCCCGAGCCGAGCGCGATCTTGCTCTGGATGATGTTGTAGCCGGCGCCGAGCGGATCGTTCTCGGGATTGAGGAAGGTGGTGATGCGGGCGCGCTGGTAGTCGTGCAGGTGGTTGTAGGCGATCGGCGCGGCCGCCGCGACGCCGGCCACGCCCAGCCCCACTTTCCACCAGCGCAGCCCCGCCCCCAGGAACACCGTCCCTCCGACCACGGCGGTGATCACCGCGGTGCCGAGATTCGGTTCCTTGAGGATCAGCACCACCGGCACCGCCAGCGCGATCGCCGGCGGGATCAGGAACAGCGGATTGCCCATCCGTTCCCAGGATGCCTTGTGGAACCAGGAAGCCAGCGCCATCACCAGCGCGATCTTCATCAGTTCCGAGGGCTGCCACTGCATCCCGCCGATCTCGATCCAGCGCTGCGCCCCCTTGCCGACATGGCCCATGTGCAGCACCAGCACCAGCAGCAGGACGCCGCCGGCATAGGCGAGCCAGGACAGCCGGGCGATGAAGCGGATATCCACCAGCGCGATCGACAGCATCAGCCCCAGCCCGAAGGCGAAGCGCAGGATGTGCTTCGCGGCATAGGGCTCGGACGATCCGCCCGCGGCCGAATAGAGCGCGACATAGCCGACCCCGGCGAGCGTGCAGAGCAGCAGCACATAGAGCCAGGGAATGCGCCACAGCTTGCCGGTCAGTCCGAACGAGGTCTCGCGGATCAGCCGCCGCTCGAACACGCTCACCGCCCCGGCTCCTTCGGGGGCATGTCGGCCATGCGCTGCGACGGATCGCGCCGTCCCAGCGGGTCGCGCGTCAGCGCCACGGTCATGATGTCGCGCGCCACCGGCGCCGCCGCCGCGGCCCCGGCATTGCCGTGCTCGACCACGATCGCCATCGCGTAGCGCGGCGCGTCATACGGGGCATAGGCCACGAACAGCGCATGCGGCCGGAATTCCCAGGCGAGCGTCTCCGACTTGAAGCCCTTCTCGCGCTGTTCGCGTGAGACCCGGCGCACCTGCGTCGAGCCGGTCTTGCCGGCGAGCTGCACGCCCGGGATCGCGAGCCGCGCCACCGTCGCGGTGCCACCGCCGTCATTGACCACCTGCCACATGCCGTCGCGCACGATCCCAAGGTCACGGTCGGCGATGCCGAGCAGCGGCCAGTCCTCGGGCCGCGCGCCGGCCTGCAGCACGCCGCCGATGCTGCGGGTCAGGTGCGGCTGCACCGCCCGGCCGGTGGCGATGCGCGAGGTCATCACCGCGAGCGACAGCGGCGTCAGCTGCAGGAACCCCTGGCCGATGCCATGCACGATGGTGTCGCCGAGATTCCACGGATGGCCCTGGCCGATGCGCCAGGCGCGGGTCGGCACCAGGCCCTGGCGCGCGCCCGGCAGTTCGATCGGCAGCTTCACGCCCAGGCCGAAACGATTCGCCATCGCGGCGATGCGGTCGATGCCGACGCGCCGCGCCACTTCGTAGAAGAAGACGTCGCAGGAATGCTTGATCGCGCTGCGCACGTCGAGCAGCCCATGGCCGCCCTTGCGCCAGCAGTGGAAGCGGGTGTCGCCGAGATCCAGGTGCCCGGGGCAATTGATGCGGTCGGTGGGGGAGATCACCTTCGCTTCCAGCCCCGCCAGCGCCACCACCATCTTGAAGGTGGAGCCCGGCGCATAGAGGCCGGCGACCGCCTTGTTGATCAGCGGCGCCCGGCGATTGCGCGTCCATTCCGCCCATTGCGCCTGCGACACGCCCGAATTGAACAGGGTCGGATCGAACGAGGGATTGGTCGCCATCGCCAGCACCTCGCCGGTGCGGCAATCCATCACCACGGCGCTGGCGCTCTCGTCGCCGAGCCGTTCCAGCACCGCCTTCTGCAGTTCGGTATCGATGCTCAGGCCGATATCCTGGCCCTTCACGCCTTCCTGCCGGTCGAGTTCGCGGATCACCCGGCCGACTGCGTTGACCTCGAGCTGCACCGCCCCGGCCCGCCCGCGCAGGGGCTTGTCGTGCCATTTCTCGATGCCGGCGCGGCCGATGCGCAGGCCCGGCAGCGACAGCATCGGATCATCGGCGACATCGTTCTCGTTGGGCGGGGCGACATAGCCGATGACATGCGCAAGCGTCGGGCCGAACGGATACATCCGCGTGGTGCCGACATCGACCAGGATGCCGGGCAGGTCGGGCGCATTCACCTCGATGCGCGCCATTTCTTCCCAGGAGAGGAACTCGCGCACCGAGATCGGCACGAAGCGGCGGTGCCGGCGCATCTCGCGTTCGATGCGGGCCCGTTCGTGATCGGCCAGCGGCACGATGCGGGAGAAATTGTCGAGCGTGGCGGAGACGTCCTCGGTCTGCTCCGCCACCAGCAAGGCCCGCCAGTTCAGCTCGTTGCCAGCCGCAACGACGCCGAAACGGTCCAGCACCCGTCCCCGTGGGGCCGCCACCAGGCGTGCGCTGATCCGGTTGCTTTCGGCGAGCGTGGCGTAGCGGGCGCCCTCGACGACCTGGACCTGGTACAGCTTGGCCCCCAGCAGCCCCAGCACCCCCACCTGCCCCGTCGCCACCAGCAGGGCCCGTCGGGTAAACACTCCCGTCCGCTGTGCCTCGCGCCTCATGATCGCCTCGTTGTGCCGCGCAGCGAGAATGGGATCCAAGGGCCTTGTGGCCCTTGGCAGGTCCAGGGCAGCGCCCTGGCCTTCCTTCCTTGGAAGGAAACGTTCACGCTCGCGCCGGTTCCGCAAGGGTAACGTGGGACCGGGTCAGCAGCACCGCCAGGGGCGGGTACAGCCCGGCCGACAGGATGGCCTGGAAGATGGCCGGCCCCACCGGCAGCAGGCGGAAGGTCAGCAGCGAGATAAGTCCCCATTGCAAGGCAGCCGCACCGGCGGCGATGCCCAGGAAGGCCATCCACACCAGCAGGAATCCCTGACGTGCCAGCACCCGGCGGGAATGGAAGGCGATGCCATGGGTGATCAGCAAGGTCAGCACGGAAACACCGACCGGCGCGAAGCCAAGCAGGTCGGCAAGCAATCCCAGTGCGAACACCGAAGCAGGGGGCATCGAGGCGGGGCGGAACAGCGACCAGAAGAACACGCAGCCGAGCACCATGGCGCATTGCAACTGGGCCTGGGCGGGCAATTCGAGTGGCCCTGCGGTCAGCAGCAGCAGCAGTGCGGTTGTCGCCACCGGGAAGCTGCGGCGGGCCACCACGTCGAGCCGTCGGCCGAGACTCTGGCGCGGGCGGATGCCAGGCTCGCGGTCCATCGCTTCAGCGCTTTCGCTCGGCCGCGCGGGGGGCGACCACTTCGGGCGGCAGTACCCCATGCAGATCGTAGTCGAACAGGCGCACGATCTCCAGCCGCTCGAGCCGGGCCGCGGGCTCGACTTCGGGCACGCCCTGGGCGCTGAGGCGGACGATGCCCACCGGCAGGCCGGCGGGGAAGGCGCCGGCCTCGGCGCTGGTGACCACGCGCTCGCCCTCCACCGGGGGGGTGTTCTCGGGCCAGTACATCAGGCGGGGCCGTGGGCCGTTGGTGCCGGCCAGCATGGCGCGGCTGCGGCTGCTTTCCAGGGTCACGGGGACGCGGCTGTTCATGTCGGTGATCAGCAGTACGCGGACGCTGCGGGTGCCGGCCTCGGTGACGCGTCCGACCAGGCCGCGGTCATCCAGGGCGATTTGCCCCTTGGTGATGCCATGTTTCGGCCCGGTCGAGAGCAGCACCGCACGGGCATAGACCCCCCCAGCATCGGCCACCACGCGCGCGGTGACGAAACTGGGCGCGGGATCGGGGATCCAGTGCAGGTTGGCCTTCAGCGTCGCGTTCTCGGCGTCCAGGGCCAGCGCGATCGCCTGCCATTTGCGCAGTTGTTCGTTTTCCTCGCGCAACCGGGCGTTATCGCGCACCAGGGTCAGCAGGTGCCGTGCGTCCTCGGCGGCGTCACGCACGCGGCTGACCGGCTCGGCCAGCACGCCCCAGATCGGCACCAGCGCGTCGGCCAGCATCGTGCGCAGGCGCTCGGCCATCACGGTATCCGCTTTGCCCAGCAGCATCAGGCCGAACGCCGCCGCGATCAGCACCGGCAGGGTCAGCTTCGAAAGCGCCTGCCGCACGGGGATCGAGAGCCGGATCAAGGCTGCATCCTGCCAGCTTCCACGGTGACCGGCCCCAAACTAGGGCAGGAGCCACACCGGATGCCACCCATGCATGAAGGACCAGTGGAGACTGTCAACCATTCCCGTGCAGGCACCACCGGCGGCCGGCCTCTCCCCGGAGAGAGCGGCATCGCCGCCCGGATGCGTGCGACGGGCGGTGCGATCAGTACATCGACGTCAGGACGTTGCGCAGGCGCTTGGTTTCCTCGAGCGCGCGGCCGGTGCCGAGGGCGACGCATTGCAGCGGGTTCTCGGCCACCATCACCGGCAGGCCGGTAGAGTCGCGCAGCACCTGGTCCAGCCGGTTGAGCAGGGCGCCGCCACCGGTCAGCACGATGCCCTTGTCGACGATGTCGGCGGCCAGCTCGGGCGGGGTGTTCTCCAGCGCCACCTTCACCGCCTCGACGATCTGGTTGACCGGCTCGGCCATGCTCTCGGCGATCGCATGCTGGCTGACCACCACCTCGCGCGGCACGCCGTTCATCAGGTCGCGGCCGCGCACCTCGCGGTACGGGCCTTCCTCGTCCTCGTACGGCAGGGAGGCGGCGCCGATGTCGATCTTGATCCGCTCGGCGGTGCTCTCGCCGATCAGCAGGTTATGGTTGCGGCGGATGTAGTTGATGATCGCCTCGTCCATCTTGTCGCCACCGACCCGCACGCTGCGGGAATAGACGATGCCGCCAAGCGAGATCACCGCCACTTCCGTGGTGCCGCCGCCGATGTCCACGATCATGCTGCCCGAGGGCTCGGTGACCGGCAGCCCGGCCCCGATCGCCGCCGCCATCGGCTCCTCGATCAGGAACACCCGGCGCGCGCCGGCGCTCTCCGCACTTTCCTGGATGGCGCGGCGTTCCACCGCAGTGGACCCGGAGGGGACGCAGACGATGATCAGCGGGGACGCGAAGCCGCGACGATTATGCACCTTGTTGATGAAGTGCTTGATCATCTCCTCGGCCACCTCGAAATCGGCGATGACGCCGTCCCGCAGCGGCCGGATGGCCTGGATGTTGCCGGGGGTGCGGCCGAGCATCTGCTTGGCCTCCTCGCCGACCGCGAGCACCTGCTTCTTGCCGCGGACATCGGCGATCGCCACCACGCTGGGCTCGTTCAGCACAATGCCGCGCCCCTTGACGTACACCAGCGTGTTCGCGGTGCCGAGGTCGATGGCCATGTCGGCTGACATGAAGCCGAGCAACCGGGAGAACATCTCGGGAAGAACCTTCTCAGGGGGCGTGGAAGGCGAAGGGCTTAGCGGCGCAATCCCTCGGGGGCAAGGGTCATGCTCGCGCGTTTGCGAGCAAACCGCCATGCCCTGGCCGTGGCCATGACACGACTTTGCCCGTTTCCGTGCGTTTCGGGGAAAATGACGACACCGCTGAAGGAAAGGCAGCCATGACGAAAGCATTCCTCACGGCCACCCTGCTGGCAGGGTTCGGGCTCGCACTCGCCGGCTGCGGCAGCAGCCCACTGACGCGGGGCGTTACCGGCGGGGCACTCGGCGCGGGCGCGGGGGCCGGGGCGGCGGCGCTAACAGGACACAATGCCGGGACCGGGGCATTGATCGGCGGCGGGGTCGGAGCACTGGGCGGGGCGCTGACGGCACCGTAAGCGCGGGGCGCTGCCCCGCCCTCGCCAGGAGGCTTCGCCTCCTGGACCTCCACCAGGGGCCATCAGGCCCCTGGACCCCAAAACTCAGGCGCTCAGGGCTTCGGGCTCAGTCCGCGTGCGCTTGACCAGCAGCTTGTTGAGCGCATGCACATAGGCCCGGGCGGCGGCGACGATGGTGTCGGTGTCGGCACCCTGGCCGTCCACCATCTTGCCTTCTTCCTCCAGACGCACCGTGACCCGCGCCTGCGCGTCAGTGCCCTCGGTGATGGCACCGACCGAGAACAGGCGCAGCGTGGCATCATGCGCGAACAAGGAACGAATCGCGTTGAAGGTGGCGTCCACCGGTCCGTCGCCGGTCTCCTTGCCACTGTGCACCACACCGTCGATTTCCAGCTCCAGCTCGGCGCTGGGCTTGGCCTTGCTGCCGGTGCGCACATCCAGCGAAACGAAGCGGATGCGGTCGTGCTCGCGCATCACCTCGTCCTCGACCAGGGCGGCAATGTCGTCGTCGTAGACCACCTTCTTGCGGTCGGCCAGCTCCTTGAACCGGCGGAAAGCGTCGTTCAACTGGTTGTCGCCGATCTCGCCATAGCCCAGGGACCGCAGCTTGTCGCGGAAGGCGGCACGGCCGGAATGCTTGCCCATGACCAGGTTGGACTTGGTCCAGCCGACACTCTCCGGGGTCATGATCTCGTAGGTGGCGGCGTTCTTCAGCATGCCATCCTGGTGGATGCCGCTTTCGTGGGCGAACGCATTGCGACCGACGATCGCCTTGTTGGGCTGGACGTCGAAGCCGGTGATGGCCGACAGCAGGCGCGAGGTCTTCAGGATCTTCTCGCTCGCCACCTGCGGCCGGGCCAGCACCGCGTCATGGCGGGTGCGCAGCGCCATCACGATCTCTTCCAGCGCCGCATTGCCGGCCCGCTCGCCGATGCCGTTGATGGTGCACTCGACCTGCCGCGCCCCGGCACGGATCGAGGCCACCGTGTTGGCGACCGCCAGCCCCAGGTCATTGTGGTTGTGGGCGGAGAAGATCACCCGGTCGGCGCCGGGCACGCGCTCGCGCAGCATGCTGAAGATGCGCGCCATGTCCTCGGGCAGGGCGTAGCCGACCGTGTCCGGGATGTTGATGGTGGTGGCCCCGGCCCGGATGGCGGTCTCGGTGGCGCGGCACAGGAAATCCGGCTCGGTGCGGCTGCCGTCCTCGGCCGACCACTCCACATCGTCGGTGTACTGCCGGGCCAGGGTGACGCTGTCGTGGATCGCCTGCAGCACCGCCTCCGGCTCCATCCGCAGCTTGTACTTCATGTGCAGCGGGCTGGTGCTGATGAAGGTGTGGATGCGCTTGCGCTCGGCCGGCGCTATCGCCTCGCCGGCCCGGGTGATGTCGGCGCGGCCCGAGCGGGCCAGGCCGCAGATCACCGGCCCCTTGATGGCCTTGGCGATCGACTGGACGCTTTCGAAGTCACCGGGGGAGGCGATCGGGAAGCCGGCCTCGATCACGTCCACGCCCAGTTCGGCCAGCGCCTCGGCCATGCGCAGCTTCTCCTGCAGGTTCATGGAGAAGCCCGGCGACTGCTCGCCGTCACGCAGCGTGGTGTCGAAGATGATGATCCGGCTGTCGTCCAGCGTGCCGAAATTGGGATGGGTAAAGGACATGTCGGTGCTCCTCGAGAATGATCGAACCTAGCCTCAGGGGTTCCCCTGAGCTGTGACCGGCACGCGGCCGGACGTCACGCCCAGGGGCGGCTAAGTCGAAGGAGGAGCAGGCCGAGCGGCAGACGCAGCAGGCCGCGCGCGGATGCGCGAGCGGAACGGCCAACGATGCCTGCGGGGTGAAACATGGGATCACCGTAGCGGCGGCGCCCGGATGATGCAAGCATCCGCCGATGACGTGAGGGGATCTTCGTCCATGCACAAGCTGGTGTTTTGCCGCGCCTTGCATCCCGAGGCGATGGCCCTGCTGGAGGCGCGCGAGGACGTCTCGGTGACCGTCCTGACCCATGAATTCCGCGGCCCTCCCCTGCAGAAGGAACTGGCCGCGCATATCCGCGACGCCTTCGGCATCATGGTGGGGCTGGAACGGGTCCACGAGGACCTGCTGGCCACCGCCCAGCGGCTGCGGGTGATCAGCCGCTTCGGGGTCGGCTTCGACGCCATCGACATCCCGGCCTGCAGCAAGCGCGGCGTGCTGGTCAGCGTCGCCAACGGCGCCAATGACCTTTCGGTGGCCGAGCACACGCTGATGCTGATGCTGATGCTCGCCCGCCGGGCCGTCGAGTACGACAATTCCGTGCGAGCCGGGACCTGGATGATCCAGACCGGGCGGCGGATGCACGAACTGGCGGGCAAGCGGGTGCTGGTGGTGGGCTATGGCCGGATCGGCACCCGGGTGGCCCGGCTCTGTGCCGCCTTCGGCATGCAGGTGATGGTCACCGACCCCGCCTTCCCCACCCCCCGGATCGCCGCCGACGGCTACATCCCCGCCCCGGATCTGTGGGCGGCGCTGCCGGAGGCCGACATCGTCACCCTGCACGCGCCGCTGGACTGCACCACGCGGGGCATGGTCAACGCCGATTTCCTCGAGCGCATGAAGGCCACCGCCTGGCTGATCAACACCGCGCGCGGCGGGCTGGTGGACGAAGCGGCGCTGGCCGGGGCGCTCGCGGGCGGCATCATCGAAGCCGCCGGCATCGACGTGCTGGTGCGCGAGCCGCCGATGGCCGACAATCCGTTGCTGAAGCTGCCGAACGTGGTGCTGAGCCCGCACAACGCCGCCGCCCCGCTCGAGTGCTATGCCAAGATGTCGCACCGGGCGGTGATGAACCTGCTCGATTTCATCGATGGCCGCCTCGACCCAGGCTACACGGTGAACCCCGAAGTCCTGGGCCACCCCGAAGGCGTAGGCTAACCCCCCCGCCGCGCAGCGAGACTGGGGTGCAGGGGCCTTGTGGCCGTCACGCGAATGCGTGCCTGCGCACGACGCCGGGTCCAGGGCAGAGCCCTGGACCTTTCTTTTTTCTTCTTTTTAGTTCCGGCTCTTGTCCACCAGCTTGTTCTTGGCGATCCAGGGCATCATCCCGCGCAGCTTCTCGCCGACCTGCTCGATCGGGTGTTCGGCGTTGCGGCGGCGCATGGCCTTGAAGTTGGCCTGGTTCACCTTGTTCTCCAGCATCCAGTCGCGGGTGAAGCGGCCGGTCTGGATATCGGTCAGCACGCGCTTCATCTCGGCCTTGGTCTCGGCGGTGATGATGCGCGGCCCGGTGACGTATTCACCGTATTCGGCGGTGTTGGACACCGAGTAGTTCATGTTGGCGATGCCGCCCTCGTAGATGAGGTCGACGATCAGCTTCACTTCGTGCAGGCACTCGAAATACGCCATTTCCGGCGCGTAGCCTGCTTCGACCAGGGTCTCGAAGCCGGCGCGGATCAGTTCGACCAGGCCGCCGCAGAGCACTGCCTGCTCGCCGAACAGGTCGGTTTCGCATTCTTCCTTGAAGGTGGTCTCGATGATGCCGGCGCGGCCGCCGCCGATCGCCGAGGCGTAGGAGAGGGCGATCTCCAGCGCGTTGCCCGAGGGGTTCTGCGCCACCGCCACCAGGCAGGGCACGCCGCCGCCGCGCTGGTATTCGCTGCGCACGGTGTGGCCAGGGCCCTTCGGCGCGATCATGAACACGTCGAGGTCAGGCCGCGCCTCGATCAGGTTGAAGTGGATGTTCAACCCGTGGGCGAAGGCCAGCGCCGCGCCCTGGCGCAGGTTCGGGGCCAGCTTGTCGCGATAGAGGTCGCCCTGCCCTTCATCGGGGGTCAGCACCATGACCACGTCGGCCCACTTGGCGGCCTCGGCCGGGTCCATGACCTTCAGGCCGGCGGCCTCGGCCTTGGCCACGCCCGAGGACCCCGCGCGCAGGCCCACGACCACCTCGGCGACGCCGGAGTCCTTGAGGTTGTTGGCATGGGCATGGCCCTGGCTGCCGTAGCCGATGATCGCGACCTTCTTGGCCTTGATCAGGTTCACGTCGGCGTCGCGGTCGTAATAGACGCGCATGGGGCTCGTTCCTTCAGTTGGGAAGTCGATGCGGCCGGGCGGAGGCGGGTTCAGATCACCCGCGTGCCGCGTGCGATGGCGGCTACGCCGGTTCGGGAGATCTCGGCAAGCCCCAGCGGGCGCATCAGCTCGATGAAGGCATCCAGCTTCGCGGTATCACCGGTCATCTCGAAGACGAAGCTTTCGGTGGAGGCATCCACCACCCGGGCGCGGAAGGCGTCGGCCAGCCGCAGCGCCTCGGCGCGCTCGTAGCCGCCGTTTTCCTTATGGGGGCAGATCACCTTGATCATCATCATCTCGCGGGCGAGATGCGGACCGTCCTGGGACAGATCCGCCACCCGGTGCACCGGCACCAGGCGGTCGAGCTGCGCCTTGATCTGCTCGATCACCATCTCGGTGCCGGAGGTGACGATGTTGATGCGGCTGCGGTTGCCGTCGGCCTCGACCGGCGCCACGGTCAGGCTGTCGATGTTGTAGCCGCGGCCCGAGAACAGGCCGACCACGCGGGCCAGGATGCCCGGCTCGTTGTCCACGAGCACGGAAATGGTCGCTGACCGGAACGAATTCGTGTTGTCCTGAGGCATGGTGGTCTCGTTGCTGTGCCCGCCGGCGCCCCGGGGGAAACCCGGGGCGGCGCGACGATGCGGGATGCGCGGGGCAGGAAGGCGGTCCGGCCGGGATCGATCAGACGAGGACCTTGCCCTCGTCGGTCACGCCCGCGACGCTGCCCGCGTGCTCGCTGCCCAGGATCATTTCGTTATGGGCCGCGCCCGAGGGGATCATCGGGTAGCAGTTTTCCTTCTGGTCGACGGCGATATCGGCGATCACCGGCCGGTCCGAGGCGATCATGGTGCGGATCACGTCGTCCAGTTCGTCGGCCGACCGGGCGCGCAGCCCGACCATGCCGTAGGCCTCGGCGAGCTTCACGAAATCGGGCAGCGCGGCCGAGTAGCTCTCCGAGTAGCGGCTGCCGTGCAGCAGTTCCTGCCACTGCCGCACCATGCCCATGTACTCGTTGTTCAGGATGAACAGCTTCACCGGCAGCCGGTACTGCGCCAGCGTGCCGAGCTCCTGGATGTTCATCAGGATGCTGGCCTCGCCGGCGATATCGATCACCAGGTCCTGGGGATGGGCGATCTGCACGCCCATGGCGGCGGGCAGGCCGTAGCCCATGGTGCCCAGGCCGCCGCTGGTCATCCAGCGGTTCGGCCGGTCGAACTTGAAGAACTGGGCGGCCCACATCTGGTGCTGGCCGACCTCGGTGGTGATGTAGGTCTCGCGCCCGGACCGCATCGAGGCTTCGCGGGTCAGTTCATACAGGCGCTGCACCGCGTATTGCGGCTTGATGATGGCGCCGCGCTCGTTGGACTGGTTGAAGCGCAGGCAATCGAGGCCCCGCCACGCATCGATCTGCCGCCACCAGCCGGTGATCGCGGCGCGGTCGGACTCCGTCGTGTCGGCGTCCCAGGCCGCAAGCAACGCGGCCAAAGCGCGGCCGGCGTCGGCAACGATGGAGACCTCGACGGGAACGTTCTTGTTGATCGAGGACGGGTCGATGTCGATGTGGATCTTCTTCGAATGCGGGCTGAAGGCGTTCAGCCGCCCGGTCACCCGGTCGTCGAAGCGCGCGCCGATCGCCAGCATGACATCGCAGCCATGCATGGTGAGGTTGGCTTCATAGGTGCCGTGCATGCCCAGCATGCCCAGGAACTGCGGATCGGAGGCCGGGAAGGCGCCGAGTCCCATCAGCGTGCTGGTGCAGGGGAAGCCGGTCTTGCGCACGAACTGCGCCAGCGCCTCGGCGGCGCCCGGGCCGGCATTGATCACGCCGCCGCCGGTGTAGATCACCGGCCGCTTGGCTGCCTTCAGCATCGCCACGGCGCGGGCGATCTGGGCCTGGTCCGGCTCGGTCTGCGGCCGGTAGGAGCGGTGCGGCGTCTCGGGCGGGCCCTGGTACGGGGCCTTGCCGATCAGGATGTCCTTCGGCAGGTCGATCACCACCGGGCCGGGCCGGCCGCTGCGGGCGACGTAGAACGCCTCGTGGACGGTGCGGGCGAGGTCGCCCGGACGCTTGACCAGATAATTGTGCTTGGTGGCGGGGCGGGTGATGCCGGTGGTGTCGGCTTCCTGGAAGGCGTCGTTGCCGATCAGGTGCGTCGGCACCTGGCCGGTGAGGCAGACGATGGGAACGCTGTCCAGCAGCGCATCCACCAGTCCGGTCACCGCATTGGTGGCGCCCGGGCCGCTGGTCACCAGCACCACGCCCACCTTGCCGGTGGAGCGGGCATAGCCCTCGGCGGCGTGCACGGCCGCCTGTTCATGGCGCACCAGGATGTGGCGGATGGCGTTCTGCTGGAACAGCGCATCGTAGATCGGCAGGACCGATCCGCCGGGGTAACCGAATACGACCTCTACACCCTGATCCTTGAGCGCACGCAGGAGAACCTCGGCGCCTGGGGCGGTGTCGGGGGCGGCGGTGGAGATCTGGGTGGGGTTTGTGTCGGTCATGGCGCGCACCCTTAGGACGGTTATTGCGAGGCGTCAACCCGCGCGGCGAATAAACGACATGATCTGCTCGGATTCTCTTTCCGAAAATTGCGCTAGACTTGCGACCCGCGCATGGATCGTATGCAAGCACGCCGGATCGACCAGCGCCCGGTGGCGGAACCAGGTCGCCTGCCGCTTGGTGTACTGGCCGGTCACCAGTTCCGCCCGCCGCGCCGCCTCTTCCAGCGGGATCTCGCCGCGCAGATGCGCGAGCAGCTCCGGCACCCCGTGCGCCCGCATCGCCGGCAGCGCCGGATCGAGCCCAAGCGCCGCCAGCGCCTGCACTTCCGCAAGCGCGCCCGCTGCCAGCATGGCGCCGAAGCGCTGCGCGATCGCCGCCCGCAAGTCCGTCCGCGGCGGATCAAGCAGCAGCACGGCGAAGCGCCAGGGTGCCTTCTCGCCCGGCCGCGCCTGCCAGGCGGCAAGCCCCTGCCCGGTGCCGCGCCAGACTTCCCAGGCACGGGCGAGGCGCTGGCTGTCGGAGGGATGCAGCCTGGCCGCGGTCGCCGGATCCACCGCGGCCAGCGCCGCGTGCAGCGCCTCCGGCCCGTGTTCGGCCAGACGGAGCCGCGCTTCCGTCCGCGCCGCCTCCGGCACCGGCGGGATCTCGGCGATGCCATGCACCAGGGACCAGAAGTACAGGCCGGTGCCGCCGCACAGGATCGGCAGGCGCCCCTGCGCCCGCGCCGCCTCCATCTCGGCCAGCGCCGCCCCGCGCCACCACGCGGCATGGCCGGGCTCGGCCGCCGGACGCACCCCGTACAGCCGGTGCGGCACCCGCGCCTCTTCCTCCGGCGTCGGGCGGGCGGTGATGACGCGCAGCTCGCGGTAGCACTGCATGGCATCGGCGTTGATGACCGTGCCGTCCAGCCGCCCGGCGAGGTCGAGCGCCAGCGCCGACTTGCCGCTGCAGGTGGGACCTGCGACGATCAGGGCGAAGGGTTGATCAGCCATGGCTTGCCGCGACGCGCGCAAGCCAGCATACCGCGCCCGTCATGAGCGCCCTCCTATGAGCCACATCCTCACCCTCGTCGTCGACCGCACGGCCACATCGCTGACCGAAGCCATCATCGCGCGCGTGCGCGATGCCATCCAGGGCGGCCCGCCGGTGGTGCTCTCGCCCGGTGAGGCCGCGGACATTCCCTGCGCCACCGCCCCCGATCCGGCCACGCTGGCCGCAGCCCTGGAAGGCGCCCCGGTGGACGCCATCCCCACCAAGGCGCGCGGCCGGCGCAAGGGGCTGCTGGTGGCGGACATGGACAGCACCATCGTCACCACCGAAACCCTCGACGAGCTGGCCGCCTTCGCTGGGCTGAAGGACAGGATCGCCGCGATCACCCGGCGCGCCATGAACGGGGAACTCGACTTCCCCACCGCCCTGCGCGAACGGGTGGGGATGCTGAAGGGCCTGAAGCTGGAGGCGCTGCAGCATACCTGGGATGAGACCAAATTGATGCCGGGCGCGCGCGAACTGGTGGCAACGATGCGCGCCCACAACGCCACCACGGCCCTGGTCTCCGGCGGGTTCACCTTCTTCACCAGCCGCGTCGCCGCGGCGGTGGGGTTCGACTCGCACCGCTCCAATGTCCTGCTCGATGACGGCAGCGCCCTGACCGGGGAAGTGGGCGAACCGATCCTCGGGCGCGACGCCAAGCTGGAGGCCCTGCATGAACTTGCCGCCGCGCGCGGCCTGAAATTATCGGCGACCCTGGCCGTCGGCGACGGCGCCAACGACCTGCCGATGCTGCGCGAAGCCGGGCTCGGCGTCGCCTTCCACGCCAAGCCGATCGTCGCCGCCGAGGCCCGCGCCCGCGTGGACCATGGCAACCTGCGGGCATTGCTGTTCGCGCAAGGCTACCGGCTGGAGGAAATCGTCGGCGGCTGACCGGGGCGCTGCCCCGGACCCGGCAGGAGGCTTCGCCTCCTGCACCTCCACGTCGTGCGCATGCGCGCCTTCGCACGACGGGCAAAGCCCTTGGATCCCGTTTTTCAGCAGTAATTGTAGGGCGGATAAGCGCAGCGCCATCCGCCATTGCATGGCTCCCGCACGCCGCTCCCCTTGCGTTGGCGGACCTGCGTCCGCCCTACATCATGACATCACTCAACGTGCCGCCAGGACCAACCGGGTCAGTTCGGCCAGGAAGCGCGCTGCCGCCACCTCGGGCGACCAGGGCTGCCAGGGCGTGCCCGCGTACCGCGCGACAAGCGGATCCTCGGGCCGGACCACGGCCCGGATCCCCAGCGTCTCCCGGACTTCCGCCTCGGTCCAGCCGGCCACGTAGACCGCCTCGGCCGCCGCGGCGGCGATGTCGGCGCGCTTGTGCGCCCGCTTCGCCGGCACCGTCCAGGCCGGCAACCCATAGCGCTGAACGATCACCGCCCAGAGCCGCGCCTGCAACTCGGCAAAGGCCGGCCCGAGGAACGGCTTCAACGGCGAAATGCAGTCGAAGTTGATCAACCCTTCGTCCGCATCGTGCAGCAGCTCGCGCAACTGCTCGCGCGGCGACAGCCGCCCCCGCGCCCGCCGCATCTCCAGCACCGCCAGCGAATGCTGCGCCACCGACAGCGGCGCCCCCGGCCAGACCGAGTGCCCGCCCCAGCGAAAGGTGCGCGCCAGGCCGATCGCCAGGTCCTCGTCGGTCCAGTCGAACGGGGTCGGGGCAATCAGGTCGAGCCGGCGCCCGCTCGGCAGGCGGATCCAGGCACGGGAGGGCGGAGCGGATGGACGCGGCGACGGCGGCATCCCACGATACTGGACCGTCGCGAAGCCAAGATGAACCCGGCAGAGCTTCGCCGGGAACGAACCCGCGCCCCACCCTCACGGTTGCACGCCGCATGGCCATCCACCCTGCCCTGCCGCGCTTCCTGCTGCTCTATGCCGTGCTGTACGCGGCCTACGGGGTGCAATCGCCCTTCGTGCCGCCCCTGCTGATCGAGAAGGGCCTGCACCCCGCCGAGGTCGGGCTCGTGCTCGCGGCGGCCAATGCCACCCGCCTGCTGGTGGGACCGCTCGCCGGGCGCATCGCCGACCTGTTGGCCGCGCCAAAGGCGATGCTGGTCGGCTTCCTGGCCGCCGCCGCCCTGGTGGCGCTGGGCTACCATCCGGCGCAGGGCCTGCCCCTGCTGCTCGCGGTCGGCATGCTGCACGCGGCGGTGCTGGCACCGATCGGGCCGCTCTCGGACACGCTCGCGCTCGGGAGCGCCGAGGACGCCGCCCATGCGGGCCGCCCGCGCCGGCGCTTCGACTATGGCTGGGTCCGGGGGGCCGGCTCGGCCGCTTTCATCCTCGGCGCCACCGGCTCGGGCCAGTTGGTCGGGCAGGTGGGGATCGGCGTGGTCGTCTGGCTCAACGCCTGCCTGCTGGCGGTGGCGACGGGGCTGGCGGCCTGGGTGCCGCAAAGCCGCCGCGTGGCGGCGGTCCCGGCCGCCGGCCCGCAGCCAGAGCACCGGACCGGGCCCGGGGCGCTGCTGCGCACGCCCCGGTTCCGCCGGATGCTGATCGTCGCCGCGCTGGTGCAGGGCAGCCACGCCCTGCATGACGGCTTCGCCATGATCCGCTGGCGCGCCGCCGGGATGGAGCCCGGCACGGCCGGCCTGCTGTGGTCGGAATCAGTGGCCGCGGAAGTGCTGGTGTTCCTGCTGGTCGGGCGGCCACTGCTGGCCCGGCTGGGACCGGGCGGCGCCTCGGCGCTGACGGCACTGGCGGGGCTGCTGCGCTGGGGGGTGATGGCCGGCACCGCCGCGGTGCCGGCGATGGCGCTGGTGCAGCCGCTGCATGGGCTGACCTTCGCGCTGCAGCACCTGGCCAGCCTGCGGGTGATCGCCGACATCGTCCCGCCGCACCTCGTCGCCACGGCGCTGACGCTCTACGCCACCCTCGCGGTCGGCCTTGCCACCACCCTGCTGACGCTCGCCTCCGGCCCGCTCTACGCGGCCGTCGGAGCACAGGGATTCTGGCTGATGGCCCTGCTCTGCGCCGCCGCCCTGCCCTTCACCCGCGGCCTGGGCGGGCCGCCCGGCCGATAAGGACCTGCCGGCCTCAGTGCCCGCCACCGCCGCCCGCGGCGCGCTGCGCCGAGAACAGCAAAGCCAGCGGCGCCGCGCAGCCGGCCAGCACGGCGCAGAACAGGAACACGTCGGAATAGGCCAGCACCTGCGCCTGTTGCAGCAGTGCCCGGTACACCATCCCGGTCGCCGCCTGCGTCGCCTCGACCGGCGCCCGGCCGAGCCCGATCAGCGCCTCCGCCCGCTGTCGCACCGCATCCACGTAGGACTGGTCATACGGCGTCAGGTTGGCCGCGAGATGCGCCATCCGCACCTGCGTGCGCTCGGTGACCAGCGCGGTCGCGACGGCGATGCCGATCGAACCGGAAACATTGCGGAACATGGTGTAGAGCGCCGCGGCGTCGGCGTTCTTCTCCCTGGGCAGCGTGGCATAGGCGATGGCACTGATCGGCACGAACAGGAAGGCGAGCCCGAAAGTCTGCGCCATGCGCATGAAGGTCAGCGAGCCGGAATCGATCTGCGGCGACAGCCGACTGGAATGGAACATCGCCACCGCGAGGCAGATGAAGCCGAACAGCACGACGAAGCGCGTCTGCACCCGCGGCAGCAGCAGCTTGCCGACCACCGGGATGGTGATCGCCACCAGGATCGCCCCGGGCGAAAGGACGTAGCCGGCAAGCGTGGCGGTGTAGCCGAGCACGGTCTGGGCGAATTGCGGGATCACCACCCCGCTCGAATAGAGCAGCATCGCCATGGCGGAGATCAGCGCCGAGCCGACCGCGAAATTGCGGTCCTTCAGCACGCGCAGGTCGACCACCGGCCGGCGCGTCCACAGCAGCCAGGCCACCGCCCCGACCAATCCGATCACGGTGAGCAGGGCGGACACCCGGATGAAGGGCGAGCCCAGCCAGTCCTCGTCCTCGCCGCGGTCGAGCGTGATCTGCAGGCAGCCGAGCCCGAGCGCGATCAGCCCCACCCCGATGGCGTCGATGCGTGTCTCGCCCTCGTTGGCCCAGGGTGGATCCTCCACCAGCGCCACGACCAGGAAGAAGGTCAGCAGCCCGACCGGCAGGTTGATGAAGAAGATCCAGCGCCAGGAGGCATTGTCGGTGATCAGCCCGCCGAGCGTGGGACCCAGCACCGGGGCCACGATCGTCGCCATGGCGGTGATGGCGAAGGCGCGGCTGCGCTCGGCCGGGGGGAAGGTGTCGAGGATGATGGATTGCTGGTTCGGCTGCAGCCCGCCGCCGAAGAAGCCCTGCAGCATGCGCGCCAGGATCAACTGCCACAGGCTGTCGGCGATGCCGCAGAGAAAGCTGCAGGCGGAGAAGCTGGCGATGCAGATCAGGAAGTAGCGCTTGCGGCCGAACACCCGGCTGAGCCAGCCCGAGATCGGCAGCACGATGCCGTTCGCCACCAGATAGGAGGTCAGCGTCCAGGTCGCCTCGTCGTTGGACACCGACATCGACCCGGCGATGTGCGGCAGGGCGACGTTGACGATGGTGGTGTCCAGGATCTCCATGAACGCCACCAGCGTGACCGAGAGTGCCACCGCCCATTTGTTGTGGCGCGGCTGCCAGTCGTGCCCGGACATCAGCCCGCCGCGCCGCTCACCTGAGCGCCACCGTCGGCACCACCGACAACCCGAGCGGCAGCGGCCGGTTGGGATCCACTCCCGCGTCGATGACGATCTTCACCGGCACGCGCTGCACGATCTTCACGAAATTCCCGGTCGCGTTCTCCGGCGGGAAGGCCGAGAAGCGCCCGCCGCTGCCCATCTGGAGGGAATCGACGTGCCCGCGCAGATCGAGCCCGGGATAGGCATCGACGGAAATGCGCACCTTTTGTCCCGGGCGCATGCGGTCGAGCTGGCTTTCCTTGAAATTGGCGGTCACCCAGAGCTCGGGCGAGACCAGGGACATCAAGGAAGCACCGGCATTGACGAAATTGCCCCGCTCGACATTGCGCTTGGTCACGGTGCCGTCCTGCGGCGCCACCAGGGTGCAATAGGAGAGGTTCACCTCGGCCTGGCGCAGTTGCGCCTCGGCCTGCGCCACCTGCCCTTCCAGTTCGCGCAACTGCGCCTCGGCCTGGGCGATGTTCTGCGCCACCGGCTCGGCCTGCCGGACCGCCGCCTCGGCCTGGGCGAGCTGGGCCTCGGCCTGGGCGGCGCCGGCGGTGCTCTCGTCGAGCGCCGTCTGCGTGGTCGCCGCCCGCGGCAGTCCCTGCTGGCGGCGCAGATCGGCGCGGGCACGGGTCAGCACCGCCTGCGCCGCCGTCCGTTGCGCCTGCGCCGAGGCCAGCCGCGCCGGATAGACGATGCGGGCCAGTTCCAGCGCCACCCGGGCGTTGTCGCGCTGTGCCCGGGCGGAGTCGAGCCGCCCCTGTGCCTGGTCGCGCGCGGCGAGATAATCGCGCGGGTCGATGCGCAGCAGCACCTGGCCCGCGCGCACAGGCTGGTTGTCGGTGACGTTCAGCTCGGTGACGTAGCCGGCCACCTTGGCCGCCACCACCACGGCCCGCCCGTCGGTATAGGCGTCGTCCGTGCTCTCCTGGTCCCTGGTGGCGTACCAGTGCCAGCCGCCGCCGATCGCCGCGACCAGGGCGACCAGCCCGAGGATGATCCACATCCGCGGGGATCGCGGCGCCGCCTCGCCGTCGCGCCGGTCCCGACCATCCTCCCGGTTCTGCTGGCGCGGGCCGGTGGCGTCACCGGATCGCGACTGCACGTCGTCGCGCGGCCCGGGCCGCTCGCCACGATGAGGGTCGTCGCCGTAAGGCATCGGCAGCCTTTCACCGGACCCGGCGGGCCAGGCACCCGCATCCCGCCCCGGTGTTCGGGGTGGATGACCCGGCAACGCGACGTACGCGAATCCGGTTGGAATTAGGTTCAAGATACGTGCAAAAAGTGATCACAAGAGCGCCGGCCCCTATTCATCAATGGGTTGCCTGGCCAGTAGCGGCGACCTGTCGGGCCTGCTCGCCTGGCTGGCCGGCGAACTTCGCAGCGCCGGACCTTCATGCTCCGCCCCCGAAAATATTTCGCGAATTTGAATTGAAGATCGTCGCTTATTTCTTCGAATGAGAAAGAAAATCGGCACCCAGACATCGACCATCATTGGAAAGGTTGACGCGCATGGCCCGAAATAGCCTGCTCCCTCGCACGGCTCTCTGTGTCGCGATGTTGAGCGTCGGCCTGTTGGTCGGCTGCGGCTCCCAGGAGACAACGGCGACCGGTGCACCGTCAGCCACGGGCCAGACATCGACCGAAGGGACGGTCAGCTTTACAGGCGGCGCGGTTGCGCTCGGCGTCGGTTTTCAGTGGGGCAGCGGCACGCTGACCTATCGTGGCCAGCAATATCCCTTCAGCATGCGTGGGCTGTCCGTCGTTGATGTCGGCGCATCGCGCGCTACCGGCACCGGCTCGGTGCGCAATCTCCGCAACCTTGCCGATTTCAACGGCAATTACGTTGCCGTAACTGCCGGCGCGACGGCCGCGGGCGGTGGCTCGGTGGGCACCCTGCGCAACCAGAACGGCGTCACGATCGACAATATCGCCACCAGCCAGGGCCTGCGCCTCACGCTGGCTCCGAGCGGGGTCAACATCACCCTCACGCAGTAGACCCGGCCTGTCCCCGACCTACCGCGAGCCACGATCCGCGAGCGGCAGCATCCGTGGCGCGACCGCAGACGGAAGCGGCTACGCCAATGCCAGGGCCTGTGTGCGCACCAACCTCGCGTACAGGCCGTCGCGCTCCATCAACGTGGCATGCGTGCCCTGCTCGACCGCGCGGCCCTCGGCGAGCACCACCACGAGATCGGCGTCGCGCACGGTGGACAGCCGGTGCGCCACCACGATGGTGGTGCGGCCCCGGCGCAGCCGCGCCAGGGCTTCGGCCACCCGTGACTCGCTTTCGGAATCGAGCGCGCTGGTGGCCTCGTCGAGCAGCAGCACGCGCGGGTTGCGCAGCAGCGCGCGCGCGAGGGCGATACGCTGGCGCTGCCCGCCCGAAAGCCGCCCGCCCCCCGGCCCGACCGGCGTGTCGTAGCCCTGCGGCAGGGCCGCGATGAAATCATCCGCCGCGGCGGCATGGGCGGCCGCCACCACCTCGGCATCGCTCGCCCCGGGACGGCCCATGCGGATATTGGCGCCGACACTGGCGTCGAACAGCAGCGTGTCCTGGGCGACATAGCCGATCGCGTCACGCAGCGAGGCGAGCGAGACCTCGCGTAGATCCGCCCCGTCCAGCCGCACCGCGCCACGACTGACATCGTGCAGGCGGGGGATCAGCGCCAACGCGGTGGACTTGCCGGCGCCGGACGGCCCGACCAGCGCCACCGTCAGCCCCGGCTCGGCGACGAAGGACAGCCCGTGCAGCCCGGCCCGCCCGTCCGGGTAGAAGAAGCAGACGTCGTCGAATTCCAGCCGGCCGTTGCCGCGCGGCAGCGGCGGCGCGCCGGGGCGGTCGGCGATGCCGGGCGGCTCGTCGATCACGGCGAACACCCGCGCCAACCCCGCCAGCCCTTCCTGCAGCGCGGCATTGAGGTTGCCGAGCGCGCGCATCGGTCGCGAGGCGATCAGCAGGGCGGCGACAAAGCCGGCGAAGCCGCCGAGGGTAGTGCCACCGCCGGCAGCAGCGCGCCAGCCGGCGAAACCGAGCACCGCCGCCACCGCCAGCCCGCCCAGCATCTCCAGCAGCGGGTCGATGCGCGAGCGCGAGCGGGTCATGCTCATCAGCGCCCGGTAGAGCCGGTCGAAGGCATGCGCCGCCCGGGCCGTCTCCTGCTCCTCCAGCCGGTAGGCGCGCACGACGCGCGCCTGGGCGAAGCTCTCGTTGAGCAGCGTCGCGGTTTCCCCCGTGCGCTCCTGCATGCCGCCGGAGGTGCGGCGGATGCGCCGGCCGATGCGCTGCACCGGCACCGCCGCCACCGGCAGCGCCACCAGGGCGATGGCGCTCAGCAGCCAGTCGGCATAGATCATCCAGCCGACCAGCCCGACCACCGTGACCGCGTCGGCAAGGCCGTTGATGGCCCGGCCCAGCGCCTCGCGGATGGCGGCGGCATCGGTGGTGAAACGCGACGCCAGCGCCGCCGGCGCCTCGCGCTCCACCCGGGCCAGGTCGGCGCGGGACAGGTGCTGGAACATCCGCTCCTGCAGGCCGCGGATCACCAGCAGCACCACCTGGGTCATCAGCACGCTCTGCGCGTACCAGGCGACGGCGCGGACGGCGGTGATGCAGGCGACCAGGATCGGCACCTGGTACAGGATGCGGCCGTCGCGGCGCTCGAACATGCTGACGGCGGACTTGATGACTTCCGGATAGAGCGCCTGGGTCCCGGCCATCACCAGGGTCAGCAGCAGCACCACGCCGATCCTGGCGCGATACTGGCGGATATGTTCCCGCCAGAGCCGGCGCAACAGCGGCCAGGTGCGGTCGTCGGATGCCGGCGGCGCGGCGCGGGGGGAAACGTCCATGGCCCGGCCATGTATCAGCCACACCGTACCGTTACCAGTTGCTCCCGGCGCCCGCCGCCGTATATCCGCCCCTCAGTGAGGGGACCTTCCCTGATGTCAAATCAGATTCACGTGGTCGTCTATGTCGATCTCGATCTGGTCGGCGATGCCCTGACCAAGCTGCCGTTCCTGCGGGCCCTGCGGAATGCCTGGCCGGACGGCCATCTCACCTGGGTGGCCGGGCGCGGCGCCAGCGCGTTTGCCGGCCCGCTGCGTGGCCTGACCACCGGGCTGGTCGACCGCGTGCTGGAACGGACGGGCATCGGCCCGGAGCTGGCAGCGGTTCTGCGCACCACCAGGGCCGGGCCGCCGGACGTGCTGATCGACACCCAGTCGAAGCTGGGCACCAGCCTCGCGCTGCGGCGGGTGGGGGCGCGGCGGTTCATCTCGCCGGCCGCCGGGTTCCTGCTCTCCGATCGCCGTCCCTGGTTCCGGCGGGCCCCGCCGCAACTGGTGGCGCGGCTGCTGCGGCTGGTGGCCCTGGCCTCCGGCCGCCCCGCCGACCCCGACGGCGACCTGCCGCAGGCCCCGGCCACGGCGGAGCTCGCGGCACGGCTGCTGCCGGCGGGGGAACGCCATGTCGCGCTGGTCGTCGGCGCCGGTGGACGTCACAAGGCGTGGCCGGTGACGCATCACGTGGAACTGGCGCGGGCCCTGCAAGGGCGTGGCTTCACCCCGGCGATGATCCTTGGCCCCGACGAGGCGGACTGGCGGGCCGGGCTGGCCGCTGCCCTGCCGGGGGCACGTTTCCCGTTGCAGGATGCGACCGCGTCCGGCGCGACCACGGGACCAGACCTGACGATCGCCCTGGCCCGGCGCTGCGTCGCCGGGGTAGCGGCCGATTGCGGTGGCGGCCACATGCTCTCGGCCGCGCGCATCCCGCTGGTCTCCCTGTTCGGACCGACCGACCCGGCCAAGTTCGCACCGTGGACGCCCCGGCTGGTCGTGCTGCGCGGACAGGACTGGGGTGGACAGGCCACCGGCGACATCCCGGTCACGGCCGTGCTCGAAGCCGTGGAGAAACTGGCCGGCTGAACCGGCAACCCGTCAGCGGCGGGCCAGCTCGGCGAGGCACGCCTCGCGCGACGCGACGCAGCCGCCCTGCAGCCACCAGGCCCGCAGCGCGCGCAGCACGCGGCCGAGGTCAGGCCCCGGTTCCAGCCCCAGTGCGCGCAGGTCGCGCCCCTGCAGCGGAAACACCGGGCGGGGCATCGCCGCCAGCCTGCTGCGCAGCGACGCGGCGCGGCCGGCAAGCCAGGCGCGGCCGACCAGCACCTCGGCGGGGGTCTCGGCGAGGGCCCGGCGCAACTCCGGGTCCCCGGCCGCATCGCCGGGCACGTCCCCGCCCTGCAGCGCGACCAGCCGGTCGCGTTCGCCGGTGGCAAGCCGCAGCCGCGCGGCGAGCGCGGCGGCATCGCCTTCCAGCAACGCCGCCAGCCGCAGGATCGGGTCATCGGGCGCGCCCGCCGCCACCAGCCGCGCCAGCCGGGCGGGAACGGCGCCTTCCGGCAGCACCGCCCCCAGCACACCGGTTCGCTGCATCAGCGCGACTGCGCCGCACGGGTCGGGGGCGGCAAGGATGCGCTTCAGCTCCGTCCATACCCGCTCGGCGGATAGCCGGGCCATGCCAGGGACTGCGGCGGTGATCGCCGCCAGCGCCGCCGGATCGGGCTGGCCGGTGCCGTAGCGGGCATGGAAGCGGAAGAACCGCAGCACCCGCAGGTAGTCCTCGGCAAGCCGGGTGGCGGCATCGCCGACGAAGCGCACCACCCCGGCGCGCAGGTCGCCGATGCCACCGAAATAGTCGAACACGGCGCCGTCCGGGGTCATCGACATGGCGTTGAAGGTGAAGTCGCGGCGGGCGGCGTCCTCGCGCCAGTCATCGGTATAGGCAACCACGGCGTGGCGGCCGTCGGTCTCGACGTCGCGGCGCAGCGTGGTGACCTCGAAGCCGCGATGGTCCGCCACCGCGGTGACAGTGCCGTGGGCGATGCCGGTGGGCACCGCCTTCAGCCCGGACGCGGCCAGCGCCGCCATGACCTGCCCGGGCGGCCACGGCGTGGCGAGGTCGATATCGGCAACCGGCCGACCCGCCAGGGCATCGCGCACGCAGCCGCCGACCAGGCGGGCCCCGGGCAGCGCGGCCAGCACGGCACGCAACGCCGGATCGGCCAGGAAGGGCGGCGAGGCGATGCGCAGGGCCGGTTCGGCCGGCATCTACCGGCCGTGCCCCTGGACGATGGTGCCGTCGTGGATCTCGGCCGGCACGTATTGCACGCCGGCCGGCAGGCTGCGCTCCAGCCCGTACCATACGGTGACGCCGGCCAGCAGCCCCACCGCCAGCACGGTGCCCCAGACCAGCGCGGCGCTCGCACGCGCGCCCAGCAACCGCCATGCCGCGTACAGGGCGAAGGGCACCAGGAACAGGCCGATCTCGGCAAGGCGCAGCATTCAGGATCCGCGCAGCAGGGTCGCGAGCTGCACCAGGATACCCGCGGTCGCTCCCCAGATGTAATGCTCGGGATGCGGCCAGACCCAGAATTCCCGCCAGCGGCCGCGGAAATGCACGCGCCGTCGTTGCGGCGCGTCCGGGTCCAGCAGCACCGTCATCGGCAGCTCGAACACGGCGTCCACCTCGGCGGGCGAGGGCAGCAAGGCCAGCGACTCCAGCCCCTGCCCGACCGGCAGCAATCCCAGCACCGGGGTGATCGCATAGCCGGTGCCAGTCACGTATTCACCCAGCCTTCCGGCGAGCTCCACCTGCGACGGGTCGAGCCCGATCTCTTCCTGGGCCTCCCGCAGCGCCGCCGCTTCCGGGCTGGCGTCGCCCGGGTCGATCCGTCCCCCCGGGAAACTCACCTGCCCCGCGTGCTGCGCCAGATGCGCCGTGCGCTTGGTCAGCAGCACGCCGGGAACCGGTCCCAGGACCAGGGGCACCAGCACCGCCGCCGGCACCGGGGGGCCGTCGATCAGGTCGGCCGCATCGTCGGAGCCCACCGGGGCCGCGATCGCCGAGGCCGGGCGGATCGGCGGGGGGGGCGCCCGGCCGATTCTCTCGGCCAGGGCCTTACGCAGGGTCAGCGGATCCACGGTCCAGGGTCAGTCCTCGCAGTCGCAATCCTCGCAATGCGGCATCTCGCCGAGCGGGTAGAAGCAGTTGCAGCTCCAGACGCCCAGCATCTTGCGCCCGTGCACCTCCCACGGCTCGGCCAGCGCCACCAGCTCGTAATAGACCGCGCGGCAGATTCGCGCCTCGATCGCCAGCCGCCCGGCGCCGCGCCGGACCATGACATAAGGGGTCGGCTCGCAGGTCAGCAGGTCATGGGAAATGCGGATCGGGTGTTCGGGGCCGATCGTGATCAGTTCATCGACATTGGTGCGCAGGGTGAGTACCTGGTCACGCCCGCAGCCGGTCCAATCGAGCTCGACGGCCACGAAGGGCGCGTCCTCGACCTCGATGCGGCCACGCTCGGCCGGGGTTTCCAGCCAGAAGCTGCCGTCCTCCTCGCGCCGCAGCACGGAGGCGAACAGGCAGACCATCTCCTTCCGCACGATCGGGCTGCCGCGATACAGCCAGGTGCCGTCGCGACGGATCAGAAACGGCAGATTGCCGCACTCCACGGGATGTTGTGAGTCCTGTCGTAATTCATGGTGGCGGGGAGGACTGCCAATCTGCGATTCGGCCGCGTACCCGGCCCGGTGCCTGTTCACTGCGATATTCCGTGCGGCGTTGTTCACTTGACCGTCTCCGCCTCGACTCAGGCCGACCGAACTTATCTGCCGATATAGGGATGCTCCCCCCAGAGGTGAAAGTGGCAGATTCGCCGCGAGCACCGATCTAGGATGGCGACGCCCTGCCGAGGAGTGCCCCATGCCCCCTGCTTCTCCCGCCAGCATCCCGGTTTCCACGGCTTCATCCGACATCCTGGCCGAGGTCGAGGCGCTCGGGGCACGGATCGCCGCGGTGCGGGCGGAAATCGGCCGCGCCATCTATGGCCAGCAGGAAGTGATCGACCAGACGCTGATCACTTTGCTCTCAGGCGGACACGTGTTGCTGGTGGGCGTGCCGGGCCTGGGTAAGAGCCGGCTGGTGGAAACCCTGGCCACCGTGCTCGGCATGGCCTCCAAGCGGGTGCAGTTCACCCCGGACCTGATGCCCGCCGACATCCTGGGCAGCGAGGTGCTGGACGAGGACGCCACCGGCCATCGCAGCTTCCGCTTCGTCCCCGGCCCGGTGTTCTGCCAGTTGCTGATGGCCGACGAGATCAATCGCGCCAGCCCGCGCACCCAGTCGGCGCTGCTGCAGGCGATGCAGGAGCAGCGCGTGGCGGTGGGCGGCGTGGAGCACCGGCTGCCCCGTCCGTTCCACGTGCTCGCCACCCAGAACCCGATCGAGCAGGAAGGCACCTATCCCCTGCCCGAGGCCCAGCTCGACCGGTTCCTGCTGGAAATCCAGGTGTCCTATCCCGAACGGGTGGATGAGCGCGCCATGCTGCTCGCCACCACCGGAGCCGCCGAAGAAGCGCCGACCCAGGCGCTCACCCCGGAGGAACTGATCGCGGCGCAGGCGCTGATCCGCCGCGTGCCGGTGGGCGAGAGCGTGGTGGACGCCATCCTCACCCTGGTCCGCGCCGGCCGCCCCGAGACCACCGACGACGAGGCGATCCGCCGCCATGTCGCCTGGGGCCCCGGCCCGCGCGCCGCCCAGGCGCTGATGCTGGCCTGCCGCGCCCGCGCGCTGCTCGATGGCCGGCTCGCGCCGAGCGTGGAGGACGTGGCCGCGCTCTCGCCCCCGGTGCTGCGCCACCGCATGGCGCTGAATTTCTCCGCCCGCGCCGATGGCGTGACCCTGGAGGAGGTGATCCGGCGGCTGATGGAGCGACTCGGGTGAGCGAGGCAAGCGGCGCCGGATCCCCGGCGGGCTCCGCGCGACGTGCCGAGGCGCTGGGCGCCCGCCTGCCGCCGCTGCTGGTCGCCGCCGAGCGCGTCGCCGCCACCGTCGCCCAGGGCGTGCACGGCCGCCGCCGCGTCGGCCAGGGCGACAGTTTCTGGCAATACCGCCCCTTTCTCGCCGGCGACCCGGCCAGCCGCATCGACTGGCGCCAGTCCGCCCGCTCCGACGGCGCCGCCCATACCCGCTACTTCGTCCGCGAGACCGAATGGGAGGCGGCGCAGACCGTGGTGCTCTGGTGCGACGGCAGCGCCACCATGCGCTGGCATTCCCGTCAGGCGAGCACCTCCAAGCACGAACGCGCCGGACTGCTGACGCTGGCGCTGGCGGCGTTGCTGCTGCGCGGCGGCGAGCGGGTGCGGCTGCTCGCCCCGGACGCCCGCACCGCCAGCGGCCGCGTCGGGCTGGAACGGCTGGCCGCCGAACTCGAGCGGCTGCCCGACGGCGAGGGCCTGCCGCCGGAGGCGAGGCTGCCGCGCCATGCCCGCGTGGTGCTGATCGGCGACCTGCTGCGCCCGCTGGCCGAGATCCAGGCAGCAGTGGGACGCCTTGCCGCGGTGCCGGTGAGCGGCCACGTGCTGCAGGTGCTCGACCCCGCCGAAGCCTTGCTGCCCTATGCCGGGCGCGTGCGTTTCCAGGGCATGCAACCGGCACAGGAAACCCTGATCCCGCGGGTCGAGGGCGTGCGCGACGCCTATATCCGGCGACTCGCCGAGCAGCAGGAGGGCCTGGCCGCGATCTGCGCCGCGGCCGGCTTCGGCTTCTCGGTGCATCGCACCGACCATCCTCCGGAATCGGCCCTGCTGGCGCTGTACACGGCGCTGACACCGCAGACGGGCACGCGCGCGGCGGGTGGACGTTGATTTTCGCCGCCCCCTGGGTCCTGCTGGCCCTGGCCGCGCTGCCGCTGCTGTGGTGGCTGCTGCGCGTCACCCCACCGGCCCCGCGACGGGAGGTGTTCCCCGCGGTGCGCCTGCTGCTCGGCCTGTCCGCCACCGCCGAGACCCCGGCGCGCACGCCCTGGTGGCTGCTGGCGCTGCGCATGCTCGCGGCCGGGCTGGTGATCCTGGGCCTCGCCCGCCCGATCCTGGATGCCGGCACCACGCTGCCCGGCGACGGGCCGCTGCTGCTGGTGGTCGATGACGGCTGGGCGGCCGCCCCCGACTGGGCGCGCCGGATGGCCGCCGCCGGCGCGGCGCTGGACCGGGCCGAGCGGGCCGATCGCAAGGTGGCCCTGCTCGGCACCGCCGCGTCCGAAACCGGCACCGCCCCGGCCGCCACGCCGCTGATGCCGGTGGCCGAGGCGCGTCCCCGGCTGGCGGCGCTGCGGCCCAAGCCCTGGCCGGTCGACCGCGCCGCCGCGGCGGCGGCGCTGCGCGCCTGGACCGGCAAGGCCGCCGGCGGCGGCGCCGTGCTCTATATCGCCGACGGCACCACCGGCGGTGCCGGCTGGGACGATTTCGCCACGGCGCTGGCGGCCATCGGTCCGGTCGAGGACCTGCGCGACCCGGTCGCGCCGGCGCGGTTGTTGCTGTTGCCGCGCGCCGAGGCCGACCGGCTGGTCGCCCGCATCGCCCAGGTGCCGCGCCCGCTGCCCGCCGAAGTCGCCGTCCTGGCGCAATCCGGCGACGGCCGCACCCTCGCCCGCGCCGTCGCCGGCTTCGCGGAGAACCAGGCCGAGGCGGAGGCCCCGATCACCCTGCCGCCCGAGCTGCGCAACCGCCTGGGCCGGCTGGTGCTGGAAGGCCCGGCCTCGGCCGGCGGGGTGGTGCTGCTGGACGAGCGCTGGCGCCGCCGCCCGGTCGGCCTGCTCGCCGGCGACGCCACCGCCGCCACGGCCCCGCTGACCGGCCCGACCTATTACGTGCAGCGGGCCCTGGCCCCGTACACCGAACTGCGCCAGGGCGACCTCGCCACCCTGCTCTCGCGCCAGATCTCGGTGCTGGTGCTCGCCGACTACGTGGCCGCCGACGAGCCGGACGCCGCAGCACTGGAACAATGGGTGGAAAAAGGCGGCCTGCTGGTGCGTTTCGCCGGCCCGCGCCTGGCCGAGCATCCGGATGGGCTGTTGCCGGTGCGCCTGCTGGCCGGCGACCGCCAGCTCGGCGGGACGATGTCCTGGAGCCAGCCGGCCGGGCTCGCGCCGTTCGCCGCCGCCTCGCCCTTCGCCGGCCTCGCCGTGCCCGAGGAAGTGCATGTCCGCCGCCAGGTGCTGGCCGAGCCGGGTGCGCACCTGACCGAAGCAAGCTGGGCGCGGCTGGCCGATGGCACGCCGCTGGTGACGCAGACCCCGCGCGGCGCCGGGCGCATCGTGCTGTTCCATGTCACCGCCAATGCCGACTGGTCGGACCTGCCGCTCTCCGGCCTGTTCGTCGACATGCTGCGCCGGCTGGTCGCGCTGTCCGCCGGGGTCGCCACCGGCGACGAGGCCGGTGGCCCGCCGCTCGCCCCGGCCGAGACGCTGGACGGGTTCGGCCAGTTGGCTCCGCCGCCGCCGGCCGCCGCCGCCCTGACCGCGCGCGAGCTTGCCGACGCCGTGGCCTCGCCCCGCCATCCGCCCGGGCTCTATGGGCCGGAGAATGGCCGGCGCGCGCTGAACCTGGCCAACCGGCTGGCCTTGCCGGAAGCCGCGCCCGCCATCGACGGCGCGCGGGAAGCGCCGATCGCCGGCGCCGCGCCGGAACGGGCCCTGGCGCCCTGGCTGCTGGCGGCGGCGCTGGCGCTGCTGGCGATCGACCTGCTGATTTCCCTGCGCCTGCGCGGCCTGCTGCGGGCGGCCACCACCGCCCTGATGCTGCTCGCGGTGGTGCCGGCCCGCGCCGAGGCACCGGCCTCGCCCAACCCGGCCCTGACCACCCGGCTCGCCTATGTCGTCACCGGCGACGCGCAGGTCGACGCGGTGTCGCAGGCCGGCCTCGCCGGGTTGTCGGAATACGTCAACCGGCGCACCGCCGCGGCCCTCGGCGAGCCGGCCGCGGTGACCCCGGGCGAGGACGACCTGAGCTTCTACCCCCTGCTCTACTGGCCGATCGCCGCCGACGCGCCGCTGCCGGGGGGACCCGCGCTGGCGGCCCTGAACGCCTACATGGCGCATGGCGGCATCATCGTGATCGATACCCGCGGCGGCGAGGGCAGCGGCGAAGGCTTCGCCCCGGGGGCCGGGGTGGCGCTGGCGCAGCTCGGGCAGGCGCTGGCGGTGCCACCGCTGGCGCCGCTGACCACGGCGCACGTGCTGGCGCGCGCCTTCTACCTGCTGCAGGACTTCCCGGGCCGCTACACCGGCGCCCCGGTCTGGGTGCAGCGCGACCAGGACCGCGCCAATGACAGCGTCAGCCCCGTCATCATCGGCGCCAATGACTGGGCCTCCGCCTGGGCGATCGATGCGGAAGGGCGCAATCCGTACGCCGTGATCCCCGGCGGAGCGCGGCAACGCACCCTCGCCTACCGCTTCGGCGTCAACCTCGTGATGTACGCGCTCACCGGCAACTACAAGGGCGACCAGGTGCACGTTCCGGCGCTGCTGGAGCGGCTGGGCCAGTGACGGCGCCGCAGTAGAAAGGGCCGGCCCATGCAGATGGAACAGGCGATCGCCGCGCTGCGCTTCGACCCGGCCATCCCGGCCTGGCTGTTCTGGACGCTGGCCGCCTTCGCCGCCGGCGCGCTCGGCCTCGCGCTCTGGCGCCGGGCCCCGGGCGTGGTCTGGCGCTTCTTCGCCTTCGCCGTCCTGTTGCTCTGGCTCTCCGGTCCCCGGCTGGTCGAGGAGACCCGCGAGAACCTGCCCGATATCGGCCTGCTGGTGCTCGACCAGAGCGCCAGCATGGGCATCGGCGAGCGGGCAAGGCTGGCGGAAGCCGCGCGGCTGCGGCTGGAGGAGCAGGCCCGCCGCGACTCCGGCCTGGAACTGCGCAGCATCGTCGTGCCCGAGGCCGGCACCGAAGGCACCCGCCTGTTCACCGCGATCGAGACCGCGCTGGCCGACATCCCGCGCGCCCGGCTGGCCGGGGTGATCGCCGTCACCGACGGCCAGGTCCACGACCTTCCCGCCGGCAACCCCTTCGGCGGCACGCCGCTGCACGTGCTGGTCCCGGCCCGCGGCGAGGAAACCGACCGCCGCATCCGCATCATCGAGGCACCGGGCTACGGCATCGTCGGCCACACGGTCACGCTGCGGCTGGCGATCGAGGATCTCGGCCTGCCGCGCGCGGGCCAGGCCGGCGGCCGGGCGGCCCGGCTGGCCATCCGCCGCGACGGCGAGCCGGCCCGTATCGAGAGCGTCCCGCTCGGGGCGGAGCACGCCATCGACGTGCCGATCACCCGGGCCGGCCCCACCGTGATCGAGCTGACCGCCGATCCGCTGCCGGGCGAGGTGTCCGGCATCAACAACCGCGCCGTGGTCCAGATCAACGGCGTGCGCGACCGCCTGCGCGTGCTGCTGGTCTCCGGCGAGCCGCATCCGGGGGAGCGTACCTGGCGGCGGCTGCTCAAGGCCGATCCCGCGGTGGATCTGGTGCATTTCACCATCCTGCGCCCGCCGGAGAAGGACGACCTGACGCCGCTGAACGAGCTGGCGCTGATCGCCTTCCCGGTGCGCGAGCTGTTCCAGGTGAAGATCCGCGACTTCGACCTGATCATCCTCGACCGCTTCCAGAACCGCGGCCTGCTGCCGCCGCTCTATCTGCGCAACATCGCCGACTACGTGCGCGGCGGCGGCGCGCTGTTGCTGTCGGTGGGGCCGGAGTTCAGCGGCTTTTCCAGCCTTGCCGCGAGCCCGCTCGGCAGCATCCTGCCGGCGCGCCCGCTCGCCGCCGGGGCAGTGGTGGAAGAGGCGTTCCGCCCCCTGGTCACCCCGCTCGGCACCCGCCACCCGGTCACCGAGGGCCTGCCCGGCAACCGCCCCCAGGGCCCGCCCGAGTGGGGGGCGTGGTACCGCCGCATCGCCCCGTCCGACGCCCAGGGCGATGCGCTGATGAGCGGCCCGGGCGGCGAGCCGCTGCTGCTGCTCGACCATGTCGACGAGGGACGGGTGGCGATGCTGCTCTCCGACCAGATCTGGCTGTGGTCGCGCGGCCACCAGGGCGGCGGCCCGCAGGCCGAGCTGCTGCGGCGCATCGCCCACTGGCTGATGAAAGAGCCGGAACTGGAGGAGAACACGCTGACCGCGCGCGCCGAGCATGGCCGGCTGGCGATCGAGCGGCGCAGCACCGATGCCGGTCCCCCCGGGGACGTGACCGTGACCGACCCGGACGGGCGGACGCAGACGCTCGCTCTGACACCGGCACGGCCGGGCCGGGCGGTGGGCCAGCTACCGGCGACCACGCCGGGGGTCTGGCAGGCCAGCGACGGGGTGCACACCGCCTATGCCGCGGCCGGCGCCGCCAATCCGCCGGAAATCGCCGACCTGCGCGCCACCGCCGGCGTGCTCGCGCCTCTGGTGCGGGCCAGTGGCGGCAGTGTACACTGGCTCGATCCTCTGGGGGCACCTGAGCTTCGACGCACCGATCCCGGCCGCGATTCCGCCGGCAGTTCATGGATCGGCCTGCAACGACGCCGCGACCACCTCGTTACCGGCATCGCCGCCACGCCGCTGCTGCCGCCCTGGCTTGCCCTGCCGCTGATACTCGGCCTCGCCGTGTTGGCATGGCGACGCGAAGGGTCGTAACCACGGCGCGGGCCATTGGACAGGAGTACGTGTCTTCTTTGACTTTGCACCCCCCCATCGCCGTATTCCCCCTGCTCCGGCCGCCTCCTGGGCGTCGGCGCTGGTGCTCGCGGGATTCATTGGCCTGTGTTTCGTGGTGGGCGGCATCGCCGGGGCGATGACCGATCCCAACCTGAGCACCTGGTACGATTCCCTCGGCAAGGCCCCAGGCACCCCGCCCAACTGGGTGTTCCCGGTAGTCTGGTCGTCGCAATACGTGCTGATCGGCATCGCCGCCTGGCTGGTATGGCGGGACAGCGGCATCAGCCGTGCCCTGGTGCCGTGGTTCACCCAGCTCTTCTTCAACTTCCTCTGGTCGCCGGCCTTCTTCGGCCTGCACAGCCCGGGGCTCGGATTGGTGGCAATCCTGCCACTGTTGGCATCGATTGTGTGGACGCTGCGCATTTTCTGGCGCGTGCGCCCGCTCGCCGGCGCGTTGATTGTTCCTTATTTGGTCTGGGGCTGCTATGCCGCCTATCTGAATGTGGGATTCTTCATTCTGAACCCCGGCTGATCCAGGACCCGCGCATGCGACATCCCTTCGCCCTCTCACCTGCGATCCTGCTCGGTGCCGGCCTGCTGGCCGCACCGGCCTGGGCGCAGATGAGCGCTCCGGGCACCACCAACGGCGTGCTGACCGGGCCGGTGGTGAACACGCCCCAATCGAGCCAGGGCTCGAAGCGGCTGCCGCCGCCGGCCCTGCCCGGGGCCCGCACCGTCAATGCCGATCCCGCCCCGGCCGAGCGGCCGGCGCTGGACATGGCCCCGAACGAGGCGCTGTTCGACGCGGTGAACCGCGGCGACATCGCCTCGGCCCGCGATGCCGTCGCCCGCGGTGCCGATCCGCATGCCCGCAACGTGCTCGGGCTGACGCCGCTTGAGCTGTCGGTCGATCTTGGCCGCAACGACATCACCTTCCTGCTTCTCTCGCTGCGCGGCGCGGGCGGCGGCTCCGCGCCACCGCCGGAGGCGAAATCGGCCCATGCCGAACCGCGCCACGCCGCCCCCCGCCCCGAGCAGCGCCATGCCGCCGCACGGCCGGTCCCGGTGGCGACCGCAGCGCCGAAGCCGCCGCCGCGCGTGCAATATGCCGACACCCCCGGCACGCCCGTCCCCGCCGCCGGCTTCCTGGGCTTCGGCGGCGTCACGCGCTGATCCGGGTGATAGTACCCTCGTAGGGCGGATAAGCGCAGCGCCATCCGCCATCGCAACGTTCCGTCAGGCAACCGGCTTGCGCTGGCGGACTGCGTCAGCCCGACCTCACTGATCCGGGCGGATCCGCGTCAGAACCGCGGCGTCGCCCGCGCCTCCGCCGCATCCAGCAGCGCCTCTGCCACCAGCCGCGGCAGTCGGCCAAGCATCCCGCGCTGGCGTGGGCGGAACACCTGCGCCCGCGCCTTTTCGCCGCCGACCTCTTTGACCACGCTGTCAAGATCGCCGAGCCGGTCCACCAGCCCCAGCGCCACCCCGCGCTCGCCGAGCCAGAAGCTGCCGTCGAACAGCACCTCGTCCCCGGCCTTGAGCCGCCCGCCCCGCCGCGTGCGCACCCACGCCTTGAAGCGCTCGTGCAACTCGCCGATCAGCTCGTTGACGAAAGCGACGTCCTCGGCCCGTTCCGGGCTGAAGGGATCGAGCCGCGCCTTGTTCTGCCCGGCGGTGTAGAGCCGCCGTTGCACCCCCAGCCGTGCGATCGCCTGGTCGAAGCCAAAGCCGCCGCCGCGCACCCCGATCGAGCCAACCACGCTCATCGGGTTGGCGACGATCTCATCGGCGGCGCAGGCCAGCCAGTAACCGCCGGACGCCGCGGTCTCCTCGATCACCGCCACTACCCGCGCCTGCGTCTCCCCGGCCCGCCTGCGGATGCGCGCGGCGATCAGGTCCGACTGCACCGGCGAACCGCCGGGGCTGTCGATGTCCAGCACCACCGTGCCGCCCGCGCCGGCCGCGCGGAACGCCGCATCCACCAGCCGCCCGCAGGCAGCGATGTTGAGCGTGCCCACCCGCGCCGCGATCGCACCGTGCAACCGGATCACCGGAATGCGCCGGCCACGCCAGAACAACAGCCTCACGCTTCTCCCCCGTGCAGACGGTCGCGCACCAACGCCCGGAAATAGGCAACGATGCCCGGCAAGGCAGCATCGGCGAAGTCGTACTCCGGATTGTGCAACGGTGCGCTGTCGGTGCCGTTGCCGATGAAGGCGAAATTGCCGGGCACATGCGCAAGCAATTGCGCGAAATCCTCCGAGCCCATGATCGGGGCGGCCTCGCCGTCCACCGCCCCGGCCTTAAACGTCTCCCGCGCCGCGCGTAGCGCCGCCGCGGTGGGGCCAGGCGCGTTCACGGTGGGGACGAACTCCCGGCTGTAGGACAATTGCGCCGTGGCGCCATGTGCCAGCGCAGTGGCCTCGGCGATGCGCCGCAGCTCCGCCTCGATCGCCGCGGACACCTCCGGGCGGAAGCTGCGACAATCGCCGCGGATGCGCACCGTGGTGGGAATCACGTTGCGTGTGCCGTCGGTGAGGAACTCGGTGACCGAGACCACTGCCGGATCAACCGGATCCAGCCGGCGCGAAACCACCTGCTGCAAGGCCAGCACCACCGCGCTGCCCGCCAGGATCGGGTCCACCACCATGTGCGGGCGGGCGGCATGACCGCCACGACCGGTCACCGTGATCTCGAAATTGTCCTCCGCCGCCATGACCGACCCGCACCGCGTACCGAACCAGCCGAGCGGGGCACCCGGCAGATTGTGGAAGCCGTACGCCTCGTCCATCGGGAAACGCGCCAGCAACCCATCCGCCAGCATCGCCAGCATGCCCCTTCCATGCTCCTCGGCAGGCTGGAACAGGACATGCACGGTGCCGTCGAAATCTGGCGCCGCCGCCAGTGACGCCGCCACGCCGAGCAGGGCGGCGGTGTGGCCGTCATGGCCGCAGGCATGCATCCGGCCGGGGATGCAACTGCGATGCGGGCGATCGCCATGCTCCTGGATCAGTAGCGCATCCATGTCGGCCCGCAAGGCAATCGTTCGTCTCCCCCTGCCGTTGCGCAGCGTGCCGACCACACCGGTGCCACCAACGCCGGTGACCACCTCCAGGCCGAAATCACGCAACAGCCCAGCGACGAAAGCGGCAGTCCCATGCTCCTCGAAACCCGTCTCAGGATGCGCATGCAAATGACGGCGCCAGGTCACCATTTCGGCGTGCAGATCTTTATGACTCATCTCGGCCCCATCGGGCCGCGCGGCGGCCCGTTCGCCAGGAGGCTTTGCCTCCTGGACCTCCACGTCGTGCGCAGGCACGCTTACGCGTGACGGGCCACAAGGCCCTTGGATCCCATTCTTGCGGGGATCAGCCTAGCGCGGCAGCAGCCAAACCGCCCAGTACGACCACCAGCCAGGGCGGCACCTGCCAGAACACCAGCGCAAGGAACGCCAGCAGCGTCAGGCCGAAATCCATCGGGGCAGCCACCGCGGAGGTCCAGACCGGGGTATAGAGCGCGGCCAGCAACAGTCCGACCACGGTCGCATTCACTCCGCGCAACGCCGCCTGCACCCCCGCGCGCCGGCGCAACCCGTCCCAGAACGGCAGCGTCCCCAGCAACAACAGCATCGAGGGCAGATAGATCGCGACCAGGCAGAACAGCCCCCCGGCGATCCCGGCCGGCGAGGGTCGCATCGCCGCCCCCAGATAGGCGGCGAAACTGAACAACGGCCCCGGCATCGCCTGCGCCGCGCCATAGCCCGCCAGGAAGCCGTCGTTCGAGATCCAGCCCGGCGGCACCACGGATTGCTGCAACAACGGCAGCACCACATGCCCGCCACCGAAGACCAGCGCCCCCGCCCGATAGAACCGGTCGAACAGCGCCACCGCGTGCACGCCGGTCGCCCCGGCCAGCAACGGCAGGCCAACCAGCAGGACAACGAAGCCGGCCAGGGCCGCGACCGCCAGCCCCCGCGGCACGCCAATCGCCAGATGCCCCTGCACCGGGGCCACCGGTCCGGGCAACAACTGCCAGCCCAGCACGCCGCCGGTGACGATCGCACCGACCTGCCCGATCGCCGAAGGGATCATCAGCACCACGACGGCCGCCACCACCGCCATGCTGACACGCAGCCGGTCGGGGCACAGCGTCCGCCCCATGTTCCAGACCGCCTGCGCCACCACCGCCACCGCGACCAGCTTGAGGCCGTGCAGCCAAATGGCATGGGCAACCTCGCCGGCCAGCGACACGCCCTGGGCGAAGGCCAGCATCAGCACCGCCGAGGGCAGCGTGAAACCGAGCCAGGCCGCCAGCCCCCCCGCCAGCCCCGCGCGCACCACCCCGATCGTGACAGCGGTCTGGCTGCTGGCCGGCCCGGGGAGGAACTGACAGAGCGCCACGATATCGGCATAGCCCGCCTCGTCCAGCCAGCCCCGCCGCTCCACCAGCTCGGCGCGGAAATAGCCCAGATGCGCGACCGGACCGCCGAAGCTGGTGCAGCCCAGGCGCAGGAAGGCACGAAACACCTCGAGGACAGAGCCGCGCGGGACGGCCTCAGTCATGCGGCGGTGGCACGCCACGGCGTTCCGCCAGCACCAGCAGCAACCCCGCCGCCAGGATCAGCGCGGCGCCCAACCACACTGCCTGCGTCGGCACGTCGCCCCAGATCGCGTAGCCGAGCACGAAGGCCCAGAGCAGCGACGAATACTCCACCGTCGCCATCACCGTGGCCGGCGCATGGCGCGCCGCCTCGAAGATGCAGAACTGCCCGAGCCCACCCAACGCGGCACAGACCAGCATCAACAGGAGCTGGCTGGCCTGCGGCGTCTGCCAGGTGAAGGCCGCGCCGATGCCGGTCACCACCATGAAGAACCCGTTCTGCCCCAGCATCTGCAGCACCGAGGATTCGCGCCGCGCGATCCGCCGCATCAGGATCACGCCATAGCCCCACAGGCAGGCCGCCCCCAGCACCATCAGCGCCGGCCAGGACAGCCGCATGCCCAGCGGATCGCAGGCCACCAGCACGCCCGCGAAACCGATCAGGACCGAGATCAGCCGGGCCCGTGTGAGCCGCTCGCCCAGCAGCGGCGGCGCCATCAGCGTGGTCAGGATCGGCGCGGCGAAATAGAGCGTCAGCAACTGCGCCAGCGGCAAGCTGCGCGAGGCGGTGAAGAACAGCAGCCAGGCTCCCAGCAGCAGCGCCCCCCGCCCGATCATCGCCGCCCGCATCGGCGACGTGGCGGCCCGCACCAGCAGGTCGCGTCCACCGACCGCGACCAGGGTGACGCAGATCGTGGCACTGCGCAGGAAGATGACCTGCCAGACCGGCAGCTCCGCGACCAGCCACTTCATGGTGGCGTCGTGAACGTTGAAGGCCCCGTAGGCGAGAACTCCGAGCCCGATCCCTACCGTCGTGCTGCCGCGCAAACCGCTCGCCCCTCGTCTTCTCGGCGGGGCTTGTAGCATTTCCCCCAAGGGTCGCCACGGGGGCGCGGCCCGCAATCACGACGTTCCCACGCGGGTCAGGGCAGCGACATCGCCGCCCCCTGCCCGCCTGCCCCGCCATCCGGCGCCCGCGACAGCGTCGCGTCGGCCCCGGGCACCCGCCCGGCCGACGACGCCACCGCGTCCCGGCGCAACGCCTCGATCGCCGCGAGCAACTCCGGCCCGTGTTCGGAAGCGGCCGCAAGGGTTTCGTTCTCTTCGAAGATCACCAGCTCCGCCGCATCGAGCAGTTCGCGCCGTTTCTGCGGATCCACCGCCTGGGTGCGACCATCCACCGGCGGATAGCGAAGATGTTTGTTCTTCCAGTAGAACCACATGTCGATCACCGGCGGACAGGCGACGCGCGCGAGCACCTCGTTCATCCTGAACAGGAAGCTGCCGCCGATCTCGGCGATGCGGGCAGGCCGGCAGAGGGCCGGCGGATCGGCGTGATAGGTCAGCTCGGGCACGGGATAACGATCGTCCGGCCAGGCCAGATTGAGAATGTCGAGGACATCGCGATCGGAATCACGTGGACGGTCGGACATGCGCACATCCCAGCGGAACGGGGTCAGGAACGCAGCCCCTTCGCTCCGGTTCACCGCCTCGGTCAGCGCCTGCGCCACCAGCGCCGCGCCGAGCCAGTTCCAGTGAATGCCGCCACGGGGAAACAACGCGGGCGCGCCGGCGTCGCGTGCCGCGGTGACGACCGCCACGCCGTCGAGAAAGCGCACGCCGTGGCGCTCAAGGGCCGCCCGCCACAGCCGCATCTTGCCGACGCGGTCCTCGGCCCCCGAGGGGCAACTGTACGAGCGCGGAATGACCTGCGGATACAGCGCGACCTTGGACGGCGTGATCACGTAGAGAAACGCCTGCCCGCGGCCGGTGAAGAAATCCTGCATCTGGCGCAGGCGGATGGCCCAGTTCTCGGCCATCGGCGCGAAGCGGGCCAGGTCGCGCGCGCAGTACTCGCGCAGATAGATCGGTTGCAGCAGTTGCCGATCGCGGCCGATCACCACGGCCGGATGCGGCGAGGTATCCAGCACCTGGTAATAAAGCTGCCCCTTCAGCCGGATCGCCGTCGCATAGACCGGCGAGAGCCGGCCCACCGCCTCGGAAATCTGGCGCTGGAAACGGTAGCTCAGGATATCCTGCATGCTGAGCTGCGGCGCGGCTTCCTGCAGCACCCCGGCGATGGTGTTCTTGGTGCGGAAGCGCAGCCTGGGCACGAGTTCCCCGACCGTGGTGTTCCATGTCAGGTAGAGCCACGGCAGCACCAGCACCGCGGCGCCGAGCAGGACCGGCAATCGGGACGCGAGACGGCGCATGGTTCAGAACCGGAAATACAGGAACGGCGTGAAGGGATCGGCCACCGCCTTGCCGACCGCGCAGATGAACAGCACGGCCAGGCCGGTCTGCACGGCAAGGCCCAGGCGCGGCGCGGTGACGGCAAGGTCCCGCAGCCGCGCGAAGCCGGGCAGGCGCGGGGCGGCGCAGATCAGCGCGGCCGCCAGCGTCGCCGCCAGCACATCGCCGGTCGGCATGATCCCGAGCCGGGTCTCGGCCGCCCAGGGATTCGCCATCGCCGCGAGGATGTCGCCGGCCTGTGCCAGCGAGGTCGCGCGGAACAGCACCCAGCCGACCATGACGATGCCGAAGGTGATCAGGTTCGCCACCACCGGCGGCAGGCGCCCGAGCAGGCGCAGCAGGAACAGCCGGTCCAGCACCAGGAAAGCGCCGTTATAGGCACCCCAGGCGACGAAGTTCCACGCCGCCCCGTGCCACAGCCCCGAGGCCAGGAAGCAGATCCACAGATTGGCGTAGCGGCGCGACGGCGTCACCCGGTTGCCACCGAGCGGGATGTAGAGGTACTCGCGGATCCAGCTCGTCAGCGAGATGTGCCAGCGATGCCAGAACTCGGTCATGCTGGCGGCGATGTAGGGCATGTTGAAATTCTCGGCGAGCCGCACGCCAAGCATGCGGGCCAGCCCGATCGCCATGTCGGAATAGGCCGAGAAATCGAAATAGATCTGGAACGTGAAGAACAGCACGCCCCACCAGGCATTGCTGAAGCCGGGGGCCGCGCCGGGCTCGCCGAACATCATGTCGGCCCCACGCGCCAGCGTGTCGGCGATCAGCGTCTTCTTGGCCACGCCGAGCATGAAGCGCAGGAAGCCGGCGGCGAAATCGTCCCAGCCCGGCCGCGGCAGCGCATCGATCTGGCCGGCGATGTCGTGGTACTTGATGATCGGGCCAGCCAGCAGCTTGGGGAAGAAGAACACGTAGAAAAGATAACGGACGAAGCTGCCGGCCGGGGGCGTCAGGCCGCGATGCACGTCGACCAGATACGTGATCTTCTCGAACACGACGAAGGAAACACCAACCGGCAGCGCCACCCGCGCGATCTCGACCAGCGGCAGGCCCGTCGCGGTCAGCACCTGATCGAGATTGTCGACCAGGAAATTGGCGTATTTGAACCAGACGAGGATGCCGAGATTCTGCAGCACGCCGACCGTGAGCAGCAGGCGCCCGCCGCCACGCCGCGCGATCGCGCGCGCGAGCAGATGATCGAGTCCGGCGGAAGCCAGCACCAGGAAGGGGAAAAACGGGTCGCTCCAGGCATAAAACGCGAAGCTCGCGAGCAGCACAAAGCCGATCCGCCCGCCCTGCCGGCGATTCAACAGCAAATAAACCGCATAGAAGCTGGGCAGAAAAACGAACAGGAACAGCGGTTCGGAGAAAAGCAAGTGCGGCTGTTTCCTTGGCCTGCCTGACGGTCGACGACGCCGACCAGAATTGGCATCCGTTTAAAGGATTTAAGCGCGCATTCCGTCAAGCCCGACAAACATTGCCGCGCATCCCCATGGATGTCGCCACCATCAATGAAAACAAAGCATCAGTGTTATTGTGGGAATTCATCCCACATGTCAGGATCATGACTGACGGACAAGTGAACGCAACGACAGTCCGGTCGCATGCGAGTGGCCGTCAGTCCCCGCCTTCTCCCCTTCCTGTCCCGATCAGGAAGGGGCGTGCCTGATCAGGCGGCGGGAGCCTTCGCGATCACCGCCTCGGTCACCGCATGCGCGAGTGGCTCGCCGCGGGCGAAGGACGCGATGCTGCCGAGCGTGGTATCGGCGATCGCGACCAGCGCTTCCTGCGTGAAGAAGGCCTGGTGCGACGTCACCAGAACATTGGGAAACATCAGCAGCCGCTGCAGCGTGTCGTCGCGCACGATCTCGTTGGAGAGATCCTCGAAGAACAGGTCCGCCTCCTGCTCGTAGACGTCGATCGCCAGCCCGCCGAGGCGACCGTCCTTCAACGCCTCCACCACATCCTCGGCATCGATCAGCGCGCCGCGGCTGGTATTCACCAGCAGGGCGCCGGGCCGCATGGTCGCGATCGTCTCGCGGCGCACCAGATGACGCGTCGCCGGCGTCAACGGGCAATGCAGCGTGATCACGTCGCTTGCCGCAATCAGGTTGGGCAGGTCGGCGTACCGGATGCCCGCCGCCAGCAGGTCCGGATCGGGCCGGACATCGTGGGCCAGCACGTGGCACCCGAAACCCAGCGCGAGCGCGCGCGCCACCAGCGCGCCGATGCGGCCGGTGCCGACCACCCCGACCGTGCGGCCGTGCAGGTCGAACCCCAGCAAGCCGTCGAGCGTGAAATTATTGGCCCGGGTGCGGGCATGGGCGCGATGGATGCCGCGGACCAGCGACAGGATCAGCCCGACCGTGAACTCGGCGACGGCATGCGGCGAATAGGCGGGCACGCGCACCACCGCAATGCCGAAACGGGCGGCGGCACGGAGATCGACATTGTTGAAGCCGGCGGCGCGCAGCGCGATCAGTCGCGTGCCGCCCGCGGCCAGATGTTCCATCACCGCCTCGTCGAAGACATCGTTGACGAAACCGCAAACGACGGGAAATCCCGTCGCGAGCGGCACCGTCGCCAGGGTCAGCCGCGGCTCCTGGAAGACGAGCTCGTGACCGAAGGCACCGTTGCGGTCCTCGAGCGTGCGACGGTCATAGCCCTTGGTGCTGAACACCACCACGCGCATGGCGATCTTCTCCCGTCCGATGCCCGGCTCCGGGCCTCGTCATGCACGGCAGATGGCGTGCGCCGGGACGAGAGCAAGGGCGGTGGCCGATCGGTTGCGCCAGGGGGATGAAGTTGCCTATCCTGCCCGCGCGATCGCCGCCGGGCACCGGCAGTGATCGTGCACAGAACAAAGTTCAGGGAGGGAAACATGACGATCACGCAGGCACATCTCGGCCGGCGCGGACTCCTGGCATGCGCCGGTGCCGCAGCACTGGCCCTGCCGACCGGCGCACAGGCCAAAATGCCGCTCGGCCAGGCCCAGGCGCCGTATTTCTATCGCTTCAAACTCGGCGACGCCGAATGCACCGTCGTCACCGACGGCCAGTTACCACTCGGCGACCCGAAGACCGCTTTCCGCAACATCACCGACGAGCAGATCGACCGCAGCCTGCGCGACAACTTCCTGCCCGCGAGCAATGCGGTGCTGGAGCAGAATGTACTGGTGGTGAATTTCGGCGACCGCGTCGTCCTGTTCGACACCGGGATGGGCAGCGACACCCTGTTCGGGACCACGACAGGCAGGCTCCCCGCCTCGCTGCGCCAGGCCGGGATCGATCCCGCCGCGGTGGACGCCGTGGTCATGAGCCATGCCCATATCGACCATTGCGGCGGCCTGATCGCCGATGACGGCAGCCGTCACTTTCCGAATGCCCAGTACTATATCGGCCAGCCCGATTTCGAGTACTGGACCGACGAAACCAAGGTGCCGTCGAACTATCCGGCGCGCCCGCGCTTCATCGGCCAGGCCCGCAAGAACCTGCTTCCGGTCCGCGACAGCCTGCATTTCTACAAGGACGGCCAGGAAATCCTGCCCGGCATCACCGCCCTGTCCGCGCCGGGCCACACCGTCAGCCACAGCGTGTTCATGATCAACTCGGGCAACGGCCAGCTCTGCTATATCGGCGACCTCGCCCACCATCCGGTGCTGTTGCTGGAGCGCCCACGGACGCAGTTCGCCTATGACACCGACCCGGTGCAATCGGCGGAAAGCCGGGTGCGCATGATGGACATGTTCGCGGCGAACCGCATTCCGATCCTGGCCTACCATTTCGCCTGGCCCGGCATCGGCCATATCGCGAAGCGGGGCGACGGTTATCACTACGTGCCGGCGCCGATGAACCTGGACGCCGTCAGCCAGATCTGACCGCATGCGGCGATGCCGCGCGGAACCGGCATCGCCGCATGCCTGCGCTGGCGTGGCACATCCGCCGGACGGTCTTCAGGAGTGCGACCGGCGGGGCAGCCAGGATGACCGGACCCGGACCCTCCGGATCTCCTGGACGGGAATCCCCCCCGTCTCCAGGAAGCGCAAGGTGGCCGTCACGGCCGCCGGGTGGCCGGCGAGGAAATTGTGCAGCGAGGCCACGGTCACGCCCTGATACTCCGTGCCGTCAGGCAGGCGCGTCTCGGCGACCGACACGACGCCGTCGTTGTCGCCCTGCAGCAGCGGGTTGAAGCCCCGTCCGCCATTGCCGCCGGCAATGACCAGGATACCCGCGCAGGCGGGGACGGGAACGCTCGCCGCCCCGGCCGGAGTGACCGCCTGGCCACAGGACCCGGTGATCATCTGATACGCCGTGAGGCTCTTCAGGATGTCGGCGATCGCCGAGCCACGGGCGGGGGATCCGATCAGGACCAGCCGTCCCGGCCGCCACCCCTCCACCGCGGCGCGCGCCATGGCGCTGCGGGCGACCAGGCCGCCCAGGCTGTGGCCGACCATGGAGACGGACTCGGCGCCATCCTCGACCATGGCACGGGCGATCCGGCTTGCCGCGGCGGCATGATCCTCGACCGGACGGCGCAGGCTTGGATAGCCGACATTCGCCACCGCCCAGCCGGCCCGTCCGAGCGCGCCGGTCAGGCGCTCCATCCCGCCGGGATGGTGACCCAGCCCATGCAGCAGGATGGCCGCCTTCGCCCGCCCGGCCGGCGGGGCCAGGGATGCCGCCAGGGCGAGGCACTCGGCTTCGTCGCCGACGCTCACGATCCCATGCGCGGGATCGAGCACCCGGGCGGTGCCGGTGCGATAATGCAACTGCACACGCCAGTCCGAGCGGACCCAGATATCCGCCCAATGCTGGAAGGCCCCGAGCAGACGGATATGCCGTCGCAACAGGAAGCTGGTCTTCATGCCGGGGCCATCCGCCCGGTCGTTGCTGTTACCGAACCGATGTCATCACCTCCGCCGCCCCCATCCCGTTCGGCACACGGCCGCGGTGCCACCACCGGTCTCGACCTTTGCGTGTCGCACGCATCCCGCCCTGCCGTCTTCCGCATGCCCGCATAACGTTCGTCGGCCACGCCGGTTTGCGAGCGCACCAACAGCCTCCTGCCCCATCGCGCCGGGGCCGCCCACTCACCCGAGCAGCGCGCCCGCCCCGTCCCAGAGCGATCGCAGGACGACCGCCGCCGGTTCCGCCCGCGCCAGCGCGGCGGCCTGCCCGGCCCATGCCTGCATCCGCTCCACATCGCCGGCCCGGGTCGCGGCCTCGCGCATCGCCGCGGTCAGGCCGCGTTGCACCGGATAGGGCGCGGGGGACGGCGCCTGCGCGGAGGTCGCGGCCCTGACATAGGACGTGGCGAGGCTGCGCCCGGCCCGGCCGCTGAAGACGCGGCTGACCACGGTGCCTTCCGGCGCGGCCCGCCCGAGCGCGTCGGCCCAGGCAGCCGGCAGTTGCGCTTCCGGGCACCGCAGGAAGCCGGTGCCGACCTGCACCGCCGAGGCCCCGAGCAGCAGCGCCGCCGCCACGCCGCGCGCATCGGCGATGCCCCCGGTGGCGACGACGGGGATGCGCACCGCATCGACCACCGCCGGGATCAGGGCAAACAGCCCGACCATGTCCCGCTCGGCCGTGGCCGCGTCGAAGCATCCGCGGTGCCCGCCCGCCTCCATGCCCTGGGCCACCACGACATCCGCCCCCGCCGCCTCGGCGGCGCGCGCCTCCGCCACGGTCGAGACATTGGCGAACCAGGCGATGCCGGCGGCCTTGAGCCGGGCGACGAAGGCCGGGGGAAACAGCCCCATGACCGAGGAAACCGCCGGCGGCGTGGCTTCGAGCAACGCCTCGCATTGCGCGGCGAAATCCGGCGGCGTCGCCGCGCCCGCCTCGGGCGGCACCGGCGGCCCCCATTCCGCGAGGAAATCCCGTAGCCGTGCCTCCTGCGCCGGATCGCGCCGCGCCGGCGGGTCAGGCACCCAGAGATTGATCTGGAACGGCCCGCGCGTGCCGGCGCGCACATCGCGCGCCCAGGCGAGGATGGCGGGCGGCTGCATGAGCAGGGCGCCACAGGCGCCCAGGCCGCCTGCCTCGGCCACGGCGATGGACAGCGCGGGCGGGCAGGCCCCCGCCATCGGCGCGAGCAGGATGGGCCGTTGCAGGCCGAAGCGCCCGGCGAAAGCCTCCGCGCGGGCCAGGGCCGGGTTCATCTTGTTCATGGCGTGTCTCCTCCCCCTGGTGCGGTCCGTCAGTTTCGCGGATCACGCCGTCCGGCGGGGAGGTTGGCTGGGGCGGGAGGGATCGAACCTCCGAATGGCGGAATCAAAATCCGCTGCCTTACCGCTTGGCTACGCCCCATGCGCGGCGCTGACTTAGCGGGGGAAGGGACCTTTCAGCAAGCCCCACCCCAACACCACCACCCCGGACGCCGCAGCAGCGACGCCGCTGCCTCGGCCGCCGGTGGATCCGCGAACAGGCCGAAGCAGGTCGCGCCCGACCCGCTCATGCGCGCGAGCAGGCAGCCCGGGGCGGCGCGCAACGCGTCCAGCACCGTGCCGATCACCGGCTGCAAGGCGACCGCCGGCGGTTCGAGGTCATTGGACAGGGCGGCAAGATCGCGCGCCAGTGCAGCCGCGTCCGCCCAGCCAGCGGGCAGCGCCGCCGGCGCCGAGAACGGACCGCTGCGGGCGCGGAACACCGCCGGGGTGGCCACGGCAACGCCGGGGTTGACCAGCACCATGCCGAAGCCAGGCAGCGCCGGCGCCTCCGCCAGCGCCTCCCCCACTCCGCCCATGCGGGCCGCACGGGAGGCCAGACAGACCGGCACGTCGGCACCGAGCCCAAGCGCGATCGCGTGCAGATCGGCATCCGGCACCGCCACGTCCCAAAGCCGGCCGAGCAGGCGCAGCGCCGCCGCGGCGTCGGCCGAGCCGCCACCGATGCCGGAGGCGACCGGCAGGTTCTTCTCCAGCACCAGCCTTGCCCGCGGCGCGATCCCGGCCGCCGCGGCGAGCGCCCGGGCGGCACGAAGCACCAGGTTATCCGCCTCGGCGACCAGCGCGCCGCCGAATGGGCCGGCGAGCGCGAGGCTCAGCTCCTCCGCTGGATCGGCGTGCAGCACGTCGCCGACATGCGGGAACACGGCGAGGCTGTCGAGCAGATGGTAGCCGTCGGGGCGGCGCCCGACGACGTGCAGGAACAGGTTGACCTTGGCCGGCGCGGTCTCGCTGGAGGGCATGGGTGCCTCAGGGCGTGGCGTTGTCGGTCGAGGCCGGGGTGGCGACGCCGATCACCTGCTCGCCCTCGCGCAGCTTGGCTTCCAGCTTCGGCACGTCTTCCGGCTCCGGCTTGAGGTTGAGCGCGCGGCGCCACTGGTAGACCGCCTCCTGCCGGCGGTTGGCGGCCCAGTAGGCGTCGCCGAGATGCCCGTTGATGGTCGCGTCCTCGGGCTGCAGCTCCGCGGCGCGCTCCAGCGCCTTCACCGCGCCGGCGATGTCGCCCTGGCGCAGCGTGGCCCAGCCGAGGCTGTCGATGATGGCGCCGTCATTGGGCCGCTGCTCGACCGCGCGCTCGATCATGGTGCGCGCCTTCTGCAGGTTGCGGCCCTGCTCGGCCCAGGAATAGCCCAGGTAGTTGAGCACGTAGGGCTGGTCGGGGGCGAGCTGCAGGGCCCGCAGGAAATCGGCCTCGGCCCGCTCCCATTGATGGGACCGCTCCAGCGCGATGCCGCGGTCGTAGAACAGCGGCCAGTTGGCCCGGGTCGGCTCCGGCACGCGGGCCACCGCGTTGTCATAGGCGGTCACGGCATCGGCGTAGCGGTGCTTCATGCGCAGGATGTCGCCTTGCACCGCATAAGGGTCCGGCCGGTCGGGATAGTCGCGCGCCATCTGCTCGAGCAGGCGCAGCGCTTCTTCAGTGCGTCCGGTCTGTTCGGTCAGCGCGGCCCGGCGCAGCCGCACGATGCCGTTGAGCGGGTCGTCGGCGCGGACAGGGGCGAGCACCGCCAGCCCGGTCTGCGGATGCTTGGTCGCGTCCAGGATGTCGGCCGCGAGCAGCCGGGCGGCGGTGAAATCCGGCCGCAGATCCAGCGCGAGGCGCACCAGCACCATGGCCAGGTCGGTCGCGTCCTGCTGGCGCAGCGCGCTCGCCAGCACCAGGTAGCTTTCGGCGAGCCCGTCGGTGGCGCGGCGGACCAGCCGGGTGGAGACGTTCGCCTGCAGCGCCGGCAGGGTGATGGCTGCCTCCGGCGCGAGGTCCACGGCCGCCTTCAGCGTCTGGCCGGCATCGGCGGGATGGCCCTGCCGCGCCTGCCAGCTCGCGATCATGCGGGCGAGCTGCAGCGTGGGGGGGCCGTATTCCGTCTCGGCGAGGCGATAGAGCCGGGCCGCCTCGGCCGGGCGGTTGGCGAGATCGGCGATCAGGGCGCCGTGCAGGGCGTAGACCGCGCGATAGCGCTGGCCCTCGATATAGGGATGCAGCGTCGCCAGCGCCGCGTCGGTGCGGCCCGCGCCGAACTGCGCCCAGGACACCAGCAGCGGCTGCAGCACCTGCGTCAGCCCCTGGCGAGGCAGCGCGGCGAAGCGCGTCTCGGCGCCTTCCCAGTTGCCGCGGGCGGCCTCGGCATTGCCGAGCAGCATCAGGGCGCTCTGGTTGTTGGGCTGGCCCTGGGCCAGCCGGACCGTTTCCGGACGGCCGGCCATCAGGCAGGCCAGGAAGGCCTGCTGGCGCAGCTCGGCATTGCCCGGGTCATCGGCGAGGGCCCGCAGGAATTCGTCAGCGGCGAAATCGAGGTCGCCCTGCATGGCGGCGAACCGCCCGGTCAGGAATGCCCCGGGCGCCCCGGTGATGGGCAGCGCCTTCGCCCTGGCGGCAACCCGCATCTGCAGGCCGGGGCCGGCCTGCTGCGGTTGCGCCTGCTGGGCCGCGTTGGATGCCGCGCAGGCCGAGAGCAGCGACAGCGCGAGAAGGAGAGAACGACCGTTCTGCATGGTCTCACCCTACCAGCCCGGCCGCGGCTTCGCCATGACAACCCTGCAAGGTTGTGATCCCGGGGATCCGGAAATCACGGCCTGGCCATCGGCACTCTCGCCCGGATTTGGTTACGTTCGGGTTACAGGATCGCTCGCCGCTCCATCCCGCCCCATCCCGCCGCCCGGAAGCCGCCTTACATGCCGCCCGGGTAGTTCGGCCCGCCGCCCCCTTCCGGCGTGTGCCAGCAGATGTTCTGGGTGGGGTCCTTGATGTCGCAGGTCTTGCAGTGCACGCAGTTGGCGAAGTTGATCTGCAGCCGGGGCGCGTCCTGATCGGCGCCGACGATCTCGTAGACCCCGGCCGGGCAGTAGCGGGTTTCCGGGCTGCGATACTCGGCCCAGTTCACCGCGATCGCCCGCTCCGGGTCGTGCAGCTTCAGGTGGGCCGGCTGGTTCTCCTCATGGTTGGTGTTGCTGATGAACACCGAGGAGAGCCGATCGAAGGTCAGCTTGCCGTCGGGCTTCGGATACTCGATGCGCGGCGCCGTGGCGGCCGGGCGCAGGCTGGCGTGGTCGGGCGTGGCGTGGTGCAGGGTCCAGGGCGCCTTGCCGCGGAACAGGTAGGTGTCGATGGCGGCATTCGCGAGCCCACCCCAGAATCCCCATTTGGCGAAGGCAGGACGGACGTTGCGCACGCGCTGCAATTCATCCCACAGCCAGCTTTCCCGCAGCTTCGCCTCGTAGGACGCGGGTTCGACCCCCTCGCCCGCCAGCATCTCGGCGACCGCCTCGGCGGCGAGCATGCCGGATTTCATCGCCGTGTGGGTGCCCTTGATCTTGGGCACGTTCAGGAATCCAGCGGTGTCGCCGATCAGGCAGCCGCCGGGGAAGGTCAGCTTCGGCAGCGCCTGCACGCCACCCTCGGTCAGCGCGCGCGCGCCGTAGGAAATCCGCCGCCCGCCCTCGAAATGCGGGCGCATCGCCGGATGGGTCTTGAGCCGCTGCATCTCCTCGAAGGGGGAAAGCCAGGGGTTGGGGTAGTCGAGCCCCACCACCACGCCATAGGCGACCAGGTTCTCGCCGAAATGATACAGGAACGATCCGCCATAGGTATCGGAGGGGATCGGCCAGCCGGTGGTGTGCACGATCAGCCCGGGCCGGTGCGCTTCCTTCGGCACCTCCCACAATTCCTTGATGCCGATGCCATAGGTCTGCGGGTCGCGGCCGGCGCGCAGGTCGTAATGCTTCATCAGCCGCTTGGTCAGGCTGCCCCGGCAGCCTTCGGCGAAGATGGTGCAACGGGCGCGCAGTTCCATGCCGCGCTGGTAGTTCGGGCCGGGCTCGCCGTCACGGTTGATGCCCATGTCGCCGGTGGCAATGCCGACGACGCGGCCATCCTCCTCCAGCAATTCGGCGGCGGCGAAGCCGGGATAGATCTCGACACCCAGTGCCTCGGCCTGCTGGCCGAGCCAGCGCACCACGTTGCCGAGGCTGACGATGTAATTGCCGTGGTTGTGCATCTGCGGCGGCGTCGGCAGCCGCCAGGCGCGGCCTTGCGTCAGATAGAGAAACCGGTCCTCCCCGGCCGGGGTGGTCAGCGGGGCGCCGCGCTCCTGCCAGTCAGGCAGCAGCTCCGCGAGCGCCCGCGGCTCGATCACCGCCCCGGAGAGGATATGCGCGCCCACCTCGCTGCCCTTCTCGACCACGCAGACGCTGCGTTCCGGCGCGAGCTGGCGCAGGCGGATGGCCGCCGCGAGGCCGGCAGGTCCCGCCCCCACGACGACGACGTCGAATTCCATGGCTTCCCGAGCTGGCTTATCGGACATTCTGCACCCTTTTTTCGCCTTGGCCCCGCGTGGGGGCTTTCGCGTTCTTATGGAGGGGGATTCGGTTGCGCGAAAGCCGCGCTTTGGCGATGAGTGCGCACATGGACGCATTGGCGGCGCTGCGCTTGCAGCTGGAATGGGGCGCCGACGAGGCGCTCGTGGAGACGCCGGTAGACCGCATGGCGGTTGCCGCCCGGCCCGTCGCTGCCCCGGCGGCAACGAGGGCGCGGCCGGCGGCCTCAGCCCCGTCCCAGCTCGCCGCCGCGCTCCGCCCGCCGCCCCACCCCGCGCAGACGCAGGCCCTGCTGCCTGGCGCCGCCCCTGCCCCGGCGGCACGGGCCCAGGAAATCGCCGCCGCGGCGCGCACGCTGGAAGAGCTGCGGGCCGCCCTGGAGCGGTTCGACGGCTGCCCCCTGTCGGCAACCGCGACCAACCTGGTGTTCGCCGACGGCAACCCGGACTCCGGCCTGATGCTGGTGGGCGAAGGCCCGGGAGCGGACGAGGACCGGATCGGCAAGCCGTTCGTCGGGGCGTCGGGCCAGTTCCTCGACCGGATGCTCGCGAGCATCGGGCTCGACCGCAGCGGCTACGTGATCACCAACCTCATTCCCTGGCGCCCCCCCGGCAACCGCAACCCGACCGACAACGAGGTCCTGGTCTGCCTGCCGTTCCTGCTACGCCACATCGCCCTGGTGCGGCCGCGGCGGCTGGTGCTGCTGGGGGCGCTGGCCACGCGGGCGGTGACCGGCAGCAACACCGGCATCCGCCGCATGCGCGGGCGCTGGCTGGACGTCACCATCCCCGACCTGCCCGCGCCGGTCCCGACTCTGCCCATGCTGCATCCCGCATATCTGCTGCGCACGCCGGGCGCGAAGCGGGAGGCCTGGAATGATATGTTGTTGTTGAAGCGCACCATGGATGACGACATGATCATCCGGAAAATATCTGAATCGTGAACACCATGTGACAGCTAACCCGTTGAGACAAAGAAAATTGTCTCATTGCGGGAGAATTGTCTCACCCCACAGGGTTGCGTCTCGTAACTATCCTGTGTACCGGCGCCCTCATGCGAGGGACCGTTCGGATATTATCATCGTTTCCCACGGCCAAGGCGTTACTCGCCGGAGCTGCCATCCTGGCAGGGGCCACCTCGGCAAAAGCGCAGGTGCAACCTGCCTTCTCGGGCGTGGATGACACCGCGCTCGCGGTACCGCGCGCCTCGTCGCGACGGGATGGCAGCCAGTCCCTGCCGCAACCGTTGCCACCGAGCGAGGCAGCCCGGCTGCGGCGGATCTTCGCCCTGCAACGTGCCGGCGATCTGCGCGCCGCGGAAAAGGAAATGGCGCTGCTCGACCCCGATCTCTCGGTGGCCGGGATCGCGCTCGGCGCGGCGATGCGCGGCTACATCCTGGCCGATCGCCATCTCGGCCCCTACACCCGGCCGGGAGCCGCCGAACTGAAGGCGTGGCTGGAGAAATGGTCGGACCTGACCGACGCCCCGGCGATCCACACGCTGATGCTGTCCCGCCTGCCGCGCGGCGCCGCCGCGCCGCCGGCGCCGAACACGGTCATGCTGTCGGCTGATATCCGCTCGCCGGGCTCGTCCATTCCGGTGCCCGAGGAGGCCAATGACCCCGGCACGCGCCCGGTGCGCAATGCCGCCCTGGATCGATCCGTCTACGACGCCGCGCGCAATGGCGGGGCGGCCGCGGTGGAGCGGCTGCTGCAACGCCGGCGCGGGCTCGCGCCGGACTATGGCTCGCTGTTGCGGGGCGAGGCGGCGCAGATCCTGTTCACGCTCAACCGCGACGAGGAAGCCTATGCCCTCGGCGCCGCCGGCCTCGAGGCCTGCCGGGGCGCCGGATCAACGTGCCGCGTCGCCGCCCTCGCCGGCAAGATGGCGGGGCTCGCGGCGTGGCGCCTCGACCAACCGGATCGTGCCGCCGCCGCCTTCGCGGCGGGATGGCGGGCAGAGCTGAGTTCCCCCACCCTGCGGGCCGCCAACGCCTTCTGGGCAGCGCGGGCGCGGCTGCGGCTGCGCGAGCCCAGGAACTACGTGCCCTGGATGATGCGGGCCGCCGAGGAGCAGCGCACCTTCTACGGCATGCTGGCCCGGCGCACGCTGGGCCTCGATATCGGCTTCGCCCCGGGCGGGCGGCAGACGCGCGAGACGCTCGGCGAGGCCGACCTGGATGCGGTGATGGCAACCCCCGAGGGGTTGCGCGCCCTTGCCCTGCTGCAGATCGGCGAGCGGGACCGGGCCGAGGCGGAGCTGCGGCAATTATGGCCCCTGGCCGAAACCACGCCCGCGCTTGGACGTGCCGTCATGCTGGTGGCGCAACGGGCGCGGCTGCTGGCCCTGACGGCCCAACTGGCTGATCTGGTGCAGGTCGCCGACGGACGCTCCCGCGATGATCTGCGTTTCACCGTGCCGCGGCTGCGGCCGAGCGGCGGCTTCATCGTCGATCCGGCGCTGATCTACGGCATCACTCGCACCGAATCGAATTTCGACCAGGCGCTGACCTCGGGTGCGGGGGCGCTCGGGTTGATGCAGATCATGCCGGAGACGGCGAGTTTCATCACCGGCCGCCCCGACGACGCCATCTTGCGTGGCCGGCTGCGTGATCCGGCGATGAACCTGGAACTGGGGCAGCGCTATATTGTGTGGCTGGCTGATACCGGGCTGGTGGATGGCGATCTGATCCGCCTGCTCGCGGGCTACAATGCCGGCCCCGGATCGGTGATGCGTTGGGCCCCCGCGATCCGCGACAACGGCGATCCGTTGTTGTTCATCGAATCGATCCCGATCGACGAGACGCGGGCCTATGTGCCGCGGGTACTGACCTACACCTGGATCTTCGCGGCAAGGCTGCACCTGCCCACGCCCAGCCTCGATGAGCTCGCGGCCGGAGCCTGGCCGCGCTATCACCCGTTGGAGCTGCGCCACGACGCGGTTGCCCGCCTGAACTGAACGCCGCGCAGCGCGAATGGGGTCAAGGGGCCTTGTGGCCCCTTGCGGGTCCAGGGCGGAGCCCTGGCCTTTCTGTGACGCGTTTAATGATTTCCTCGCGCCGCGCCCGCATCGCCGCCCCGCGCGCCCGCACCGCCTGCAGGATCTCCGCAGGTGCCGTCTGCGGCGTTCCCGCCTGGAACGGGGGCGCCGGAGCATACTCGAGTCCCAGTTGCACGCTCTGCGCGACGGAGGCCCCGAGCAGTTCGGCGACGAGTGTCAGCGCGAAGTCGATCCCCGCGGTGACGCCACCGCCGGTGACGAGATTGCCGTCCCGCACCACGCGTTCCTGCACCGGGATCGCGCCGAAGGCGGCGAGCAGGTCGTGCACCGTCCAGTGCGTGGTGGCGCGCCGTCCCTGCAACAACCCGGCCGCGCCGAGCACCAGCGCGCCAGTGCAAACCGAGGTGACGTAGCGGGCCCCGGTGGCCTGCGCGCGCAGGAAGCGCAGCAATTCCTCGTCTTCCATGGCCGCGTTCACGCCGGGGCCGCCGGGCACGCAGATCACGTCGAGGGGCGGGCAGTCGGCGAAGGTGGTGTCCGGCAGCAGGCGCAACCCGGATTCCGCACGCACGGGCTCGAGGCCGGGCGCCAGGAGATGCGTGACGATGCCTGGGGTTTTGCGGAACACCTCATAGGGGCCGGTGAGATCGAGCTGGGTGAGATCGGGGAAGAGAAGCAGGCCGATATGGATATCCGGCATGGGACGCTCTCCGCAGAGATGACGGACGGAACTGAGGAATTGTGATTGGATCCGCCATCAGCGCAGGGCGCTGAACAAGGCGCGGCCGGCGGTGGTGGCCTGGCGGAGCACCTGCGCGAGGTCGAGGCCCTGGCGGGATTCGGCGAAGGCGCGCTGCAACTGGCGGGTCTGTGCCTGTTCGAGCCGTGCGGCGATCAGGGCCCAGACGAGATCCACGTTGTAGAGTCCCTTGCGGGCGTCGAGGCAGACCGGAACGATATCGGCCTCGGCAATGGCGAGATCCGCGCCGATCGCGGCCACCGCGTCGTGGATGCGCCGCGCCTTCGGCGTGGCGGGCCGGGCGATGTCGTAGGGCGGCGCCCATTCGGCGAAGGGTGGCAGGCGGTCGATATGCGGCACCGCCAGCAGCAACGGCGGCGGATCGAGCGCGCGGTCCTGCGCCAGCGTCGCGCGCAGGGCCGCCAGCGCCTGGGTGTCGATGTGCCGGGCGGCGCTGTTGGCGGCAGAGACCCACAGCACCAGGTCGGCCTGCGCGGCCAGGGACGCGAGTGCCTCCGCCTCGCCGGGCTCGCCGCGCAGACCCGGCGCATCGACCAGGCGCAGCGTCGGCCGGCCGGCGGCCGCCACGTCCAGCACCAGCGCCGCCTCCGGCCCCGGCACCGGGGTGGCGACCGCCCGCAATTCACCGGCCAGCGCATTGGCGAGGCTCGACTTGCCGGCATTGACCTGCCCGGCCAACAGGATGCGGGGCGGGCCGGGCGGCGGCGCGGTTGTTTCAGTGCCGGCGCGCGCGGCCTCGAACTTCGCCTCGTCGATGCGCAGCCGGCCGCTGTAGAGATCGATCGCGCCCCGGCCGGTCTCCTCCAACACCAGCCGCGTGATCGTCCGGCGCAGGCGCTCTGCCCCGAAGGCCATCACGTCCTGGGTGACGTGCTCGCGCAGCTCGCCGAACACGGCCGAGAGCGGGTTCACCACCGGGCGGAACACGCGATAGACGTCGTACGCCTTCGCCGCGAGGTCGATCAGCCCGCGCCGGCGATACCACCACAGCGCGGTACTGACCGTGACGGCATGGCTGAACGGCACCGCCTGCAGCAAGGCGACGCGCAGGCGCCTCGCGGTGCGCTCGGCCAGCAGCAGCGCCTCCGGCACGGTGAAGCGCGCCAGCGGCTCGGCGGCGTCCGGGCCGTAATGGCGGGCGATTTCCTCGACCAGCGCGGTCACGCTGGCGCGGGCGGCATCGGTATCCTCCGAAAAAGCCGGGGTGCGGGTGATGAAATCCTGCACCTTCTCCCAGGCGGCACGCTCGCGCGGGCCCCAGGCGCTGTCGGGATGCGGCGGCGGTGGCGCCGGCAAAACGTCACCGGCGCGCAGCCGCCGCAGCAGCAAGGCCGCCACCCCGGCGCAGGCAGCGGCGAAGCCCAGCCAGACCAGCATCACACCGTGCGAGAACAGCCACAGCAGGCCCAGCACCAGCAGCACCACCTGCGGCACCACCAGGCAGAACGCCACCGCCACTTCGCGCCAGTTCGCGACCAGGCCGCGCCAGACCAGACGGAGCCTGGTCCTGAATTTTCCGCTCTCAGCTTCTGTCACGGGCGGCCCCTCCGCTCCGGGTCCAGCCTTCCTGCAACGCCATCTGGAAGGCAGCGCGGATCGCGTCCTCGGAGGCGGGGCGACCGGCCGCGAGATCGCGCAGGTAGACACAGGCGGCGCGGCCCAGCGCATAGGTCAGTGCGAAGGCGGCGAGGCTGGCCGCGGGAATGACCCACGGCGCCACCGGCGGCACCAGCTTGACCACCTCGCGCAACCCCATCAGAACGCCCTGGCGCAGCAGCATCACCGTGCCGACCGTGCCGGCGAAGGCCAGCAGCCGCTCGCGCGTCCAGGTCACGCCGAAGCGCACCGCCAGCGCCTGCAGCATCCGCGCCTGCACCGCTGCCACCGCGGCCAGCCCGGCCACCGGTACCGCATCGGCCGCCGCGGCGGCGCCGGCATGCCAGAGGATCAGGCGATCGAGCGACCCTTCGGCGCCGGCCCGCACCTCGGCCAGCCGGGCGGCCAGCCGCGCATCCGCCACCGCGATCAGCGCCGTGGCCAGCGCGTCGAAGCCGTAATCCGACGGCAACAGGCCGTCCTCGGACCGGGTGAAGTCGATCGGCACGAAGCGCGGCGCCTCACCGGGCAGATCCACGAACAGGCTCCGCTGCCGCGCCAGCATCCGGCGCAGCGCCAGCGGCAAAGCCGGATTGTCGTCATCCGCCTCGGTGCCGGTGAAGGGATACGGCACGACATGGCGGTCATCGGGGCCATAGCCGTCATGCAGCGCGGTCTGGGCGATCACCAACGGCGTGTCCGGCTGCTCGCGGCGGATGCGCGCCAGCAGGTCCGGCAAGGGTGCCGGCGCCTGATCCTGCGCGCGCAGCACCGCCAGCACCAGATGGCTGCGCGCCCGGCACCAGGCGATGTCCTCCTCCGGATCGTAGCCGGCCTCGCCGAGCCCACGGGTGTCGAGAAAACGGATGCGCGGCGCATCGGCGGGGAAATCATACACCGCGGCGGTGCGGGTGACCGGACGGAACCCTTCGCCGATGGCGATCGGCACCCCGGTCAGCGCCGAGGCAATGGAGCTCTTGCCGGCCTGGGCCCGGCCGAGCAGCCAGACCACCGGCGCCTCGGCCGCGGCCTCCTGCGCCGCCGCCTCGCGCGCGGCGGCATCGCCACGGTCGAACATCGCCGCTTCCAGCGCACGCCACAACCGGTCGGAGCGCTCACGGCTCCAGCGCCCGAGGTCGTGCGTCCAGCCGCGGAAACGCTGCCAAGTGCCCGACATGCGCTTCCGGATAGGCAAGAGGCGGCGCCGGGTCAATCCGCCGGACGCGGACGCTCCACCGCATCGAGGAAACGCCGGGCCAGCGCCGAATAGAACGAGCGGCGGCACACCAGGCGGGATACGCCGAAGGCCAGCATGGCGGTGGCCAGCAGCGGGATGGTCATCTGCTGGTTGTCGGTCATCTCCATCACGATCACGGTGGCGGTGATCGGCGCCTGCACCACACCCGAGAAATAGGCGACCATGCCCAGCAACACGAGCGCGCCAGGCGGGAAGCCGGGCAACACCGCGTGCAGCCAGGAGCCCAGCCCCGCCCCCACCGCCAGCGACGGCGCGAAGATGCCGCCCGGAATGCCGGAGAGATACGACACCACCGTCGCCAGCAGCTTCATCACCGCAAACCCCGCCGGCAGATCGGCATGGCCTTCCACCAGGCCGCGGGCCTGCGCATAGCCGGTGCCATAGGTCGCCCCGCCCGACAGCACGCCGAGCCCCGCCAGCACCACCCCGCACAGCACCGCCACCAGCAGCGGATGCCGCGCCACCCACCGCCCGATCCGCCCCGGCAGGCCGCGCGAGGCACTGATCAGCACCTGGCTGAACAGCCCCCCGGCAAGCCCGCCCACCACCGCGCACGGCAGCACCGCGAGCCAGTCCCGCCCGACATCCAGGACAACCGCGCTATGGCCGAAATAAGTGTAGTTGCCGGACAGCGCCACGGTGGTGATGCCGGCCAGGATCACCGCCGTCAGCACCACCCCCGAGGTGCGCTGCTCGAAGGAATGGCTGAGCTCCTCGATGGCAAAGACGATGCCGGCCAGCGGCGTGTTGAACGCCGCCGCCACGCCCGCGGCGCCCCCGGCCAGCACCAGCGCCCGCTGCATCTCCAGTCGCGGCATCGGCGTGATCCGGCCGACCGCGTTCATGATCGCCGCGCCGACCTGCACCGTCGGTCCCTCGCGGCCGATCGAAGCACCGACCCCGAGGCCGAGTACCGTCAGCACCACCTTGCCCAGGGCCACCCGCAGCGACAGCACGGCATCGACCGCCTTCGGATCGGTCATGTGCAGCGCCGCGATGGCCTGCGGAATGCCGCTGCCCTGGGCCCCGGGAAACACCCGTCGCGTCAGCCAGAGCGACAGCGCCAGCCCTCCCGGCGCGAGCCCGAAAACGATCCAGGGATTCCAGGCGGTGACGACCGCGAACAACGCCTGCGCCGCATCCGCCGCATGCGCGAAACCAATCGCGACCAACGCCACCAGCACACCACCACACCAGAGCACCAGTCGGCGCTTCCATTGAAGCGGCGACAACAAGGGCAGGCGACGCAAATGACGGGAACCGGTGAACCTCATCACGCCATCCCGGGGCGTTGCCCCGGGCCCCACCAGGAGGCTTTGCCTCCTGGACCTCCACCAAGGGCCAAAGGCCCTTGGATCCCCGACTCCAGGTCCACGTCACGCACCCCGTGCACGGCCGTCATGTTCGTTCTCCGTTCTTGACAGGAGGCGCCTGCGGACGCACGGTAGCTCTGGAACGAAAAGGGAACAGACGCATGTCATCTGCCATTGGTCCCGCTGGCCCCGCGACGGGCAACGCTACGGCGGGACCAGGCACGGGACCCATCCGGCGTACCGTCACACGCCCGCCCTCCCGGTTATCCAAACGCGCCGCATCGCCCTGCCCCATCCCCAAGGCCCCGGCCGACCTGGCGCGGGAGATCGATCCCGCCGAACTCGCCGCCCTGGAGCGCGCCGGCACGCCGGACCCGCCGCCGGATGCGGCGGAACAGGCCTGCGACTGCTCCCTGGCACCGGCCGTCGTGACGCGCCCGGTGACCACGACCGAAACAGCGAAACCGTGCCGTGGGCGTGGCACCACGGTCAACCCGCCCAATCGCTTCGAACGCCACTCCATCGCCCCCTTCGACGATGGCTGGCAGACCCTGGCGGAGCTCGCCGAGGCACCGCCCTCATCCGCGACAGCAGCCGCAGCGCGATCGCCTGGAACCGCTCGCCCGATATTGGCTTCGACCGCGCGGTGAACCCCTATCGGGGGTGCGAGCATGGTTGCGTTTATTGCTATGCCCGCCCCTCGCATGCCTGCCTCGGCTGGTTGCCCGGACTCGATTTCGAGACGAAGCTGCTGTTCAAGCCGGACATCGCGGCCTTGCTGGAGAAGGACCTGCGCAAGCCCGGCTACGTGGCGCGCCCGCTCGCGCTCGGCTCCGCCACCGATCCCTACCAGCCGGTCGAGCGCACCCTGAAACTCACCCGGGCAGTGCTGCAGGTGCTGGAGCGCACCAGCCATCCGGTCAGCATCGTCACCAAAAGTGCCGGCGTGCTGCGTGACCTCGATATCCTGGTGCCGCTGGCGCGCCGCGGCCTGGTGCAGGTCTTCCTGTCCGTCACCACCCTGGACGCCCGCCTCGCCCGCCGGCTGGAACCACGCGCGGCCACGCCGCAGCGACGATTGCAGGCGATCGCGGACCTCGCGCGCGCGGGCGTCCCGGTCGCGGTGCTGGCCGCGCCGATGATCCCCGGGCTGAACGACGCCGAGCTGGAAGCCATCCTGGAAGCAGCCGCCGCGGCCGGCGCCCGGCAGGCCGGCTACACCCTGCTGCGCCTGCCGCACGAGCTCGGCGAGATCTTCCGGCACTGGCTGGCCACGCATGTCCCCGATCGGGCCACGCGGGTGCTGGATCTGGTCCGCGAGACCCGTGGCGGGGCGCTGAACGATGCCCGCTTCGGCCATCGCTTCAGCGGAACCGGCGCCTATGCCGACCTGCTGGCACGCCGGTTCAGCCACGCGGTGCGCCGCCTGCGGCTGCAAACCGGCCCCGAGCTGGACTGCACGCGCTTCGTGCCGCCCGGGGAAGCACAGGCGGGCCGTGCCGGATCACAGTTGTCGCTCTTCTGATCTTGAAAGTTGCCGCGAGTCTGCCGCGGCCTCGCCGCCCAAGATCCCGGTTAGAGTACCGCCGCGCGACCCGCCCCCGGGCGCGCCCCCCGGGAGGTCCAAGCATGAGCGCGCATGCGCCACAGGCCCGCTTCGCCAGTCACGAAGTGACCAACCAGCCGCCGGAATTCGGCGGGCTCAACCTGTTCCTCGGTGATCCGGCGCTGCGCGAGGCGGCGCTGCGCGAAGGCGGCACCTGGGTCGAGGCCCCGCTGGCCGCGCTCGGGCAGGACATGGGATCGGACGAGGTGATGGAACTCGGCGAGGCGGCGAACCGCCATCCGCCGGAGCTGACCGCCTTCGACCGCTACGGGCGGCGCATCGACGAGGTGCGCTACCACCCCGCCTACCACGCGCTGATGGAGCTGGCGATGCGCCACCGCATCCACGCCATCGCCTGGGATACGGGACGGCCGGGCGGGCACGTGGCGCACGCGGCGATGCTTGCGCTCGCCACCCAGGCCGAGGCCGGCACCATGTGCCCGATCAGCATGACCTATGCCGCCGTCCCGGCGCTGCGGCGCCAGCCCGACCTCGCCGCCACCTGGGTGCCGCGGATCGTGCAGGGACGCTACGACCCGACGCTGCGGCGCATCGCCGACAAGGCCGGGGTCACGCTCGGCATGGCGATGACGGAGAAGCAGGGCGGCTCGGACGTGCGCGCCAACACCACCGCGGCGCGCCCGCTCGGCGCCGGCGGACCGGGCATGACGTATGAACTCACCGGGCACAAATGGTTCTGCTCGGCGCCGATGAGCGACGCCTTCCTCACGCTGGCGCAAACAGCGGAGGGCCTGTCCTGCTTCCTGGTGCCGCGCATCACCCCGGACGGCGGGCGCAACGCCATCCACCTGATGCGACTGAAGGACAAGCTCGGCAACCGCGCCAATGCCAGCGCCGAGATCGAGTACCACGGCGCCTGGGCGAGCATGGTCGGGCCGGAGGGGCACGGTATCGAGACCATCATCGACATGGTCCACCACACCCGCCTCGACACCATGGCATCCACGCTCGGCCTCATGCGCATGGCGCTGGCCCAGGCGGCGCATCATGCCCGCCATCGCCGGGCGTTCCAGAAGCGGCTCGTCGACCATGCCGTCATGCGCGGCGTGCTGGCCGACCTCGCGCTGGACTACGAGGCGGCCGTGGTGCTGGTGATGCGCGTCGCCCGCGCCTTCGATGCCGCCGAGGGACCCGAACGGGTGTTCGCCCGGCTGGCGGTGGCGGTCGGCAAATACTGGCTGTGCAAGCGCGCGCCCAGCTTCGTCGCCAAATGCATGGAATGCCTCGGTGGCGCCGGCTACATCGAGGACAGCATGCTGCCCCGGCTGTATCGGGAAGCGCCGCTGAACGGCATCTGGGAAGGAGCGGGCAACGTGATCGCGCTGGACGTGCTGCGCACCCTGGCGCGCGAGCCGCTGGCACGGGCCGCCTTCCGCTCGGAGATCGCCGCGGCGAAGGGCGGCAACGCCATCCTGGATGCGACCATGGCCGGTCTGGAAGCCTCGCTCTCCCATGCCAACGAGGCACAGGCGCGGCTGGTCGCCGAGCGGCTGGCCCTGGTGCTGCAGGGTGCGCTGCTGGTGCGTCATGCCCCCGCCTTCGTCGCCGAGGCGTTCTGCGCGACGCGGCTCGGCGGCGAGAGCGGACGCAGCTACGGCACGCTGCCGCCCGGGGTGGCGATCGAGCCGGTACTGGCCCGCATCATCGACGGCACCTATCCCTCATAGCAGCCGGCCAGCCTGGCCCGCTCGCGCAGCAGGGCCAGCACCGTCTCGCAGATCGGCATGGGATGGCCGGTGACGCCGCCGAGTTCCACCACGGCGCCGAGCAGCGCGTCGATCTCCATCGGCCGCCCGCGCTCCAGGTCCTGCAGCATGGAGGTCTTGTGCTCGCCCACCTCGGCCGCGCCGTCGATGCGCTTGTCCACCGAAATGGCGAAGCGCACGCCGAGGCTTTCGGCCACCGCCTGCGCCTCCAGCATCATCGTCCGGCACAGCGCGCGCAAATCGGGCCGGCCGGTGATGCGGTCGAGCGTCGCGCCGGTCAGCGCCGAGACCGGGTTGAAGCACAGATTGCCCCACAGCTTCACCCAGATCTCGTCGCGGATGCGCGGGCGCACCGGCGCCTTCAGCCCCGCCGCGATCAGCAGCTTCGAGATCGCCTCGACGCGCGGGCTGCGGCTGCCGTCGGGCTCGCCGAGGCTGAAACGATCCCCGTAGACATGCTCTATGACTCCGGGCTCGACCACCTCGGCGGCGGGATAGACCACGCAGCCGATCACCTGGGAGGGCGGCAGCAGGTCCCACAGCCGGCCGCCAGGATCGACGCTCTCGACCCGCCGGTCGCGCCAGGGTCCTTCCAGGCCATGAAAATACCAGTAGGGCACGCCGTTGATGCCGGTGACCAGCGCGCTCTGCGGCCCCAGCATCCGCGCGATCTGCGGTGCCGCCGCCGGCAGCGAATGCGCCTTCAGCGTCACGATCACCGCGTCCTGCACGCCGGCCTCGCCGGCATCGGCGGTGCAGCGCGGATGCACCGTGATCGTTTCCCCGCCGCTGCGCAGGGTCACGCCGCGCGCCTGCATCGCCGCCAGATGCGGGCCGCGCGCGACGAAGGTAACGTCGGCCCCGGCGGCGGCAAGCCGGGCCCCGAGGAACCCGCCGATCGCGCCCGCGCCGAAGATGCCGATCCTCATGCCGACAGGCCGAGCTTTTCGGCCAGGCCGATGCGCTGCAGCTTGCCGGTGGCCCCTTTCGGGATCTCCTGCAGGAAGACCACCTTGCGCGGCACCTTGAAAGGCGCCAGCCGGGCTGCGGCGAAATCGCGCAGCGTGTGCTCATCGAGCTTGTGCCCCTCGCGCAGCACCACCGCCGCGGCGACCTCCTCGCCCAGCTTCGGATGCGGCATGCCGAAGGTCACCACCTGCTGCACCGCCGGATGGTCCATCAGCACCGCATCGACCTCCAGCGGCGAGATCTTCTCGCCGCCGCGGTTGATGATCTCCTTGAGCCGCCCGGTCAGCCGCAGATAGCCCTGCGCGTCCAGCACGCCCTGGTCGCCGGTGCGGAACCAGCCATGGGTGAAGGCCTTGGCATTGGCTTCGGGATTGGCCTCGTAGCCGGCGGTGACGTTGCGGCCGCGGATCACCACCTCGCCGATTTCGCCCGCCGGCAGCAGCGCCCCCGCCTCGTCCATGATGGCGATCTCCGGCCCCGCGGCGAGCCCGACCGAGCCGGGATAATGCGGCCGTGGCGGCAACGGGTTGCTTGCCATCTGGTGGGCGGCCTCGGTCATGCCGTAGGCCTCGATCACCGGCACGCCGAACGCTTCCTCCAGCGCCGCCATCACCTGCGGCGGCAGCGAAGCCGAGGAGGAGCGCACGAAGCGCAGCCGGCCCGCGGCGATCACGTCCTTGTTGCGCGCGGCCAGCGGCAGCAGCGCCTGGTGCATGGTGGGCACGGCGGTGTACCAGCTCGGCCGCGCCGCTTCGAGCCAGCCGAAGAACTTGAAGGCGTTGAAACCGGGCGAGCAGACCACGCTGCCGCCCGCGGCCAGCGAGGACAGCACCGCCGCGATCAGGCCGTGGATATGGAACAGCGGCATGATGTTGAGGCAGGTGTCCTCCGGCGTCAGCGCCAGCGAGGTTCCGATGTTGTAGGCCGAAGCGCTGAGGTTGCGATGACTGAGCGGCACGATCTTCGGCCGCGAGGTGGTGCCGGAGGTGTGCAGCACCAACGCCACGTCCTCGGCCTGCGCCTCGCCGGGCGCCGCGGGCGTGCCGGCAAGCGGGCGCTGCGGCTGCAGGGTGAAGGCGCCGGCGGCGGCCGCATCCGGCACCAGTTCGATCACCGGAATCCCGTGCTGCGCCGCCACGCCGCGCGCCGGGCTGTCCATGCCCTGCAGCACCACCAGCGCCTTCGCCTTCAGATCGGACAGGTAGAAGTCGAATTCGTCGGCGCGATAGGCGGGATTGAGCGGCGCGGTGGTGGCGCCGCAGGCAATGGTGACGAAGCCGGTGGCCATTTCCGGGCCGTTCGGCAGCACGATCGCCACGCGGTCGTTACGGCCGATGCCCATGCCGTTCAGCGCCGCCACCGTGCGGGCGGCCAGCCCGCGCAACTCGCCATGGGTCAGCGCCGTCCGCCCGGGGGCGCCGATGGCCGGGGCATCCCCGGCGCCTCGGGCCAGCAGGCCGGACATCGTTTCGGCTTGGCTGATCGTCACGTCCTCGTCTCCCCTTCGGCGGCTGTCAGGCCCGGGCGGATGCTGCCGCGGGCACGGCCCACGAAACTGAACGCGAAAGCAGCCCCGACCGCAACGGCCCCGCTCCGAACGTCCAAAGGGCAGAACGAACATGGCCCGGCCAGACTGCATGGCTGACCCTCATGGCCAGTCAAACGAATGCCAGGATTACACGGGCGCATCGTGATCCGGCCACCACTTGCACGCGTATTGCTCCCGCACGGTCTCAGTTCCGTGATGGATGGTTCTGTCCAGTGACTTTGATCACGAATGGATAAATGTCCCATCGACAATGTGTGACCCTGGAATTCCGTCAGGCTCACCAGGGTTTCACTATCCCTGAGCGCAACGACACCCAACATTCATCCGTCATGATGCGGGACAGGCGCAATGGCGAGGACGGGGCGATGCCCGACATCCTGAGCGTGAACGGCGACGTGCCGGGCTTCGTGCGGGGCACCCGCATCCAGACCGACAAGGGCGAGCAGCCGGTGGAAACCCTGGAGCCGGGCACCGGGGTGGTAACGGCATCGGGACGGATCCGACCCATCCTGTGGGTCGGGCGCCGGCGCCTGGAACCACGCCGCCACCCGCGCCCCGAGCTGATCCATCCCGTCCGCATCCGGCGCGGTGCCGCCGGCAATTTCCTGCCGCGCCGTGATCTGCTGGTCTCGCCCTCCCTGACGATCGGGGCGGGCAACATCACCGTCGGGGTGTGGCAACTGGTGAACGGGGCCACGCTGGCAAGCGTGGCTTCCCCCGATCCTATCGAGTACGTGCATATCGCACTGGACAGCCCGGACCTGTTGCTTGCCGAAGGCCTGCCGGCCGAGAGCCTGCACGAGGACAGGCGCGCGGGATTCGAGAACGGCGGAACGGTCATGGTGCTGCATCCGCATCTGGCCTGGCACCCCGGCGCGACGACACCACCCGAGGCAATGGTCCAGGCGCTGCGACGGCGGCTGCTGCAACGCGCCCACACCCTGGGCCATGCGATCACCCGCGACCCGGGGCTGCATCTGCGCGCCGATGGCTGGCCGCTCTCCCCGGTTCTCGTGGCCGGGCCGATGCACCGGTTCGCGCTGCCGGCCGGGGTGACTGATCTGCGGATCGTCTCGCGCGCGGGGGTGCCGGCGGAAATCGATGCCGTCTCCCAGGACCGGCGGCGACTCGGCGTGATGCTGGAGCGGATCGCACTGCGCGGGCCGCAGGGAGAACGCGAGATCCCCCCCGACGACCCGGTCCTCTCGGAAGGATTCCATCCCCACGAGCAGGCGGAGGGCCGGTCCTGGCGCTGGACCGATGGCCATGCCCGGCTGCCGGGACGGGTGCTGGCGGGCATGACCTGGGTCGATCTGTACGTGGCCGGGTCGCAATCGGCCTGGGCCGGCACCGCTCCGCCGGCGGCGCCCGTCACGCGCAGCGCCTAGGATCACGGCGGCCGGGCTGGTAGCCTGCCGCCATGCCGGATTTCAGGATGGAATCGGCCGCCGGTGGCCGCGTCGCCGGTATCGACGAGGTCGGCCGCGGCCCGCTCGCCGGGCCGGTCATGGCCGCCGCGGTGGTGATGCCACGACGGCCGCCGCGCGCGCTCGCGGCCCTTCTGGACGATTCCAAGAAACTCAGCCCGGCCCAGCGCGAGGCGGCCTTCGCCGCGCTGCTGGCGGCAAAGGCCGCCGGGACGCTGGAGATCGGCGTCGGCGCCGCGTCGGTCACCGAGATCGCGCGCCTCAACATCCTGCAGGCGGCATTGCTGGCGATGCGGCGGGCGGTGGGACGGCTGCCCACCCTGCCCGACCTGGCCCTGGTCGACGGCAACCAGGCGCCACCGCTGCCCTGCCCGGTCCGTTGCGTGATCGGTGGTGACGGGCGCTGCCTGTCCATCGCCGCCGCCTCGATCGTTGCAAAGGTACTCCGTGACCGGGTGATGGCGCGACTCGGGCAGCGCTATCCTGGTTACGATTGGCATCGCAATGCCGGCTACGGCACGGCCGCGCACCGGGCGGCGTTGCATGCGCTGGGGCCGACGCGACACCACCGCACCGGCTTCGGAACGGTGCGCCAGCTCAGTCTTGACCTCATCCTGGTGGAAACGGCGGATTGACGCGATCACGGGCGGCACGTTTCAACGCGATTCCGGTTGCCCGGGCGATACGTGCTCGGCCACCATCCCCCGCCCTTGCACAGCGGAGCCGAAACTGCCCGAGGAGATCGTCAAGGAACTGCCGCTGGACCAGGTGATCCTGGGGGATGCCGCGCGCGTGCTCCGCATGCTGCCCGCGGCTTCGGTCGATTGCGTGTTCGCCGATCCGCCCTACAACCTGCAGCTGCGCGGTGAATTGCGACGCCCGGACGACAGCGTGGTGGACGGTGTGGACGAGGAATGGGATCGTTTCACGGACTTCGCCGCCTATGACGCCTTCACCCGCGAATGGCTGGGGGAATGCCGGAGGGTACTGCGCAAGGACGGCACATTGTGGGTGATCGGCACCTACCACAACATTTTCCGCATCGGCGCCATCCTGCAGGAGCTGGGGTTCTGGATCCTGAACGACGTGGTCTGGCGCAAGGCCAATCCGATGCCGAATTTCCGGGGGCGCCGCTTCACCAACGCGCACGAAACGCTGATCTGGGCGGCGCGCGGGCGTGAGTCCCGGCACCGGTTCAACTATCAGGCGATGAAAGCCCTGAACGACGACGTGCAGATGCGCAGCGACTGGTATTTCCCGCTCTGCACCGGCTCGGAGCGCCTGCGCAACGAGCACGGGCTGAAGCTGCACCCGACCCAGAAGCCCGAGGCATTGCTGCACCGCGTGCTGCTGGCCTGCACCCAGCCGGGCGATGTCGTGCTGGACCCGTTCCTGGGGACGGGGACCTCGGCGGCGGTGGCGAAACGACTCGCCCGCCACTTCATCGGCATCGAGCGCCACCCGGCCTATGTCGAGGCGGCGCTCGGCCGGGTCCGGCGGGTGCGTCCGGCCCCGCCCGAGGCAGTCACCGCCACCCCCACCCGGCGCGAGGCCAAGCGGGTGCCGTTCGGGGCGCTGGTGGAACGAGGGTTGCTGCCGGCGGGCACCGTGCTGACCGACCGCATGCGGCGGGTGCAGGCGGTGGTGGTCGCCGACGGCACGCTGCGCAGCGGCACGCACCACGGCTCGATCCACCAGGTCGGGGCGGCGGTGCAGAACGCCCCATCCTGCAACGGCTGGACCTTCTGGCATATCGACCGCGACGGGACGCTGGCGGCGATCGACACGTTGCGCGCCGGGTTGATCGCGCCGCCGGACTGACCCGGCCGAGGCCGCGCCCCGCCGGCGGCGGAGTGCGGGGGCTCCTATTCGACCGCGTTCTTGCCTCCGGGCAGCGCCTCGGCCATGGCGAGATGGCGTTCGAGCGAGGGCACGTTCCGCCGCGCCAGCGCCCTGAGCACCGGGTCGCTGCCCTGCTCGCCCTGCTGGCGGAACAAGACGACGGCCTTCTGGTGCGCCGTGATCTGGTTCTGGACATACGCGTCATCGAAGGCCTGGCCGGAGGCGGCGCGCAGCTTGTCCAGTTCGGCGGCGCCAGCGGCATCCGGCGCCTGCGGCACCGGCACCCCTTTGACCTGCGCAATCTGGGCAAGCTGCTGATTCATCAGCGTGTGGTCATTCACCATCTGCCGGGCGAAGTCCTTGACCGGCTCCTGCGACGCCTTGCCGGAAGCCAGCGATCCGGCGGCCACCTCGGCGAGCCCCGAATGCGCAGCCTTGGTAAGAAAGTCGATGTCGACCTGCGCGATGGTGGTATTGCCGCCCAGCGGACCTGTATTGGCCGTGCTCTGGGTCTCCGAGACCGGCACCGCGGTTCCGGCTGGAGGCGGTGCCTCGATTCCGACCGAAGAGGGCAATCCGGGCTGATGGCTGCGAATGCCGGTCGGATAAGCGGCCGGGGCCTGCGGCGCCACCTCGTTGATCGGCTGGGCGAAGGCAGCGGGCGCGAATGGAAGCGCCACGGCGGCCAGAAGCAGAAGACGAGAACCCCTCATACGTTTCCCCTTTGTTTGGACGTGGGTTGCGAGTCTGGGGTCCTAAGCCCGGCCAACGCGATTAGATGCGGTTGTAGCCGGAACGTGAGCCCGCCGCCGGGTCAGGCCCGCCGCGCGGTGCCGCTCGCCAGCCGTGCCAGCCCGATGAAAGCCGGATCCGGATGGATCACCACCGCGGTCGGGATCTGCGCGAGGTACCCCGCCAACCGCCCCTTCGCCTCGAAGCGTTCCCGGAACGACGAAGCAGCCAGGAAATCGGCGAAGCGCTTCGCCATGCCGCCGGCGATCGCGACCCCGCCCCGGGCCCCGAGCGTCAGCGCGACGTTGCCCGCCACCGCCCCCAGGAAGCCACAGAACGCCTCCAGGGTCCGCAGGCTCGCCTCGCAGTCGCGCGCGAGCGCATGAGACACGATCCCGGCGGCGTCCCGCTCCGGCGCGTCGAACCCGTCCACCGCGGCCACCGCCTGATACAACTGCGCCATCCCCGGCCCGGACAGCACCCGTTCGACCGAGACATGCCCGCCCCGGTCACGCAACACCCCGATCAACGCCTCGTCACGACGGTTCTCGGCGGGCAAGGTGGCATGGCCGCCTTCCGTCACCAGCACGGTCTCGCCCGCATCCAGCCCGATCCAGGCGGCCAGGCCGAAGCCGGTGCCCGGCCCCATGATCGCCGCCGGCCCGGGCTGGCCCACCGCCCCACCCCCGATCGGGCGCAGGTCCTGCGGCCCCAGCCCGGGGATGGCCCAGCCGAGCGCCTCGAAATCATTGACGATGACGACGGATTCGAGGTCGAGCGCCTCGCGCAGTTGCGGCCCGTCCACCGCCCAGGCGGCATTGGTCATTGCCACGCGCTGTGCCTGCACCGGGCCCGCCGCCGCGATCGCCGCGCGCACCGCCCGCCGCCCGCCACCCGTCGAGGCAAGGAATGCCCGCGCCGCCGCGACCGGCGAGGCATGGTCGGCCACCGCCAGCGTGGTGACCGGACCGACGCCGCGTTCGGTCCACAGGGCGAAGCGGGCATTGGTGCCGCCGATATCGGCCAGCAGCGCAGCCGTGGTGGTGTGATCCATGTGCAGCCTCCCTGACGGGCCCCGCCCGCCGCCGGATCGGGTACGCACCCGGCCGGGCGGTGGCCCGGTCTGCAGATGTGCATCGATGGGCGTGGGCGAAACTCCGTGAGGCTCCGCAGGTCACGGTCCTGCGACCGGACCGCATGGCCCCGTCGTGACGGGACGATCCCGCCCAAGGCGCTCCCGCTGCCGGGAGAACCTTGGGAATCCTGGATTATTTCCCGACCAGCACGTCGGACGCCTTGATCACGGCGAAGGCGGCGTCGCCGACCTTCAGGCCCAGGTCCTCGATCGCCTCGTTGGTGACCGAGGCGGTCACGGTCACGCCATGGCCGATATCGATGCCGACATGGGCGGTGGTCTGGCCCTTCACGACCGATACGACCTTACCGGGGATCTGATTGCGAGCACTCAGCTTCATCGGTGCAATCCTGTTCGGTGTCGCCGGGACATCGTCGCGCCCCGGCACCGATACGCTACCCCAGGGAGACCCCACCGACAACGCAGGCGGGGTCACCCGCCATCGTCGAGCGGCGGGCTGTCGCCGCTGCCGCGCGGAAAGCGGGGCAGGTCATCGGTCAGGTTCACCCAGGGCAACACCTCGCCGATATGGGTATGACGCAGCGGCACGAAGGCGGCGGGATCGTCGAAGATGGTGACGTGCAGATCCAGTTCGTCACGGCCCTCGACCTGATAGGCGATCGAGGAGCCGCAGCGCGCACAGAAGAAGCGGCGCACCCCCGGCGAAGACTCGTAGGCCGAAGGTGGTTCCGTCTCGAACACCACCTTTTCCGCGGGAAAGCCGGCGAAGGTCACCATGGTACCGCCGGTGGCGCGCCGGCAGGAATCGCAATGGCAGGTGGACACCCAGTTGGGCGGGCCGAGCGCATGGAAGCGCACCGCCCCGCACAGGCAATGGGCGTGATGGCTCGTGGGGCCGCCCATCAGTAGGTCACCACCGTGCGGATGCTCTCGCCGCGGCGCATCAGCTCGAACCCGTCATTGATCCGCTCGAAGGGCAGCACATGGGTGATGAGGTCGTCGATGTTGATGCGGCCGTCCATGTACCAGTCGACGATGCGCGGCACGTCGGTGCGCCCGCGCGCACCACCGAAGGCGGTCCCCATCCACACGCGGCCGGTCACCAACTGGAACGGGCGGGTGGAGATCTCCTGGCCGGCACCGGCGACGCCGATGATGACGCTTTTCCCCCAGCCGCGATGCGCGCATTCCAGCGCCTGGCGCATCAGCGTGGGATTGCCGACGCATTCGAAGCTGTAATCCGCGCCCCCCTTGGTCAGGTTGACGAGATAGGGCACCAGGTCGCCTTCGACCTCCTTCGGATTGACGAAGTCGGTCATGCCGAATTTCTCGGCCATTTCGCGGCGTCCGGGATTGATGTCGACGCCGACGATCTGCTCGGCGCCCACCATGCGCAGGCCCTGGATGACGTTCAGCCCGATGCCGCCGAGGCCGAACACCACCGCGCGCGCCCCGGCCTCCACCTTCGCCGTGTTGATCACCGCGCCGATGCCGGTGGTGACGCCGCAGCCGATGTAGCAGACCTTGTCGAACGGCGCGTCGGGCCGGATCTTCGCCAGCGCGATCTCCGGCAGCACGGTGAAGTTCGAGAAGGTCGAGGTGCCCATGTAATGATAGATTGGCGCGCCGTCGCAGGAGAAGCGGCTGCTGCCGTCGGGCATCACGCCCCGGCCCTGGGTCGCCCGCAGGGTGATGCACAGATTGGTCTTGCGCGAGAGGCAGTATTCGCACTGCCGGCATTCCGGCGTGTACAGGGGAATGACGTGGTCGCCCTTCTTCAGGCTGGTGACGTTGCGGCCGACATCGACCACCACCCCGGCCCCCTCATGGCCGAGGATGGAGGGAAAGATGCCTTCCGGATCGGCGCCGGAGAGGGTGAACTCATCGGTATGGCAGATGCCGGTGGCCTTGATCTCCACCAGCACCTCGCCCTCGCGCGGGCCCTCGAGATCGACGGTTTCGAGGCTGAGCGGTGCTCCGGCGGCGCGGGCGACGGCGGCACGGGTCTGCATGGATTCCCTCCCTGTCCTTGCCGGCGCGTTGGTCGCGCGGGCAAGGGCATGGTGGCGGGGAACAGCGCGGGGGATCAACCGCAAGGCCAGCCCCCCGGGTCACAAGCCGTGTCGCCGGTGTGGACCGCTCTCAGCCGGTAGCCCGGATCAGCTCCAGCAGCGCAGCTTCCGCGCGCGAGCGATGCCGGTCGCCGTGGCGCAGCAGCATGAACCGGCGTTCGGGACAGGCGAAGGGCAGTTCCACCAGCGCCCCGGTGGCCAGCCGCGCCGCCGCCACCAGCCGCGAGATCACCGTCGCCCCCGCCCCCGCCTCCACGGCGGCGCGCACCGCCTCGTTCGAAGGCAGTTCCATCGCCACATCCAGTTGCGCCGCCGGCACGCCCTGCCGTTCCAGCGCGTCCTCGAACACTTGCCGGGTGCCGGAGCCGCGCTCGCGCAGCACCCAGCGCGTCCCGGTGAGATCGGCGGGCGCCAGGTGCGTGCGGCCGGCCCAGGGATGCCGCGCGCCGACCACCAGCACCAGCCGGTCGCTCGCCACCGGAATGCGCACCAGCAGCGGGTCGTCCACGTCGCCCTCGACGAAACCGAGATCGGCCTCCCCGTCCAGCACCGCGCGGGCCACCTGCGCGGTGTTGCCGATCCCCAGCGACAGGGTCACCTGCGGCCAGGTCTGCTGGAAATGATGCATCAGCGGCGGCAGCCAGTAGCCGGCGATGGTCTGGCTCGCGTGCAGCGCCAGATGGCCGCGCCGCAACCCCTGCAGCTCGTCCAGCGCCTGCACCGCCTGCCCCAGCCGCGTCAGCACCGCCTTCGCTTCCGGCAACAGCAGCCGGCCTGCCTCGGTCAGGGCGATGCCGCGGCCGACCCGGTCGAACAGCCTGAGCCCGAGGCTGCCTTCCAGCGCCGCGATGGCCGCACTTGCGGCCGACTGCGTCATGTTCAGCGTCGCCGCCGCCTGCGTCACGTGCAGGCGTTCGGCGACGGCGACGAAGACGCGCAGCTGGTCGAGGGTCATCGCCCGATCAATACACCAGTTCGATCAGCGCCAGGCTGAAGCCCGAGATGAACAGCCAGGAGGCCGCCCCCAGGGCCAGCGGCCGCAGCCCGCGGGCGCGCAGCTTGCGCAGGTCGGTCTCCAGCCCCATTGCGGCCAGGGCCACGGTCAGCAGGAAGGTGGTGCCCGGCACCAGCAGGTCCTTTGCCGCCCCCGGCACCACGCCCAGGCTGTTCACCCCGATCAGCGCGATGAAGCCAAACACGAACCAGGGCATGGGCGCGCGGGCCTGCACCCGCCCGTGCGCATGCGCCGCCGCATGCCGGGCCGCGACCATCCCGAGCCCGAGCACCAGCGGCGCCAGCAGCATCACCCGGCTCAGCTTGGCGATGGTGCCGAATTCACCGGCTTCCTGCCCGGCCTGGAAGCTGGCGGCCACGACCTGGGCGATCTCATGGATGGAGGCGCCGCTCCACAGCCCGAAAAGATGGGCATCCAGATGCAGCAGCCCGGGCAACGCGGGATAGAGGAACATCGACAGCGACCCGAACACGGTCACGCAGGCGACGGCATAGGCCACGTCCTCGTCGGGGGCGCGCGTCACCGAATTGGTGGCGATCACCGCCGAGGCGCCGCAGATCGAGGTGCCCGCGGCGATCAGCTCGGCCAACCGCCGGTCCACGCCGAACAGCCGTCCGAGTGCCTTGGTGGCCAGGAAGGTGGCCAGCAGCGTGAGCACGATGATCAGCATGCCGGGGCCGCCGACGGCGATCACCTGCTGCGTGGTCAGTTGCAGGCCGAGCAGGATGATCGCCAGCCGCAGCAGCCGCCGCATGCTGAACACCACGCCCGCGCGGGCGCGCGCCGGCGTGCCGATGGTGTTGTGCAGCGCGATGCCCAGCAGGATGGCGATGATCATCGGGCTGAAGCTGTTCACGCCGGGAATGGTCCGCAGGGCATAGGCGGCGGCGGCGATGGTGACGGTCAGCAGCAGGCCGGGAACAGGACCGGACGCCCGGTGCAGCAGGGAAGCCCGTTCGGGCAGGGCGGCGGCGGCGATGGTGGTGGGTTCGGGCATCGGGGGCTCCTGGAGGCGAGGCGCGCATGATCCGCCGGCGTCATCCAGAAAACCAACGCATGCTTTCGATGTGTTCGATCAGAGTTGTTTATGAATCGGGATCGGCGGCTATCTTGTGGAACGTTGCGATGGCGGATTGCGCTGCGCTTATCCGCCCTACGTTTGCTGTGCGACGCAAAACGTGTAGGGCGGATAAGCGCAGCGCAATCCGCCACGAGCTTACTGTGCCGCGCAGCGCGAATGGGCTTGGGCCGCGAAGCGGACCAAGGGGCCGGCCCTTGGTGGGTCAAGGGCGAAGCCCTTGTCTTATCAGCGCTTTCCTTTCCCCGGATGCACCGCGGCGGCGCATTTGCGCATCACCGAGGGCAGCCCGGCTGCGTCAATCTCCGCGAGGGGATGCAGGAACCCCTCCGCCTGGATGTGGTCGACCCGGGCGGCGAACAGGGCGATGCGCAATTCGAAATGGGTAAACCCATGTCGCACTTCCCCGGCCGGCCGCCAGGACGCGGTCATGGGGGCATGCGCCAGGGCCTCGGCGGCGGCCCAGGTTTCGGCGCGCCAGGGGGTGCCGGGCAGTTCGGCCATGCCGCCGAGCAGGCCGCGGGGGGGACGGCGGCGCAGCAGCACGCGGGTTCCGTCGGTGAGCCAGAAATGCGCGCCGTGCCGCAGCGGGCGCGCCGCTTTCGGCGCCTTGCGCGGCAGCTCCGCGGCGATCCCCGCGCGTTGCCCGGCGCAGCCCGCCCGCCAAGGGCACAGGGCGCAGGCGGGAGTCGTCGGTGTGCAAATGGTAGCGCCGAGGTCGAACAGGGCCTGGGCGAAATCCGAGGGCCGGGCCTGCGCGTCAGGATCCGTCCCCAGCCGGGCCGCGCCGGCGGCGATGGCGGGCTTGGATCCGGGCAACGGGTCGGTGATCGCGAACAGCCGGGCGACCACCCGCTCGACATTGCCGTCCACCGGCACGGCCGGCACGTCGAAGGCGATCGCCGCCACCGCCGCGGCGGTATAGGGCCCGATGCCCGGCAGGGCGCGCAGCGCGTCGACATCGCGCGGGAAGTCCCCGCGCGCCGCCACGACCTTGGCGCAGGCATGCAGGTTACGGGCGCGCGCGTAGTAGCCAAGTCCTGCCCAGGCGCGCATCACCTCTTCTTCCGGCGCCGCCGCCAGCGCCGCCACAGTGGGGAATCGCGCCAGGAAAGTTTCGTAGTAGGGTACGACCGCCACCACGGTTGTCTGCTGCAGCATGATTTCGCTCAGCCAGACCCGGTACGGGTCGGGCCGCTCGCCCGGCAGGCTGCGCCAGGGCAGGCGGCGGCGGTGGCGATCGTACCAGGCGAGCAGGGCGGCGGCGGGGATCACGGAGTGGGTATGGGGGCGGATCAGGGAAAGGACAAGCAGCGGGGTGACGCGCCTGCGCCCCGCCCCGAGCCCGCGCGGTTCGTCTACGGCCCCCGCCCGATCGGGGCGCTGGTGCCGGCGCTGCTGAAACCGAGCTTCCGCCGCCGCGCCCCGGCCACCGCGCAACTGGTGGCCGACTGGGAGATGATCATCGGCCCGCGCCTGGCCGCCGAAACCATGCCACGGAAACTCACCGCCTCGGGCACGCTCACCATCGCCTGCACCGGTCCGGTGGCGATGGAACTGCAGCACCTGTCCGAAACGGTGAAGGAACGTATCAACGGCCATCTCGGCAAGGTCGCCGTCACCCAGTTGCGCTTCGTGCAGGATCCGCCACCGGCGGCGAGGCCCGCCCCGCCGCCACCACCCCAGGCCGTCGAGGCCGCCCGGCAGGCGGTCGAGTCGCTTCCACCGGGGCCATTGCGGGATGCCATTGAATCGCTCGGCCGGGTCGTGCTGTCCGGCCGCAAGCGGTGATCCACCCGGCCACGCGGGAGGGCGGGCTCGACTTCACCCGGCCAATGTGCCAACACAACCCCCAGATATTGAGGTTAAAATGCCGCATTCGCGTCGTGTCATACTAGGGCTGGGAGCAGGTCTTGCCGCGTTCGGTGCCGGCGCGCCGCTGCGCCGGGCCGCCGCCGCGACGCCATCCGACGATCCCCGCTTCGCCGAGCGGGCGGTCGGCCGCGCCGATGCGCCGGTAACGGTGATTGAATTCTACTCGCTCACCTGCTCGCACTGCGCCGCCTTCTCGCGCGACACCATGCCGCGGGTGCATCGCGAGCTGATCGAGGCCGGCCGCCTGCGCCTGGTCTACTGGGATTTCCCGCTCGACCAGGTGGCGCTGATGGCCACCGCCATCGCCCGCTCGCTGCCGCCGGAGCGCTACGAGCCGTTCGTCACCACGCTGCTCGCCACCCAGGACCGCTGGGCCTTCGCCCGCGGGGTCAACACCACCGAGGAACTGGCGCGCATGGCCGCCCTCGCCGGCATGCCGCGCGAGGCGTTCAACCGGGCGATCGCCGACACCGAATTGCGCACGTGGATTCTCACCCGGCGCGAGGAAGCCTCGAAGAGCTATGGCATCGAGGCCACGCCGAGCTTCGCATTCAAGGGACCGAAGGCGAAGGACCGCGTCGAATCGGGCGCGCTCGGCTACGACGCCTTCGCGAAGTACGTCGCCGCCGCCGGCTGACGCCGGCGGCCCGACCGCATCCGGGGGACAGACGTTGCCCGTCAGCTTCAGCCGCCTGCGCATCGCGGGATTCAAGAGCTTTGCCGAACCGGTCGTGGTCGACCTGCTGCCGGGCCTGACCGGCATCGTCGGCCCGAACGGCTGCGGCAAGTCCAACGTGGTGGAGGCCCTGCGCTGGGCGATGGGCGAGAACTCCGCCCGCTCGCTGCGCGGCGGCGAAATGGACGACGTCATCTTCGCCGGCACCGCCCACCGCCCCTCGCGCAACATCGCCGAGGTCACGCTGCAGCTGACCGAGACGCAGGGGGCCGCGCCGCCGCCCTTCCACGAAGCGCCCGAGCTGGAGATCTCCCGCCGCATCGAGCGCGGCGCCGGCAGCCTCTACCGCGTCAACGGCCGCGAGGCACGGGCGCGCGACGTGCAGACCCTGTTCGCCGACCTCGCCACCGGCGCGCGCTCCTCCGGCATGATCAGCCAGGGCCGCGTCGGCACCATCGTCAATGCCCGCCCCGACGACCGGCGGGCGATCCTGGAAGAAGCCGCCGGCATCACCGGCCTGCACGCCCGTCGCCACGAGGCCGAGCTGAAGCTGCGCGCCGCCGAGGCCAACCTCGCCCGCGCCGAGGACCTCAGGGGCCAGTTGGAAGGCCAGCTCGACGGGCTGAAGCGGCAGGCGCGCCAGGCCAACCGCTACCGCGCGATTTCCGGCCTGATCCGCACCGCCGAGGCCGAGTTGCTGGCGATCCAGCGCGCCAAAGTGGAAACCGCCCGCGCCGCCGCGCAGCGGGCGTTGCACGCGGCCGGAACCGCCGTGGCCGAGGCCACCACCGAAGCCACCACCGCCACCGAAGCCGCCACCGCCGCCGCCGCCGCCCTGCCGCCGCTGCGCGAGACCGAGGGCGAGGCCCGCACCGCGCTGGAACGCCACCGGCTCGCCGGCGAGCAGATCGCCGCCGAGGAGGCGCGCGCCCAGGAAGCCTTGCAGGCCGCCACCGCCCGGCTGGAACAGGTGACGCGCGACCTCGCCCATGCCGGCCAGGTGAAGCAGGACGCCGCCGCCGCGCTCGATCGCCTTGCCGCCGAACTGGCACGGATCGAGGCCGAGGACGCGGCCCATCCGGCGCACATGGACCGCGCCGAGGCCGCGGCGGCGGAAGCGGCGGAGGCCGCCCGTGCCGCCGATGCCGCCGCCACGCGGGCGACCGAGCACGCCGCCGACCTCGCCGCCCGCCACCGCGCGCTGTCCGAGGCGCTGGCCGCCGCCGAGACGCGCATGCGCCGGCTGACCGAGCAACAGTCGCGGCTGGCCGCCGAGCGCGCCGAGGTCACTGCCCAACTGGTCGATCCCGCCGCGCTGCAGGCGACCGAGGCCGAGCGCGAGGCCGCGGAAGCCGCGCTGGCCGACGCACGTGCCACCCTGGAACAGGCCGAGCAGGCCCGTGCCGCTGCCTTGCAGGAAGCCGCCCGCAGCCGCGCCGCCGCCGCCGAGGAAGCACAGCGCCTGCGCGCCACCGGGACCGAGACCGCGGCGAAACTGCGCCGCGCCGCCCAGGAAGACGCGGCGAAGCTGCGGGCCGACTCACGCGAGCGGGCATTGCGCCTGCGCACCGAGGCCCAGGCGGCGCTGGCCGCCGCGCGCGAGGCCGCCACCACCGCCGAATCGGCACGGGCGAAACTCGCCGCCGAGGCACAGGCCCTGGCCGAGGTGCTGTCCGCCCGCGACGGCGAGCGCTGGCCGCGCATGGTCGACCAGCTCACCGTGCCGGCCGGTCTGGAAGCCGCCCTCGGCGCGGCGCTCGGCGAGGAGCTGGACTCGGCCGCCAACACCGACGCGGCGCGGCACTGGCGCGAATTGCCGCCGCTCGACCCGATGCCCCCCCTGCCCGATGGCGTGCCCTCGCTGGCCGGGCTGGTGCAGGCGCCGGCGGCGCTCGCCCGCGCCCTGTCGCAGATCGGGCTGGTGGAGGATGGCGGCGCGGCGCAGCCACGGCTGCTGCCGGGACAGGTGCTGGTCTCGCGCGCCGGCGCGGTGTGGCGCTGGGACGGCTACGTCATCCAGGCCGGCACCCCGACCCCGGCCGCGATCCGCCTGCAGCAGCGCAACCGCCTCGCCGAGTTGCGCACCCGCCTCGCCGCCGCCACCGAACAGGCCGAGGCCGCCCGCGCTGCCCGCACCGAGGCCGAGGCCGCCGAACGCGCCGCCCGCGCCGAGGCGGACAGTATCGAACGTGCCGCCCAGGCCGAGGCGGAAAGCCGCGAGCGCGGCGCCCGCGCCGAGGCCGAGGCCGCCGAACGCGCCGCCCGCGAATCGGCCGAGCGACTCGAACGCGAGTCTCGCGCCGCCGCCGAAGCCGCGGAACGGAGCGCAAACGCCGCCGAGCAGCAGGCCCGCACCGCCCGCCGCGACACCGAGCAGCGCCTCGAACGCGCCCGCGCCGCCGCCAGCGCGCTGGCCACCCGCGCCGCCAACGCCGAGGCACGCCGCGCCGCCCTCGACAGCCAGGACGCCCGGCTCGCCGCCGAGGCGGCGGAGGCCGAAGCCGGGCTGCGCGACGCCCGCGCCGCCATGGCCGGGCTCGACGACCCCGCCGCCGCCCGCACCGCCATGGACCAGGCGCGTGACGCCCTGGCCACGGCACGCGCCCGCGAGAGCGAGACCCGCGAGGCCCGCGACGCGCTCGGCCGTGCCGCCGGCGGGCGGGCCCATCGCCGCCGCACCCTGGAGGCGGAACGTGGCGACTGGACGATGCGGGCGCAGGATGCCGAAGGGCGGCTGATCGACCTGACCGCCCGCGCCAACGAAGTCCGCGCCGAACACGCCGCCCTGCAGGCCGCGCCGGCCGAGATCGCCGTGCGCCGCGCCGCCGCCCTGCAGGCGCTGGAAGCCGCCCAGGCCACCCACCGCCAGGCCGCCGACGTGCTGCACCGGGCCGAGCAGGAAGCAAGCGCGGCCGACCGCCACGCCCGCGCCGCCGAAGCGGCGCTGGCCGCCGCGCGCGAACACGTCGTCCGCGCCGAGGGCGACGCCACCGCGGCCGACCAGGCCTGGGGCGTGGTCGCCGAACGCATCCTCGAACGCCTCGGCGACAACCCCACTTTGCCCGACCCGCCCGCCGAGATCGGCCCGGACACCGAGGACAAGGCCCGCCGCAAGCTCGAACGCCTGCAGCGCGAGCGAGAGGAAATGGGGCCGGTCAACCTGCGCGCCGAGGTCGAGGCCGAGGAGATCGGCAAGCAGATCGACACCATCGCCCGCGAGCGCGAGGAACTCACCACCGCCATCGCCAAGCTGCGCGGCTCGATCGGCCATCTCAACCGCGAAGGCCGCGAGCGGCTGAGCCAGGTGTTCGCCGAGGTGGACCAGCATTTCCAGGCGCTGTTCACCCGCATGTTCGGGGGCGGGCGCGCCCACCTCGCGCTGGTCGGCTCGGACGACCCGCTGGAGGCGGGGCTGGAAATCTACGCGCAACCCCCCGGCAAGAAACTCGCCACGCTGTCGCTGCTCTCGGGCGGCGAACAGGCCCTGACCGCATTGTCGCTGATTTTTGCGGTGTTCCGGTGCAACCCCGCGCCCGTCTGCGTGCTCGATGAGGTCGATGCGCCCCTGGACGAAGCGAACGTGGAGCGGTTTTGCACCCTGCTGGAAGACATGGTCCGGGAAACCGGCACGCGGTTCCTGGTGGTGACACACCACCATGTGACAATGGCCCGCATGGATCGCCTGTACGGCGTGACCATGCAGGAACGCGGCGTCTCGCGGGTGCTCTCGGTCGATCTGCAACGCGCCAGCGAAATGGTCGATCCCCCCCGGATGGCGGCGGAGTAGCACGAGGGGCGCTTGCGCTGCTGTTGCTGCTGCCGGCCACCGCCCAGGCACAGTGGCAGCGCATCGATCCCGCCGAGCTGCCGCCGCCCTACGCGACGCGATCCACCAGCAACGCCTCCCGCGTCGTGGCACCGCCGGCCGGGGCGTTGCCGCAGGTCCCGGCCGGGTTCACCGCCTCGCTCTGGGCCTCCGGACTGTCGACGCCCCGCGTGATCCGCCGCGCCCCCAACGGCGACATTTTCCTCGCCGAAAGCGGCGGGGGAAAAGTGCTGGTGTTCCCGGCCCGGGACGGAGCCCCCGCGGCCCCGCCGCCGGACACCTTCGCCGCCGACCTGACCCTGCCTTTCGGCATCGCCTTCTGGCCGCCGGCCGATCCCCGCTTCGTCTACGTGGCCGAAACCGGCCGGGTGCTGCGCTATCCCTACCGCGCCGGCGACCGCCGCGCGCGCGGGCCGGCCGAGACGGTGCTGTCCCGCCTGCCGGAAGGCGGGCACTGGACGCGCGATCTCGCCGTGGCAGCGGACGGGTCGCGGCTGTTCGTCGCGATCGGCTCGGAGACCAACGTCGCCCAGCACATGGGCCCCGCGCCGCGGGGCGGACTCGCCGCCTGGGAAACGGCGCGCGGCATCGGCGCCGCCTGGGGCGACGAGGCGGGCCGCGCCGCCGTTCTGCAGTTCGCCCCCGATGGCGGCGGTTTCCGGCCGTTCGCGACCGGGTTGCGCAATTGCTCGGGACTGGCGGTGCAGCCGGGGACCGGGGCGGTGTGGTGCGTCACCAACGAACGCGACGGGCTCGGCGACGACCTGCCCCCCGATTACGCGACCTCATTGCGCGAACGTGGGTTCTATGGCTGGCCCTGGTTCTACATCGGCGCGCATCCCGACCCGCGCCTGGCCGGACGCCGTCCTGAGCTGGCGGAGCGGACGCTGGTGCCGGACGTGCTGCTGCCGGCGCACGGCGCGCCGCTCGGCATCGCCTTCTACGATGGGACGTCCGGCCCCGCCGCCTTCCCACCGGAGTTCCGCGGGGATGCCTTCGTGGCGCTGCACGGCTCGTGGAACCGCAGCCACCCCAGCGGCTACAAGGTGATCCGCCTGCAATTCCGCGACGGCCGGGCCACCGGCGCCTTCCAGGATTTCGTGACCGGGTTCACGACGGCGGCGGGGCGCGTCTGGGCCCGCCCGGCGGGGGTGGCGGTGGCGCGCGACGGCGCCCTGCTGGTCAGCGAGGACGCCAACGGCACTCTTTGGCGTATCGCACCGAAGCTGGCAGAATAGCCCGCATGATCCTGGCTCAGCTGACCGACCTGCATGTCCGCCCCCCCGGCCTGCCGGCCATGCGGATCTGCGAGACCAACATGCTCACCGAGCGGGCGCTGCTCGCCGTGCGCGATTTCCGGCCGCGGCCGGATGCGGTGGTGATCACCGGCGACCTGACCGCGAACGGGCTGGCCGCCGAATACCGCAACTTCGCCGGGATGCTGGCACGGCTGATCGACATGCCAGTGTATGTGGTGCCCGGCAATCACGACGATCGCGAGGTCCTGCGCAGCGAACTCGCGCACCTGCCCGGCGTGACCAGCCATCCCCGTTTCGTCCAGTATGTGGTGGAGGACCTGCCGGTCCGGCTGGTGATGCTCGACACGCTGATCCCCGGCCGCACCGAAGGCGAGCTTTGCGCCGAACGCCTCGCCTGGCTGGAGGCGACCCTGGCGGCGGCGCCGGACCGGCCGACCATGATCGGCATGCACCACCCCCCCTTCGCCTGCGGCGTCGGCCACATGGACCGGATCATCCTGCGCGACCCGGCCGCCTTCGCGGCGGTGGTGGCGCGGCACCGGCAGGTGCAGCGCATCATCTGCGGCCACCATCATCGCGTCATCACCGGCAATGTCGCGCAGGCCATCGCCTCGGTGGGTCCGGGGGTCGCGCATATCGTCGAGCTCGATCTGTTCGACGACAAACCCTCCGCGTGGCGACTCGAGCCGCCGGCCTTCCAGCTCCACGTGCAGATCGCCGGCGGCGGCATCGTGTCGCATACCGCCTTCGTTGAACGCTATCCCGGCCCGTTTCCCTTCATTCCGGACCCAATTTGACCTCACGGGCACGCCCGCATGCATGAGACCCTCGCATTACCCCCCCGCCTGCCCCATCATGGCGCGCGAGTCTCAACATGCATCGAGGAGCGATGATGGCTGATCTGGAACAGCGCACCCGCGATCTCGCTTATCGCCTGTGGGAAGAAGCCGGCCGTCCGGACGGACGCGACCATGAATTCTGGTACGCCGCCCGCCAGCAGGTCGAGGCGGAACCCGTCCATAACGGGCATGTCCCGACGCCGGTGACCGCAACGCCCGCACCCGCCGCGACGAAACCGGCCGAGGCAACGCCACCGGCGACTTCGCCTGCGGCGCGCACATCCGCTCCGGCCCCGGCGGCCACTGCGTCCGTCGCCGAGCCCGTGGCGCCGCCCCCCGCGAAAGCGACGCCTCCGGTGAAGGCCGCGGCCGCCAAGACCAGCAAGGCCCCGACCAAGACCGCCGGCAAGCCGACGGCGAAAAAGAAGACCTGACCCGTGGCCGACTCTCGTCGGCCCGCGTCTCGCCGGCCTATTTCGGCCTGACGCTCTGATCGCCACCGGGCGTGCCCGGAGGCGGAATCACAGGCAGCGGAAACCTGGTGTCGGGCGGCGGCTGCCGGGCGATGTCAGGATCGACATGCGCCGGCGGCGTGATCACGCCGCCCTGGGGCCTGCCGGCATCTCCGCCCATCGATCCCTCATTCTTCGATGGCGGTGCCGTCGGGGTATCGGCGCGCGATCCCGGCGCCGGTCCCTGCGCGGCCGCCGGCGCGGCGATGAACAGAATCCCGGCGGCGGCGACCCCGCAAAGTGCCGCCCGCAGCTCATGCTTCATCCCGATCCTCCGTGGTCAACAGATGCAGCGAGAACAGGCCGGCGGCATCGCGCCACAGCCCGGCGCTGCGCCAGCCCGCGCGCGCGGCCAGGGCGATGAAGCCCCCGACAGTGTGCTTGTAGCTGTTCTCGGTATGGATGCTCTCGCCGGCCTCGAAACGCACGCTGTGCCCGGCGACGCGCACGGTCTGCGCGCGAAGGCTGACCAGATGCATCTCGATGCGTCCCTCCTGCTCGTTCCAGCGGGCGTCATGGACGAAGGAAGACAGGTCGAACGCCGCGCCGGCCTCGCGGTTGAGCCGCGCCAGCAGATTGAGGTTGAAGGCCGCCGTCACCCCGGCGGCATCGTCATAGGCCGGGATCAGCACCGCCGGGTCCTTGCGCAGGTCCACGCCGACCAGGAACAGCGCCCCGGCGCCGAGTGTGTCGCGCACCTGCTGCAGGAAGCAGATGGCGACATCGGGCTCGAGATTGCCGATGGTCGATCCGGGAAAGAAGCCGAACACCGGGTGACCCGCGACCTCGCGCGGCAGCACCAGCGGGCGGAGGAAATCCGCGACCAGGGGATGCACCGGCAGGCGCGCCTGCATGCGCCGGCGCAGCGCCGCCAGGGCGGCAGCCGCCACGTCGATCGGCACGTAGGCCGCCGGAGCCTGCAGCCATTCGAGCAGGATTTCGGCCTTGTCCTCGCTGCTCGCGCCGTACTCGACCAGCACGCTGCGCGGCGGCACCCTCCGCGCGATCGCAGGCACGGTCGCGTGCAACAAGGCCAGCTCGGTGCGGGTCGGGTAGTATTCGGGCAGGCGGGTGATGGCGTCGAACAACGCGCACCCCTTGGCATCGTAGAACAGCTTGGCCGGCAAGGTCTTCGGGCTGCGCCCGAGTCCCGCCAGCGCCTCCGCCGCGACCGCGGCGTCGAGCGTGCCGGACATGTCGAGCATGTCCTCTCTCCCGTTCTGTTTCTGTTGTTATTTGCCCGGAATGATCAGGCGTCCCGGGCCAGGCGCAGGCCACTCACCTGCCAACGCCGGTCGGGATGGAAGAAGTTGCGGTAGGTCGGGCGGGCGTGACCGGGGGGGCTGGCGAAGGATCCGCCGCGCAACACCATCTGGTTGACCATGAATTTTCCGTTGTACTCGCCGATCGCCCCGGCAGCCGGCACGAAGCCCGGATAGGGACGGTAGGGCGAGGCGGTCCACTGCCAGACATGCCCGGTGACCTCGTGCAGCGCCACCAGCCCGAGTGCATGCTCGAACTCCTCCTCGGTGGGCAATCGCGCGCCGGCCCAGCGGGCGAAGGCGTCGGCCTCGTACCAGCTCACATGCCGCACCGGCGCCCGGGGATCGAGCGGCGCCAGCCCGCCCGGCCCCATCTGCGCCCATCCGGCCTCGTTGTCCCGCCAGTAAAGCGGCGCGGTCCAGCCTTCCCGCTGCACCACCTCCCAGCCATCCGACATCCACAGCGTCGGTGTGCGGTAGCCGCCGTCCTGCATGAATTCCAGCCAGTTGCGGTTGCGCACGCAGCGATCCGCCAGCCGATAGGGGCGCAGCAAGGCCAGATGCGAGGGAGTCTCGTTGTCGAAACGGAACCCGCCGCCGCGATGGCCGATGGTGGCGAGCCCACCGGCCAGATCCAGCCAGCCTGCTTCCCCCTCCATGCCGGCCGGCTCACGCCAGCCGGGCAGCACCGCGGGGGCCAGCGGCGAGGCGGCGAAGGCGTGCATCATGTCGGTGACCAGCAATTCCTGGTGCTGCTGCTCGTGCTGCAGGCCCAGCAGCACCAGCGCGCCCGGCGCCTCGCCCGCCCCGATCAGCGCGGCCATGGCCTGGTCGACATGCGCCCGATAGCGCCCGACCTCCCCGGCCGAGGGACGCGTGATCAATCCGCGGCGAGGTCGCGGCTGCCGGGGACCGACGGTGTCGTAATAGGAGTTGAACAGGAAGCGACAGGCCGCATCGAACCCCGCATACCCCTGCGCATGCGGGCCGAGCACGAACTCCTCGAAGAACCAGGTGGTGTGACCACGATGCCATTTCACCGGGCTCGCATCCGGCATGGACTGGACGCACTGATCCTCCGGGGTCAGCGCGGCGGCGAGGCGTTCGGTGTGCCCCCGGACGATCTGGTACTCGGCAAGCAGCCGCTCGGCCGAGGATGTTGATGCCGCGTGCGCGGGGGGTGCTGCGAACTGCATGGCCCGACAAACGATACGCCCCGACCCCGGTTGCGCCCGCTCACCAGTGATGCCGTGCTTTGTGCAGCCCGCGGCCGGGGCGGCGGGGGATCTATGCCGCCTGGCTGCGCACCGGCAGCAATGAAGCGGAAGGAGACGGCGGGGCGGCGGGGGGCATCGGCAGCAAGGGGCCCGGGGCCTTCTGCTTCGGCGCCATGGCATGGCGCCAGCCCCCTCCGGAACGGACGCGCTCGGCCAGCCCCGGCCTGCCTCCCGACCGGCCGGTCGCCCCCGGTGCCTTCCGGCCGCCCGAAGCGATCGCCGCATTGCCGGGCACCCGGTTCGGCCGGATCACCGGCGCCGGGCCGACCACCATCGCATACAGCCCGACTGCGGCCAGGCCGATCACGGCGAAGGCCAGGAAGGCCGGGGTGGTGCCGACCACCGCCGCCAGGCTGCCGCCGCAGCCGGCGCTGAGCGCCGCCCCCATCCCGCCGGCCAGGCCGATCGCCGCCGCGACCACGTTGAACCCCCCCTTGCCACGGGTCAGGTCGGCCACCGTCAATGGTACCAGCAGGCCGAAGGCCGCGCCGCTGATGCCGTCGAGTGCCTGCACCAGCACCAGCACCATCGGGTCGCTCACCACCGCGAACAGCAGGGCGCGCAAGGGCAGCATGGCCAGGGCCAGCGCCATGACATGGCGCCTGCCCCAAAGTTCCGTGGCCCGGGCGAGCAAGGGGGACACCATGATCATGGTGAGTTGCGGCAGCACGATGCAGCCGGCCACGACCAGGCTGGCGCGCGCGCCTTCGGCGGCCCCGAGGTCAGCGGCCTTGAGCAGCAGCAGCGCGGCATTGCCGAACTGGAACAGCACCACCACCGCGGCGAAGGGCAACATCCCCGGACAATCGGAGGGCCACAGCTTCGGGCGGGGATCTCGCGACGATGCCGGGGTGTGGCCGGAAGCGGGGCCGGACGCGGGCATCGCCCGCAGCACCAGCAGGCAGGGCAGGCACAGCAACGCGGCCAACCACAGCACCGACGCCGGGGACAGCAGCATGCCGCAACCGCCCATCACCACGGCGCCGCACGCGTTCCCCGCGGCGCTGAACCGCAGATTGCGCGCCAACCGCAATGTCAGGGCCCCGCGATCCACCGACCCGACGGCGATCCCCGCCAGCGCCAGCCCGAGCAGGCAGCCACCGAACCCCTGCACCACACTGGCGAACAGCCCTGGCACCAGCCCTGGCCAGGAGGCCAGCAGGGCGGCGGCCACGCCGATGGCGATCAGTGCTCCCCCTGCCGCCCATCGCTTGCAGGGCAGGCGGTCCACCAACACCCCGGCCGGCACCTGGCCGGCCATCGCCGCCACGGTGGCGGTCGTCACCGCCCAGCCGATCTCGGCCGGGCTCCAGCCTTGCCGGGTGAGATAGACGACGATGAACGGCCCGAAGCCGGTCAGCAGCGCCGCCGTGAGGAAATTGAGTCGTTCCTGCCCGTCGCCGGGAAAGACAAGGCCGTTGATCGTGTTCGCACGCTGCATGGTCTGCTCTCCTCGACGTTGCCGCCAGGAACCAGAGCCGACGCATGGCATTTCGGGACTATCTTCCGAAGAGAACTGCCAGCGAGCGCATCTTCCCAGGCGATCTTACTTGCCTCGTCGCAAGATCACCTCCCTGTGATTGACGAATTTGTTACCACACGGCCGGAAGCAACTGCAAGCCGATCGCCTCACGACCGGCACGCGCCCTGCGCGTACTGTGGCGGAGGCGCCGCAATCCCCCCGCCACAAGCCGGCCGTGTACATGCAAATGGCCGGGACAGGCCCGGCCATCGCATGAAACCAGATCGGGGAAGACCTCAGGCGACCGCGTCGCTCTCCACCCGCCGCTCGAAACGCTTGCGCTCGTGCGGGTCGAGGTAGCGCTTGCGCAGGCGCACGGCGGACGGGGTCACCTCCACCAGCTCGTCATCCTCGATATAGGCAATCGCCTGTTCGAGCGACATCCGCCGCGGCGGGGTCAGCAGCAACGCCTCGTCCTTGCCCGCGGCCCGGATATTGGTGAGCTTCTTCTCCTTGATCGGGTTGACCTCGAGGTCGTTGTCCCGCGAGTGCTCGCCCAGGATCATGCCCACGTACACCTTGTCGCCGGGATCGACGAACAGCGTGCCGCGCTCCTGCAGGTAGAACAGCGCGTACTGCACCGCTTCCCCATTCTCGGTGCTGATCAGGCTGCCGTTTCGGCGCCCCTCGATCGTGCCCTTCCAGGGGCCGTAGCCGTGGAACAGCCGGTTCATGATGCCGGTGCCACGGGTGTCGGTCAGGAACTCGCCGTGGTAGCCGATCAGGCCGCGGCTCGGCATCAGGAAGGTCAGCCGCACCTTGCCGCCGCCCGAGGGGCGCATGTCCTGCATCTCGCCTTTGCGCAGGCTCATTTTTTCCACGACGATGCCGGTATAGGGCTCGTCGACATCGACCAGCACCTCTTCCATCGGCTCCTCGCGCTCGCCTGTCTCCGGATTCTGGCGGGTCAGCACGCGCGGGCGGCCGATGGTCAGCTCGAAGCCCTCGCGCCGCATGGTCTCGATCAGCACGCCGAGCTGCAGTTCGCCGCGCCCGGCGACCTCGAAAGCCTCGCTCTCGCTGCTCTCGGTGATGCGGATGGCGACGTTGCCCTCGGCCTCACGCAGCAGGCGGTCGCGGATCTGGCGCGACGTGACCTTCTTGCCCTCGCGCCCGCCGAGCGGACCGTCATTGATGCGGAAGGTCATGGCCAGGGTCGGCGGATCGACCGGGATCGCCGGCAGTGCCGCCGGCAGCTCGGGCGCGGCGATGGTATCCGGCACGGTCGCCTCCGCGAGCCCGGCGACGGCGATGATGTCGCCCGCCTCCGCCTCTTCCACCGGCACGCGCTCCAGCCCGCGGAAAGACATCAGCTTGGTCAGTCGCCCGATCTCCACCACCGAGCCGTCGGCGCGCAGCACCCGCACCGGCATGTTCACCCGGGCGCGGCCCTGCTCGACCCGGCCGGTCAGCACGCGGCCCAGGTAGTTATCGTAGTCGAGGATGGAGGCGACCATGCCAAAGGGCGCCTCGGTATCCAGCACGGGCGCCGGCACGTGGCGCAGCACCAGGTCGAACAGCGCCGAGAGGTCCTTGCGCGGCCCTTCCAGCGCCACGTCCGCCCAGCCCTGACGGCCGGAGGCGTACAGCATCGGGAAGTCAAGCTGTGCGTCGGTGGCGCCGAGGGCGGCGAACAGGTCGAACACCTCCTCGTGCACCTCGTCGGGGCGGGCGTCCTGGCGGTCGATCTTGTTCACCACCACGATCGGCCGCAGCCCGCGCGCCAGCGCCTTGCCGACCACGAACTTGGTCTGCGGCAGCACACCCTCGGCGCTGTCCACCAGCACGATGGCGCCATCCACCATGCCGAGGATGCGCTCCACCTCGCCGCCGAAATCGGCGTGGCCGGGGGTGTCGACGATGTTGATGCGGGTGTCGTGCCACACCACCGAGGTGCATTTCGCCAGGATGGTGATGCCGCGCTCGCGCTCGAGGTCATTGCGGTCGAGCGCGCGTTCGGCAACCTGCTGGTGCTCGCGGAAGGCACCGGACTGCCGCAGCAGTTGGTCGACCAGCGTGGTCTTGCCATGATCGACATGGGCGATGATCGCGATGTTGCGGATGTCCATTGGGGCCTTCGGGAGGTTTTGTCGCATGCGGCAAGAGCCGTCGCGAAAGGGTTCCCCCGCGACGGCCCGCCAAGCTCTGGCCCCCAGATAGTGGATCGGGACGCGATTTTCGAGTCCCGATCCGGCAGCTCAGATCATCAGCGCGGGTATCCCGGCGTGCCGACCGTGGGCTCGCCCGTCCCCGCCCCTCCGCCCGGGCCACCGATGCCGCTGCCGTCGGCGCCCATGCCGCCGCCCGGACCGATGCCGGCGCCACCGCCCGCCCCGAGCGCGCCGCCCCCGACCGGGCTGCCGGTGTCGGCGGGTCCCAGGCCGGCCCGACTGCCGCCTCCCGCTTCCGTCCCCCCGGACACGGCCAGCACCTGGTTGATGATGCGGTTGGCCCCGGCGAGGTCGCCGCGGCCCAGCGCCTGGCGCGCATCGGAGAGCTGCTGGACCAGCGGATCGGCGACCGGCTCGGCCGCGAGCGAGGGCGCCACCGCGCGGTCGAGCAGACGCGTCTGCGCCCGTTCCAGCGCTTCCTGGGCGGCGCCGGTGCGGCGCTGGGTGATCGCGGTCTGGGCCGCCCGCAGGTATTGGTCGGGATCGGCGTCGGTGCCGACACGGGGGGTGGGCAGGCGCTGGGCCTGGGTGCTGTGCACGTCACCCGTGCCGGTATTGCTCGACCGGTTGCTGCGCGGCGCGGTGCCGCCGGTCCAGGCGCCGCTTCCCTGATCCTGGAGCCCGGTGCCACTGCCGGACGGGGAGGCGTTGCCCAGCCCGGGCGAGGTCGTCTGGGCGTAAGCGCCCCCCACGGCCAGCCCCAGCAGGGCCGCCGAGGCAAGAAGCAGATTGCGCATCTGGCATTCTCCCTTGCGAGTGCGATGCGCCCGCCTGCAGGCGGGCGCGTCACCCCCCCAACGACCAGAGCGCCGAAACGGTTCACCCGGACATGTCACGGCGTCGCGAACCGGGCCTCCGGCATGCATCCGACGAAGGCCCGGGCCGCTGTGGCTACTGACCTGTGCCGGCCGGCTCGCCCGCGGGAACGGGGGTGGCGGACCCACTATAAGGCTGCTGCATGCCACCCGCCGTGCCGGCGGCACCACCGGCGCCCAGGGCGCCATCCTCGGTCCCGCGCATATTATCAGGCATGTTATTGGGCATGCCCGGGCCGCCCTGCGGCATGGCCGATGCGGCCGGGGCCGGGTTCATGCCGGTGCCCCCGCCCGCCGCGAGCGCCTGGTCCACCTGCTGGCTGGCACCGTTGAAATCGCCGCGTCCGAGCGCCTGCCGGGCCGCCGTGATATTCTCGATCATCGGGCTGGCATCCGGCTGGTCGGCGGCCGATCCCACCACCGAGCGGTCGAGCAGGCGGGTCTCGGCCCGCTCCAGCGCCTCCGAGGCCGCGGCGGTACGATGGTGTTGCAGGGCGTCCTGCGCGTTGCGCAGCAACTGCTCGGGGCTGGCGTCGCCCGCGCGCTGTGCCGACACGCCACCTGCGGTCAGCGCGAGCAGCGCGACCGAAGCGAGAAGCACTTTGTGCATTCGGCGTTCTCCCGTGAAAGCGTCGCCGGACCCGGGGAAATTCACCCGGGTCCGGCAGACAGGGAACGCCGAAACGCCTCGATGGGTTCTGATACAGTCTGAAACAACGTCCGGGCGAACGGCACGCACCGGCGGGGACCGGGACGGGCCCGGCCCCCCTGGCCATCAATCCGCCAGCGCCGCCATCTCACCGGCCAGTTCGCGCTGCGGCCGGGCGCCGTAATGGCTGATCACCTCGGCTGCGGCGATGCTGCCCAGCCGCGCGGCGGCAGCGAGCGAGCGCCCGGCCGTGTAGGCCGCCAGGAACCCCGCGGCATAGGCATCGCCCGCGCCGGTGGTGTCCACCACCTCGGTCGGCACCGCCGCGGCGGTCACCGTCTCGGCGCCGCGCAGGATCACGCTGCCGGCCTCGCTGCGGGTCAGCGCCGCCAGCGCCACCTCGCCCCGCACCGACGCGGCCGCCGCCTCGAAGCTGTCGCACTGGTACAGGGCGCAGATCTCGGCCTCGTTGGCGAACAGGATGTCCACATGCCCGGCCACCAGCTCGCGGAAGCCGTCGCGATGGCGGTTCACGCAGAACGCGTCCGACAGTGACAGCGCCACCTGCCGCCCCGCCGCATGCGCCGCGGCGGCGGCCTTGCGGAAGGCCGCCTGCGCCGCCGGCGGATCGAACAGGTAGCCTTCCAGGTAGGTGATGGCCGACTCCGCCACCAGCGCCGCGTCCACCTCGTCCGGCCCGAACGCCACGCAGGCACCCAGATAGGTGTTCATGGTGCGCTGCCCGTCCTGCGTCACCGCGATCAGGCAGCGTGCCGTGGAGGCTCCGCCCGCCAGCGGCGGGGTCGGGAAATGCACGCCCGCCGCGGCGATGTCGTGGCGGAACACCTGGCCGAGCTGGTCGTCGGCCACCCGCCCGAGGAACGCCACCCGCGCGCCGAGCGCCGCGGCGACGGCGCAGCTGTTCGCCACCGAGCCGCCGCTGCTCTCCTGGCCAGCCGGCAGGTCGGCATAGAGGCGCTCGGCGGTCGCTTCGTCGATCAGCGCCATCGCGCCCTTGTGCATGTCGTGCTTCGAGAGGAACGCCTCGTGCACCGGCGCGACCACATCCACGATGGCGTTGCCGATGCCAAGGATGTCGAAGCGGGCCTTTCCGGCGGGCGCGGAACTTGTCATGTGCTGCAGGATCTCCACGGGCGGGGTCGCGCCCCGCCTATCACCCGCCCCCCTGCCCCGCAACCCGCGCCCCCGCAACCCGCCCGCCCGGCCCCCACACTCACCGGAGTTCATCATGACGCTGCTGCTGCCCCCGATCCGCGCCGTGTCCCAGCTCGACGACCCGGTGTTCCTGGGCGTGGTGCTGCGCAGCATCGCCTGGGCCGTGCTGGCCTTCGCGGCGGTGGCGGGGCTGCTGGCCTGGGCCGGGCACGAGGCCGGGCAGAGCTGGGGGCCGAACTGGGCCGGCTGGCTCGGCTATGCCGCCGGCCCGGTGGGCGGCGGGCTGCTGGCGCTGTTCCTGTTCCTGCCGGTCGCGACCGTGATCGCGAGCCTGTTCGTCGATCGCGTGGCCGACGCGGTGGAACACCGCTACTACCCCGCCATCCCGCCGGCCCGCCCGGCCGCCCTGAGCGTGCAGATATGGGACGGCATCGCGCTCGGCGCGCGGGTGCTGGCGCTGCAGGTGGTGGCGCTGCTGCTGTCGCTGCTGCTGCCTGGAATCGGTCTGGTGCTGGGCTGGCTGATCGCCGCCTGGGCGATCGGCCGCGGGCTGTTCGTGGCGGTGGCGATGCGCCGCATGGACCGGGACACCGCCACCGCGCTGTACCGGCGCCAGCGTGGGGCGGTGATCGTGCAAGGGGGCCTGATGGCGGCGATGGGTGTGATACCGCTGCTCAACCTGCTCGCGCCGGTCCTGGGCACGGCGGCGATGGTGCATGTGCTGCACGCCCGCGACTGATACCCGGTTCGGCTTCCCCCATGACACGATCATGGCACGCACCGAGCATTGACACCCGATCCGGCCGCGCCATGGCCCAATATCGGTGGCGCCGGAGATGGAAAGAGGTAATGCAATTGTGTGCCTGTTTCTCCGAACCGGCTGCAGTCCAGTCATGATTGCAACGCAGTGCTCGTTCCAGCACTCAATCCATCTTCACGTCCTGGTTGTTCGCCCGCGCACCACTGTGATAGGCCAACGGCGCCAACGTTCACCCGAGTGAATCGGAGCCCTCGTGTTCAAGCGCCGCAAACCCGATGAAGCCCCGGCTGCCGAGCCGACCCTGAATGCCCCGGCCAGTGGGCAGGACCAGGTGCGCCCGGCCGGAAACGCGGCCCCCGGACCGGACGACGCGACGCGTTCGACCGATTCCGGCCTCGGTGTTCCCCCGTTTCGCCCTGCTCCGCCGAAGGAGGCTCCGCCCATGAGCCGCGCGCCGTTCGCCGCCAATCCCACTGCACCCGTCGGGATCCAGCCGCAGCCGCAGCCAGGGTCCGGCGTGCCACGCCCCGGCATGGCCCCGGTGCGCCCGCAGGTGCGTGAGCCGACCGAGCGCCGCACGCTCGTGGTCGGCCGTGGCATCTCGCTGCAGGGCACGGTGCAGGATGCCGAGCGCCTGGTGGTCGAGGGCACGGTCGAGGCCTCGATGATCCAGGCCGCCGAGTTGGTGGTCTCCCCCGGCGGCGTGTTCAAGGGCGAGGTCGAGGTCGAGGACGCCGAGGTCGCCGGCACCATCGACGGCACCCTGACCGCGCGCGGCAACCTGATCCTGCGTGCCAGCGGCAAGCTGCTCGGCACCGCCCGTTGCCGCCGCCTGCAGGTCGAGGACGGCGGGCAGATCAGCGGCCGCATGGAAATGCTGACCGACCCCGCCCCGGTCTCGCCGCTTCGTACCTCGGCGCCGGTGCCGGCTGCCGCCCCGACCGCGTCCATCGAACAGGACTGAGCGGGACGTTTCGCGCCGCAGCGCTGGGGGTGGCGCTGCTGGCCCCCGCCTGCGTGTCCGCCCCGCCATCGGCGGAGCGGACCTCCGCCCCTGCGGCGCCCCCGCCACAGCGCCCCCCGCCCGCCGCCACCCAGGACCTGATCGGCGCCTCGGCGGAGGACCTGTTCGCCATGTTCGGGCGCCCGGCCTTGCGCCGGCGCGACGGCCCCGCCGAGGTCTGGCTGTACGTGGCGGGCGTGGAGTGCCGGCTCGACCTGATCCTGTTTCCTGACAGCGACGAACCCCGCGTGGCCCATGCCGCCTGGCGACGGGCGGCACGGGTCAGCGAACGCACCTGCCTGCACCGCCTCGATCCCGGCAGCGGGCAGGGCCTGCCCGCCAGGGGATGACGCCGCCCCCGGCGGGCGCAGACGATCTCAGCGTTGCAGCGTCTGGTGCGCGGCGAGAGTGGCGATGTCGACGATCTGGCTGACCGTCGCGTCCATCGGCACCAGTTGCGCCGCGTGCGACAGGCCCATGATCAGCGGCCCGATCGTGCCGCCCCCGCCCAGCCGTGGCGCCAGCCGCGAGGTGATCAGGGCCGAGTGCAGCCCCGGCATGATCAGCACGTTGGCCGGCCCGGTCAGGCGGCAGAACGGGTAGAGCGCCCGGTAGGACTCGTCGAGCGCCACGTCGGGGCTCATCTCGCCGTCATATTCGAAGTCCACGCCGCGGCCGTCGAGGATGGCCACCGCGTCGCGAATGGCATTGCCCGCCGCCGAGATCTGGCTGCCGAAGGTCGAATAGGACAGCAACGCCACCCGGGGCTCGTGGCCGAGCCGGCGTGCCGCCGCCGCGGCGCCGACGGCGATGTCGGCGAACTGCTCGGCCGAGGGGCGGAAATGCACCAGCGTGTCGGCAATGAAGATGGTGGCGCCACGGATGCCCACCATCAGCGTGAGCCCGAAGGCGATGCCGCCGGGGGCGGGATCGATCGCCCGGCCGATATCTTCAAGGCAGACCGAGGTCGCACGGGTCAGCCCGGTGATCATCGCATCGGCCTCGCCGGTCGCGACCATGCAGGCGGCGAAGACGTTGCGGTTCTGGTTGACCAGGCGCTGGCAGTCGCGCAGCAGCAGGCCGCGCCGCTGCTGCCGCTGGTACAGGAAGTCGGTGTAGCGGGCGGTGGATTGCGACAGCCGGGCGTTCAGGATCTCGATGCCGTTGCCATCGCCCAGGCCGAGCGTGGCGAGCGTGGCGCGCACCCGGTCTTCCTGCCCGATCAGCACCGGCGTGCCGTAGCCGGCGTTGCGGAAGGCCACCGCCGCGCGGACGATCTTCTCCTCCTCGCCCTCGGCGAACACTACCCGGCGCGGCTCGGCGCGCACGCTTTCCATGATGGCGTCGAGCGCATTGGCGGTGGGGTCGAGCCGGCCGGACAGCTCGCGGGCGTATTTGCGCAGGTCGGTGATGGGGTGGCGCGCCACACCGGAGTCCATGGCGGCCTTCGCCACCGCCGGCGGCAGGCGGCTGATCAGCCGCGGATCGAAGGCATTGGGAATGATGTAGTCAGGCCCGAAGCGCAGCCGGTTGCCGGCGGCCGCGGCGTTCACCTCGTCGGGCACGTCCTCGCGCGCGAGCTGGGCGAGCGCCTGGGCGGCGGCGATCTTCATGCGTTCGTTGATGGTGCTCGCCCGCACGTCCAGCGCGCCGCGGAAGATGTAGGGGAAGCCGAGCACGTTGTTGACCTGGTTGGGATAGTCGCTGCGGCCGGTGGCGATGATCGCCTCCGGGCTGGCGGCGCGCGCCGCCTCCGGGGTGATCTCCGGATCGGGGTTGGCCAGGGCGAAGATGATCGGCCGGGCGGCCATGCCGCGCACCATCTCCTGGGTCAGCGCCCCCTTCACCGACAGGCCGAAGAACACGTCGGCACCTTCCAGCGCCTCGGCGAGCGTGCGCGCGCTCGTTGTGGCGGCATGCGCGCTCTTCCACTGGTTCATGCCCTCGGTGCGGCCCTGGTAGACCACGCCCTTGGTGTCGCAGAGCAGGATGTTCTCCTGCCGCATCCCCAGGGCCTTGAGCAGTTCCACCCCGGCGATCGCCGCCGCGCCGGCGCCGTTCACCACCAGCTTCGTGCGGGCCAGGTCGCGCCCGGTCAGGTGGCAGGCATTGATCAGCCCGGCGGCGGCGACAATCGCGGTGCCGTGCTGGTCATCGTGGAATACCGGGATGTCCATCAGCTCGCGCAGGCGTTGCTCGATGACGAAGCACTCCGGTGCCTTGATGTCCTCGAGGTTGATGCCGCCGAAACTGGGGCCGAGATAGCGCACGCAGTTGACGAATTCGTCGATATTTTCGGTGGAAATGCAGAGGTCGATGCCATCGACATCGGCGAAGCGCTTGAACAGCGCGACCTTGCCTTCCATCACCGGCTTGCCGGCGAGCGCCCCCAGGTTGCCCAGGCCGAGCACCGCCGTGCCGTTGGACACCACCGCGACCATGTTGCCCTTGGTGGTGTAGTCGTAGGCCGCCGCCGGATCGCGATGGATGCGCAGGCAGGGTTCGGCAACGCCCGGCGAATAGGCGAGCGAGAGATCCCGTGCCGTGGTCAACGGCTTGGAGATCCGCGTCTCCAGTTTGCCGGGCCGACCCGAGGCATGCAGCGCCAAGGCCTCCTCCGCCGAAACGCGCGCCGTGCGCGGATCGGAGCTGCCATTGGTCATGACTTTTATTCCTCCTGCGAGCCGAACGTGCCGGCCCGCGCATCATGGCGGCATGCCGCCAGAGGGGGAAGTCGCACGCGTGTCGGCACGCAATGGTACCGAGGCATCCGGACGCATTCCGGCATTTCCGCCATGCACCGGGAGCAGGCGCGACGGCAACGGTTGCCGGCTTTGCGGCGGGTTGCCGAAGCTTTGACAAGGCCATAAGTTTCACATGAACCGGCAGAAAGGATCCGGCGGCACGGCCCGAGCCCTCCTCTGCTCGCACTCCCGACCGTGATTGGCTACACCATGGCGATGCCAGGCCCCGCCCGCTCCCCCGCCGCCGAGGGCGCCACGCCCGCCATGGCGCAGTGGTTCGCCGCCAAGGCGGACCATCCCGATGCGCTCGTGTTCTTCCGCATGGGCGATTTCTACGAATTGTTCTTCGGCGACGCCGAGGCCGCCGCTGCCGCGCTCGACATCGCGCTGACCAAACGCGGCGAGCATGCCGGGGAACCGATCCCCATGTGCGGCGTGCCGGTGCATGCGGCCGAAAGCTATCTCGCCCGGCTGATCCGTCGCGGCTTCCGCGTCGCCGTCGCCGAGCAGATGGAAGACCCGAAGACCCGCACCGGCAAGACGCCGATCCGCCGCGAGGTGGTGCGGCTGATCACCCCCGGCACGCTCACCGAGGAAGCGCTGCTGGAGCCCGGCCGGCCCAACCTGCTGCTGGCGCTGGTCCCGACGGAGGGGCGCATCGGCGCCGCCTGGCTCGATGTCTCCACCGGCGCCTTCGAAACCCAGGCGCTGCACGCCGACGCGCTGCCCGCCGCGCTCGGCCGCATCGATCCGGCCGAGATCCTCGCCCCGGCCGTCCTGCCGCTCGGCGAATGGGAAGGGCGCCGCGCCCCGGAGCAGCGCGCCACCCCCGCGGCGGTGGCACGGCGGCGGCTGGCCGAGACCTTCCATGCCGCCAGCCTGGACGCCTTCGGCAATTTCTCCGATGTCGAGGCGGTCGCGGCGCTGCAGGCGCTCGACTACGTGCGGGCCACCCAGGCGGGCAAGCTGCCGCTGCTCTCCCGCCCCGCCCCGCTCGGCGAGGCCGGGCGGCTGGAACTGGATGGGGCCACCCGGGCAAGCCTGGAGATCCTGCGCGCGCGGGACGGCGGCACCACCCACACCCTGGTCGCCGCGGTGCAGCGCACCCTCACCGCCGCGGGGGCGCGGCTGCTGGCGGAGTGGCTGGCCGCGCCGCTGACCGACCCCGCCGCGATCGGCGCCCGCCAGGAAAGCTGGGCCTGGCTGCTCGTCAATCCGGCGGCGGCCACGGCGTTGCGGGCGGCGCTGCGCCGGGCCCCGGACATGGCCCGCGCGCTGGCCCGGCTCTCGCTGGGCCGCGGCGGACCGCGCGACCTTGGCGCCCTGCGCGACGGGCTCGCCGCCGCGGCGGAGGCCGAGGCGGCGCTCGAGGGCACGCTGCCGGCGCTGCTGGCCGAGGCCCGCGCGGCCCTGCCCGTCGCCCCGGCGCTGCGCGCCGAACTGAACGCGGCCCTCGCCGAGCCGGTGCCGGCGCGGCTCGAAGACGGCGCCATCGCCACCGGCTTCGATGCCGAACTGGACGCCGAACGGTCGTTGCGCGACGACAGCCGCCGGGTGGTGGCGACGCTGCAGCTCGACTACGCACAGAAATACGGTGTCGCCAGCCTCAAGATCCGCCACCATGCCCAGCTCGGCTACGTCATCGAGGCACCGGCCGCCGCGGTCGAGAAACTGCGGGCGCATCCCGACCTGACCCTGCGCCAGGGCATGGCGAACGGCGCCCGCTTCTCCTCGCCCGAACTGTCCGACCTCGACCGCCGCATCACCGAGGCGGCCGATCGCGCCGCCGTCCGCGAGCGCGCGGTGTTCGCCCACCTGGTCACCGCGGCGCTGCACGAGAGCGAGGTCCTGGCCGGGTGCGCCGCCGCCCTCGCCTTGCTGGACGTCGCCCAGTCCGCCGCCGCCCTCGCCGCCCCCGGCACATGGTGCCGTCCGGAGGTGACCGACACGGCGGCGTTCCAGGTCACGGCGGGGCGCCATCCGGTGGTCGAGGCGGCGCTGGCGGGCACCATCGCCTTCGTGCCGAATGACTGCGACCTCTCGCCCGGGCGGCGCGTGCTGCTGCTGACCGGGCCGAACATGGCGGGCAAGTCCACCTACCTGCGGCAGAACGCGCTGATCGTGGTGCTGGCGCAGGCGGGGCTGCCGGTGCCGGCGACCGCGGCACGCATCGGCGTGGTGGACCGGCTGTTCTCGCGCGTCGGAGCCTCCGACGACCTCGCGCGCGGGCGCAGCACCTTCATGGTGGAAATGACCGAGACCGCCGCCATCCTGCACCAGGCCGGCCCGCGCAGCCTGGCCGTGATCGACGAGATCGGCCGCGGCACCGCCACCCTCGACGGGCTGGCGATCGCCTGGGCGGTCCTGGAAGCGCTGCACAATGCCGCCCGTTGCCGGGTGATCTTCGCCACCCACTTCCATGAACTCGCCCGGCTCGAGGGCGAACTTGCGCATCTCGCGCCGTACAGCATGCGGGTGAAGGAGTGGAAGGGAGAGGTGGTGTTCCTGCACGAGGTCGCCGCCGGCGCGGCGGGACGGAGCTGGGGCGTGCATGTCGCGCGGCTGGCCGGCGTGCCGGCCCCGGTGGTGCGCCGTGCCGGCACCCTGCTGGCCGCGCTGGAGCGCCGCGCGGGCGACCTGACCGATGCCGGCGCGCTGCCGCTGTTCGCCGCGGCCACCCCGGCGGCCGCCGAGCCGGAGCCCCGCCCGCCCGCCACACCAGAAACCTTGCCGCCCGCCGACCCGTTGCGAGAGGAACTGGCGGCGATCGATCCGGACTGCCTGACCCCCCGCGAGGCACTCGAGGCCCTGTATCGCCTCCGGGCACTGCTGCCCCCCGACAGCGTGCCTGTCACAGCGCGCATCGACCCGGTACAATGAAGACGATGTCCCCAACCGCTCATTTGGCCGACCCCGATCCTGCCGCGACCGCCCTGCAGGAAGCGCTGTCCGCCCTGGCAGCCGAGAACGCGGGCGTCGTGCCGCGCGAGGCCGCCCTTGCTGCCTTCCGTCGCCACCTGGCGCGCATCCAGAACCATGTGCGCGACACGTTCGAGCAAGGCGGCACCTCGGGGCTGGGCGCGGCGCGCCGGCTGGCATCACTGACCGACGGGCTGATCGGGGCCCTGCACGATTACGCGCTGTCGCTGCACCCGCCCGCCGCGGCGCAGTCCAACGGCATCGGGCGCCTCGCCCTCGCCGCCACCGGCGGCTACGGCCGCGGCGTGCTGGCCCCGTTCAGCGACATCGACCTGCTGTTCCTGACCGCCGACGAACCGAGCCCCTCGGTGCTGCGCAGCGTCGAGTTCATGCTGTATTTCCTGTGGGACCTCGGGCTCAAGGTCGGCCACGCCACCCGCTCGGTCGCCGACTGCCTGACCGAGGCGAACGGCGACGCCACCATCCGCACCTCGCTGCTGGACGCCAGGCCGATCGCGGGCGACGCGGTGCTGTTCCAGGAATTCGCCACCCGTTTCCGCACCGCCTGCGCCGAGGCGGGGGCCGCCACCTACATCGCCGCCAAGCAGGCCGAGCGGGCCTCCCGCCACCGCCGCTACGGTGACTCCCCCTTCGTGGTGGAGCCCAACATCAAGGAAGGCCGCGGCGGGCTGCGCGACCTGCAGACGCTGTACTGGATCGCCCGCTACGTCTTCGGCACCAACATCATGGCCGAGCTCGCCGATCCCGCGGGCCCGGCCGGCGGCATCCTGACCGAGACGGAAGCACGGCTGGCGCGGCGGTCCTGGGACTTCCTGTGGACGCTGCGCTTTCACCTGCACTACGTCGCCGGCCGCGCCGAGGAACGCCTGACCTTCGACCTGCAGCCGGTGGTCGGCGCGCGCATGGGCTATACCCGCCACGGCCGCCAGGACGGGGTGGAGCGCTTCATGCGCCACTACTTCCTGACCGCCCGCGAGGTCTCCCGCCTGACCCATGTGCTGGAGCCGGCGCTGATGCGCGCCGCCCTCGGCCCGCCGGCGCTGGCGCAGGAGACCGACGCGCAGCTCGCTGCCGCCGGCTTCGTGCTCGCCGACGGGCAGTTGCTGAGCGCCAAGGGCCGCTCCTTCGATCGCGAGCCGATCCAGATGCTGCGCATCCTGCAGGTGGCGCGCGACCGCAATCTCCGGCTGCATCCCCTGGCCATGCGCGCGCTGATCCGCAACGAGCGCCGCGCCGTCGAGCTGCGCGACGACCCGGAGGCGGCGGCGCTGTTCATGGACCTGCTGTGCGGCCGCGAGAGCGAGCACCACCACGCCGATGGCGCGGTGTGGCTGAAGATCATGAACGAAACCGGCGTGCTCGGCCGCTTCCTGCCGGACTGGGCCCGCATCGTCGGGCAGATGCAGTTCGACACCTACCACGTGTTCACCGTCGACGAGCACACGATCGAGGCGATCCACGTGCTCAACACGCTGGAACACGGGGAACTCGCGCAGATCGCGCCGGTCGCCTCCGACATCGTGCATAACCTGCAGTCGCGGCGAGCGCTGTACGTGGCGATGCTGCTGCACGACATCGCCAAGGGCCGCGGCGGCGACCATTCCGAGCTCGGTGCCGAGCTGGCGCTGGATGTCGGACCGTCGCTCGGGCTTTCGGCCGAGGAGACCGAAACGGTGTCCTGGCTGGTGCTGCACCACCTGCTGCTCAGCCAGACCGCGTTCAAGCGCGACATCGACGACCCCAAGACCATCCTCGACCTCGCCGAGGTGATCCAGTCGCCCGAGCGGCTGCGGCTGCTGCTGGTGCTGACGGTCGCCGACATGCGCGCGGTTTCGGCCAAGGTGTGGAACGGCTGGAAGGCAACGCTGCTGCGCGAACTGTATGCGCGCGTCGGCGAGGTGCTGGCGGGGGGGCTGGCCACCACGGAACGCGATGTGCGGGTGCAGCGCGCCAAGGAAGCGGCGGCGCTGCTGCTCGACGACTGGACCGCGGAGGAGCGCGAGCGCTTCCTCTCGCTCGGCTATGGCGGCTACTGGCTGGGCTTCGACCCGGAGACGCATGCCCGCCACGCCCGCATGATCCGCGACGCCGAGGCGCGCGGCGCGCCGCTGACGGTGGAAACCCAGCCCTTGCCGGCGCGCGCGGTGACCGAGGTCACGGTCTATGCCGCCGACCATGCCGGGCTGTTCAGCCAGATCGCCGGCGCGCTCGCCGTCGCCGGCGCCTCGATCGTGGACGCGCGCATCCACACCCTGACCAATGGCATGGCGCTGGATACGTTCTGGGTGCAGGATGCCGCCGGCGGCGCCTTCGACGCGCCGCACCGGCTGGCGCGGTTGTATGTGCTGATCGAGCAGGCGCTGACCGGGCGCATCAAGCTCGGCGCGGAGATCCGCAAGGCGTCGAAGGCGCTGCTCGGGCGGCGCATGCGGGCGATCCATGTGCCGCCGCGCGTGGTGATCGATAATCACGCCTCCAACCGCTACACCGTCATCGAGGTGAACGGCCGCGACCGGCCGGGCCTGCTGCATGACGTGACCTCCGCCATCAGCGATCAGGGCCTGCAGATCGCCTCGGCGCATGTCACCACCTATGGCGTGCGGGCGGTCGACTCCTTCTACGTGAAGGATGTGTTCGGGCTGAAGGTGGAGAACGAGCGCAAGCTGCAGAAGCTGCGCGAGGCGCTGCTGGCGGCGCTGGCCAATCCCGAGGACCCGCCGGCCCCGGTGCCGGCGCCGGCCAGGCGCAAGCGGGCGAACGCCGCCTGAATGAACGGGATCCAAGGGCCTTGTGGCCCTTGGTCGGTCCAGGGCCGAAGCCCTGGTGGGGCGCGGGGCAACGCCCCGCCAATCTGGCCGCCGGGGCTTCGCCCCAGACCCCACCAGGAGGCTTCGCCTCCTGGACCTCCACCAAGGGCTTCGCCCTTGGATCCCATTCATTCAGGCGTGCTTGTGGCCATGAAACCACCGGCGTAGAGCAGCGCGCATGTTCGCCATCCCCCCCGGCATTCCCCGCGCGGCCCTGGTCACCGGCAGCGCGCGTCGCCTCGGCCGCGCCATCGCCCTGGCCCTGGCCGATGCCGGCTTCGCCGTGGGCGTGCATTGCCTTGCCAGTTCCGAGGAAGCCGAGGCCACCGCCACGGAAATCCGCGCCCGTGGCGTCGCCGCCGCGGTGCTGCCGGCCGACCTCGCCGAGGAAGCGGCGGTGCGGCGCCTGCTGCCGGCGGCGACCGCCGCGCTCGGCCCGATCGGCGTGCTGGTCAACAACGCCAGCAGCTTCGAACGCGACGAATGGCACGACGCCACGCGCGAAAGCTGGGACAAGCACATCGAGCCGAACCTGCGCGCCCCCTTCGTGCTGATGCAGGATTTCGCCCGCGCCTTGCCGCCGGACGCGGACGGGGTGGTGATCAACCTGCTCGACCAGCGGGTCTGGTCGCTGACCCCGCATTTCGTCACCTACACCCTGTCCAAGGCCGGGCTGTGGACGCTGACCCAAACGATGGCGCTGGCCCTGGCTCCCCGCATCCGGGTGAATGCGATCGGGCCTGGCCCCGCCTTGCCCAGCCCCCGCCAGACCGAGGCGCAGTTCGCCCGCCAATGCGCCTCGGTGCCGCTCGGCCGCGGCACCGGCCCCGAAGAGGTCGCCCGCGCCGCCCTCGCCATCCTGTCGTTGCCTTCGCTGACCGGTCAGATGCTGGCGCTCGACGGGGGACAGCATCTGCAATGGAGCCCGGCGCACCCCGTGCCGCCCGAGGAGTAACCCGATGGAAACCCCCCGCATCGCCGACGCCGTTCGCGGGCTGCGCCACGTCTTCATCCGCGACATGGTGCTGCCGGCGCGCATCGGCGTGCATCCGCACGAGCACCACGGCTCGCAGCGCGTGCGCATCAACGTCGACCTCGCGGTGGAGGACGAGGGCGCGCGCGCGGCCATCGCCGAAGGGATGCCTGCCCTCTCCCGCTCCGCCGTCGGGCGCGACGAATTGCCGCGCGTGGTGGATTACGAGGCGGTCGCCAATGCCGTGCGCGCCATCGTCGCGGCCGGCCATGTCAGCCTGGTGGAAACCCTCGCCGAACGCATCGCGCAGGCATCGCTCGCGGATTCTCGCGTCCTGTTCGCTCGCGTGAGGGTCGAAAAGCTTGACGTGTTTCACGACTCCGTGAGTGTCGGCGTCGAGGTGGAACGACGTCGGCGCTGATTTTTGTCCACCCCCCGGCAGAGGCTGCAAGGATTCCAGGGACATGGCACGTCAAGGCCGCCGATTAATCGCACTGAAACATAAATAGCTTTGATTTTCAGCAGCTTAATGGTCCTGCATGGAATTTGGGCAATTTCGTGAAAGGCAGGGATTCCGCCGCCTTGCACATGTTGGCCGACAGCTTTCCCACAAAGTTATCCACAGGTTCGGTGGATCATTGGGATAATGGCGTGGCCGGTTCTGCCACCGAAAGCGACAGCCGCTTGAGAGGCGGGCAGCTTCTCCCCTAATGCCCTGACATGACCGCTCCGGACGAACAGGCCCCTCCCCCCGCGCGCGGCGTCGCCGTCATCGAGGCGGCGCTCACGACCATGCCGCTCGCCCCTGGCGTCTATCGGATGCTCGATGCCGGCGGAGAGGCGCTCTATGTCGGCAAGGCGCGCTCGCTGAAGAAGCGGGTGACCGCCTATACCCAGCTCGCCCGCCTGCCCGAGCGGCTGCGGCGCATGGTGTCGGAGACGGTGGCGATGGAGATCGTCACCACCCACACCGAGGCCGAGGCGCTGCTGCTCGAGGCCAACCTGATCAAGCGCCTCAAGCCGCGCTTCAACATCGTGCTGCGGGACGACAAGTCGTACCCCTGGCTGATGCTGACCGAGGACCACGACTTCCCGCAGATCGCCAAGCATCGCGGCGCGCGCACCCGCAAGGGCGGGTATTGGGGGCCTTTCGCCTCGGCCTGGGCGGTGAACGAGACGGTGACGGCGATGCAGCGCGTGTTCCTGCTGCGCTCCTGCGCCGACACGGTGTTCGCCAACCGCTCGCGCCCCTGCCTGCTGTACCAGATCCGCCGCTGCTCGGCCCCCTGCGCGGGGCGCATCGACCGCGATGGCTACGCCGCCCTGGTCGCGCAGGCGCGTGCCTTCCTCTCGGGCCGGCAGACCGCGGTGCAGCGGGAACTGGCCGCCGAGATGGAGGCCGCCGCCGAGGCCCTGGAATTCGAGCGCGCCGCCGCCATCCGCGACCGTATCCGCGCGCTGACCCATGTCCAGGGCACCGACGTCATCAATCCGGCGAGCCTGACCGATGCCGACGTGATCGCCGCCTGGCAGATCGCCGGCCAGACCTGCGTGCAGGTGTTCTTCATCCGCGGCGGGCGCAACAACGGCAACCGTGCCTTCTTCCCCGCCCACGCCAAGGCCGACGAAGCCCCCGAGGTGCTGGCCGCCTTCCTCGGCCAGTTCTACGACGACAAGCCGCCGCCGCCGCTGCTGCTGCTCAACCACGACCTGCCCGAGCAGCCCCTGATCGAGGAGGCGCTGCGCCTGAAGGCGGAAGGCTTCGGCACCGGGCGGCGGGTGGAGATCGCGGTGCCACGGCGCGGCGAGAAGCACGCCGTGGTCGCCCATGCCGAGCTGAACGCGCGCGAGGCGCTGGAACGCAAGCTCGCCGAGAGCGCCGGGCAGGCGAAGCTGCTGGAGGGCGTGGCCGAGCTGTTCGGCCTGCCCGGCCGCCCCGAGCGGATCGAGGTCTACGACAACAGCCACATCATGGGCGCCAACCCGTATGGCGTGATGATCGTGGCCGGGCCCGAGGGCTTCACCCGATCCGCCTATCGCAAGTTCTCCATCCGCGGCCCGGTCACGCCCGGCGACGACTTCGCCATGATGCGCGAGGTGCTGGAACGCCGCTTTGGCCGGGCCCTGCGCGAGAACACCGCCCCGGACGCCCCGCCCCCCGGCTGGCCCGACCTGGTGCTGATCGACGGCGGCGCCGGCCAGCTTTCGGCGGCACGGGCGGTGCTGAGCGACCTTGGGGCGCACGACGTGCGCCTGGTCGGCATCGCCAAGGGACCCGACCGCGACGCCGGCCGCGAGTGGTTCCACATGGATGGCCGGGCGCCGTTCCAACTGCCGCCACGCGACCCTGTGCTGTATTTCCTGCAACGCCTGCGCGACGAGGCGCACCGCTTCGCCATCTCCACCCATCGCGCCGGCCGCTCGAAGGCCCTGGTCACCAGCGAGCTGGACGAGATCCCGGGCATCGGCCCCGGCCGCAAGCGCGCGTTGCTGAACCATTTCGGCTCGGCGCGCGGCGTGAAGCAGGCGGGCCTGCACGACCTGGAGGCGGCCCCGGGCATCTCGCGAGAGATTGCCCGGCGGGTCTACGCGCATTTCCATCCCGGCGTGCGGGTGGAAGGCGCGGCCTGAGCCTGCAATCTGTCAAGGAGTGGCGCTTGTCGTGGCGGGTGAAGAACGCATAGAGGTTCAACCGGATGCCGGCGAAGGACATCCCGTTCCGGTTTGCCCCGCGCGGGTCGCATGACCGCCACCCTGCGACCCGCGACCAGGGCTGACCCGGCGGCGGTTTCGTCCTAGTGTGAGGAAAGATGCTGACCGATCTTCCCAACCTCCTGACCCTCTCGCGCATCGCCGCCATCCCGGTGCTGGTGGCGCTGGTGGCCGTGCGCACCCCCGCAAGCGATTTCCTGGCGTGCATCGTGTTCAGCGCCGCCGCCATCACCGACTATTTCGATGGCAAGCTGGCCCGCGAGCGCCGGCAGCTCTCCGATATCGGCCGCATGCTGGACCCGATCGCCGACAAGCTGCTGGTCGGCGCGGCGCTGATGATGCTGGCCGGCATGAACCGGCTGAGCTTCTGGGGACTCTACCCCGCGATCGTCATCATGCTGCGCGAGATCCTGGTCAGCGGCCTGCGCGAATACCTCGCCGGCATCAGCATCGGCCTGCCGGTCACGCGGCTGGCGAAATGGAAGACCGGCTTCCAGATGGGCGCGCTCGGGACACTGCTGGCCGGGGACACCAGCGCGGCGTGGCTGCATCTGTCCTGGCTGCCGGTCTCCGGCATCGGCGAGGCCATGCTGTGGGTCGCGGCGATCCTCACCCTGGTGACCGGCTGGGACTACCTGACCGCCGGCGTGCGCCACGCGACCACGCCCCGCGGCGCCGTCAGCAAGTGAAGGTCCGACTCGGGTGACGCCGCCCGGCCCGACCGGTGGGTCGGTCGGGATGGCCCCGCAACCGCCCGACAAGGCGGCCAATTGCGGCCTTGCCTCGCCCCGGGGACCGGTGCAATGCACATGACGCCTTGAAAATCAGGCCATTGCGGGGGCAGATTGGCCCCGACCGGGCGGTCGGACCGCCCATTCCCTTGCGCGACAAGGACAAACCCATGCGGCGCATCGTCCTGCCCGGCCTCGTTCTGCTTCTGGCGGGCTGCGAGAGCTATGCCGGCAGCCCTTTCGTGGGCTTCGGCGGCTTCATCGCTGACACTCACAGCTTCCAGGCCAACCCGAATCGCCCGGTCGGCGACAGCCCGAATGTCCTGCGGGTCGAAGGCCGGACCGCCGAGGTCGAGCCACTGACCCCCGAGGCAGGCAATGTCTGGCCTGGCCAGGCTCCGCCGGAACCGACGCTGCAGGACATCCAGCACCAGCAGAACCAGCAGGACCAGTCCGGCCGGCCGGAACAGCCCGCGCCGCGGCGCGGCAGTTCCACCCCGCCCGGGGCACAGCCTTCCATCACCGCGCCGCCGCCAGCCCAGGGCCCCACGATACCCCCCGATCTGCCGGCCAACCCACCGCCGTCGGTGCGCAGCTATCCCGCCCCCGGTGGCGCCGTGCCCGGCACCCAGACCGGCAATGGCGTGCAGACCTATACCGATCCCAAGGGCCAGATCGGCATCATCGTGCCCAACGCGAACGGCACGAGCACGATGATCGCGCCGGACGGCACGGTCACCACGGTCCCGAACCCACGCTGAACGACGACGTTGCACCGCCATGCCCCCTGGCACCATCCGCCTGCTCTATTTCGCCTGGCTGCGCGAGCGCGTCGGCACCTCTGAGGAAGAGCTGCCGCTGCCGCCGGACGTGGCCACCGTCACCGACCTGATCGCCTGGCTGCGCGGACGCAGCAGCGGCCACGAGGCCGCCTTCGCCGCTGCCCGCAGCATTCGCTGCGCGGTCAACCAGGATTTCGCCGACCCCGGCACGCCGGTCGCCGCCGGCGACGAGGTGGCGTTCTTCCCACCGGTGACGGGCGGGTGAGCATGGCCACGATCCGCATCCAGGACGCGGATTTCGACATCGGCGCCGAGATCGCGGCCCTGACCGCGGGTCGCGCCGATATCGGCGGCATCGGCTGCTTCGTCGGCACCGTCCGCGACAGCGCCGGCGGCCACCCGATCACGGCAATGACGCTCGAGCACTATCCCGGCATGACTGAACGGGCCCTCGCCGCCATCGCCGCGGAGGCCGAGGCACGCTGGAGCCTGCTTGGCTGCACGCTGATCCACCGCGTCGGCACGCTGACGCCCGGTGCGAACATCGTGCTGGTGCTGGCCGCCGCGCCGCATCGCCAGGCGGCGCTGGACGCGACCGCCTTCCTGATCGACTGGCTCAAGACCCGCGCGCCGTTCTGGAAGAAGGAACGCTTCGCCGACGGGGGCGAGCACTGGGTAGAGGCACGGGACGCCGACGACGCGGCGGCGGCACGCTGGGAAAGGACCTGATCCGGGGCGCTGCCCCGGCCCAGGCAGGAGGCTCCGCCTCCTGCACCTCCGCCAAGGGCAAAGCCCTTGGAACCCATTCCTTGCCGCGCAGCGCGTCGCGGGGTGCAGGGGCCTTGTGGCCCCTGCCGGGTCCAGGGCAGAGCCCTGGCCTTGCTTCCGATCAGATCGGGGCGCGCTGCTCGACCTCTTCCGGGCTCATCCGCACCAGCGCCTCGTAATCCCCGAGCAGCGTCTCGGTGATCTGGCCCGGCGTGAAGTGCAGTTCGCCGATCTGGCGCACCGGGGTCACTTCGGCGGCGGTGCCGGCCAGGAACACCTCGCTCGCCCGCTTGATCTCCTCGGGCTGGATGGCCCGCTCCACCACCGGGATCTGCCGGCGGCGCGCGATCGACATCACGGTGCGGCGGGTGATGCCGTTGAGGAAGCAATCCGGCGTCGGCGTGTGCAGTTCCCCGTCGATGGCAAAGAACACGTTGGCGCCGGTCGCCTCGGCCACCTGGCCGCGCCAGTCCAGCATCAGCGCATCATCGAAGCCTTCGGACTCGGCCTTGTGCTTGGACAGCGTGCCGATCATGTAGAGGCCGGCCGCCTTCGAGGCACTCGGCGCGGTCTGCGGATGTGGCCGGCGCCATTCGGCGATGCCCAGGCGCACGCCCTTCATCCGGTTCTCACCGAACAGGTTCGGCCAGGCCCAGGTGGCGATCGCAAGGTGGATCTTGGTCGCCTGCGCCGAGACCGAAAGCTGCTCGGAGCCACGCCATGCGATCGGGCGGACATAGGCCTCGACCTGGCCGTTCGCGGCCAGCACCTGCTTGCAGGCGGCGTCGATCTGCTCGGCGGTATAGGGAATGTCGAAGCCGAGCAACCGCCCGGACTGGATCAGGCGTTCGGTATGGGCGCGGAGCTTGAAGATGTTGCCGCCATAGGCCCTCTCCCCCTCGAACACGCCGCTGGCATAGTGCAGCCCATGCGAAAGCACGTGCAGCTTCGCGTCCCGCCACGGCACCAGAGCACCGTCATACCAGATGAAACCATCCCGGTCGTCGAAAGGAACCAGCGCCACCGCGGCTCTCCTCGCAAGATTGTTGCTCAAGTTGGCCTGACGTTATAATCGAGCTCATGATACGTCAAACGGACTGTCCTAACCGGGAGGCAACCCAGCCATGCCAGCCCAGCCATTCCGGCCCACCAAGGTCCTGCGCGCATGTCTGACCTGAAGACCCAGCCCCCCGCCCCTGCCGGCAGCAACCTGCTGTTCCTGCGCGAGGAGGAAATTCGCGCCGCCCAGGACCTGCTGTTCTTCGCCTATCGCGACTTCACCAACGCGGCCGACGTGATCCTGGACGAACTGGGACTCGGCCGTGCGCACCACCGGGCCCTGCATTTCATCGGGCGCAACCCTGGCATCCCCGTGACCGACCTGCTCGCCATCCTGCGCATCACCAAGCAGAGCCTGGCGCGCGTGCTCGGCGCCCTGGTCGCGCAGGGCTACGTGGCGCAGACCCAGGGCCGTGCCGACCGCCGCCAGCGCCTGCTCACCCTCACCACCACCGGCGAGGCGCTGGAGCGCCGGCTGTTCGAGCGCCAGCGCGAACGCGTGGTCGCCGCCTACCGCGATGCCGGGCCGCAGGCGGTGGAGGGGTTCCGGCGGGTGATGCGGGGGATCATGGACGAGGCCGCCCGCAGCTATACCGAGCGGGCCGAGCTGCCGCGGCCGCGGCTGACCCGCTCGGCCTGACGGAGACGCCGATGTCCGACGACGCGCTGATCCTGGTGGTGGACGACGATGTGCGGCTGCGCACGTTGTTGTCGCGCTACCTGACCGAGAACGGGTTTCGCGTGACCACCGCGGCCAGCGCGGCCGAGGCGCGGGAGAAGCTGCGCTTCCTGCAGCCCGACATGCTCGTGCTCGACATCATGATGCCCGGCGAGAGCGGCCTGGAGCTGACCGAGGCGCTGCGCGGCGAGGCCGCCGACATCCCGGTGCTGCTGCTGACCGCCCGCGGCACGCCGGAAGACCGCATCGCCGGCTTCGAGGCCGGCGCCGACGACTACCTGCCCAAGCCCTTCGATCCCAAGGAACTGCTGCTGCGCATCCGCGCCCGGCTGCGCCGCATCGCGCCGCCGCCCGCCCCCCCCGACGCGCCGACCGGCCCGCTGCCGCTCGGCGTGCTGGAATTCGATCCCGTCCGCTCCGAGCTGCGCGGCGCGGGCGGGCCGGTCCGCCTGACCGGCGGCGAGGCCGCGCTGCTGACGGTGCTGGCGCGCAAGCCCGGCGACGTGTTCTCCCGCGAGCAGATCGTCGCCGCGCTCAGCATGGACGAGACCGGCGAGCGCGCGATCGACGTCATGGTCACCCGGCTGCGCCGCAAGATCGAGGCCGACCCGCGCGAGCCCCGCTTCCTGCACACCGTGCGCGGCCGCGGCTACGTGCTCAAGCCCGGGCGCTGAGCGGTGCGCGTCCACATCCCCAAGGGCCACCTGGTCAAGCGCTTCCTGCCCAAGACGCTGCTGTGGCGCAGCCTGCTGATGATCCTGGTGCCGCTGGTCATCGTGCAGGCGGTGGCGCTGCAGATCTTCTACGGCACCCATCTCGACATCATCTCCCGCCGCTTCGCGCTCGCCATCTCCGGCGAGATCGCCACCACGGTCGAGCTGCTGCAGCGCTATCCCTCGCCGGAGGACCGCGTGTGGATCCTGCAGAACGCCTGGCGGCAATGGGAGATCGCGATGCGCGTCGAGCCGGGGGCAAGCCTGCCGCGCGGGCGGCGCGCCAGCCTGATCGGGCCGGTGGACGACGACCTCACCGGCTCGCTGCGCCAGCGCCTCAGTCTGCCCTTCAGCATCGACTGGGCCTCCGACCCGGTGTCGGTGCTGGTGCGCGTGCAATTGCCCGATGCGGTGCTGGACGTGCAGGCCCCGCGCAAGCGGCTGTACACCGGCACGATCTACCTGTTCTTCCTGTGGCTGGTCGGCTCGGCGGTGCTGCTGTTCATCATCGCCGCCCTGTTCATGCGCAACCAGGTGCGTGCCATCCGCCGCCTCGCGGCCGCCGCCGAGGCGTTCGGCATGGGCCGCGACATCGGGCCCATCCGGCCCGAGGGCGCCACCGAGGTCCGCCAGGCCGCCGCGGCCTTCAACCGCATGCAGGAACGCATCCGGCGTTTCCTGCAGCAGCGGACAGAAATGCTTGCGGGCGTATCGCACGACCTGCGCACGCCGCTGACCCGGCTGCGGCTGGCCCTGGCCATGTTGCCCGCGCAGGAGGAGCTGCGCGAGGACATCACCGCGATGACCGCCGATGTCGAGGAAATGGAGCGGATGGTGCGCGGCTACCTGGCCTTCGCCCGCGGCGAGGCCATCGAGCAGGCGCGCCTGATCGATCTGTCGGACCTGCTGAAGGACGTGGCGGCCGGCGCCCGCCGCAGCGGCACGGAAATCGGGCTCGACCTGCCGGGCGAGCTGACGCTGCGGCTGCGCCCCGATGCGCTGCGGCGCGCGATCACCAATCTTGTCGACAATGCCTGCCGCCATGCGCAGCGTGTCATGTTGGCGGCGACGCCGATCGGCGTGCGCAACGTGCAGGTCACGGTGGATGATGACGGGCCCGGCATTCACCCCGACCATCGTGAAGGCGCCTTCCGCCCCTTCGAAAGCGGCAAGGATGGCGGCACAGGTCTTGGGCTGACCATCGCTCGTGACATCGTGCGCGCGCATGGCGGCGACATCACGCTGGAGGACAGCCCGCTCGGTGGGCTGCGCGCGCGCATCCTTTTGCCCGTATAGACCGCTCCTTTTGCCCGTATAGACCGCCATCGGCCGGATCAACCATCAGTGCCCGGCCACATGGCGAAGCTGTGGATCATCCGTCCTGTCGGGGGTACGGGTCGGATCAACCGGCCAAAGCATTTTCGTGCCGGAAATTAATAATTCATCTTGCGCATTAATTTTAAAATAATCCGCAACATGCTTTCATAAGTATATAGATATCGAAATTAATTATGCGCTTGCACATCGAAACAAAATTCTGCGATAAATTATTTACCAACAACACAATTAGCGAAAGATTCAGCGTGGCATCTTTCTTCGAAAATTTGCCAACAAATCGCAAATTCCTGATGTCGTTCGGCGCCATCATCGGGATTGTGCTCCTTGCCAATATCATGACCTATCAGCAACTTTCCACGATCCAGGAAAGCATCGGCTGGACACTGCATACCCAGGACGTTCTGCGTCAGGCCGAGCGGATACAGGCCTCCATGACGGATCAGGAAACCGGCGTCAGGGGCTATCTGGTGTCCGCCGATCGGCGTTTCCTCGAGCCTACCGAATCCGGACGAACCGCCTACGCCACCGGCTATGCGCAGATCCGGCAACTGACTGCCGACAATCCGGCGCAGCAACAGCGGTTGCAGGAAATGAACCGCCTGGTCGAAATCTGGCAACGCGATATCGCCGAGCGCGAAATCACGCTGATGAGCCGTGCCGAGACCCAGGACGAAGCCCGCCGTCTGGAAGCCTCCGCCGCCGGCAAAGCCGCGATGGACGGCATTCGGGCGAAGTTGAATGAGATCAAACAGGTCGAGGAACAGCTTCTGGCGCAGCGCAGTGCCAGGCAGGGTGACGCGTTCTCGACCCCGCGACTCATCACCATTGGCGACACGATCATATCGATACTTGCGGCACTGGCAGCAGGCGCACTGTTGACCAAGGTGATCGCCGCCCCGCTCGCGGCCATGACCGCGGCGATGCGCCGGATGAGCGAGAACGACCTGACGGTCCCGATTCCGGGTGCTGACCGGCGTGACGAGATCGGGGCCATGGCTGGGGTGATGCAGGTGTTCCGCGACGGCCTGGCCACGGCCGGGCGGCTGGCCGCCGCGCAGGAAGCCGAACGCCAGGCCAGGGAACAGCGGGCCACGCAACTGACCCGGATCGTACGGGATTTCGAAGGGAAGGTCGCATCTTTGGTCGAGCATCTCTCCTCCGCCGCGACCGAGATGCAGGGAACCGCCACCTCAATGGCGACGACGGCGGAGCAGACCACCCGTCAGGCCACCACGGCGGCGGATGCGGCGCTGACCTCCGGCGCGGGCGTGCAGAACGTGGCCTCGGCAGCCGAGGAACTCTCGTCCTCGATCAGCGAGATCAGCCGGCAGGTCTCGCAATCCGCCCGGATCTCCGAACGCGCGGTGGCCGATGCGCGCCGCACCGACACCACCGTCCGCGCGCTGGCCGACGGCGCCGGGAAGATCGGCAAGGTGATCGACCTGATCAGCAGCATCGCCGGCCAGACCAATCTGCTCGCGCTCAACGCCACCATCGAGGCGGCACGGGCGGGGGAAGCCGGGCGCGGCTTCGCGGTCGTGGCTTCGGAAGTCAAGAATCTCGCCCAGCAGACGGCCAGGGCCACCGGCGAGATCAGCGAACAGGTGGCCGCCTTGCAGGAAACCACCAACCAGGCGGTCGAGGCCATTCGCCGCATCACCGCGACGATCGAGGAAAGCAGCGCCATCGCGACCACCATCGCCTCGGCGGTCGAGGAACAGGGCGCCGCCACATCCGAAATCGCGCGCAACGTCCAGCAGGCGGCATCCGCCGGGCAGACGGTCACGCACAACATCTCCGGCGTGAGCGAGGCGGCACAGACCAGCGGCGCGGCGGCCGTGCGGGTGCTTGGCGCCGCGGGGGACCTGTCACGACGCACGGGGGATCTGTCCAAGGAAGTGCAGGGCTTCGTCAGCGCGGTGCGTGCCGCCTGAGATCGGGTGGCCGCGCGGGGAAAGCGCCGAGAAGAGAAAGGGCCGGTCATCCCTGGGCAGGACGGCCGGCCCCGCAGGATCAGCCGGCCTTGATGCCGGCCTTCTCGACGAGGGTCTTGACCTCGTCGAGCGCTTCCGACACGCGCCGGTTCAGCAGTTCCAGCGCCTCGGTGTTCGAACGCGAGATCAGGTCCGACAGCTCGCGGGTGTTCGCCACCGCCCGCTCGTAGGAACGCTTCAGCAATTCCGTCTGCTTGGCGGCCTTGGCCTGCGGAGGCTCGCCGGCGTTGGTAAATGAGCGCACCGTCTCCGACAGTTCCGACACGGTCTGCTGGAGGATTTCCATGTGACGCTTGGCAACCGCCTGCGCCCCTTCCAGCGCGACGCGATTGGCGGCCGACAGCGTCTCAAGGTTGCGCTTGTGCGCATTCAGCAGCAATTCCAGGTCCGGCACGGCCGGGAACTTCAGTTCCGAGAAGATGCGGGTGAAGTCCTCGGCGGCGCTCTTTGCCTGTCCGAAGGCCTGGGAGAACGGAGAGTCGGCGCCCGTCTTGGTGGTTTCGTTCGCCATGGTCGGCTCCTGCTGTGCGTTGATAAGCCGCTCGGTCGCCATCGTCCCCCCGGTCGACAGCGGCCCTTCCCGCACCGTCCCGGCACGGGCCGATTCCGGTTTACGCGAGCGGAGGGGCCGACTCAATGAAGCCTCCCGTAAAAATCATGAAGCAGGAAAAGAGACGGTTTTGCTCATACCGGCGGGGAAGCGGGCGGAGGGGGTGGCGGCGGCTCCGGCGGGGGTTCCTCGGGCGGCGAGGTGGGCTGGGGCGGGGGAAAATCGGGCTCCCCGTCTGGCGGTTCGGGCGAAGGCCCGGACCGGTGGCCGCCCAGCCATCCATCGGCCTGCTCGGCCCGTGACAGCGCCGCATCCAGTGCCGCCATGGTCGCCGCGAGGTCCTGGCTGTCGTCACGCTGCCAGGCGCGCAGGGTCCACAGCCACACCCCCAGCAGCCCCTTGGTGCGCAGCAGGCCGCGCGGCCCGCTGGTGGAAATGCCGGAGGCCTCCAGCATCCAGCCCATGCTGGCCAGCACCTGCGTGCTGACCAGGAAGGCGGTGGGCGGATCGCAGGGCAGCGCCCGCAGGATCGCGAGGATGCCGGGCCGGTTGGCCTGGAAGTAATCGATCCGCCGCATCAGGTTGTCGAACAGCCGGTCGCGCCGGGAGCCTTCGCTGGCGGCCAGCGCCAGCGCCGCCTCGTCGGCCAGCCGACCGATGCGCAGCAGGATGGCGAGCCGGCTGGGGAAGCGGCGGCGGGCCCGGTCGAGCGGCAGGTCGGCATCGCGCGCGGCCTGCGCCACGCTCACGCCGGTCCAGCCACGCTCCGCGGCCAGCCGCAGGGCGCTGGCCACCAGCGCCTGATCGAATGCGGTATCATCCATGGGCTTCATTCATTCCAAGAGCGCGCTCAACGTGGACAGGGCCAGGACGTTCGGGGCGACCGTTCAGCCGCCCGACAATTCACGGGAACGTTCGGTCGCCGCGGCAATGGCCCGCGGAACCAGGGCGGGCCAGGCATCCTCGGCCATCAGCACGGCGAGCGCCCGCTCGGTGGTGCCCTTGGGGCTGGTCACCGCGCGCCGCAGCGCCGCCGCATCCTCCGGGCTCGCCGCCAGCAGCGCGCCCGACCCCGACACCGTCTGGCGGGCCATCAGCCGGGCGAGGTCGGCGGGAATGCCCTGCGCGATCGCCGCCTGCTCCAGCAGCTCGGCCAGCAGGAAGACATAGGCCGGGCCGCCCCCGGAAATGGCGGTCACCGCGTCGATCAGGGCCTCGTCGTCGATCCAGGCCACCTTGCCGATCGCCGAGAGCAGCGTGTCGGCCAGGGCGCGCTGCGCCGCCGTGACCCCGGGCCCGGCGCAGCCGACCGTGATCCCCTGCCGCACCGCGGCCGGGGTGTTCGGCATGGCGCGCACCACCGCCGCCTGCTCGCCGAGCACCGCGCGCAGCCCGGCAATGGTCCGGCCGGCCATGATCGAGATCATGACCGCCTTGCCGGCATAGCGGGCGTAGTGCGGCAGCACGGCGGCGGCGTTCTGCGGCTTGACCGCCAGCACCACCGCCGCGGGCGCGAAATCCGCCGGGATCGCGGCGGCGTCGGCCACCACCGTCACCTCCGGGCCGGGGGGGAGCGGAAGCTGCGGGTCAACCGCCACCGAGGGAGCCAGGCCGCGCTCGCGCCAGCCGGCGAGCATGGCCCCGCCCATCTTGCCGAAGCCAACCAGCAGGATGGGCGGGATCGCAGTCTTGGTCATCGCCTCAGGCTTCGCCCGCACATTCCAGCATGGCCGCGGCCAGTGCCTCGGCCGGGGACTTGCCGCCCCACAGCACGAACTGGAAGGCCGGGAAGAAGCGCTCGCATTCGGTGATGGCGATATCCACCATGTCCTCCAAACTCTCGACCGATGCCCCGGGCGCGCCGCGCAGCAGCACGGCGTGGCGGAACACCGGCATCCCGTCGTCGCTGTCCATCCCGAAATGGCCGATCCACAGCCTTTCGTTGGCCAGCGCCAGCAATTCATAAAGGGCACCGCGCCGCTTCTCCGGAACCTTCAGGTCGAAGGTGCAGGTGAAGTGCATGGCGCTGATCTCGTCGGACCAGCTGAAATAGAGCCCGTAGTCGCACCACTTGCCGGGCGCCTCGGCCGCCATCTCGGCATCGTTGCGGCGGTCGAAGGCCCAATCGTTCGCGCTGGCGATCTGTTCCAGCATGTCGAGCGGATTGGCCGATCTTTCTTCGGTGATGCTGCTCATCAGAGCTGACATGCGAGGTCTCCCAACTGGAGGAAGGCCGGTAGGCACCTGGCCACACACCGGCAACCAGGGTCAGCGGGGCGCCGTCGGGAGTCACACTGTCGTGTAACCGCCCCGCGACGGCACGAGGCTAGCCTAGAAGGGCGCGGATTCGTGCCGCAAGGGGTCAACGCGGCGACATCCGAACTTCACGTCTCACTTCATGTTGCAATGCAACAGCAATTGTTTGCAACGCGATACCGGCCCGGCTCAGGCGATCATGCCGGGACCACCCCCAACCGGAGCCTTCTTTTCCTCGAGCGCCGCAACGCGGGCTTCCAGCGCGGCCAGCCGGGACTCGGCGGCTTCCTGGCCGACGCGGGCATTCGCCGCCAGCTCCATGGCCGCATCGAGTTCCTCGCGCTTGACCAGGTCGAGCCGGCGGATCGCTTCCTCGATACGCGCGCGCACCAGCGACTCGACCTCGTCGCGCAGGCCGGTCAGCGCTGAAATGGCGCCTCCGGCCACGCCGGCCAGATCATCGAAGAAACGCGGTCGTTCGGCCATCATCATCTCCTGTCAGAATGGCGGCGGACGGCTTTCGCCCACCGCAGCCCCCCCGTATATCCTGCGCCCATGCTCCTGGACACCGCCGGCGCCAGATCCCTGGCCATGCATCCCACCGCTTCCCAGCCGCAGGTTCCCGTGACGCCGCCGCAACACCAAGGCGCAGCGGGGAACATGGGCGATCCAACCGTGTGGGAGAAGGGCAGGCCCTCGCCACTCCCCGTCATGTGGCCGGAGTGCCACTCTTGATCCCCGTCCTGCTGTTCCCCCAGTTCGACCCGGTGCTGCTCCAGGTCGGGCCACTTGCCATCCGTTGGTATGCGCTGGCCTATATCGTCAGCCTGGTGCTCGCCTGGCTGCTGGTACGCCGCCTTGCCGCCCTCGCCCCGCCGGTCGCCTCGCGCGAGCAGGTGGACGATTTCCTCACCTGGGCCACGCTGGGCGTGGTGATCGGCGGACGGCTCGGGTACGTCTTTTTCTACCAGCCCGGCCGGTTCCTGGGCGCGCCCTGGGAAATCCTGGCGCTGTGGCAGGGCGGCATGAGCTTCCACGGCGGCATGCTGGGCGTGGCGGTGGCCATCATCTGGTTCTGCCGCCGCCAGGGCATCCCCATCTTCGGGTTCGCCGACCGCATCGCCGTGGTGGCCCCGCTCGGGCTCGGGTTGGGGCGGATCGCCAATTTCATCAATGGTGAGTTGTGGGGCCGCCCGGCGCCGGACTGGCTGCCCTGGGCCATGGTGTTTCCCCATGCCGGCCCGATCCCGCGCCATCCCAGCCAGATCTACCAGGCGCTGCTGGAAGGCGCGGTGCTGCTGGCGATCATGCTGCTGCTGGCACGGCAGGAGCGGCTGCGGTCCCGGTTCGGCCTGCTCACCGGGGTGTTCCTGCTGGGCTATGCGATCGCGCGCAGCACCGGCGAATTCTTCCGCCAGCCCGACCCCTTCCTGGGCTTCCTGTATGCCGGCGCCACCATGGGCCAGTTGCTCTGCATCCCGATGGCGGTCGCCGGCATCTGGCTGATCCTCCGCGCCCGCGCGCCCGGCCGACCGGGCTGATGGAACGGCTCGACGCCTTCATGGCGCGGGCGAACGCCGCCTACTACGCCGCCCGCGACCCCTTCGCCGACTTCACCACCGCCCCGGAGATCTCCCAGGCCTTCGGCGAGGTGCTCGGGCTGTGGGCGGCGGTGACATGGCAGGCCATGGGATCCCCCGATCCGGTGATCCTGGCCGAAGCCGGCCCCGGCCGCGGCACGCTGATGGCGGACGCGCTGCGCGCCATCGCCCGCGCCGTCCCGGCCTTCCGGGCGGCGCTGCGCCTGCACCTGGTGGAGACCTCGCCGCGGCTGCGCGCGCTGCAGGCAGGGCGCCTGCCCGGGGCGGTCTGGCATGACCGCATCGCCGACCTGCCGGCCGGCCCACTGATCCTGATCGGCAACGAATTCCTCGATGCCCTGCCGATCCGCCAGTTCCTCCGCCGCGGCGCCGGCTGGGCCGAGCGCTGGGTCGCCGACGGTGCCTTCGCCGAGCGTCCGGCCGATGCCCCCGAGCCCCCCTGCCCCCCGGCCACCGAGGACGAGGTGGTGGAGATCTGCGAGCCCGCCCGTGCCCTCGCCGCCGCCCTCGGGGCGAGATTGGTCGCGCAGGGCGGCGCCGCCCTGTTCGTCGATTACGGCCCGGCCGCCTCCATGGCCGGGGACAGCCTGCAGGCGCTGCGCGACGGCGCCCCCGCGCCCCCCCTGGCTGACCCCGGCACCGCCGACCTGACCGCGCATGTCGATTTCGCCGCCCTCGCCACCCTGGCCCGCGCGGCGGGCGCGGCGGCGCAGGGGCCGGTGCCGCAGGGCCTGTTCCTGGCCCGGCTCGGCCTGCCGCAACGGGTGGAGGCGCTGGCCCGCACCCAGCCGCCCGCCGCCGCCGCCGCGCTGCTCGCCGGCACCCGCCGGCTGACCGAGCCGCACGCCATGGGCCGGCTGTTCAAGGCCCTGGCGCTCTGCCACCCTGCCCTGCCTTCCTTGCCCGGATTCGCATGAGCGACCTTCGCACCGACCCCGAGGCCCTCACCATCGACATCCTGCCGCTCCGCCACGGGTTCTTCACCCGGCGCGGCGGCGTGTCGGAGGGTCCCTTCGCCAGCCTCAACTGCAGCCTCTCGGGCCGCGACGATCCCGCCGCGGTGATGGAGAACCGTGCCCGCATCGCCGCCTCCCTCGGCGCCGCGCCGGCCGACCTGGTCGGACTGACCCAGGTGCATGGCGCGCTCGCGGTCACGGTGGAGACGCCCTGGGCGGCCGGCGCCGGCCCCAGGGCCGATGCCATGGTCACGGACCGCCCTGGCATCGTGCTGGGCATCGTCACCGCCGACTGCGCCCCGGTGCTGTTCGCCGACCCCGAGGCCGGGGTGATCGGCGCCGCCCATGCCGGCTGGCGCGGCGCGGTCGCCGGCATCCTGGAGGCCACCCTCGCCGCCATGGTCCGGCTCGGCGCCGATCCCGCCCGCTGCGTCGCCGCCATCGGGCCATGCATTGCCCAGGCGTCCTATGAAGTGGGGGCGGACCTGCGCGATGCGGTGCTGGCGGAGGATGCCACGCGCGAGCGGTTCTTCGCCGCCGGTGCCCGCCCCGGCCACTGGCAGTTCGACCTGCCGGGTTTCTGCGCGGCCCGGCTGCGCGCGGCCGGCATCGGCCGCGTGGCGGCGCTCGGCACCGACACCCAGGCCGATGCGGCGCGGTTCTTCAGCCATCGCCGCCGCACCCTCGCCGGCGGCGGCCCGATCGGGCACCAGATGTCGGCGATCGTGCTGTAGGGCCGGTTCATCATGCCGTACATAAAGATGCTGCTGATCCTGAGCCTCCTGACCGCGCTGGTGTGCTGTGTCCTGGCCTGAGCGCCTGCTCGCCGCCCTGCTGGTCGCCCTGCTGGCGGGCTGCGGCGACCTGCCGCGCCCGTTCATGGGCAATCCCGGCGCCACCGCCCGCCGGCTGGCGCAGCCGCCGCCGGCGCGGCTTGCCGTGGCGCCCCCCACCACCGCCCTGCTGTCGGACGAGGCCGGAAGCCAGCTCACCAGGAATCTGGCCGAAGCGCTGCAGGCCCAGGAAGTCCCCGCGATCGCCGAGAAGCCCGGGGACGGTGACTGGCGCCTGGTGACCACCGCCGAACTGCGCGAACAGCAGGTCGTGCCGGTCTTCACCGTGCAGAACCCCGCCGGAGAGGACCAGGGCGCTGCCCAGGGAGCGCCGGTCCCGGCCGCCGCCTGGGCCCAGGCCACGCCGGCGCTGCTGCACGAGGTGGCTACCCAGGCCGCGCCGGGCATCGGGTCCCTGCTGACCCGCATCGAGGCGGCCCGGCGCCAGAGCGATCCCAACAGCCTGGTCAACCGCCCGGCCCGGGTCTTCTTCAAGGGCGTCGCCGGCGCACCGGGGGACGGCGACACCTCGCTCGCCCGGCAGATGCGCGATCAACTGCCGCGGCTCGGCCCGGTGGTGCAGGACACGCAGGCCGGCGCCGACTACGTGCTGGATGGCCACGTCGCCGCCGTCCCCATCGCCGGCAAGATGACGCGGGTGGAGATCCAGTGGCTGATCAACGCACCCGACGGCCGCGAACTCGGCCGGGTGCTGCAACTGAATGAAGTGCCGACCGGATCGCTCGACGGCTACTGGGGCGACGTGGCGGTGGTGGTGGTGCAGGAAGCCGCCGGAGGCGTGAACGACGTGCTCATCCGGCAGTCCGGTGGGCGGACCTCCGGCGGCTGAAGGAAAGCCAGTCTGCCAGGGAGCACGGGACCGGGCCATGCGTGTATCGTCGTGACCACATGCCGGGACTGTCGCGGAAGCGTCACGCGTTTCATGGACAGCACCCCGGGCCGTTGCTAGAAGCCACGCGTGCGCCCCGGGATCGACTGTCTGGATCGGACCTCATGAAGATCGTTGCCTGCAACAGCAACCGGCCGATGGCCGAGGCAGTCGCTGCCGCCCTGAACCTGCCGCTGACCCGCGCTTCCATCCGCCGTTTCGCGGACATGGAAGTGTTCGTGGAAATCCACGAGAACATCCGCGGCGAGGACGTGTTCGTCATCCAATCGACGTCCTACCCCGCCAACGACAACCTGATGGAACTGCTGATCACGCTGGACGCGCTGCGCCGGGCCTCGGCCCGCCGCGTCACCGCGGTGGTTCCTTATTTCGGCTATGCGCGGCAGGACCGGAAATCGGGCCCGCGCACGCCGATCAGCGCCAAGCTGGTCGCCAACCTGATGACCGAGGCCGGCGCGCAGCGCGTGCTGACCATGGATCTGCATGCCGGGCAGATCCAGGGCTTCTTCGACATCCCCGTCGACAACCTGTACGCCGCCCCGCTGTTCAGCCGTGACATCCAGGAGCGCTACAAGGGCCGCAACGTGATGATCGTCTCGCCCGACGTGGGCGGCGTCGTCCGTGCGCGCGCCATCGCCACGCGACTGAATTGCGATCTGGCCATCATCGACAAGCGGCGTGAACGCGCCGGCGTGTCGGAAGTGATGAACGTGATCGGCGATGTCAGCGACCGCGACTGCATCATCGTCGACGACATCGTCGATTCCGGCGGCACGCTGTGCAACGCCGCCGCGGCGCTGATCAAGGAAGGCGCCCGGTCCGCCTCGGTCTACGTCACCCATGGCGTGCTCTCGGGCGGTGCCGTCGCGCGCATCGCCTCCTCGCCGATCGAGATGATGACGATCACCGACAGCATCCTCGCGACCGAGGCGGTGCGGCTGGCCTCCAATATCCGCCAGATCACCATCGCCCCGCTGATCGCCGAGGCAATGCGGCGCATCAGCGACGAAAGCTCGGTCAGTTCGCTGTTCGACTGATGCCGCCGGCGCGGCGGCCGAAGGGGAGACGATGAACAAACTCTACTACGCGCCGGGCGCCTGCTCGATCGGCATCCACATCCTGCTCGCCGAGATCGGCCGCCCCTTCGCGGCCGAAGCGGTCAACCTGCGCGAGCCGCCGGGGCACCGGGCGCTGACCGGGCTCAACCCGAAATCGAAGGTGCCCACGCTGGTGCGCCCGGACGGCTCGGTGCTGACCGAGTTCCCGGCGATCGCCTACTGGCTGGCCCGCAGCAATCCCGAGGCCGGCCTGCTCCCCGAGGATCTGGAAGGCCAGGCGCGCGCCCTGGAGACGATCGACTACTGCGTCGCCACGCTGCACATGCAGGGCTTCGCCCGCATCAACCGCCCCGAGCGCTTCGCCCCGAACCCGGCCGACCACGAGGCGGTCAAGGCGCAGGGGATGGAGATCTTCACCAAGGGACTCGCGGTGCTCGACCACCAGCTCGCCGGCCGCGACTTCGTCACCGGCCGCTTCTCGGTCGCCGATGCGGCGGTGTTCTACATCGAGCTCTGGGCGAGCAAACGGCTGCAACTGGCGCTGCCGCCGCATTGCACGGCGCATTTCGCCCGGCTGCAGGCCCGGCCCGCGGTCGCCGCGGTGCTCAAGACCGAGGGCTTCGCCTGAGCCCCCCGGTGCAGACGCTCGTCCCGCGGGCGTTCTGGTTCCTCCGCCACGGCGAGACCGACTGGAATGCCCAGGGGTTGTCGCAGGGCAATGTCGATATCCCGCTGAATGCCAACGGCATCGCCCAGGCGCGCGCGGCCGCGCAGGTGCTGCGCAACCGCGGCATCGCCACGGTCATGGCCTCGCCGCTGTCACGGGCCAGGGCCACCGCCGAAATCGTCGCCGAGGCGCTCGGCCTGCCGGTCACCTTCGACCCCGAGCTGAAGGAGGTCTCGTTCGGGGTGCAGGAAGGCCAGTCCATGGGCACCTGGTTCGACGACTGGGTGGAGGGCCGCTTCACGCCGGAGGGCGCGGAGAGCTTCCCGGCGCTGCGGGCGCGCGGGGTGGCGGCGGCCAACCGGGCGCTCGCCCGTCCCGCGCCGGTGCTGATCGTCTCGCATGGCGCCCTGTTCCGCGCCCTGCGCGCCGAGATGGGGCTGCCGGCGCATGTGCGCACGCCCAACGGGATTCCCTTCCTCTGCGAGCCGGGCAGCCCCTGGGTGCTCAGTCCGGTCTCGACGCCGGCGGGATGACGAAGCGGCGGTAGACCGCGCCAAGCGCGATCAGGGCGAGCCCGAGGCCGAGGAAGGACAGCACCCGCCACAGCCCGGCGAGGTCGCCCATGTCCAGCAGGAACGCCTTGCCGGTCACCAGCGCGGCGATCGCCAGCGCGGCCCGCCGCAGCCCTCGCTGTTGCCGCCGGATGCCGAGCGCCAGCAGCGCCCCGCCATAGGCGAGGCCGGCCCCGGAATAGGCCCATTGCTCCCCCTCGCCGACCGGCGGGGCCGCGAGCGCGCCGTCCGGATGGAAGGCCAGGCGGATGGCGAGCCCGATCCCCACGCCCGCCGCGAGCACCGCGTAGCCGCCGACAAGACTGGCCACGTCCCGCAGCGCCGGGCGGTGCAGCAACAGCGCGGCCAGTGCCGCCGGCAGCAGATAGCCCGCAACCAAAGCGGACCAGCCGGCCGGTGCGCCGGTGACAATCGGATTGGCAAGGATCAGCACGCCGCCCCCGGCCAGAGCCATCCCGCCCAGCACTCGCCCCGCTTCGCGCGGGACCGGCCGTTGCGCCCATCCCAGCAGCAACGCCGCCTGCAGCGCCAGCGCCGCCACCTGCCACGCGGCATCCAGGAATGTCACCCGTCCCGGCAACGCGCCGCCGGCAAGCAGGTGGTGGATCTCCAGCGCCACCAGCGCTGCGGTCAGCGCCATCGCCCCGGCTTCCAGCACGGCGACGCTGCGGTCATCCGCGCGCCGGCGCAGCATGGCCGCGGCCAGCGCGAAGCCGGCGGCCGGAACGCCATAGGCGGGGATCAGGCCATTCAGCAGCGGGGTCGTACCATAATCATAAGAGAGTACCGCGGGATTGAGCAGCAGCCGCACCAGCACCACGGCGGCGATCGCCATCGCCAGGGAACGCAACGGCGGCAGATCCGCCTTCGCCTCCACCCAGGCGAGCGGCGGCAGGAACAGCGCAATCGCCAGTGTCAGCCAGTGCGCGCGCAGCAGCATCGCGCAGCCGAGGGCCAGCGCCGCCAACACGCCGGCCGCGTACACCCCCGCCCGCTGCAGGCTGTCCTGCCGCCGCGCCCGCGCCGCGGCGGCGGCGAGCCCCCCGGCCAGCAGGCCCGCCGCCAGGGCCCAGAGCGCATCGCGCTGGAAACGGGCGACCTGCGCATAGGTTACCGCCAGCGTCAGCACCGGCATCGCCGCCGCCAGGGTCGCCCAGGGCAGCGGCCGCGCCGCCCGCGTCTCCAGCAGCAGTCCCGCGGCGGCATGGAACGCCGCCAGCAGCGCGGCGGTCAGCAACAGCGGCCGGATCACCTCGGGTGCCCAGGCTCCGGGCAGGATCGCCTGGACCACGCCCTCGATGCTGATGACCTCGCCGGTCGGCTGCCAGTCCGGCAAGGCCCAGAGCAGCAACACCAGCAATCCCAGCCCGGCGGCGAGCCAGGGCAGGCGGTCCAGGCGCGGCTCCGCCCACCCTTTCCAGACCGCGAGCGGTGAGAGCAACAGCACGCCCACGCGCGGCGCCGCCCCGCCCGCCACCGCTTCCAGCAGCAGGCCGGCCACGCCGAGCACGGCGAAGGGGATCCAGCTCAACCGCCGCCCGGCGACGTGGTCCAGCGCGGCCGCCGGCAGCAGCCCCAGATGCAGCGCCGCCGCCGCGGGCACGAACAACGCCGGCGCCCAGGCGTCCATGCCGCCGGCCTCGCCCGCCATCACCGCCACCCACAGCGCCCCCGCGATCGTCGCCGCCCAACCGAGCCAGACCCAGGCCGTGCGGCGCATCACCGCCAGGGCGGCGGCGGTAACCAGCAGCAGATACGCGAAGAGTCCCGGCAGCGAGGGCGAGGAAGTTGCCACCAGCGCCGGCGTGGCGAAGGCGCCGGTCACGCCGATCGCGGCCACCAGGGGCCCGAAGCGCAGCGCGGCCAGCAGGCCGGTGGCGGCGGCCAGCGCCATCAGCCCAAACCCAACGAGCGGCGGCAACAGCCCATAGAAGGGGCCGGCGCCGTACGCCGCCCCGAACAGCACCGCGACCCCGCCCGCGGCCAGCGCAGCGGCGGCCCCGGTTTCCGCGCGCCGCCGCAACCACCCGGCCCCGCCCAGCAGCCCCGCCCCGAGCAGCAAGGCCAGCAGGCAGCGGGCCGCCGGGCCGAGCAGGCCATTGTCCACGGCGTAGCGGATCAGGAAGACGCCGGAGAGCAGCAGCGCCGCGGCCCCCAGCCAGGTCCCCCAGCGCTGGGTCAGCAGCGCCTCGACATCACGGGCGGAACCGGGTGCGGGGGCAGCGGTGGGGATCGGGGGCGGCTGTGTCGCGACAGGCGGCGGTGGGGCCACCGGCTGCCAGGGCGCGACCTGTGGCGGGACCTGTGGCGGGGCCGGGGCCGCTGCCGTCATCAGGCCCTCGACCTGGCGCCGCAAGGCGGCCAGCCCCCGCTCGGCGCGGGCGGCGCGGATGAAACCGAGGATGCCGAGCAGCCATCCCCCGATGACGACCAGGATGACGACCAGGCCGAGAATGATCTCCATGCGATGATCGCAGACGCAGTCCTGCTCTCCGGTCAAGGGATTTGCGCCCCTGGCGCGGTGTTGCTACACCCCCGCCCGCGCCGGCACCCCTGGAGGCCGGCGCTTGCAGTTTCAGGAGCGAACCATGGCCAACTTCACGTCCATCACGGCCGAGGCGCGCGAGCGTGCAGGTAAGGGGGCAGCACGCGCGACCCGGCGGCAGGGCAAGGTGCCCGCCGTGATCTACGGTGCCCACGCGGACCCCACCCTGATCGCCCTCGACCCGCGCGCCGTGCTGCGCGAGATCTCCCAGACCGGCTGGCGCTCGCGCCTGTACGAGGTCACGGTGGACGGGCAGACCACCCGCGCGCTGATGCGCGACGTGCAGTTCCATCCGGTGACCGACCAGCCCGAGCATGTCGACTTCCAGCGCCTCGCGCCGGGCGAGAAGATCCGCGTCGCCGTCGCCGTGCAGTTCCACAACGAACTGACCTCGGTCGGCCTCAAGCGCGGCGGCGTGCTGAACGTCGTGCGCCACGCGGTCGAGTGCTACTGCGACCCGGACCACGTGCCGACGCATTTCGATGTCGACCTCGCGGCCCTCGACATCAACGACACGGTGCGCTGGTCCGACCTGAAGGGCACCGAAGGCATCAAGCCGACCATCACCGACCGCGACTTCGTGGTCGCCACGGTAGCGCCGCCGACCAAGATGGCGGAAGCCGCGCCGGCCGAGGGTGCCGCCGCTGCCGCCGCCCCGGCCGCCGCCAAGGCCGCGCCGGCGAAGGCCGCCGCCAAGCCGGCCGCCAAGAAGTAAGATATCGCCGTGCTGCTCTGGGTCGGCCTCGGCAACCCCGAGCCGGGGATGGCCCGCAACCGGCACAACATCGGCTTCATGGCGCTCGACGCCATCGCGCACCGCCACGGGTTCTCCCCGTGGCGGCAGCGCTTCCGGGGCCTGGTGTCGGAAGGGTCCATCGCGGGCGTCAAGGTCCTGGCGCTCAAGCCCATGACCTACATGAACGCATCGGGCGAGAGCGTGCAGGCCGCCTCCGCCTTCTACAAGCTGGCACCCGGCGACATCACCGCCTTCCATGACGAGCTCGACCTCGTGCCGGGCAAAATGCGGGTCAAGCGCGCCGGTGGCGCGGCCGGGCATAATGGCCTGCGCAGCATGGACCGCATGCTCGGCTCCAATGATTACTGGCGCGTGCGGCTGGGCATCGGGCACCCCGGCAGCAAGGACCGCGTCACCGGCCACGTGCTCGGCGATTTCGCCAAGGCCGAGCAGCCGTTGCTCACGGCCATGCTTGACGCCGTGGCCGACGCCGCGCCACTGCTGGCAGCCGGCAAGCCCGAGGACTTCATGACCCGCGTGGCACTGCTGACCGAGGATGTACGATAATGGGCTTCAACTGCGGCATCGTCGGCCTGCCGAATGTCGGTAAGAGCACCCTGTTCAACGCTCTGACCGCGACCGCCGCGGCGCAGGCGGCGAACTATCCCTTCTGCACGATCGAGCCGAATGTCGGCCGCGTCGCCGTGCCGGATGCGCGGATGGACGCGCTGGCGGTCATCGGCAAGTCGGTCAAGGTGGTGCCGACCAGCCTGGAATTCGTCGACATCGCCGGGCTGGTGCGCGGCGCCAGCCGCGGCGAAGGGCTCGGCAACCAGTTCCTTGCGAATATCCGCGAGGTGGACGCCATCATCCACGTGCTGCGCTGCTTCGAGGACGGCGACGTGACGCATGTGGAAGGCAGCGTCGATCCGATCCGCGATGCCGAGACGGTGGAAACCGAGCTGATGCTCGCCGACCTCGACAGCCTGGAGAAGCGCCTGCCCAACCTGCAGAAGCGCGCCCGCGGCGGCGACAAGGAAAGCGCCGCCCAGGCCGCCCTGATCGAGCCGATCGTGGCGGCGCTGCAGGCCGGCCGGCCGGCCCGCACCGCGATCGCCCCGGCCGACGCCGAGGCGGCGAAGCGCCTGCAACTGATGACCTCCAAGCCCGTGCTCTATGTCTGCAACGTCGAGGAAGCCTCCGCCGCCACCGGCAACGCCCATTCCGCCCGCGTGGCCGAGCGCGCCGTCAGCGAAGGCGCGCGCATGGTGGTGGTCTCGGCGGCGATCGAGGCGGAAGTGAGCCAGTTGCCCGAGTCGGATCGCGGCGAATTCCTCGAAGGTCTCGGCCTGCACGATTCCGGGCTCGATCGGGTGATCCGCGCCGGCTACGACCTGCTCGGGCTGATCACCTATTTCACCGTCGGGCCCAAGGAAACCCGGGCCTGGACCATCGTGCGCGGTACCAAGGCGCCACAGGCGGCGGCCGTCATTCATAACGACTTCGAACGAGGCTTTATCGCCTGTGAGACGATCGCCTATGATGACTATGTCACCTACAAGGGTGACGTCGGTGCGCGGGATGCTGGAAAGATGCGCGTCGAAGGGAAAGACTACGTCGTGCGGGACGGTGATGTGTTGCTGTTCCGTTTCAACGTCTGACGGCTGAACAAACAGCGGGGACAGCAGCTTTATGCGGATCGCAATGATCGGGGGCGGCTATGTCGGACTGGTGTCCGGCGCATGCTTCGCCGAATTCGGCAACGACGTTGCCGTGGTCGAAGCCGATCCGGCCAAGCTGGCGGCCCTGCAGGAAGGCCGCATCCCGATCTTCGAGCCGGGCCTCGATCGTCTGGTCACCGAGAACGTGGCTGCCGGTCGCCTGTCCTTCGGCAGCGATATCGCCGCGGCCGTCGCGGACGCGGAAGCGGTGTTCATCGCGGTCGGCACCCCCTCGCGCCGCGGCGACGGCCATGCCGATCTCAGCTACGTCTATGCCGCCGCCGAGCAGGTGGCACGGGCGCTGCGCGGTTATACCGTCATCGTGACGAAATCGACCGTGCCGGTCGGCACCGGGCGGCGCATCGCCCAGATCGTCCGCGACACCCGGCCGGACCTGGAATTCGACGTCGCCTCCAATCCGGAATTCCTGCGCGAAGGCAGCGCCATCGGCGATTTCATGCGGCCCGACCGCGTGGTGATCGGCACCGAGAGCGAGCGCGCCCGCGAGGTGATGCGCCGGCTGTATCGCCCGCTGTTCCTGATCGAGGCGCCGATCCTGTTCACCGGCCTCGAGACGGCGGAACTCACCAAGTACGCCGCCAATTCCTTCCTGGCGATGAAGATCACCTTCATCAACGAGATCGCGGACCTGTGCGAGCGGGTCGGCGCCGACGTGCACGATGTCGCCCGCGGCATCGGGCTCGACGGGCGCATCGGCCGCAAGTTCCTCCATCCCGGCCCGGGCTTCGGCGGATCCTGCTTCCCCAAGGACACGCTGGCGCTGGTGCGCATCGCCCAGGATGCCGGGGCCGCCGCCCGCCTGGTGGAAACCGTGGTCGCCGTGAACGATGCCCGCAAGGCCGGCATGGCCATGCGGGTGATCGCCGCCTGCGGCGGCAACATCCGTGGCCGCACCATCGCCGTGCTCGGGCTGACCTTCAAGCCCGAGACCGACGACATGCGCGACAGCCCGTCGATTCCGATCGTCGCCCGCCTGGTCGAGGACGGGGCCACGGTGCGCGCCTTCGACCCCGAGGGCACCGAACAGGCCCGGCCATTGCTGCCCGGGGCTGTCCAGTACTGCCAGGACGCGATCGATGCCGCCACCGGAGCGGACGCGCTGGTGGTCGTGACCGAATGGAACGAGTTCCGCAACCTCGCCCCGGCCAAGCTGCGCGCCGCCATGCGCGGCAACGTGGTGGTGGATCTGCGCAACGTCTACGACCCCGTGGCGATGCGGGCTGAAGGATTCGTCTACCATTCCATCGGCCGCCCCTCCACGGCCGAGTAATCCCATAGGGAACTTTCCTCCCCGCGGTGTGTCTTGCCTGGACGACGGCAGGCCCGCGGGGAAGGAGAATGGTGAGAAAACGGATTCTCGTCACCGGCGGCGCGGGATTCCTGGGCTCGCATCTCTGTGACAGGCTGATCGAGGACGGCCACGACGTTCTCGCGGTCGACAACTACTTCACCGGACGCCGCGACAACATCGCCCATCTCATCGGCGAGCCAGGCTTCGAGGCCTTGCGCCACGATGTCTGCTTCCCGCTGCATGTCGAAGTCGACGAGATCTACAACCTCGCCTGCCCGGCCTCCCCGGTGCACTATCAGTTCGATCCGGTGCAGACCACCAAGACCAGCGTCATGGGCGCCATCAACATGCTCGGGCTGGCGCGGCGCACCCGGGCGCGCGTGCTGCAGGCCAGCACCTCGGAGGTCTACGGCGACCCCACGTCCCACCCGCAGGCCGAGGACTACCACGGCAACGTCAATCCGATCGGGCCGCGCGCCTGCTACGACGAAGGCAAGCGCTGCGCCGAGACACTGTTCTTCGACTATCGCCGCCAGCACGCGCTGCGGGTGAAGGTGGTGCGGATCTTCAACACCTACGGCCCGCGCATGCATCCCGATGACGGCCGCGTGGTCTCCAACTTCATCGTCCAGGCGCTGCAGGGCCGCGACATCACCATTCATGGCGATGGCCGGCAGACGCGCGCCTTCTGTTACGTGGACGACCTCGTCGACGGTCTCGTGCGCATGATGGCGAGCCCGGAGGCGGTCACCGGGCCGATCAACCTGGGCAACCCGGTCGAGATCCCGGTGCGCGACCTGGCGGACCACATCGTGGCGATGACCGGTTCACGCTCCCGGCTGGTGTTCCGGCCCCTGCCCGTGGACGACCCGGTGCAGCGTTGCCCGGATATCCGGCGCGCCCGCGAGACACTGGGCTGGGAGCCACGAATCGTCCTGGCCGAGGGCCTGGCGCGGACCATCACCTATTTCGACCGGCTGCTCACGGCCCATGCCCCGGCCCCCCGCAAGCGTCGCCCCCGGCTGGCAGCGACCGGGAACTGACGCCAGGGCGCCGCCCCTATCGGTCGGCGGCGTGGTATTCGTGGTTCGGCATCATGTCGGTCGCCGCCGCCATCCGGTTGGACAGGTTGAAGAACGCCGCCGTCTCGGCGATGTCGAAGATGTCCTCGTTGGAAAAGCCGAGCGCCCGCAATCCCTCGCGGTCGGCCTCGTTCACCTCGTGCAGCGCCGTGGTCAGCTTGTGGGCGAAATCCAGCATCGCCCGCTGGCGCGGCGGCAGCTTCGCCACCCGGTAGTTGAACGCCATCATCTCGCCGAGTTCGGGATCGCCCGACAGGCGGCGCACCGCCGCCCCGTGCGCGACCAGGCAGTAATAGCAACGATTGGCGCTCGACACGACCACGGCGATCATCTCGCGCTCGAGCTTCGACAGCCCGGACGGCGCCAGCATGATCTCGTTGTACATCTGCATGAAATGCCGCAGCCGCTGCGGCTTCAGGCTGTAGGCGGCGTAGACGTTCGGCACGAAGCCGAGCTTCTCCACGCATTTCCCCCAGATCGCCTGCAGGTCATCGTCCAGCGTCGCCGGATCGGGCACGCCGAGGGCGGAGATGTGGTCGGGTTGCGGCACGTTGCGTCTCCCTGCGGTCCGGGCGGCTGATCCGCCGCCTCGGGATTGATGGGTCAGGCCTCGGTGTCGATGTCCTCCAGGCTGAACTGCTGGGCTTCCTCGTCGAAGCTGTACAGTTCGGCGTAGCGTCCCCAGGAGATCGCCGCATGCAGCGTCTCGTCCGCGTAATCGGGCGACATGTGGTCTTCCAGCTCGTCGCGGAAGCGCATGGCCGAGGCACGGTGGTTCCAGCGTTCGTCCACCGTGCGCCGGATCGCCGCCGCCAGCGGCACATGCGTGCGCAGTGCCTGGGCGAACAGTTTCTTGCGCTCGTCGATATCGCCCTGCACGAAGCGCCGCCCGGCCTCGGTCAGCTTGATGTCGCCTTCCTCGATCTCGGCGAAGCGCAGCATCTGCAGCGTCTCGCCCAGCGGCAGCAATTCGTCGAACTCGAGCTGCAAATGCGCGGCCAGCGCCGGCAGGTCGGCGCGTCCCTCGTAGGGTCGGTCCGTCAGCGTCTCCAGCAGGCCGGCCAGCAGGTTGGTCGAGACATGGTGCAGCGGCGTGGCGAAGCCGGTGTCCGGCGCGGCCGGGACCGCGGGGGCCGGGGCCGGGGCCCGCCGGGTCATGGTCGCGTAGATCTCGTCCACCAACTGGCGGAAGGCCGGGTCGAGGCGGTTGCGCGGATGCGGGAACGGCACCCGGATCTCCTTCGACACCCGCCCGGGATTGGAGGAGAACACCAGGATGCGGTCGCACAGCAGCACCGCTTCCTCGATGTTGTGGGTCACCATCAGGATCGACTTCACCGGCAGCCGTCGTTCCACCCACAGGTCGACCAGGTCGGTGCGCAGCGTCTCGGCCGTCAGCACGTCAAGCGCGCTGAACGCCTCGTCCATCAGCAGCAGATCGGGATGCACCACCAACGCCCGCGCCAGACCCACGCGCTGGCGCATGCCGCCGGACAGCTCCTTGGGATAGGCGCTCTCGTAGCCACCCAGGCCGATCAGGTCGATCGCCGCCTCGGCGCGCTCCTCCCGTTCGGCCCGCGGCAGCCCCTGGGCCTGCAGGCCAAGCTCCACGTTCTCCTGCACGGTCAGCCAGGGAAACAGGGCGAAGCTCTGGAACACCATGGCCACCCCCGGCGCCGGGCCATGCAGGGGCCGGCCCTGCCAGATGACCTCCCCCGCGGTCGGCAGCAGCAGGCCGGAGACGATGCGCAGCAAGGTCGACTTGCCCGATCCGGACCGCCCGAGCAGGCCGACGATCTCGCCTTCGTGCAGCGTTATGTCGACGCCGTCGAGCACCACCAGATCGGCGCTGCTGTCCTTGGTGTAGGCCTGCCGGCAGGCACGAACCTGCAGCAGCGGGGTGGCGAGGGTCGCGTCCATCGGGATCTCCTTCACCCCAGGGCCCGGCGGCTGGCATAGGCATGCAGCGGGCGCCAGAAGAAACGGTTGAACAGCACCACGAACAACGACATCACCACCACCCCCAGCACGATGCGGTGGAAGTCCCCGGCATCGGTCGCCGCCGCGATGTAGGCGCCGAGCCCGTGCGCGGCCAGCTTCGTGTCGCCCCAGGACGCCACCTCCGCCACGATCGCAGCGTTCCAGGATCCGCCCGAGGCGGCGATCGCCCCGGTCACGTAGTACGGCATGATCCCCGGCAGCATGACCCGGCGCCACCACAGCCAGCCGCCGATGCGCAGGTTGCTCGCGGCTTCCTGCAGATCGCCGGGGAAGGCGGCGGCGCCGGCGACCACGTTGAACAGGATGTACCACTGTGTCCCCAGCACCATCAGCGGCGTCAGGAACACGTCCACGTTCAGGTCGAAGTGGACGATGATCAGCACGAAAGGCGGGAACAGCAGGTTGGCCGGAAAGGCGGCGAGAAACTGGGCCAGTGGCTGGGCCCGCCGCGCCCAGGCAGGCCGCAGGCCCAGCCAGACGCCCACCGGCACCCAGATCACCGAGGCCAGCACCATCATCACCATCACCCGCAGCAGGGTCAGGCAACCGAGCAGGAGCGTTTCCAGCAGATCGCCCCAACTCAGCTCCGCCGCCACGTATGCGGCGACCTTCGCCACGGCCAGCGCCACCGCCAGTCCGACCACGCCCGCGAACACGGCATCGCCCAGGCGCGCCGGTGCCGCCCGGGACGCCGCCGCCGGCGGCCGCCCCAGCCGCAGCCCTGTCACCATGCCGAACAGGGTGCCAAGCGCCTCGCTGGCAAGGCGCAGCACCGTGGTGCGGCGCGCCAACTTCAGCGGCCAGGGATCCCCCGCGGTGGCGCCGGCGATCGTTTCAACGCGGAACTTCGCCGACCAGGCCGTCAGCGGGCGGAACAGCAACTGGTCATAGACCAGGATCACCACCAGCATGGCCGCGATCGCCCAGAACACGGCACCGATGTCACGCTGTTCCAGCGCCGCCGCGACATAGGAGCCGATGCCCGGCAACTTCCAGGTCTGGTTGCCCAGCGTGATCGCCTCCGAGGCCACCACGAAGAACCAGCCGGCCGACATCGACAGCATGGCATTCCACACCAGGCCGGGCATGGCAAAAGGCACTTCCAGCCGCCAGAACCGCTGCCACGCGGTCAATCGGTACATGCGCGTCGCCTCGTCCAGGTCCGGCGGCACCGTGGTCAGCGACTGGTAGAAGCTGAACGCCATGTTCCATGCCTGGCTGGTGAAGATCGCGAAGATCGCCGCCAGCTCCAGCCCCAGCACCCGGCCGGGGAACAGGCTCATGAAGAAAATGACGGTAAAGGACAGGAAGCCCAGGATCGGCACCGACTGCAGGATGTCGAGCACCGGGATCATGATCCGCTCGGCCCGGCGGCTCTTGGCCGCGAGCGGAGCGAACAGGAACGTGAACACCACCGAAAAGAACAGCGCGATGAACATGCGCACCGTGGTGCGCAGCGCGTAGCCCGGCAGGACGCCCGGGTCGAGGTCGATCGGCGTGGCTTCCAGCGCCTGCAGCGGCACCAGCGAGCCGCGCGCGGCACTCCCGACCGCGACGATCACGCCCACCACGCAGAGCAGGGCGGCGATGTCCCAGACATTCGGCAGGCGTCGGAGCGATAGCGCGGCCGAGGTGATGGTGCGGGGCATCGGCGCATCCGATCGGTAAATGGAAAGGATCGGGCCGCCCCTTAGCGCAACCGCCGTGCTCCCGCCACCCGGCCAATGGTGTCGCTTCGATGACGCCGGTGTGCGAGACAGGCCCGGACTGACAAGGCTGCCGACATGACCCAACCGCCCTCGCCCGCCATCCGCTTCCTGCGCCTGGACGGCAACACCGACCTGCCGATCCCCACCTACGCAACGGCCGGCGCCGCGGGCTTCGACCTGCGCGCGGCCGTGCCCGCGGGGGAGCCCACCGTTCTGCTGCCCGGCCAGCGCCTGCTGGTGCCAGTCGGATTCGCGGTGGCCTTGCCACCCGGCCTCGAGATGCAGGTGCGGCCACGCTCCGGGCTGGCCGTGAACCACGGCGTGACCGTGCTCAACAGCCCCGGAACGGTGGATTGCGACTATCGCGGGCCGCTGGCGGTCTGCCTGATCAACCTCGGGTCCGAACCGTTCCCGATCCGGCGCGGCGACCGCATCGCCCAGGCGATCATCGCACCGGCACCGCAATATCCGCTGGTCGAGGCGGAAAGCCTCGATGCGACGGAACGGGGCGAGGGCGGCTTTGGCTCGACCGGGCTGAGCTGAATCGCGGGGCGCTGCCCCGCCCCCGCCAGGAGGCTTTGCCTCCTGGACCTCCACCAAGGGCGACGCCCTTGGAACCCATTCTTTGCCGCGCAGCGCTTTGGGGGTGCAGGGGCCTTGTGGCCCCTGCCGGGTCGAGGGCAGAGCCTTTGCCTTCCCTCTATTCCCCCATCCGTTCCAGCGCCGCGATCACCACCGCCTCGGTCAGGATCTGCGGCAACAGCACCGGCGTCCCCCCCCCGGACGGGTAAAGCACGTACAAGGGCACGCCATCCCGGCCATGGCTGCGCAGGAAGCGGGTGATCTCCGGATCGCGCAGCGTCCAGTCGCCCTTGAGATAGGTGACGCCGCGCTGGGCGAATTGCCGCCGCACCGCCGCGGGCGACAGTGCCACCCGTTCGTTGACCAGGCAGGTGACGCACCAGGCCGCGGTCATGTTCACGAATACCGGCCGCCCTTCCGCCCGCAGGGCCGCCAGCCGGTCCGGGGAATAGGGTTCGATGCCGGCTTCGGAGACCTGTCCGGCCGGCGTGGCCGCCAGCCCCGACAGCACCGTCAGGGCCGCCAGCACGGCTGCCCCGGCCGCGGCCATTGCCAGGCGCCGCCCCCGGGCCTTGGCCCGCTGCCCGAGCCCGACCGCCCAGGCGGCGAAGCCGACCAGCACCAGCCCGGCGGCGGCGCCGACCACCCCGGTGGATCCGGCCTCCTGGCTGATCACCCAGAGCAGCCAGACGCAGGAGCCGTACATCGGGAAGGCCAGGGCCTGCCGCAGCACTTCCATCCACGCCCCGGGCCGCGGCATCAGCCGGCCGAACGCAGGCACCGCCGCCAGCACCACGTAGGGCGCGGCGAGCCCGAGCCCCAGGGCGGCGAACACCCCCACGGTCATCAGGGCACTGGCCGAGAGTGCCGCGCTGATCGCCACCCCCATGAAGGGCGCGGTGCAGGGCGTCGCCACCAGCACCGCCAGCAGGCCGGTGAAGAAGCTGCCGGCATGCCCGCCCCTGGCGGCGAGATCCTGGCCAAGCCCCGCCGCGCGGCTCTGCACCGCGAACACGCCCGACAGGTTCAGCCCGACCGCGAACAGCACCCAGGTGGTCGCCGCCACGAAGGCGGGTGACTGGAACTGGAAGCCCCAGCCGACGGCGTCGCCGCCGGCCCGCAAGGCCAGCAGCAGGCCGCCGATCCCGAGGAAGGTGGTGATCACCCCCGCGGTATAGGTCAGTGCATGCGCCGCCGCGTGCCGTCGCGCCGCCCCGGACAGGCTGGCGAGCTTCACCGCCTTGATCGCCAGCACGGGAAAGACGCAGGGCATCAGGTTGAGGATCAGCCCCCCCAGGAAGGCCAGTCCCAGGACCCGCCCGAGTGGTAATTCCGGTTCGGCCACAGGCCCGCCGGGAGCGGCGGAAAGCTGCAGTGCCACCTGCTGGCCGCCGGCATCGCGCAGCACCAGCACGCCGGGCAGCGGCGCGTCCGGCCTGAAAGCCTGTCCCGGCGTCAGCGCCAGGGTCAGCACGCCCTCGCCCACCCGCAGCTTCTGCGGGGCCGGCGCTTCCACCGCCCCCGAGGTCTCCGGCATGAACCAGGCGTCACGGACCGCGGCGGGGGCGATGGCCGCGTCGGTCACGGTCAGCGTGCCATCGGGCCCGATCTGCGCGGTGCCCGGGAAGGGACGCGGCAAAGCCGAAGCGGCGGCGACGAACAGCTTCGCCTGCGCCGAGGGCGCGGGCGTGCCGGCCGGCAGGTCGAGCTGGAAATCGCCTTCCTCCGGAACGCAGATCTCCTTGCACACCAGCCAGGTGGCGTGCACGCGCACACTGTGCGCCGGACCGCTCACCGGCACGGCCAGCACCAGCTCGCCGCTGTAGCCATAGGTCATCAACGGCCCCTCGGCGTGGCGTTGCGGCGTGGGCCAGGCGATCGGGCCAGCGCTCGCCCCCGGGGGCAGGGTGAAGGACAGCTCCGGCGGTGCCCCGGCATCGCCGGGATTGCGCCAGTAGGTGTACCATCCCTCCGCCATGCGCAGGCGCAGCCCCACCTTGAAGGGCGTGCCGGGCGCGATGCGATCCGTGTCAGAGATCAGGGTGGCGGTCGCCCGGGGGCTGCTGACCGCGAGGCTTTCGGCGGCATGCGCCGGAACCGCCAGCATCAGCAGCAGGCCCGCGGCGAGACTCCGCAAGACTGGTGTCATCTCGTTCTCCCGTCGGGTCTGTGCCAGCCGGTGCTGCGCCTGTCCAGGGTCATCGCCCGATGCTAAGCGGGGCGTCGTGAACGCCGATCCGCCCGACCTGCCCGTCACCGAGGCACTGCCCGCCCTGCTCCCGGCCCTGGCCGAGGGGCGCAACGCCGTCCTGATCGCCCCGCCCGGCGCGGGCAAGACCACGCTGGTGCCGCTGGCGCTGCTGGACGCGCCCTGGCTCGGCGGCGGGCGCATCGTCATGCTCGAACCGCGCCGCCTCGCCGCCCGCGCCGCCGCCACCCGCATGGCGAGCCTGCGCGGCGAGCGGGCCGGCGAGGTGGTGGGCTATCGCACGCGCCTGGATGCCGCGGTGTCCGACGCCACCCGCATCGAGGTCGTCACCGAGGGGCTTCTGGTGCGCCGCCTGCAATCCGACCCCGGCCTGGAGGGAGTCGGCTGCGTCATCCTCGACGAGGTGCACGAACGCGCGCTGGAAGCCGACCTGGCGCTGGCATTCTGCCTGGACCTGCAACGGCATCTGCGGCCGGAGCTGCGCCTGCTGGCGATGTCGGCGACCGCCGACGCGGCCCGGCTCGGGCCGCTGCTGGATGCGGTGATCGTCGAGAGCGCGGGACGAGCCCACAAGGTAGCCGTCACCCATGCGAAGCGCGACCTCGCCGCGGCGCGCGACCTGCCGGAGGCGCTGGCGCGGGCGGTACGCGGCGCCCTGGCCGAGCACGACGGCGACGTGCTCGCCTTCCTGCCGGGCATGGGCGAGATCCGCCGGGCGCAGGCGGCGCTGGAGGGCTGCGGCGCGCTGGTGCTGCCGCTGCATGGCGACCTGCCGCCGGCCGAGCAGGATCGCGCCCTGCGGCCGGCCGAAACCCGGCGGGTGGTGCTGGCCACCTCGATCGCGGAGACCTCGCTGACCGTGCCGGGCGTGCGCATCGTGGTCGATGGCGGCTGGCGGCGCGCGCCGGCACTCGACCCGGCGACCGGGCTGACGCGGCTGGTGACGCGGCGGATCAGCCGGGCGGCGGCCGATCAGCGGGCCGGGCGCGCCGGCCGCGAGGGACCGGGCGTCGCCATCCGCCTCTGGACCGAGGCGCTGCATCGCGGCCTGCCGGCCTTCGACCGCCCGGAAATCCTGGAAGCGGAACTGTCCGGGCTGCTGCTGGATTGCGCCGCGTGGGGCGCGGCCCCCGCCGACCTGCCCTTCCCCGACCCGCCGCCGCCCGGCGCCCTGGCCGCCGCGGCGTCGCTGCTGACCGAGCTGGGCGCACTGGCGGACGGGCGGATCACCGCGACGGGGCGGCGCATGGCCGTGCTCGGGGCGCATCCGCGGCTGGCGGCGATGATGCTGGCCGCCGCCGACCCGGCGGAAGCGGCGCTGGCGGCCGACCTCGCCGCCCTGCTCGAAGAACGCGACCCGCTGCGCAGCCCCGACGCCCCCTGCGATGTCGGGCTGCGGCTCGCCGCCCTGGAAGGCGCTGCCGCGGAGGCCGACCGGGGCGCCGTGTCACGCATTCGCCGGGCGGCGAGCCAGTACCGCCGGCGCCTGCGGGTCAATGCCACGGCGGCGGGCGACCCGGCGCCGTTGCTCGCCGCCGCCTTTCCCGACCGCATCGCCCAGCGCCGTGGCGAGCCCGGCAGCTTCCGCCTCTCCGGCGGCGGCGGCGCCAAATTGCCGCTGGCCGACCCGCTCGCCCGCGCGCCGTTCCTGGCGGTGGCCAGCCTGGAGGCCAAGGGCGCGGCCCGCATCCGGCTGGCCGCGCCGCTCGATCCGGCACGGCTGCCCTCCTCGGTCGCCGCGCGCATCACCGAGACGGTGGAGAGCGGCTTCGATTCCGTCTCCGGCGCGGTGCTGTCGCGGCGACGCCGGCGGCTCGGCGCCCTGGTGCTGGAAGACCGCACCGAGGCCGCCGATCCGGCGGACCTGGCCGCCGCCCTGGCCGCGGCGGCGCCGATCGCCGGGCTGCCCTGGAGCGATGCCGCCCGCCAGTTGCAGGCGCGGGTGGCGCTGATGCGCGGGCTGGAAGGCGCGGACTGGCCGGACCTCTCGGATGCGGCGCTCGCCGCCGACCGATCCTGGCTGGCCGCCCATCTGCACGGCTGCTCCCGGCTCGCCGAGGTGGACAAGCTCGACCTGCACGCGGTGCTGCGGGCGACCCTGAGCTGGGAGCAGACAAGCCGGCTGGATCGGGAGCTGCCGTCGCATTTGCCGCTGCCGGGCGGGCGCGCCACGGTCGACTACACCCAGCCGGTGCCGGTGGCCGAGGCACGGGCGCAGTTCTTCTACGGGCTGGCCGAGACCCCGCGTCTGGCCGGCGGACGGGTGGAGCTGCGGCTGGCGCTGCTGTCGCCGGCCGGGCGGCCGGTGGCGATCACCGCCGACCTCGCCGGATTCTGGCGCGGCGCCTGGGCCGATGTGCGCAAGGACATGCGCGGGCGCTACCCCAAGCATTTCTGGCCCGACGATCCCGCCACCTCGCCACCGCGGCGGGCTTGACGCAATCTTGTTGGGGTCGCACCGAGTCCCAACCTGCTACGTCTCCCCTCCGTACTCACCTTCAGGTTCATATGGAGCCGAACCCATGAGTGCCCCGCTGCCTCGCCGTGCCGTCTTCGCCCTCGCCTGCGCCGGCCTTGCGGCGCCGGGCTGCGCCGGGCCGGCGGTGGCACGCTCAGGGCCCGAGAGTTTCGCCCCCCTGGTCCGGCGGGTGCTGCCGGCCGTGGTCAATATCGCGGTGGTGGAATCGGTCACCTCCGGCAACGACCCGCTGTCGATGTTCCCGCCGGAGATCCAGCGCCAGTTCCGCGGCCGCTATCCGCAGCGCCGGCGCGAGGTGCGCGGCAGCGGCTCGGGCTTCGTGATCGACTCGTCGGGCTACATCGTCACCAACACCCATGTGGTGGGCAATGCCAGCCGCATCGTCGTCTCCCTGCTGGACGGCACCGAGATGCCGGCGGAGATCGTGGGGGTGGACGACCTGACCGACATCGCGCTGATCCGGGTGCACCGCGCCACCTCGCTGCAGAGCGCGGTCTGGGGGGATTCGCGCAAGCTGGAGGTGGGGGACTGGGTGGTCGCCGCGGGCAACCCCTTCGGCCTGGGCGGCTCGGTGACCGCGGGCATCGTGTCCGCGCGCGGACGCGACATCGGCTCGGGGCCGTTCGACGACTTCATCCAGATCGACGCCCCCATCAATCCGGGCAATTCCGGCGGTCCGCTGTTCAATGCCGATGGCGAGGTGGTCGGCATCAACTCGGCGATCTACTCGCCGACCGGCAGCTCGGTCGGCATCGGCTTCGCGATCCCCAGCGAGATCGCCAGCCGCATCGCCGCCGACCTGCGGGAGAAGGGGCGGATCGAGCGCGGCTGGCTGGGCGTGACCATGCAGGACCTGGGCGGCAGCGGCGAAGGCCGGCGCGACCGGGGAGTGGCAATCGCCGAGGTGGTGCGCGGCGGACCGGCGGCGCGCGGAGGATTGCGCCCGGGGGACATCGTCATCGGGGTCAACGGACAGACGGTCGAGGACGCACGGGGTATGCTGCGCTCGGTCGCCGCCATTCCACCGGGCCAGACGGCACGGCTGCAGCTGCGCCGCCAGGGACGCGAACTGGAGCTGCCCGTGACGGTGGGCCGGCGACCAAGCAACGAGGACTGAAAACAGATGCGAATCCTGGTGGTCGAGGACGACAAGGACGTCGCCGGCTTCGTGGTGAAGGGCCTGAAGGAAGCCGGACATATCGTCGAGCACGCCGATAACGGCCGCGACGGCCTGTTCCTGGCGGCAAGCGAGAATTTCGATGCGATCGTGCTCGACCGCATGTTGCCGGGCGGGGTGGACGGGCTGCGGCTGCTGGAAACCCTGCGCGGCCAGGGCAACGTGACGCCGGTGCTGTTCCTCTCGGCCATGGCGCAGGTGGACGACCGGGTGCGCGGCCTGAAGGCGGGCGGCGACGACTACATGACCAAGCCCTTCGCCTTCTCCGAGCTGCTCGCCCGGGTGGAGGCGCTGACGCGCCGCGGCAAGACCGAGGCGCCGCTGACCAAGCTGGCCGCCGGCGACCTGGAGATGGACCTGCTGTCGCGCACCGTCCGCCGCGCCGGGCAGAAGATCGACCTGCAGCCGCGCGAGTTCCGGCTGCTGGAATACCTGCTGCGCCACGCCGGCCAGGTGGTCACCCGCACCATGCTGCTGGAAGGCGTCTGGGACTACCATTTCGACCCACAGACCAACGTGATCGACGTGCACGTCTCCCGGCTGCGCCAGAAGGTCGACAAGCCCTTCCCGACCTCGCTGATCCATACCGTGCGCAACGCCGGCTACATGTTGCGGTCCGAGTGAGGGAACGCCGCCGCCGCCCCTCACCACGCCGGGGCATGGCGCCCATATTGCTGTCCGATCGCCTGTTCCCGTCCCCGCGCCGCCTGGCGGGGACGCATCGTCTGGGAGCCATCGCATGGACGACCTCGACCTGCTTGCCGACCTGATCGCCCGCGCCCGCAAGGCCGGGGCGGACGCGGCGGATGCGCTGCTGGTGGCCGGGACCTCGCTTGGCGTGCAGCGGCGACTCGGGCAGACCGAGCATCTCGAGCGCTCCGAAGGCCGGGACCTCGGGCTGCGGGTGTTCGTCGGCAGGCGCCAGGCCATCGTTTCCTCCACCTCCGTCGATCCCGCCGGATTCTCGCTGCTTGCCGAGCGCGCGGTGGCGATGGCGCGGGTGGTGCCGGAAGACCCCTATGCCGGCCTGCCCGATGAGAGCGTGGCCGCGCCGGACGGGGCGGTGCTCGACATGGACGACCCGACCGAGCCGGATGCCGAGGCGCTGATCGCCCGCGCTTCCGCCGCCGAGGAAGCGGCGCTGGCGGTGCCCGGCGTCACCAATTCCGAAGGGGCCGAGGCCTCCTGGGGCCGCACCAAGATCGGGCTGGTGACCTCCACCGGTTTCGCCGGCCGCTTCGCCCGCAGCAGCCATTCGGTCTCGGCGACGGTGTTGGCCGGCAGTGGCACGCACATGGAACGCGACTACGACTACGCGACCAGCGTGCACCTCGCCGACCTCGATGACCCGGTCCGCATCGGCCGCAGCGCCGGCGAGCGGGCGGTGGCGCGGCTGGATCCGCGCCGGCCGAAGACGGCGAAACTGCCCGTGATCTACGATCCGCGCGTGGCCGGCGGGCTGATCTCGCATTTCGCCGGCGCCATCAACGGCGCCTCGGTGGCGCGCGGCACCAGCTTCCTCAAGGACCGGCTCGGGCAGCGCGTGTTCGCCCCCGGCATCGTGGTGATGGACGACCCCCGCCGGGTGCGCGGCCTGCGCTCCCGCCCCTTCGACGGCGAGGGCCTGCCGACCGAGGCCCGCAAGCTCGCCGATGACGGGGTGTTGACCACCTGGCTGCTGGATACGCGCAGCGCCCGCCAGCTCGGGCTGCGCTCGACCGGACATGCCAGCCGGGGCACCGGCGGGCCGCCGAGCCCCTCGCCCACCAATCTCTACCTGCAGCCGGGCCCGCTCTCCCCGGCCGAGCTGATGGCCGACATCAAGGAAGGGCTCTACGTCACCGAGCTGATCGGCATGGGCATCAACATGGTGACCGGCGACTACAGCCGGGGCGCGGCCGGGTTCATGATCCGCGACGGCGCCCTGGCCGAGCCGGTGGCGGAAATCACCATCGCCAGCACCATGCCGGAGATGTTCCTCCACCTGACCCCGGCCAATGACCTGGTGTTCCGCCGTGGCACCGACGCCCCGACGATCCGGGTCGACGGCATGACCATGGCTGGCGCCTGACGCCGCCGCACGCGTTTCCTCTGTAACAGTACATCACGCGGCTTCCCCTTCATTACGAAGGGGCGGCCCCCTATATTCGCGTTGGTATGTCGAGGAAACGTGAGCACCCCATGCGTCGCACTTCGTCCCTGATCGCCGCCGCAGCGGCCCTGTCGCTCGCGCTTGCGCCCGGCTTCGCCTGGGCGAAGGCGGGCGGCGGTGGATCGATGGGCAGCCGTGGCAGCCGGACCTATTCGGCGCCGCCGCCCACCAACACGGCCCCCTCCACCACCATGCCGATGCAGCGCAGCATGACGCCGCAGGCCGGCCCCTCGGCGCCGTCGTCCCTGGCATCATCGCCGGCGGCCGCGCCGATGAGTGGCCGCTCGGCCTTCATGTCCGGCCTGATGGGCGGGCTGATCGGCGCCGGCATCGGCGGCCTGCTGTTCGGTGGCGGCCTGTTCGGCGGCATCAACGGCATCGGCAGCTTCTTCTGGTTCCTGGTGCAGATCGCCCTGGTCGCGCTGCTGGTGCGGTTCCTGTACCGCTGGTTCATGCGCAACCGGGCCCAGACGGCCTTCGCCGGGCCGAACCTGTTCGCCCGCGGCAACACCGACAATGCCAGCCCTGGCCCGCGGCCGATGATGGGCGGCAGCGCGGGTTCCGCCCAGGCGCAGCGGCCGGTGCAGATCACCCCGGCCGATTACCAGAACTTCGAACACTTGCTGCAGACCGTGCAGGGCGCTTGGTCGAACCACGACCTGAACGCACTGCGCGCGGTCTCCACGCCCGAGATGGCCGGCTACTTCGCCGAGCAGATCGGCGAGCAGGCCCGCCGCGGCGTGCGCAACACGGTGTCGGAGGTGCGGCTGGAACAGGGCGACCTGTCGGAAGCCTGGTCGGAAGGGGCGCGCGAATACGCCACCGTCGCCATGCGCTTCTCGATGATCGACGTGACCCGCGACGGCAGCGGCCGCGTGATCGAGGGTGATCCGGCCCGGCGCACCGAAACGACCGAGATCTGGACGTTCCTGCGCGCGCCGGGCGAACGCTGGGTGCTTTCGGCGATCCAGCAGACGCGCTGACGGCACGGCCGGGGAACACCGCTTCCCCCGGCATCTTCGGGTCCGACGACACGGGCCGGATGAGGCATCGCCACGCCTCTCCGGCCCGTTTTTCATTTCCTGCCCCCATGTGCGCCGGCTCACAGCCAGGATGACGGCCGCGCGCTATGGTTCCGGCATGAATTCAATCCTCACCAGACAATCCCAATCAAACGAAAAAAATATCTACGCGAAATCAATTTTGGGTTAATCGACGTTTCTGGTTTTCTACTTCAGATGCCCAGGCCATGGCCTTGGCTTTACAATGGAATTCTTCACCGGATCACGATTTATCGTTTGATCACGAAGCCGTGAACATGTATGGTCCCATCATCGTGAACGCTTTGGAGTGCCCGCCATGATCACGATGGCTCTGCAGGGTTCCGGATCGCAGCCTCTCCCGACCGCGGCAACCTTCGCGGCCATGGCGCAGGCCCTTTGCGAGAAGACATCGGACGTGGTGGCGCGGGTCGTGGCGATCGACGCCGATCTGGCCGAGCGGGCCGCCAGCGCTTCCGTGCTGCATCCCCTGCCCGACACCGACGCCCTCCCCATCGAAGACGGTGACGACATCGCCGACGAGACGGATGACCGGGCCACCCGCATCGTGCGCGAGCCGTCGGGCCGGGCCATGCTGCAAGCGCTCGGCATCGCCGCCAGCCTGCTGCTGACCTGGGTGGGCATGCAGATCGTCTGAACCGTCCCCGCATTCGCTGGCATGGCGACATGAAAACCGCGCTCCGCCGCCCCCGCGTTCAGGTCAGGTTCAGGTCGGCAGCCTATGATGCGTCGCAGCAGATGATATGAAACGACTGAGCCACGCCCCAATGGCCCGTATTTTGTTTATTCATCCCCGCCAGCTCGCGTTGAATGGTTCGTGAGCGGGTCCATGTCACTGAGACCCATGCCGGCCGCGCCGGCCTGCGAATACGGGGGCTGAACGCGTGCAGGACGACGCCAACACCCTATCCGCCGGAGCCGGCCTGGATCCGGCCCCTGATGTTGCGGCGTTCCGCGCCATGACGACAGCCCGGCCATGACAGCTTCCCCTGCGCGGCCGCGCCGCGCCCGCGCGATCGGGCTGGCGGCGGTGCTCGCCGCCGCCGTTCTGCTGCCCCGGCTGCCGGCCCAGGCCCAGCCCGCCCAGCCCAGCCCCCCCGCCGTCCCGGTAACCACGGCCGCGGTCATCCGCCAGGACGTGCCCGTCCTGCTGCGCAATATCGGCACGGTGCAGGCCTTTCAGGCGGCCCTGATCCGCGCGCGCGTGGACGGCACGCTCGAGCGCGTGTTCTTCAACGAAGGCCAGGAAGTGAAGAAGGGCGACCCGCTCGCCCTGATCGACCCGCGCCCCTATGCCGCGGCCCTCGCACAGGCCCAGGCGAAGAAGGCCTATGACGAGGTCCAGCTCGCCAATGCGAAGCGCGACCTCGCCCGCTACCAGTCGCTGGTCCGCAACGACTTCGCCTCGCGCCAGCAGGTGGACAACCAGACGGCGCAGGTGGGACAGATCAGCGCCACGCTGCAGGGCGACGAGGCGGCCATCGCGGCGGCCCGGCTCAATCTCGAATACTGCCACATCACCGCGCCGTTCGACGGCCGGGTCGGGCTGCGGCTGGTGGACCCCGGCAACATGGTGCGCGCCACCGACACGACGGGGCTGGTCAGCCTCACCCAGATCCACCCGATCGCGGTCACGTTCACCCTGCCCCAGGCCGATCTGCCGCGGATCCAGACGGCGATGAAAACCGGCCCGCTGCCGGTGCTCGCCTTCGCCCCGGACGACAGCACCGAACTTGGCACCGGCGAGCTGCTGACCGCCGACAACGCGATCGACCAGGCCACCGGCACGATCCGGCTGAAGGCGGTGTTCCAGAACCCCGACAGCCGGCTCTGGCCCGGGCAGTTCGTGAACGTGCGGCTGCAGATCGGCCTCAGGACCGCGGCGCTGACCGTGCCGAGCATCGCCGTGCAGCGCGGCGCCTCCGGCCTTTATGTCTTCGTGGTGAAGCCGGATTCGACGGTCGCGGTGCAGCGCGTCGAGATCGGCCAGGACGACGGCCGGATCGCGGTGGTATCGCGCGGCCTCGACGCGGACACGCACGTGGTCGTGGGCGGCATGTCGCGACTGCAGGACGGGACCCGCGTGGCGGAGACCCGCTCCCCCGCGAGCTGACCCCACACGATGACGCGGCCCCGATGACGCGCCGCCGATGATGCGGCACAGCAACAGGCACGACGGCGCATGAGCATCTCCACCCCCTTCATCCGCCGTCCGGTCGGCACCTCCCTGCTGATGGCGGCGATCGTCCTGGTCGGCATCGCCGCCTATCCGCTGCTGCCCGTCGCCCCGCTGCCACGCGTCGAGTTCCCGACCATCAACGTCTCGGCCAAGTTTCCCGGCGCGAGCCCGGAAACCATGGCGACCGCGGTGGCGCAGCCGCTGGAGCGACAATTCGCCCAGATCCCCGGCATCGCGCAGATGACCTCGACATCCGTGCTGGGGCAGAGCTCCATCACCATCCAGTTCGACCTCAACCGCAGCATCGATTCCGCCGCGCTGGACGTGCAGTCGCGCATCACCGCCGCCCAGGGCCAGTTGCCCAAGGACCTGCCCTCGCCGCCGACCTTCTGGAAGGTCAATCCCTCCGACAGCCCGATCATGATCTATGCGGTGCAGTCCGACCTGCACCCTCTGATCGATGTCGACGACTATGCCGACAACATCCTCGCCCAGCAGATCAGCCAGATCTCCGGCGTCAGCCAGGTCTTCATCGGCGGCGAGCGCAAGCGGGCGGTGCGGGTGCAGGTGGATCCGGCCAAGCTCGCGGCGATGGGCATCACGCTGGAAGACGCCCGCAGCGCCCTTGCCACCGCCACGGTGAACGCGCCGAAGGGCACGATCGACGGGGTGAAGCGCAGCTTCACCGTCTACGCCAACGACCAGTTGACCAAGGCATCCCAGTACCAGGACCTGGTGATCGCCTATCGCAACGGCGCGCCGGTGCGGGTGCGTGACATCGGCCAGGCCGTCGACGACGCCGAGAACGTGCGCGTCGGCGGCTTCCGCAACGGCAGGCCCGGCGTCCAGCTGGTGATCTTCAAGCAGCCGGACGCCAACATCATCGACACGGTCGAGCGCATCGAAGCAGCCATGCCGCGGCTGCGGGCGGCGATTCCGCCCTCGATCGAGGTCAACAAGGTGATGGACCGCACGCAGACCATCCGCGCCTCGGTCCACGAGGTTCAGTTCACGCTGATCCTGACGATCGCCCTGGTGGTGATGGTGATCTTCCTGTTCCTGCGCAACCTGTGGGCCACCATCATCCCCGGCATCACCGTGCCGATCGCGCTGGTCGGCACCTTCGCGGTGATGTACCTGCTGGACTTCAGCCTGGATAATCTCTCGCTGATGGCGCTGACCATCGCGGTCGGCTTCGTGGTCGACGACGCCATCGTCATGCTGGAGAACATCTACCGCCATATCGAGGACGGCATGAAGCCGATGGACGCCGCCATCCGCGGGGCGGGCGAGATCGGCTTCACCATCGTCTCGATCAGCGCCTCGCTGATCGCGGTGTTCATTCCGCTGCTGCTGATGGGCGGCATCGTCGGGCGGCTGTTCCGGGAATTCGCGGTCACCGTCAGCGTGGCGGTGCTCGTCTCGGCGCTGGTGTCGCTGACGCTGACGCCGATGATGTGCTCGCGCTTCCTGCACCATGAAACCGGCCGGCACGGACGGCTCTACCGGGTGATCGAGAGCGGCTTCGACCTGCTGCTCGCCGGCTACCGGCGCACGCTCGACATCGCGCTGCGCCACCAGTTCGTGACGCTGCTGACCTTCCTGGCCACCGTGGCGCTGACGGTGGTGCTGTACATCCAGATCCCCAAGGGGTTCTTCCCCGAGCAGGACAACGGCCTGCTGCTCGGCGTCTCCGAGACCGCGCAGGACGTCTCCTTCAAGGAAGCGGTGCGGATCAACCGGGAACTCGGCGCCGTGCTGCTGCAGGATCCCGATATAGCCAACTATGTCTCGCTGGTCGGGGCGGGCGTGTCCGGGCAGACCGGCAACAACGCGCGCTTCTTCGTGGCGCTCAAGCCGTTCGAGGAACGGCATGCCTCGGCGCAACAGATCATCGCACGGCTGCGGCCGCAGCTCGCACGCATCGAGGGCGGACAGCTTTTCCTGCAGGCCGGTCAGGACGTGCGGGTAGGCGGGCGCATCTCCAAGACGCAGTACCAGTACACGCTGCAGGACGCCGACGCGAACGAGCTGTACGAATGGGCGCCGAAGGTCTTCGCGAAGCTGCGCACCCTGCCGCAATTGCGTGACGTCGCCACCGACCAGCAGAACGGCGGCACCACGGTGATGATCACCATCGACCGCGACGCCGCCGCCCGCTTCGGCATCTCGCCCCGCCAGATCGATGACACGCTGTACAGCGCGCTCGGCCAGCGCCAGGTGACCCAGTACTTCACCCAGGTGAACACCTATGAACTCATCCTGGAAGTGCTGCCGGAGCTGCAGGGCGATCTGACTGTGCTGGACAAGCTGTACGTGAAATCCAGTGCCGGCCAGGCGGTGCCGCTCTCGACCTTCGTGAAGGTGGACACCACCCGGACGGCGCCGCTGTCGATCAGCCACCAGTCGCAATTCCCGGCGGTGACGCTGTCCTTCAACCTCGCCGAGGGCGTGGCGCTCGGCCAGGCGGTGGACGCCATCCAGGGGGCGATGCGCGATCTCGGCGCGCCGATCACCATCTCCGGCACCTTCCAGGGCACCGCCCAGGCGTTCCAGTCCTCGCTCTCCAGCCAGCCTTACCTGATCGCGGCGGCGTTGATCGCCGTCTACATCATCCTGGGCATCCTGTACGAGAGCTACATCCTGCCGATCACCATCCTCTCGACGCTGCCGTCGGCCGGGGTGGGGGCGCTGCTGATCCTGATGGGCGCGGGCTACGAGCTGTCGGTGATCGCGCTGATCGGCATCATCCTGCTGATCGGCATCGTCAAGAAGAACGGCATCATGATGGTGGACTTCGCCATCACCGCCGAGCGGCGCGACGGCGAAACCCCGTTCAACGCCATCCGACAGGCCTGCCTGCTGCGTTTCCGCCCCATCCTGATGACGACGATGGCGGCGTTGCTGTCCGGCCTGCCGCTGATGATCGGCACCGGCGCCGGGTCGGAACTGCGCCGCCCGCTCGGCTTCGCGATGGTAGGTGGCCTGGCCCTCAGCCAGATCCTGACGCTGTATACGACGCCGGTGATCTATCTTTACCTGGAACGCCTGCAACGCTGGCTCGCGCCGAAGCGGACCAGTTCCATGCCCGCGCTGGCGGAAAAAATGGGAGCAACGGCGGACTGACCGGACAGCCGCGCAGCGCGACCGGGGTGCAGGGGCCTTATGGCCCCTGCCGGGTCCAGGGCAGAGCCCTGGCCTTGCCTACTTCTCTTTCTCGCCGTCCTCTTCTTCTTCCTCTTCTTCTTCCTCGTCGTCGTCCTCGTCCTGGTGCTCGTAGTACCAGTCGAGCACCTCGTCATGGAAATCCGGATCCTTGAGCAGGCGCATTGCCAGCGCCAGCACGATTTCCGGCGCCGCGGAAAGATCGGTTGCGTCCGTATCCACGTCGGATGCCGCGACGACGCGCACCGACATGGAGCCGCTCTCTTCCCCTACGACAAGGGCGACTTCGCCCGGGTCGAGTTCGACGGCCGTGGTCTCGGTCTTGGGTGCCATGGTCGCTGCACTCCCGCTGTCTCGTGCCGGACCCCTCGCCCGGCAGCACCGCAACGCGTCGCCCCCGTCCTGGCTGCCACCGGGGGCCGCAGATTTTCCGCCGGCCGCAGGCGCTTTTCCATGCCGGGCAACGGCGTTGATTGGGCTGATGTAGCTGTGCTTCCCGGCCCAGATCAATGGCCAGGGGCACTGCCGGGGCGAAACCGGCGGTGCCGTGCCCGAAAAGCCGCGTCAGTGTGCCTTCAGTGTCGCAATGGCCTCGGTGACCAGCCTGGACTCGTTGCTGCCCTCCGGCAGCAGGGGCAGCAGGCGCTCCCAGTAGCCACGGGCCTGGTCGACTCGGCCGGACTGAGCCTCCGCCATGCCGAGATACCACAGGGTCTCCGGGAGCTTCGGATCGCGTTGCTCGGCCTCGTGCAACAGGGCGATGGCGCGCTGCGGCAGCGGTGCGCCTTCCTTCTGTGCCTGAGCCAGCGCCTGCACCCCCTGCAGCAGGGGCGTGACATCGCCGGGCCGCAGGGCAGCGGCCCGCGTAAAGGCATCGCCCGCCTGATCGTGCTCGCCCAGCACCGCATAGGCCCGGCCAAGCCGCAGCCAGCCGTCGTAATCGTTGGGCTCGGCCTGCAACTTCGCGGCAAGCTTCTCCACCATGCCGCGGATCATGGTGGCGCGCTCGGCTTCGGACATGTTCGCCGCGGCGGCGACATCCTGTCCGGTCGGCCCGGGTTCAGGCGCCGACTCGGGCGCGGGCGGCGGCAATGTCGGCACCGGCACGCCGCTGAGCCGGGCGGCCTGGGCGATGCGGCGCCCGAGCTCGGCGCGCATGTCCGGATCGGCGATCTCGCCGGCGAGCTTCAGCCACGCGTCGATCGCCTTCTGGCCCTCGCCCGCCTGCGCGTCGGCCGCGGCCAGGTAGAATCGGGCGATCGGGTTGACGGCATCGGCCTTGAGCGCCTGTGCGAAGGCCTCGCGCGCGGCCGGCGTCACCGTGCCCTGGGCCGCCAGCACCTGCATCTCGCCATAGCCGGCATAGGCATCGGCGTCAGCGTTGCCCAGGGCGATCAGGTTGCGCCAGGCGGCGGCGGCCTCCTGCCAGTTGCCGAGCGTCGCCTCGGTGCGGGCATAGAGCTGCCAGCCCTCGCGGTTGTTCGGATCCTGGCGCAGGCGCTCGGCCAGGGTCTGCGCCATCTTCGCCATCTCGGCGTGCTGCGGGTCGGTGGCGCCGCCCTTGCGCTCGGCGATCCGCAGCGCATAGGGGGCATCCGGGATGCCCGGCGCCCCCAGCATCAGGTAAAGCCCCGAGGCACCGGCCACGACCAGCACGGCGACCACGCCGGCGATCAGGGAGCTGCGGCGCAGCGGCGCCCGCGGCAGTTCCGGCTCCTGCCGATCCGACGCGGCAAGCAGGCGGCGCTCGATTTCCAGCCGGGCGGTCTGGGCCTCGGCCTCGCCGACGACCCCGCGGGCGATGTCGCGGTCCAGTTCCTTGAGCTGGTCGCGATAGACCGCCTGATCGAAGCGGGCACGCGAGGGCAGCGCCCGACGGACGCCGACCAGCGGCAGCACGACGAAGGTCAGCACGCCCAGCGCGAGCAGGGCGCAGGTGAAGACAAAGGCGGTCACGCCTCGGGCTCCTGCAGCAGCCGCGCGAGGCGTGCCCGCTCGGCCTCGTTCAACGGCGCCGGCAGGACGGCCGCCTGCGGCCGGCGACGCAGCCAGAGGACGACGCCGATGCCACTGACCAGCAGCACCAGCGCCGGGCCGAACCACAGCAGCAGCGTGGCGCCCTTGAGCGGGGGCTTCAGCAGCACGAAATCGCCGTAGCGATCGACGATGAACTGCCGCGCCTGGTCATTGGAATCGCCGCTGCTGAGGCGCTCGCGCAGCAGCACGCGGATGTCGCGGGCGAGGTCGGCGTTGGAATCGTCGATCGATTCGTTCTGGCAGACCAGGCAGCGCAACGTCCGGCTGACCTCGCGCGCCCGCGCCTCCATGGCCGGATCGGGCAGGCGCTCGCGCGGTTCCACCGCACCGGCGAGCCCCGGCAGCAGCAGCAGCAGCAACAGCAGCGCGCGCATCAGCCGCCCTCGAGCTGGCGGACCAGCGGCAACAACTCACGCTCGACCGAATCGGGATTGAGCGGCCCCACGAAGCGCTTGCGGATATGGCCGGACTTGTCGATCACGTAGGTCTCCGGGACGCCATAGACGCCGAAATCGATGCCGGTGCGCCCCGACAGGTCCAGGCCGATGCCGCGGTAGGGATCGCCCGACTGATCGAGCAGCCGCTGCGCATCCGCCGGCTTATCCTTGTAGGCAATGCCGTAGAGCGCCAGTTTCTCCTGCCTGGCCAGGCGCATCAGCACCGGATGCTCGATCCGGCAGGGCACGCACCAGGAAGCGAAGAAATTGACCACCGCCACCTGCCCGGCGAGGCCCGCCCTGGAAAGATTGCTCCCCTCCCCGAGCGGCGGCAGGTCGAAATCGGGGGCGGGCTTGTCGATCAGCGCCGAGGGCAGCTCACGCGGATCGAAGCCTGGGCGCAAGGCCACCACGAAATAGCCGGCGACCGCGAGGAACGCGACGAGCGGCAGCAAGTACAGGACGCGCTTCACGACGGTCACTCTCCCGGGGCAGGCTGCAGCACCGCCTGGCGGGCGCGGGCGGCGATGCCGACCCGCCAGCGCCGGTCGCTCAGGCTGACGACCCCACCGAAGGCCATGACGAGGGCGCCGAGCCAGATCCAGGGAACCAGCGGCTTGTAGTAGGCCCGGATGGTCCAGCCGCCGGCGGGATCGGGATCGCCGAGCGCCACATAGAGATCGGCGAGCAGGTTGGTGCGGATGGCGGTCTCGGCGGTGGTCTGCTGCTGCAGCGGGAAGAAGCGGCGCTGCGGATGCACCACCGCCACCGTCCGGCCATCGCGCAGGACGGCGATGGCGGCGTCGTCATAGATGTAGTTGGGGCCGTTGCGGCGCTCCACCCCGTCGAGCCGCAGCGTGTAGCCGGCCAGCTTCAGCTCGCCGCCGGGGCGGACGATGTCGATGCTCTCGCTTTCGAAGGCCGAGGCGGCGATGCCGGCCACGGTGACCGCCACCCCCATATGGGCGAGCGTCATGCCCCAGGCCGCGCGCGGCAGGCCGATGGCGCGGCGCAGGCTTTCCCAGGCCGGGATGCGGAACAGCCGGATGCGTTCGGCGAACTCCACGGCCGCGCCGGCAAAGACCCAGGCGGCGAGGCCAAGCCCGAGCACAGCCAGCACCGGGCCGCCATGGCTGGCCCAGAAGGCGGCCAGCATGACCAGGATGGCAATGCCGAAGGCAGCCCACAGCCGCTGCAGAACGCCGAGCAGGTCGCCGCGCTTCCAGGCCAGCATCGAGCCCGGGCCGACCATCAGCAGCAGCGGCACCATCAGCGGCACGAAGGTCTGGTTGAAGAAGGGGAAGCCGACCGAGATCTTGTCGCCGCCCACCACATCGAGGAACAGCGGATACAGCGTGCCGATGAACACCGTGGCGGCGCCGCAGGCCAGCAGCAGGTTGTTCATCACCAGCGCGCCCTCGCGCGAGACCGGCGCGAACAGCCCGCCCCCCTTCAGCGCCGGCGCCCGCACCGCATACAGCGTCAGCGAGCCGCCGATCGCCAGCGCCAGCAGCGCCAGGATGAAGGTGCCGCGCGCCGGATCGGTGGCGAAGGCATGCACCGAGCTCAGCACGCCCGAGCGCACCAGGAAGGTGCCGACCAGCGACAGCGAGAAGGTGATGATGGCGAGCAGGATCGTCCAGCTTTTCAGCGTGTCGCGCTTCTCCACCACGATGGCGGAATGGATCAGCGCGGTGCCGACGATCCAGGGCATCAGCGAGGCGTTCTCGACCGGGTCCCAGAACCACCAGCCGCCCCAGCCCAGCGTGTAGTACGCCCACCAGCTGCCGAGCGCGATGCCGAGCGTGAGCGAGCACCACGACACCAGCGCCCAGGGCCGCACCCAGCGGGCCCAGGCCGGATCGACGCGGCCTTCGATCAGGGCGGCGACGGCGAAGGCGAAGGACACCGAGAAGCCGACATAGCCCAGGTAGAGGAAGGGCGGATGGAAGGCGAGGCCCGGGTCCTGCAGGATCGGGTTGAGCCCGCGCCCGTCCGGCGGCGGCGGCATGGCGCGCAGGAACGGGTTTGAGGTGAACAGGATGAACAGCAGGAAGCCGACCCCGATCATCCCCTGCACTGCCAGCACGCGGGCGCGCAGCTCGGGCGGCAGGTTGCCGCCGAAGGCCGCGACCGCGGCGCCGCAGAAGGCGAGCACGGCGACCCACAGCAGCATCGAGCCCTCGTGGTTCCCCCACACGCCGCTGATCTTGTAGAGCAGCGGCTTGGCCGAATGGCTGTTCTGGAAGACGTTCAGGACCGAGAAATCGGACACCACGTAGGCGTGCATCAGCGCCGCCAGCGCCATCGCGACCAGCAGGAACTGCGTGACCGCGGCGGAGCGGCCGGCCGCCATCCAGGCGGGATCGCGGCGCGCGGCCCCGATCAGCGGCACGACCGACTGCACCAGCGCCACCAGGAGAGCGAGGATCAGGGCGAAATGCCCGGTCTCGACGATCATGCCATCACGACATTTCTGTGATGAAGGGTGCCGCTTCCTAGCGGTTTCGGGAGAGGAAGGCCAGGGGCAGCGCCCCCTGGACGCCCCCCGTCGCGGCCGGGATTACCATTTGCAACGAAAATCCATCACGCCTGTTCGCGCAATGGCTTCGCCACGGCCTCGCGCCAGGCGGAAAGGCCCCTGGAATCACTGCCTTCCCCAAAAGGATTGAGACCACGCACCCCGGCCCCGATGCAGGGAGGGATTGCAGCCCGGGCAGATCGTGACACCGCCGCCACGCCCTCGGGTCGAGGCCAGGGAGCCACACTTGAATCGCGGGATCCTTCCTGATGAAAGGACCATCAGGGAACCACTCACAGGCTGGACCGTTCGCCCCGCGCATGGACAGGCCCCCCGCCTCGCAGATCTTCGAGACCGACATCCCCGCCCGGCTGGACCGCCTGCCCTGGGGGCGGTTCCACTGGCTGGTCGTCATCGCGCTCGGTATCACCTGGATCCTCGATGGCCTGGAGGTGACGCTGGTGGGCTCGCTGTCCGGCGCCATCGTGGAGAGCCAGACGATCAGCCTGACCGGCGCCCAGATCGGCGCCGCCGCCAGCGCCTACCTGGTCGGCGCCGTGTCCGGCGCGCTGCTCTTCGGCTGGCTCACCGACCGCTGGGGCCGCAAGAAACTCTTCACCATCACCGTCCTGGTCTACCTGCTCTCCACCATCGCCACCGGCTTCGCCTGGGATTTCTGGTCCTTCGCCCTGTTCCGCGCCCTGACCGGCGCCGGCATCGGCGGCGAGTACGCCGCGGTGAACGCGACCATCCAGGAACTCATCCCCGCCCGCCGGCGCGGCTTCACCGACCTCGTCATCAACGGCAGCTTCTGGCTCGGGGCGGCGCTCGGCGCGCTCGGCGCGCTGGTAGCGCTCGATCCCACCCTGGTTCCGCCCGAGATCGGCTGGCGCGGCTCCTTCGTCCTCGGCGGCCTGATTGGCTTCGTCGTGCTGTTCCTGCGCCGCTGGATCCCGGAAAGCCCGCGCTGGCTGATGACCCATGGCCATCCGGAAGCCGCCGAGGCCGCCATGCGCGAGATCGAGGACCGCGTGCGTGTCCAGTTCGGGGACTTGCCGCCGGTCCCGCCGCAAAGGCTGCGACTGCGCAGGGACGTGAACGCCTGGTTCGGCCCCAGCGTGCATGCCCTGCTGCACAGGTATCGGGACCGCACCATCCTCGGCACCGCGCTGATGGGGGCGCAGGCGTTCTGCTACAATGCGGTGTTCTTCACCTACGCGCTGATCCTGACCAAATTCTACGCGATCCCGTCCGGGCAGGTCGGGTTGTTCATCCTGCCTTTCGCGATCGGCAATTTCCTCGGCCCCCTGGTGCTCGGGCGGCTGTTCGACACGGTCGGCCGCCGCATCATGATCACCGCGACCTATGCGCTGTCGGGCGTGCTGATGGCCGTCACCGGTTGGCTGTTTGCCCAGGGGTCGCTGACCGCCGTCGAGCAGACCGCCGCGTGGACCGGCATCTTCTTCGTCGCCTCCGCCGCCGCGTCCTCGGCCTATCTCACCGTGGGCGAAAGCTTCCCGCTGGAGATGCGGGCGGTCGCCATCGCCCTGTTCTATGCGCTCGGCACCGGCATCGGCGGCGTCGCCGGGCCGGTGCTGTTCGGCGCGCTGATCGAGGGCGGCTCGCGGACGGAGATCCTGTATGGCTACCTGCTGGGGGGCGGGCTGATGCTGGTCGCCGCGGCCTTCGAGGCCGCGCTCGGCGTGCCGGCCGAACGCAAGCAGCTCGAGGAAATCGCCCCGCCGCTGTCCGCGGCCATCGCGGAGCCTGCAACCGTCTCCGAGCTCAGCCGTTGATAAAGCAGACGGCAAGAAAATGGAGGAAAACAGCAATGGTCGACAAAGATCGCGTCGAAGGTTCGCTGAAACAGGCCAAGGGGGCGATAAAGGAAGGCGTCGGCAAGGTCACCGGCGATACCAGCACCCAGGCCGAAGGCAAGGCCGACAAGGCCGAAGGCAAGGTGCAGAACACGGTCGGGGGCGCCAAGGACGCGGTGCGCGACGCGACCGAGTAGCCAGCCTCAGGCCGCTCGGATGAACAGGGGCGTCGCAGTCGCCGGACTGCGGCGCCCTTTCCTGTACGGGTCAGGCAATCCGGACGGGTGCGTCGCCTACCCCGCCGTGCCTTCGGACAGGCGGCGATTGTTGCGCTCGGCCTTGCGGATGCAGGATTGCAGGTCCCGCGACAAGGCCCGCGCCTGCTGCGGCGTCATCTCGACGAACATGCGGCGCAGGATATCCCCCCCCACATTGCGGCGCAGGCGCAGGAACACGGCACCGGGCACCGCCTGGACGCAGGCTTCATTGGCCTCGGCATCGAAATCGAAGATCGGCGCTACGGTCATCGGACACGCTCCACTCGTCGCGGCCCTTGCCGCTCACGGTTTCGCGAGTCTGTCATACGGCTGCGAAACGACGCAACGATCACGCATTCGTGAGGTCCATGTATTTGTTGGTCAGGGATGAAATCATTCTCAGTCCCCGATGATGCTTCCCCCTTGGGGAGCCGCGCTTTTCCGGGCATGATGCCAACCGGAGGCGCACACATGGCAGTAGATCGGCAACTCTATCGAGAGGCGATGGCGCGCGTCGGCGCAGCCGTGCATGTGATTACCACGGACGGCCCGGCGGGGCGCCACGGCTTCACCGCCTCGGCGGTGTGCAGCGTCACCGACGATCCGCCGACGCTGCTCGTCTGCCAGAAGCGCACGAGCGACAGCAACGCCGCCTTCAAGCGCAACGGCGTACTCTGCGTGAACACGCTGGCAGATGCCCATCAGGACCTGTCATCGGTCTTCGCCGGCCTGACCGAATGCGACATGGCCGGACGCTTCGCGGCCGGCGCCTGGGGCGAGGCCGTCACCGGGGCACCGGTGCTGCAAGGGGCGCTGGTCGTCTTCGATTGCCGCATCGCCCAGGTGGTGGAAGTCGGAACCCACTCGGTGCTGTTCTGCGAGGTCGCGGCCATCGTGCCGGGCGAGGGCAAGGCGGGGCTGATTTATTTCGGGCGCCGTTACCATCCCGTCGGCGCGGCGACGCCGGACTGACCCGCCCGGTGCTCCCTGCGCCGGGCAGCGGGGTACCCGCCATGGCCGGTCCGACCGGCCATGGCGGATGCAACCTGACGCGGCGGGGCCTTACATCTCGCCGTAGCTGCCGGCGTGCCAGCGATACACGACGTAGTCGGATTCCACGGGGTCGCCCTTCTTGTTGTAGGCGATCTTGCCCAGCACCGACTCCCACGGGCCGTTCGCCTTCAGCACCGCCGCGACCTTCTTCGGATCGGTGGTGCCGGCCTTCTGCGCCGCTTCCGCCCAGATCTGGACGGCGGCGTAGGTGTAGAGGACGTAGCCCTCGGGATCGATGCCCTTCGCCTTGAACTCCTTCACCACGGCCGCCGCGGTCGGGCGCGTCCGCGGATCGGAGGGGAAGGTCATCATCGTGCCTTCGCCGGTGTCACCGGTGATCTGCCAGTACTCGTTGGTCACCAGGGCGTCGCCACCGATGATGGTCGGGTTCAGGCCCTGCTGCTTGGCCTGGCGCATGATCAGGCCGGTCTCGGTGTGGTAGCCGCCGACATAGATCACGGTCACGCCGGCCTGCTTCAGGCGGCTGACCAGCGCCGAATAGTCCTTCTCGCCCGGCGTATACGGCGAGTACAGCGTCTCCTTCATCCCGGCGGCGTTCAGGGCCTTCCTGGTCTCGTCGGCCAGGCCTTTGCCGTAGGCTGAGTTGTCGTGCAGGATGGCGACCTTGCGGTCCTTGAATTCCCTGGCAATGAACTTGCCGGCCACCACGCCCTGCTGGTCATCGCGGCCGCAGGTGCGGAAGGTGTTCCAGCTGCCTTCATCGGTGTACTTGGGATTGGTCGAGGCCGGGGAGATCTGCAGGATGCCTTCCTCGGCATAGACCTTGCTGGCCGGGATCGAGCTGCCCGAACAGAAATGCCCGGCGACCAGCTTCACGCCCTTGGCGGCGAAGTCATTGGCGACCGACACCGCCTGCTTCGGGTCGCAGGCGTCGTCGCCCACTTCCAGCACCAGCTTCTGGCCGAGCACGCCGCCGCGCGCGTTGATGTCGGCGACCGCCTGCTCGGCGCCCGCCTTCAGCTGCGCCCCGAAGCTCGCGTAGTTGCCGGTGATCGGGCCCGCGGTCGCGATCCGGATGTCCGCCTTGGCCGGCGCCAGGGCGCCGAGCGCGAGCAGCGCCACGCCGGCGAACAAAGTCCTTCTGATCATGCTTCGTCCCTCGTTTTCTGGGTCTGCAGGAGTGCGTGTGCAGGTGTTTCGTATGCAGGAGTTCTGCCGCAGGGGTCGCGCGGCTGACATGCAGCCTATGCGCATCACCCGCAACGAGCAAAGCCCCGTCCTGACAGGCAACCGGCAAGAAAACGCAGCAAAACCCAGGCAACGCTGCGGCGACGCCCGCGCGGGCATCGCGGCGAAACGCCGGGGCCAGACGAAAAAACGTCACACTGCCGAAATATCGTGCAGCCATTGCCCGCCGGGGGTCCACTCCCCGGACGGGCATAGCCGAAGGCTATTGCGCCTGCGCGCTGGCCTCGCTGCGGGTCGCCCCCACGCGGGCGGCCAGGGCCGCGGCCATGAACTCGTCGAGCGCCCCGTCCAGCACGGCATCCGGGTTGCCCTTTTCCACCCCGGTGCGCAGGTCCTTCACCAACTGGTACGGCGCCAGCACATAGCTGCGGATCTGGTGGCCCCAGCCGATATCGGTCTTGGCGGCTTCCTGGGCGCTCGCCGCCGCCTCGCGCTTCTGCAGTTCCTGCTCGTACATCCGGGCGCGCAACATGCCCATGGCGGTGGCGCGGTTGCGGTGCTGGCTGCGGTCGGTCTGGCAGGCCACCACGATCCCGGTCGGGATATGGGTGATGCGGATCGCGCTTTCCGTCTTGTTGACGTGCTGCCCGCCCGCCCCGGAGGCGCGGAAGGTGTCGACCTTCAGGTCGGCCTCGTTGATCTCGATCTCGATATTGTCGTCCACCACCGGATAGACCCACACCGAGGCGAAGCTGGTCTGCCGTCGCGCCGCCGCGTCGAAGGGGCTGATGCGCACCAGCCGGTGCACCCCCGCCTCGGTCTTCAGCCAGCCATAGGCGTTCGGGCCGGAGACCTGCAACGTCGCCGACTTGATGCCGGCCTGCTCGCCTTCGCTCTCCTCCATCAACTGCACCTTGTAGCCGTGCTGTTCGGCCCAGCGGGTGTACATGCGCATGAGCATCTCGGCCCAATCCTGGGCCTCGGTGCCGCCGGCGCCGGAGTTGATCTCGACGTAGCAGTCGTTGCCGTCGGCCTCGCCGGAGAGCAGGCTCTCGATCTCGCGGTGCTTGGACTCCCCGGCCAGGGCCTTCAGGGTGGCGATGCCGTCGCCGACCATGGCCTCGTCGCCCTCGGCCTCGGCCAGGGCGATCAGCTCGATCGTGTCGGCGACCTCACGCTCCAGGCGCTGCACGCCCTCCACCTGGCTGGCCAGGCGGTTGCGTTCGCGCATCACCGCCTGGGCGGCGGCGGCGTCGTTCCAGAGATTCGGGTCCTCGGCGCGATGGTTCAGTTCCGCGAGGCGTGCGATGGCGACATCCCAGTCAAAGATGCCTCCTCAGCAGCGCCACGGACTGCTTGATCTGTTCGTTGAGGGCGTCGGATTCCGTGGACATCGTGTTTCCAGGAGCAACGGGGGAGCGGCGGCTAATACAGCCCGCCCAGGGCGCTGTCGACCCCGCCGGCGCTTGACGGCGCCGGCGCGGCGATGTCGGCGCCCGGCCCTTCGGCCTGCGGAATCCCGCCGCCGCCGACCGGACCCGAGGCACCCGGCACCTGGTCGGGCTTGAAGGCGTCGGTCACGGTGCCCCAGCCGGAATCCCAGGCGACCAGGGCGACGCCGGGCGGCGGCACGAAGGCCAGCTTCGGCCGCCCCTTGAGCGCCACAGCCATGTAATCGTGCCAGATCGGCGCCGCCAGCGCGCCGCCGGTCTCGTTGTTGCCGAGCGAAGTCGGGGTGTCGAAGCCGATCCAGACCACGGTGACCAGGTCGGGCGTGAAGCCGCCGAACCAGGCGTCCTGGAAGTCCTGACTGGTGCCGGTCTTGCCGGCGATGGCGCGATCGAGCCCCTTGGCGGCGGCGCCGCCGGTGCCCCGGCTCACCACCCCCTGCATCATCATGACGAGCTGGAAGGTCGAGGCGGGATCGACCACCTGACGCCGGTCATCGGCCAGCACCGGCAGGTGCAGGGGATCCTCGCAGCCGTGGCAACTGCGCGCCCCGGCCCGCCAGATCACGTGGCCGTCGCGGTCCTGCACGCTGTCGATCAGCGTCGGCACCACCTCGCGCCCGCCCATGGCCAGCCCCGCATAGGCGCCGGCCTCGCGCAGCACCGTGGTTTCCACCGCGCCGAGCGCCGCCGGCAGCACCCGCGGCATGTTGTCGAACAGGCGGAAGCCGATCGCGGTCTGCGCCACCGCGTCCATGCCCACCTGGTTGGCCACCCGCACTGTGACCAGGTTGAGCGACTTCTCCAGCGCGATGCGCAACGGCACCGCGCCGAGGAAGTCCATCTCGTAGTTGTTGGGCCGCCACTTCCCCGCCGCCCCCTGGTCGAGCACGAAGGGCGCGTCGAGGAAGCGCTGCGACGGGGAAATCCCGTTCGCCAGCGCGGTCAGGTAGACGAAGGGCTTGAAGCTCGACCCGGGCTGCCGGCTGGCCTGGGTGGCGCGGTTGAACTGCGACATCTCGAAGCTCCAGCCCCCGGAGAGCGCCAGCACCCGGCCGGTGGACGGCTCGATCGAGACCAGCGCCCCCTGCACCAGCGGGATCTGCCGCAGCAGCAGCCGCTCCGGCCGGCCGGCATTGCGCCCCTGCCCTGCCGTCGCCGGCGCGAGCTCGGCCATCACCACGTCGCCCGGCTTCACCACGTCGGCGATGCGCCGCGGCGTCGGGCCGAGCTGCAGGTTGGGCGGCGGCACCAGCGCCCCGGGCGGCAGATGCGCGACCCGGGCCCAGCCGAGATCGGCCATCTGCATCGGCAGCACCCGCGGCACCGCCCCCGCGGCCCGGTCGACGAAACCCAGCTTCGCCTCGGTGTCCGAGGCTTCCAGCACCACCGCGAGCTTCCAGTCCGGCAGCATGCCGGGCGGACGCTGCACCTGGCCGAGCTGGCCTTCCCAGCCGGTGCGCAGCGCCGGCCCCGCCGGCAGCCGTGCCACCGGGCCGCGCCAGCCGCCGCGGCGACGGTCGTAACGCATCAACCCCTCGCGCAGCGCGGTGTCGGCCGCGGCCTGCAGCACCGGATCGAGCGAGGTGCGCACCACCAGCCCGCCCTGCGTGGTCTGGTCGGCGCCGAAACGGTCGATCAGCCGCCGGCGCACCTCCTCGGCGAAGTAATCTGCCCCGGCCACCATGTCCGGACGCCGGTACTGCGCCGGCGCGATCGGCTGCGCCTTCGCCGCCGCCGCCTGCTCGGCGGTGATCACCCGGTCCTCGGCCATGCGGTCGAGCACCCAGTCACGCCGCGCCTTGGCCGCGTCGGGGAAGCGGAACGGGTTGTAGTTGTTCGGCGCCTTGGGCAACGCCGCCAGGAACGCCGCTTCCTGCACGGTCAGCTCGTCGAGCGGCTTGTTGAAGTAGCTCTGCGCCGCCGCGGCGACGCCGTAGGACTGCAGGCCGAGATAGATCTCGTTCAGATACAGCTCGAGGATGCGCTCCTTGCTCAGCGACTGGTCGAGCCGGATCGCCAGGATCGCCTCGCGCGCCTTGCGCGCGAGCGAGACCTCGCTGCTGCCGAGCAGCATGTTCTTGGCGACCTGCTGGGTGATGGTGGAGGCACCGATCGGGCGCCGTCCCTGGCGGTAGGTCATCAGGTCGGTGACCGCGGCCCGCGCGATCGCGATCGGGTCGACGCCGCCATGGAGGAAGAAATTCTGGTCCTCGGCCGAGACGAAGGCCCGCTTCACGATCTCGGGGATGGCGGTGTAGGGCACGAAGATGCGCCGCTCCACCGCGAGTTCCGAGAGCAGACGGGAATCACCGGCATAGATGCGGCTCATCATGCGCGGCTGGTAGTTGCGCAGGCCGGTCACGTCCGGCAGGTCGGCGGCAAAGCGCTGATAGGCGATGAACCCCGCCAGCACCGCGCCCGCCACGCCAAGCGTGAGCAGCCCCGCGAACAGGCCCATGATCCGCCCGATCCAGGCCAGGGCGCCCCGCGGCTTGCCCTTGCCCTTTCCCTTCCCCTGGCGCGGCGGCTGCGAGGGGGGAGGCTGCGGCGTGGGAGCCGGTGGCACGAGCCTTGCACCCGCGGTCAGCTTGTCGGTCATTGTGGTTCGTCACACCTGTCTGGCTCCGCGCCACTGGCCGGCGCGGCGGCGGTCATCCGGCCATGCGCCCGCCTTGCGGCGGTCCGGCCGGCGCCCCGTTGAAATAGGCATCCACGGCACGTTTCATAGCAGCCGCGATGCGTGCGCGGTACTGGGGACGACGCAGGGCCGCCTCGTCCTCACGATTTGACATGAACCCCATTTCCACGAGCACGCTGGGGATATCCGCCGCCTTCAGCACGACGAAGCCGGCATGCCGGGCGGGATTCTGCAGCAGGCGAAGGTCGCCCTGCAGCGCGGACACCACGCCACGCTGCATGCGCGCCGATCCGGCCCGGGTCTCCTGGCGCACCAGGCTGGCCAGGATGCGCGCGACGTCGGGGGGAGCGTTGCGGAAAGCCGGGCCGCCGAAGCGGTCGGCCGCGTTTTCCCGGGTCGCGAGGGCGGCGCTCTGCGCGTCCGAGGCGGTATCGGCCAGGGTGTAGACGCTGGCGCCGCGCACCCCATGGTCGCCCACCGCGTCCGCATGCATCGAGACGAACAGGCCGGCGCCACGGCGCTGGGCGATCGCCACCCGCTCCTCAAGCGGAATGAACACGTCGCCCGTGCGGGTCAGCTCCACCCGGTAGCGGCCCGAGGCGAGCAACTGGCGGCGCAATTCCAGCGCCGCGGCCAGGGCGATGTGCTTTTCATAGGTGCCGGAAACGCCGGTGGCCCCCGGATCCTTGCCGCCATGGCCGGGATCGAGCAGCACCAGGGGCGGCGACAGCGTCCGCGGGGGCTGGCTCCGTGGAGGCAGGGGGGCGGAGCGCGGCAGCGCCAGGGTGGGCGCCCCGCCGAGCGCGGACCCCGGCCGGGGCGCGGCAAGCGCGTGCGCGGCCGGCAGCAGGAAGCTGGCGGCCACACCGGAACCGAGCAGGAATCGGCGGGTGATCACGGGCTGAACTTCCGATGGAAGCGAGTATCTACTGCAGGTCTAACATGACCGTTCGATAACCGCAGCTTGCACATTGATGACGGCAGATTCATGTCGCGGAAATGGCATTGCCGCCATGGCTCTCCACGCTTTGCTTGCGATATGCCGGCGTTTGCTTCATCGTCTGGGCTCGCTCCGGCGCCGCGCCGGGGGGCGGCATGCCCTCCGGGTTACGATCGGGGCTGCCTCGCCCCGTGGCCCATTGGCCGAGCAAAGGGGCACGACGGCAGCCGGATCCGTGTCGCCGCCCGTGCCGCCCCCAGAAATCCAGCCTCGTTGGACGGTCTGGGGCGACGCCCAGGTCTTTGCGCCGGCAAGATGCTCGCTATCTGCATCAGCAGGCCGCGCGGCGGGGCGAAGGGGACCGACGGACGACGGTCGACGAGCACAGAACAACCGGGGCAGCGCGCCGTCTGGCGCGCACGGCCCGCAGACACAGGGTTTTCATGACCGCCTTCCCGCCGCTTCACCCTGAGAGGATTGCCGCCGCAAGCGGTTATCCTGCCTGCCATGCGCGCGTCGCGCGCGCAGCGGCGCCAGGGATGACGCGCGGCCGGCCGGTCAGTGCGCCCCTGCTTTCCTCCGTCCTGCCTGGTCTGCGGTCCTGCCCCCTCCCGCCCTCACTTGATTCCCGCCCCGATCGGCGCGCAACCGCGCCCGGGGCGGCGCACCGGAGCCCTGGACCGAATGACGAAACGCATGCTGATCGACGCCAGCCACGCGGAAGAAACCCGCGTGGTGGTACTGGACGGTAGCCGCCTCGAAGATTTCGACGTCGAGACATCGACCAAGAAGCAACTGAAGGGAAATATCTATCTGGCCAAGGTGGTCCGCGTGGAGCCGAGCCTCCAGGCGGCTTTCGTGGAATACGGCGGCGGCCGCCACGGCTTCCTGGCCTTCAGCGAGATCCACCCCGACTATTACCAGATCCCGATCGCCGACCGCGAACGCCTGCTCGCCATGCAGGCCGAGGAAGCCCGCGACGAGGATGAGGACGAGGAGCCCGCTGCCCCCCCGCCCCCTCGCCGGCGCGGCGAACAGGATGATGCACCGCTCGCGGCCGCCCCGGCCGTGACGCCGGAGCCCCTGTCGGAGGAAGCGGCCCAGGCGACGGAAGCCCCCGCCCCCACCGAGCCCGCGCCGGTGGAGCCGCCCGAGGCGTCCGAAGCGACGGCAACTGCCGAACCGGCCGCGGAGCCCGCGCCGGAGGCACGGGTTGAAGCCCCCGAGGCCACGGCCCTTCCCGCGGCCGAGCCTGCGGCTGCGCCCGTGGAGCCCGAACCGGCGCAGCCCGCATCCGACGACAACGGCACTGATGCCCCCATCGCCGCGGCACCCGAGGCCCCTGCCCCTGACGACATCACAGAGGCACGCCCCCCGCGGGCACAGCCGGCATCGATGCCGCACGACGTGCGCTATGGCGAGTTCGGCGTCGGCGAAGCCAGCCTCGGTGAAATCCCCCCCGCCCCGGTGGTGAGCGGCGAGGAACCGGCGAGCGAACCGGCCCCGGCCGAGGCCGCCGATGTCGAGGAACCCGACGAGGCCGAGCCGATCCCGCACCTGCCGCCGCCCGAGACCATCGGTGGCGATGGTGGCGACGCCGACGCCGCCGAGGAAGTCACCCCCCGGCGCACGGCCCGCTTCCTGCGCAACTACCGCATCCAGGAGGTGATCCGGCGCCGGCAGATCATGCTGGTGCAGGTGGTCAAGGAAGAGCGGGGCACCAAGGGCGCGGCGCTGACCACCTACATCTCGCTCGCCGGCCGCTATTGCGTGCTGATGCCCAACTCCCCCCGCGGCGGCGGCATCTCCCGCAAGATCACCTCGGCCGCCGATCGCAAGCGGCTCAAGGAGATCACCGCCGAGCTCGACATCCCGCAGGGCATGGGCCTGATCGTGCGCACCGCCGGCGCCAACCGGCCCAAGCCCGAGATCAAGCGTGACTGCGAGTACCTGATGCGGCTGTGGGACGACATCCGTGAACACACGCTGCGCTCGGTCGCGCCCGCGCTGATCTACGAGGAAGCGAGCCTGATCAAGCGCGCGATCCGCGACGTCTACTCGCGCGACATCGAGGAAATCCTCGTCGACGGCGAGGACGCGTGGCGCGCCGCCCACGATTTCATGCGCATGCTGATGCCGAGCCACGCCCGCAAGGTGCAGCTCTGGCGCCCCAATTCATATGAAGGGGGCGGGCAGCCGCTGTTCAGCCGGCACCAGGTCGAAGCGCAGCTCGACGCCATGGTCTCGCCCACGGTGCAGTTGCGCTCCGGCGGCTACCTGGTGATCAACCAGACCGAGGCCCTGGTCGCGATCGACGTCAATTCCGGCCGCTCCACCCGCGAGCGCGGCATCGAGGAGACGGCGCTGCGCACCAACCTCGAGGCCGCCGACGAGGTGGCCCGGCAGTTGCGCCTGCGCGACCTCGCCGGCCTGATCGTCATCGACTTCATCGACATGGAGTCGAAGAAGAACAACGCCTCGGTCGAGCGCCGGCTGAAGGAAGCACTGAAGACCGACCGCGCCCGCATCCAGGTCGGCCATATCAGCCATTTCGGCCTGCTGGAAATGAGCCGCCAGCGCCTGCGGCCCTCGCTCGCCGAGACCAGCTTCATCACCTGCCCGCACTGCAACGGGCTGGGCCAGGTCCGCAGCGTGGAGAGCAGCGCCCTGCACGTGCTGCGCGCCATCGAGGACGAGGGCGCCCGCGCCCGGGCGAGCCTGGTCATGGTGCACGTCGCCAGCCAGGTGATCATGTACATCCTCAACAACAAGCGCGAGCGGCTGGCCGAGATCGAGCAGCGCACCGGCATGCGCGTGCAATTCGCGGCGGACGAGACGCTGGTGCCGCCGCAGGTGCGCGTCGAGAAGCTGCGCGGACCGGTCATCGAGGCCGAGCGCCCCGCCCCGGCGGTCATCCCGGTCGCGCCCGCGCCGTTGCCCGAGCCCGCCGATGTCGAGGAAACGCTGATCGAGGTCGAGGAAGCCGAGGTCATCGTCGAGGCCGCCGAGAGCGCCGCGCCCGAACGGAACGGGGATGAGAGCGAACGCCGCCGGCGGCGGCGGCGGCGGCGGCGGCGCGGCGGCCGTGACGCGGCAGGCAACGGCGTGGTCTCCGGCGAGGAGACGGAAGACGGCGACGAGAGCGATGAGGAGCCCTTCCCCATCGAGGGCGCCGAGCAGCCGGATATCCCGATCGGTGCCTTCCCGGTCGTGCCCGAGCAGCCTGAATCGCTCCGCCAGTTCGCCCCGGTGGACATCCCCGAGCCGGCCGGCGTGACCGAACCTTCGGACGTCGCCGAGGTGGCAGAGATACCCGAGGCGGCAGAGGCAGTAGAGGTGGCCGCCCCCGCGGAGCAGGTTGCCGCCCCCGAACCGGTGGAAGCGGAGCCGGCCGAACCGGTCGCACCGCCACAATCGGCCGAACCGGCCGCCGCGGCCGAGCGCCCCGAAGCCGCTCCGACGGAGGAAAGCGAGGAGGAAGGCGACGCCAACCGCCGGCGTCGCGGCCGGCGCGGCGGCCGTCGCCGGCGCCGTGATGGGACCACCGAAGGCGAAGCCGAAGCCCCGCAGGCCGCGCCGGCTCCGGCGGCTGCCGCGTGGTCGGGTCCGACACCGGCCGATCCCTTCGCCGGTCACACCTACGACATCTTCGACCTGATCGAGCAGCAGGAGCACGCCCAGCAGGCCCCCCGGCCCGCCCCGGTTGCCGCCCCCGATGACGCCGGCGCCGAACAACCGGCCGAACCCGAGGCCCCACCGCCGGCCATCGAGGCACCGGCGCCGGAACCGGAAGCCGCGGTGGTGGCACCGGAGCCGGAAGCGGAAGCGGAAGCCGCTCCTGCGCCGTCCGAACCGGTCGTCGGTTCGGCGGTGAAGCCGGTGATCATCGGCCAGGACACGGTACCGGTCACGGAACGCAAACGGGGGTGGTGGAAACGCTGAACGGGGATCTTGGGGCGTTGCCCCAAACCCCACCAGGAGGCTTCGCCTCCTGGACCTCCACCAAGGGCCACAAGGCCCTTGGATCCCATTCCTTGCCGCGCAGCGAGACTGGGGTGCAGGGGCCTTATGGCCCCTGCCGGGTCCAGGGCAGCGCCCTGGCCTTACTTGCCTTTACCGCCACCCCGCCAGCCGCGAGGCCGCCTCGGCCATATCCGCTTCCGGCCCGCAATAGCTGAAGCGGATGAAGCGGTTGCCGCGGGCGCGGTCGAAATCGACCCCGGGTGAGGCCGCCACCCCGGCTTCCGCCAGCATGCGCGCGCAGAAGGCGCGGCTGTCATTGGTACGGTCGGTAACGTCGGCGTAGAGATAGAAGGCGCCTTCCGCCGGCGACAGCTTCGGGAATCCCGCTGCCGGCAGGCTGCGCAGCAGCAGGTCGCGCGAGCGGCGGTAGCGGGCCACGTTCGCCTGCAGTTCCGCGGTGCAGTCCATCGCCGCCTCGGCAGCCACCTGCGCGATGTGCGGCGCGCTGATGAACATGTTCTGCGCGAGGCATTCGACCGGCCGCACCAGGTCGTCGGGCAGCACCATCCAGCCGATGCGCCAGCCGGTCATCGAGAAATATTTCGAGAAGCTGTTGACCACCACCGCGCTCGGGCTGAGCGCTGCCGCGGTCGCGATCGGATTGTCGTAGGTCAGGCCGTGATAGATCTCGTCGGAAATCAGCCGGACCCCGGCCTCGTGGCACCAGGCGGCGATGGCGGCGAGTTCGTCCGGGTGCAGCATGGTCCCGGCCGGATTGCAGGGACTGGCCACGATCAGCCCGTCCGGCCGCGGATCGAGCCGCTCCAGCATCTCGACCGTGGGCTGGAAGCGCGTCTCCGGCCCGGCCTCCAGCATCACCGGGGTGATGCCAAGGGCCGCGAGGATGTTCACGTAGGGCGGATAGAACGGCGCCGCCATGGCCACCCGGTCACCCGGATCGAAGGCGGCGAGGAAAGCCAGCGGAAACGCGCCGGACGCGCCCACCGTCACCGCGATCCGGCCCGGGGCGATATCGGCGCCGTACCAGTCGGCGTAGTGCCGGGCGATGCGGGTACGCAACGAACGCAGGCCGAGCGCCTCGGTATAGCCCATCGGCGCGCCGGCCTGCAGCGCGGCAGCAGCGGCCGCAACCGCGCCGGCGGGGGCGCCGGTGCCGGGCTGGCCGACTTCCATGCGGATCACGTGCGGCGCGCCGGGTGGCAGCGCCGCCTGGCGCGCATTCGCCGCGGTGATGACGTCCATGACAATGAACGGCGGCGCCTCGGCGCCGCGGCCGATCTTGAGCGCCATCAATCCCCCCCGATCGCCAGGCCTGACCCGCGCGGGTCGGTGGCCCAGGCACAGCTCGTTTGCGACTCCGGCAGCAGTCCCGGGCAGGCGATGGCATTGGTGCGGCCCGGCTCCGGCACCGCGCGCGGGACCGGCGCCGTGGGGTCCACCACCGGGGCCGCGGAATCGATGATATTGGAGAGGGCGGCATTGCTGCCGGAGGGCGGCGCCATAAAGGCCTTGCCGGTGCCCCGCGGCCCGAGCGCCTGCACCATCCCGCTCGCCACCGCCAGGGCCGCCGCTTCCTGGCCCGAGCCGCCGATCGCCGCGTGGAAGGCGTGCACGTAGGGATTCCAGGCCAGCGCCGCCGCCAGCAGCGGCGGCGGCATCCAGGCCGGCGAGGCCCCCAGCACGATGCCGGTCCCCGGGGCGATCCGCCCGGTGCCGAACAGGTTGTTCATGGTCATGGCGCAGACCACCGCGCGGCCGTCGCGATCGAGGGTGACGAAGCTGGTGGACGCCGGCAGCGGCGGCAGCGTGCCGGCCGGCAGCGAGGCGTTGAGCAAGGTGGCCGGGTCCGCCGCGCCACGGGAAGCGCGCCAGGCGGCGGCCACCGCGACGGCGCGGGCCTGCGCCGCATCAATCCCGGCCGGGTCGCGCCGCAACAGCTGGAAGGCAGCGTCGGCGGCCAGGCCGCCATCGGCCGGCGGCGGCAGGAAGGCGACCTGGCTGTTGCGCAGCCCGTCGGTGACCAGCGCCGGTTCGGTGCGGGGCAGGCTGGCGCGCAGGGCGGCAGGCTGGACGCCGCCGCCGGCCTGCTGGCTGGCGGCGGCAAACCGGGCGGCGAGCCCGCCGATATACAGGTCACCCACCCCGGCCACGCGCAATTGTGCCAGCGTGGCGCCGAGATCGGGCTGCATCAGCGTCATGCCCTCGGCCAGCGGCTTGCCATCCGGCTGGAAGAACACCGCGCGGGCCTGCGGGTCGCCGGACAGCGGCCCGGCCACCACCTCGAGATCGCGGATAAAGGCGCGGCTGGCGGGAATGCCGAAGCGGGCCGACTGCTCGGCATAGACGGTGAGCGATTCGAAGGGCCGGCGCCCGTAGCGGGCACTGAGCGCGAACAGCCCGCGCGGGACCATCGGCACCGCCGCCGGCCGGTCGCCACTGCCGCCGCCCGGCGGCACCACGAACAGGATCGCCTCCGGCACGCCGCCATTGACGCTCTTCGGGTCGGGATCATAGGCGAGGCAGGCGCCGCCGCCGCCCAGCCCCGCGCGCGAGGGCAGCGTGACCGTCAGCATGAACCCGAGCGCCACCGCCGCGTCCGCGGCATTGCCGCCGGAGGACAGCACCTCCCGCGCCACCAGCGCCGCCCGCGGCTCGTCGGCCACCACGCCGCCGAGAAAGCCCTTCACATAGCCGGGCGTCCCCGCCTGCGGACCGCCGTTGCCGGTCAGGATGTCGCCGACCGAGGTCGCGGCCGAATCGATGGTCGAGCACCCCGATCCGGCCAGAGCGACGGCCAGCAGCAGAGCGCCGGCCAGCCCGCGCCGCCCGGCCCGGCGTCGCCCGCCCTGGCTGCGGCCCGTCGGCTCGCCGCAGGGCGCCCCTGGAAAACTGGCTGTCATCCGCGACGCCGAGACCAAGACGCTGCTGCGCACCTGTGCCAACCCCTTGTTCCGCGCGGCCGGCCTCGACGTGAACCTGGTCCGCATCATCGTGACGAGGGACGTTGCCATAAACTCGTTCGTGAGCACCGGCAATCGGCTGTTCGCGGGTCCTCGACACACGGCGGCAGGCATCCCCCCACAATCGGCGCTTGCACGCGGGCACCGGGGCGTCGATTCCTGGCGCCGGCGCACATCCCGCTGCCGGCGGCGGCGCCACCCAGAACGAACCGGAAGGGATTCCGCATGAGGCGATTCCTGGCCCTGCTGGCCATGCTGCTGTTGGGGAGCTGGACCACCCTGGCGGCGGCGGAAAGTTTCACGCCGGCGCAGCGCGCCGAAATCGTCGAGATCCTGCGCAATGCGCTGAAGACCGACCCCGGTATCCTGCGCGACGCGATCACCGCCTTGCAGGACGCCGACGGCGCCCAGCAGCAGGCGGCCATGCGCAGCGCCATCGCCGCCGCGGGCAACGCCCTGACCAAGACGCCGGGCGACCCGGTGGAGGGCAACGTCCGGGGCGACGTGACCGTGGTCGAGTTCTACGACCTCCGCTGTCCCTATTGCCGGCGGATGCTGCCGGTGGCTGCGGAGTTGCTGCGCCGCGACGGCAATGTCCGGATCGTCTACAAGGATATCCCGATCCTCGGGCCGGCAAGCATGCTGGGGGCCCGCGCGGTGCTGGCGGCCCAGAAGCAGGGCGGCTACCTCAAGCTGCGGACGGCCCTGATGAGCGGCCCCGCCGACATCACCACCGACACGCTGCGGGCGGCGGCCGAGCGCACCGGGCTCGACTGGGACAAGCTGCAGAAGGACATGACCGATCCGGCGGTGCAGGCCCGGATCGATGCGAACCTGACGCTGGCCCGGCGGCTGGGCATCCAGGGAACCCCCGCCTACGTGATCGGCGACCGCATGATGCCGGGCGCGGTGGAGCTGGCCGACCTGCAATCGGCGATCGCGGCGACGCGGCAAGGCCAGAAACAATAACGCCTCGGGGCGCCTCGCCCCCGGATGCGTTCATTCAGCGTTGCGCGGGCAGCATCCCGGTCAGGCGGCGCACCACCAGTTCCGGCGGTGCGCCGCCCTGCAGCTCGGCTTCGACCAGCAGATCCACCTCGCCCCGCCCGGCCCAGCCAAGCACGGCATCCGGCCTGGGTTGCACGAAGCGAACGGTGACCGCAAAGGCCTCGCCATCGGGGCCGACCGCCTGCCACGCCTCGCCACGGTGGCGCAGCCTGAAGGGCAGCACCGGGACGATGGCGGTGGCGCTGGCCGCCGCGAACAGCGGACGCACCCCGACCACGACTTCGGGAAGCGCCGTGTCGATCGGCGGACAGGACCAGGTGCCTTCGATGTCCAGCACCCCCTGCCCGCCCAGTTCCCGCAGGCCACGGGCCAGGAAGCCGCCGCCGGCGCCATCGGGGCGGTAGGCGAATTGCAGCCGTGATCCGGGTTCCGGCAACTCGGCATGGCCGACGAAATGGCGGCCGTCGAGCAGGACCTCGACGGAATCGTTGGCCGGGTCCTCGTGATCCTCGATCCAGCCGGGATGGGCGGGCGACGACCAGCGCGACAGCGTGATGGCCAAAGACGGGCCGGGCGATGCCAGCTTCTCGCCCGGGCCGGACTGGCCGAATACCATGCGATAGAACGGAAACGGCGCGGGCCGGATATCGATGCGCCGGTCACCGCCCCAGGGATCGGCGGCGGCGGAGCAGAAATGCGCGGCATCCATGGCATGGGACGCCGCAATGGTGGCCTCGATCGCCCCGGACGCGCGCAGCTCGAAACCGATGGTCTGGCCGGACGCCGGCCCACCCGGGGCCAGTCCCAGCACGGCGGGGACGAACAGCGAGGCAAACTGCCAGGCTCGATGCATCGGATCCCTCCGACCACGAGCCTTGCCGCATCACCTCGCTGCCCCGAAGGCACAATGCCGAGAGCGGACCGATCGTCCGTGCTGCGGCGCGACGGAACGATCCGCCGGCGCCGCAGCACGGACTCCGGTCAGCCCTCGAGCGCGGCGACGCCCGGCAGGGTCTTGCCTTCCATCCACTCCAGGAAGGCACCGCCGGCGGTGGAGATGTAGCTGATCTTCTCCGTCACCCCGGCATGGCGCAGCGCCGAGACGGTGTCGCCACCGCCGGCCACGCTGCGCAGCGCGCCGGCCTCGGTCCGCGCGGCCACCGCGCGGGCGAGCGCCACCGTCGCCGTATCGAAAGGCGGGGTCTCGAAGGCGCCGAGCGGGCCGTTCCAGACCAGCGTCTTCACCCCGGCCAGGCGTTCCTGCAGCTTCGCCACCGTGGCCGGGCCGACATCGAGGATCATGGCATCGGCCGGCACGGCATCGACCGGCACCGTCTGGGTCGGCGGGTTCGGCCGGAACTCGGTGGCCACCACCGCATCGACCGGCAGCACCACCTCGCACCCGGCGGCCTTGGCCTTGCCGAGGATCTCCAGCGCGGTCGCGTGCAGGTCGGCTTCCTGCAGCGACTTGCCGACGCCGATGCCCTGGGCGGCGAGGAAGGTGTTGGCCATCGCCCCGCCGATCACCAGCACATCCACCTTGGAGACCAGGTTGCCCAGCAGGTCGAGCTTGGTGGAGACCTTGGCCCCGCCGACGATCGCCGCGACCGGCCGCACCGGATTGCCCAGGGCGGAGCCGAGCGCTTCCAGCTCGGCCTGCATCAGCCGCCCGGCATAGGACGGCAGCAGCCGTGCCACCCCCTCGGTGCTGGCATGGGCCCGGTGCGCCGCCGAGAAGGCGTCGTTGACATAAAGATCGGCCAGCTTCGCCAGCTCGGCGGCGAAGGCCGGATCGTTCTTCTCCTCGCCCGGATGGAAGCGGGTGTTCTCCAGCACCACGACGTCGCCGTCGTGCAGCGTCTCCACCGCCTGCTGCGCGGGCAGGCCCACGCAGTCCTCGGCGAAGCGCACCTTGCGGCCGAGCACCTCGCCGAGCGCCACCGCGATGGGCGCGAGCGACATCTCCGGCACCCGCTTGCCCTTCGGGCGCTCGAAATGGCTGGTCACCACCACCCGCGCGCCCTTTTCGGAGAGCTCGCGGATCGTGGGTGTCAGCCGCTCGATGCGGGTCAGGTCGGTGATCTTGCCGTCACGCACCGGCACGTTCAGGTCGGCCCGGACAAGCACCCGCTTGCCCGCGACCGCGACGCCGTCGAGCGTCCGGAAGGCCATGGACTCTTCTCTCCCTGGTTTTACAGGCTGCCCCAGTACGCCGCCGTGTCCGACATGCGGTTGGAGAAGCCCCATTCGTTGTCGTACCAGCTCATGACCCGCACCAGCGCGCCGTCGACGACCGCGGTCTGGGTGGCATCGAAGGTCGACGAAGCCTGGTTGTGGTTGAAGTCGGAGCTGACCAGCTTGTCGGTGTTGTAGCCGAGGATCCCCTTCAGCTCGCCTTCGGAGGCCGCCTTCACCGCGGCGTTGACCTCTTCCTTGGTCGCCGGCTTCTTCAGCACCACGTCGAGCGACACCAGCGAGACGTTCGGCGTCGGCACGCGGATGGCGGTGCCGTCCAGCTTGCCCTTCAGCTCGGGCAGCACCAGGCCGACCGCCTTCGCCGCCCCGGTGCTGGTCGGGATCATCGACAGCGCGGCGGCGCGGGCACGGTGCAGGTCCTTGTGCAGCGTGTCGAGCGTCGGCTGGTCGCCGGTGTAGGAGTGGATCGTCACCATGTAGCCACGCTCGATGCCGAAGCTGTCGTGCAGTACCTTGGCCACCGGCGCGAGGCAGTTGGTGGTGCAGGACGCGTTCGACACCACGGTCATGTCGCGGGTCAGCGTCTTGTGGTTGACGCCGTAGACGATGGTGGCGTCCGCCCCTTCGCCCGGGGCCGAGATCAGCACCTTCTTCGCGCCGGCCTGCAGCAGGGCCGAGGCCTTCTCCTTGGAGGTGAAGATGCCGGTGCACTCGAAGGCGATGTCCACGCCCTGGTACGGCACCTTGGTCGGGTCGCGCTCGGCCGAGACCGTGATCGGGCCATAGACGCGGCCGTTGTGGCGAACCGTGATGGTGTTGCCCGAAACCTCGACCGTGCCGGGGAAACGACCATGGACGCTGTCGTAACGGAACAGATGCGCGTTGGACTCGGTGCTGCCGAGATCGTTAATGGCAATAACTTCCACGTCATCGCGACCGCTCTCGACCAGTGCGCGAAGAACAAGACGCCCAATACGTCCAAAACCGTTGATCGCTACTTTCACGGCCATGATGAATGTCCCTTCCTTGTTTCTCTAGGACCTAGTTTCCTCGGCCCTACGATACCCGCTTGCGCACAGCGGCCGCCACCGTCTCCGCCGTGATTCCAAAGTGTCGATACAGATCGTCCGCCGGCGCCGAGGCACCGAAGCCGGTCATGCCGATAAAGCATCCGTCGGGTCCAAGCCAGCGTTCCCAGCCGAACGGCGCCGCCGCCTCGATGCCGAAACGGGGAGCGCCGCCGAGCACCTCGGCCCGCCAGGCCTCGTCCTGGGCGGCGAACAGCTCCCAGCACGGCAGCGATACCACGGCGACCTTGATGCCCTCGGCGGCGAGGGCGTCGCGGGCGGCCATGGCAATGGACACCTCCGAGCCGGTGGCGATCAGGGTCGCCTGGCGCGGACCATCGGCCTCGGCAAGGATATAGCCGCCACGCGCGCAGCGGTTCTCGGCGCTGTCGCCGCGCAGCGCCGGCAGGGCCTGGCGGGAGAGCACCAGCAGGCTCGGCCCCTCGCTGCGGCGCAGCGCCAGTTCCCAGCACTCGGCGGTCTCCAGCGCGTCGGCCGGGCGCATCACATACACGTTCGGCATGGCGCGCAGGCTGGCGAGATGCTCGACCGGCTGGTGCGTCGGGCCGTCCTCGCCGAGGCCGATGGAATCATGCGTCAGCACGTGCACGACCCGGATGCGCATCAGCGCCGCCAGCCGGATCGCCGGGCGCATGTAGTCGGAGAAGCAGAAGAACGTGCCGCCATAGGGGATCAGCCCGCCATGCAGCACGATCCCGTTCATGGCCGCGGCCATGCCGTGCTCGCGGATGCCGTAATGGATGTAGCGCCCGCCATAGCTGCCCGGCGCGACCGCCCCCATGTTCCGGACCAGCGTAAGGTTCGAACCGGTGAGGTCGGCCGAGCCACCGACCAGCTCGGGCACCGCCGGAACCAACGCCTCCAGCACCTTCTGGTTGGCGGCGCGGGTGGCGAGCTTGGGCTTGCTTTCAGCCAACTGCGCCTTCAGCGCGGCCATCGCCTCGTGGAAGGTTTCGGGCAGGCGCCCGGCGATGACGCGCTCGAACTCGGCGCGCTGGGGATGGCGGGCCAGCCGCTTCAGCCAACCGCGGCGCGCGGTGGCCCCCCGGCTGCCGGCCTGCTGCCAGCGCGCCCGCAACGCCTCGGGCACCTCGAAGGGCGGATGGGTCCAGCCGAGCGCCTGCCGGGTGGCATCGGCCTCGCTGGTCCCGAGCGGGGCGCCGTGAACCGCGGCAGTGCCGGCCTTGGTGGGGGCGGCGAAGCCGATGATGGTCTTGCAGGCAATCAGCGTCGGCTTCTTCGAACGCACCGCCATCGACAGGGCCGCCGCGATCTGGGCGGGGTCATGGCCGTCGATGCGCTTGACCGCCCATCCCGCCGCGGCGAAGCGGCGCAACTGGTCCTCCGACGTGGAAAGGCTGGTGGGGCCGTCGATGGAAATCGAGTTGTCGTCCCACAGCACCGTCAGCTTCTCGAGCTTCAGGTGCCCGGCGAGCGTGATCGCCTCCTGGGAGATCCCCTCCATCAGGCAGCCATCGCCGGCGATCACCCAGGTGCGGTGATCGACCAGGCTTTTCCCGAAACGGGCGGCGAGCATGCGCTCGGCCAGCGCCATGCCGACGGCGGTGGCGATGCCCTGGCCGAGCGGGCCGGTGGTGGTCTCGATCGCCGGATGCTCGCCGTATTCGGGATGGCCCGCGGTATGGGCGTGCAACTGGCGGAAGCGCCGGAGCTGCTCGATCTCCATGCCGGCATGGCCGGTCAGGTTGAGCAGCGCATACAGCAGCATCGAGCCATGCCCGGCGGAAAGCACGAACCGGTCGCGGTCGGGCCAACGGGGATCGGCGGCATCGAATTTGTGGAATCGTGTCCACAGCGTGGTGGCGACGTCAGCCATGCCCATGGGCATGCCGGGATGGCCGGACTTGGCCGCCTCGACCGCGTCGACGGCCAGCATGCGGACGGCGTCGGCCATCTGGCGTTCAATGGTGACCGGCCGGGCCAGGATGGCGGCCTGCGCGGCCAGCGCGGGGTTGTCCGCCGTGATATCGGTAATTGCAGCCATGAGACCTCCTGCGCGCGGCCGGTCTTAGTGAGGGGGGACCGGGCGGGCAAGTCCCGGTCCCGGAGTCGGGCACTCGTGGCGCAGGCGTTGCATTCCCGGCCGGACACCCTGGTCATCTGCGGCCATCTTGCTCCGGGCGGCACTTCCTGCAAGCCTGCGGCCATGCGCGCTTCCCTGCTCGTCCTGTCCTTGTTGCTGACCGGCTGCGAGCTGGTCGACCAGCGCACCGTTGCCCGCTGGTTCGGATCGCCTCGCCAGGCCCCGAGCGAAGCCGATCTCGCCGGCGCCACCCTGCCGGAACGGCCGCTGGTCACCATCCGCTTCGACACGCCCGACATCGATTACCGCCCGGTGCTGGCCGAAGCCGCGCAGGCAGCACTGGCGCGCAAGCAGGACGCGGTGTTCGACGTGGTCACGCCGGTGCCGAGCGCGCAGCCGGCGGCGGCACAGGATGCCTTCGTGCGGCGCGGGACTGCGGATGCGCGGGCCGTCGCCGACGCGCTCGCGACCGAAGGCGTGCCACCCGGACAGATCCGACTCGGCCTGCGTGGCGATCCCGGTTCGCCGGCACGGGAAGTGCGCGTCTATGTGCGCTGAGCCCGGCATGCCGTTCGGGACCCGTCGCGACGGCGCATGAGCCGGGCGCCGCGCCCGGCGGGCGAAGACTCCTCGTTTCGGTGGCAGGGACTGCTCTGGGTGCTGGTCACCGCCCTGGGCTGGGGCCTGAACTGGCCGATGATGAAGTTCGCCCTGTCGCAATGGCCGGTCTTCACCTTCCGCGTGGTGACCAGCCTCGCGGGCGCCGCGCTGCTGCTGGCCCTGGCCGCCGCGCGCAGCGAAACCCTGTGGCCGCGCGACCGGCGGCAATGGGGGCGGCTGTCGCTCGCGGGGGTGCTGAACATCACCTCCTTCGTCGGACTCGGCACGCTGTCGCTGCGCTGGCTCGACGCCTCGGAGGCGGCGATCATCGCCTACACCATGCCGATCTGGGCGGCGATGCTGGCCTGGCCGGTGCTCGGCGAGCGGCCGACACTGCCCCGTCTGGCCGGGCTTGCGGTCGGGTTCATGGGCGTGGGCGTGCTGCTCGGGCCGCTGGTGGCGACCGGGTCGGGGGCGCCGATGGGAACGCTGGCGGCGAAATGGCCGGGCATCGCCTGCATCCTGGGAACGGCGGTGATGTTCGCGGCCGGCGCGGTGCTGACCAAGCGGCTGCCGACGGGGATGCCGCCGCTGTCCGGACTGGCCTGGCAGATCCTGCTCGGCACCGTACCGATCCTGTGGGCGGCGCTGGCCTTCGAGCGCTGGGATGTCACGACGATCGGCATCGGTGGCTGGCTGGCGGCGTTCTACGTGGCGTTCGTGGCGCTGTGCCTGGCCTATTTCGCCTGGTTCCGGGCCTTGCGGCTGCTGCCGGCCGGCACCGCCACCATCGGCACGCTGCTGGTGCCGATGATCGGCGTGCTCGGGGCCGGCCTGGCGCTCGGCGAGCCGCTGGGATGGCGGCAGGGAGTCGCGCTGGCCATGACGGTGTCGGGGGTCGTCCTGGCCTCGCGGGGGTGATACGCCGCCGCGCATGACCGAACATCCGCTGATCCGTCTCAACCCTGGCCAGGAACGCCGGCTGAAATCCGGCCATCCCTGGGCCTTCTCCAACGAAATCGCCATGAAGCCGGAGTACCGGCAGATGGAGCCGGGCGCGCCGGTGCGGCTGGAAGGCGATGACGGCTGGCGGTTCGGCACCTTTGCCTTCAATCCTCACAGCCTGATCGCCGCCCGGCTGCTCGACCGCGATCCGGCGGCGACGATCGACGCCGCCTGGGTGCGCCGGCGCCTCGACGCCGCGATCGCGCTGCGGGCCCGCATCACCGATGGACCGTTCCACCGCCTGGTGCACGCCGAGGCCGACGGGCTGCCCGGCCTGGTGATCGACCGCTATGGCGACGTCGTCGTGCTGCAGGCCAACACCGCCGGCATGGACCGGCTGACGCCCGCGATCGTGGCGACCCTGACCGGGTCGTTGCCGTTGCGGGCCGTGGTCGCGCGCAACGATGCGCCGGTGCGCGCCCATGAGGGCCTGCCCGCCGAGGTGACACTGCTGCATGGCAGCGATGCGACGGCCATGGTCGAGGAAGGCGGGGTGCGCTTTCCGGTCGATCCGCTCTCTGGCCAGAAGACCGGCTGGTTCTTCGACCAGCGGCCCAATCGCGACCGGGTGGCGGCCCTGGCCGAGGGCGCGCGGGTGCTCGACGTGTTCTGCCATGTCGGCGCCTTCGGCCTGCGCTGCGCGGCTGCGGGCGCGAAGGAAGTCGTGCTGGTCGATGCCAGCGCCCCGGCGCTCGAGCGCGCGCAAGCGGCGGCGGCGCTGAACGGTGTCGCCGGGCGGGTGAGTGTGCGCCGGGGTGACGCCTTCGAGGTGATGGCCGAGGCCGCGCAGGCCGGCGAGCGCTACGACATCGTGGTGTGCGATCCGCCGGCCTTCGCCAAGTCGAAGAAGGACCAGGCGGCGGGCCTGCGCGCCTATGGCCGGATGGCGCGGGTCGCGGCGCCGCTGGTGTCGCCGGGCGGGTTCCTGTTCGTCGCCTCCTGCAGCCACCACGCGCCGCTGGAGGCTTTTGCCGCCGCCATCGCCGAGGGCCTGTACCGCGCCCGCCGCGGTGGCCGCATCCTGGCCACCTGCGGCGCCGGAGCCGACCATCCGGTGCATCCGCAACTGCCCGAGAGCGCCTATCTGAAAGGCCAGTTGTTCCAGTTGGACTGAAACTTCTTCATCGCCTGCTCATTTCCAGGGCGCAGGCTGGCGGCATGATCTCCCCCGTCAGCCTGCCCGCCTTGTCCACCGCCGCCCCCCGGACGCAGGCAGCCACGGGCAGGCGACGCCCCCAGGCCGAGGCCGAGAGCGAAACGGGGGCACCGGCGCAGAACCCGCTCGCCGTCCCCGGCGGGGAACCCGCCCCCGGGAAGAAGCTGCCGCGCGGGTCCCTGTTGAACCTGTCGGTCTGACCAACGACCGCTTCCCGCGCGGCGAGATAATCGTCACGCGCTTTCCAAACCTTCCGGAGCAATATTGCGCCGCAACATTGTGGCTCCGGGAACACATGGCGGCAGGAAGCGGCCATGGCGGGGCGCGTGCGCACGGCCATGCTTAGCACGACCATTGAACGGCTGTGGGCAAGCGCGCAATGCTAGAACGATGCCAGAATTCGTGCGCCAGATCCCCGCCGGAGATACCCACGAGCGGCTCGTGTGCTCGACCTGCGGGTTCGTGGACTATGAGAACCCGAAGATCGTGGTCGGCGCGGTGGTCGCCGAGCGGGGCCGCGTGCTGCTGTGCCGGCGCGCCATCGAACCTCGCCGCGGCTTCTGGACCCTGCCCGCCGGCTTCATGGAGATGGGGGAGACGCCCGAGGAAGGCGCCCGCCGCGAGGCCTGGGAGGAAGCCCAGGTCCGACTGGTCCTGGAAGGGCTGCTGGCCGTCTACAGCATCAGCCGCATCGGCCAGGTGCAATTGATCTACCGTTCCCGCTTCGACGGCCCGCCCAGCTTCGCAGCCGGACCGGAGACCGAGGAAGTCCGGCTGTTCGAATGGGAGGATATCCCATGGGATTCGATCGCATTTCCCTCCGTGCGCTGGGCGCTCGATGCCTGGCGGGCCGTGGGGACCGGACCGCTTGGGGCGCCGGCCGGCAACCCTCCGGAGGATCCGCGCGGCACCGTGCACCTGCCGGCGGAGGCGGCGCTGTGAAACCGGGCGGGTTGCTGCCGGTCACGCTGCTGGCCCTGGCACTGCCCCTGTCGGCCGGGGCGGATCCGCAAAGCGGTCCCTCACTGTCGCAACCGGCCCAGCCGCTGCAACAGGTCCAGCCGCTGCAGACCCTGAAGGACTACACGCCGGCACCGGTGCCCAATATCGACTTCGACCGGACACCGTTGGACAAACTGACCGACCGGCCCCGCACGGAACTGAGCCCGAGCCTGTTCAACCATCGCGACCGCCGCAAGGGCGAAGGCTACCTGCCGGGCTCGGCGGCGGAATACGACCCGAACGAGACACGCGGCTTCCGGCCCAGCCCGGGGATCAACCTGAAGGTTCCGCTGCAGTAGGGGACAAGGATTTTCGGGGCGTTGCCCCGAGCCCCACCAGGAGGCTTCGCCTCCTGGACCTCCACCAAGGGCCATCGGCCCTTGGAACCCGATCAGGCGATGCCGACCAACCCGCGGGCGTAATCCATCGGGTCGAAGGGCCTGAGATCGGTTGCCTTCTCACCGACGCCCACGGCATGCACCGGCAGCCCGAACTCCTGCGCCAGCGCCACCACGATCCCGCCCCGCGCACTGCCGTCCAGCTTGGTCACGATCAGGCCGGTGACGTCCACCATCTCTTTGAAAACATTCACCTGCTGCAGCGCGTTCTGCCCGGTGGTGGCATCCAGCACCAGCAGCACCGAATGCGGCACCGCCTCGTCCTGCTTGCGCATGACGCGGATGATCTTGCGCAGCTCCTCCATCAGCGCCGACTTGTTGTGCAGCCGGCCGGCGGTATCGACCAGCAGCACGTCGGCGCCCTCGGTCCGGGCGCGGGTGAGCGCATCGAAGGCAAGGCCCGCGGCATCGGCATTGGGCGGCCCCTTGATCACCGGCGCCCCGGTGCGCTCGCCCCAGACCTGCAACTGCTCGACCGCGGCGGCGCGGAAGGTGTCGCCGGCAACCAGGATCGCCCGCTTGCCCTGCTCGGCATAGCTCTGCGCCAGCTTGCCGATGGTGGTGGTCTTGCCGGTGCCGTTCACCCCGACCACCAGCACCACGTGCGGCTTCAGCTTCGGATCGGGCTCGAAAGGCTGCGCCACCGGGCGAAGGATCTCGGCGATCTCCTCGGCCAGCGCGGTGCGGACTTCCTCGTCCGTCACCTCGCGGCCGAAACGGCTGCGGCGGAAATTGGCGATTACGCGGGCGGCGACCTCGGTGCCGAAATCGGCCGCGACCAGCGCGTCCTCCAGCTCCTGCAGCGCTTCCTCGTCCAGCTTCTTCCGCGTCAGCACCGAGCCCAGGTTCTGGGTCAGCTTCTGGGTGCTGCGGGAGAGACCTTCCTTCAGCCGCGAGAAGAATCCGAGTGCCATCAGGCCGGCTCCGCCAGAAGTCCGTCGTCGTTGGCCGCCACCACCCGGGCACGCAGGATCTCGCCAGGGGCGGCGTGCACCCGGATGGGCGCGAAGTGCTCCGTATGCCCGGCCTCGCCGGTTTCCGCCAGCACGCTTGCCTCGTGGCCGACCAGGGCGGCGAAGAAACGACGCGCGGCCTCCAGCCCGGCCTCGCGCAGCCGGGCGGCGCGCTCGCGGCGCACCGGCACCGGCACCGGCGGCATGCGCGCGGCCGGGGTGCCGGGGCGCTCGCTGTAGGGGAAGACGTGCAGGAAGGGGATCTCGGCTTCCCGCACCAGCGCCAGGGTGTCCTCGAACAACGCGTCGGTTTCGGTGGGAAAGCCGGCGATCAGGTCGGCGCCGATGGCGATGCCGGGGCGCAGCGCGCGGGCGCGGGCGATCACCGCCAGGGCATCCGCCCGCAGATGACGGCGGCGCATGCGCTTGAGGATCAGGTCGGTGCCGGCCTGCAGCGACAGGTGCAGATGCGGCATCAGCCGCGGCTCCTCGGCGAGCAGGCGCCACAGATCATCGTCGATCGCGGCCGGATCGATGGAGGACAGCCGCAGCCGTGGCAGTTCAGGCACCTGCGCGAGCAGCCGGCGGATCGCCTGCCCGAGCGTGGGCCGTCCCGGCAGGTCGCTGCCATAGCTGGCGATATCGACCCCGGTCAGCACCACCTCGCGGTAGCCGCCGGCCATCAACGTGCGCACCTGACCGACGATGGCGCCGAGCGGGACCGACCGGTTCGGGCCGCGCCCCTGCGGGATCACGCAGAAGGTGCAGCGATGATCACAGCCCTGCTGCACCTGCACGAAGGCGCGGCTGCGCCCGGCGAACTCGGTGACCAGTTGCGGCGCGGTCTCGCGCGCGGCGGCGATGTCGGAGACGACGGAAACGGCATCGGGGGCCCAGGATTCGGGCCGGAGCTTGTCCTCGTTGCCGAGGACACGGCTGACGCCGGGCAGCGACGCCCATTTCGCCGGATCGATCTGCACGCCGCAGCCGGTGACGACGATGCGCGCCCCCGGGCGCTCGCGATGGGCACGGCGGATCGCCTGCCGCGCCTGGCGCTCGGCCTCGGCGGTGACCGCGCAGGTATTCACCACGATGGTGTCGTCGAGCCCGGCGGCGTGGCCGCGGATGACCTCGCTCTCGTAGGTGTTCAGGCGGCAGCCGAAGGTCAGGATGTCGACGCTCACGGCGGCAGCGCCTCCCAGGCGAGGCTGCCGCGGAAGGCGGTGGCCACCGGCCCGGTCATCAGCACATGGCCATCATCCCGCCATTCGATGCCGAGCTCGCCGCCATCCACCACCACCGTGGCGCGGCGCCCGGTCAGGCCACGGCGGGCGGCGTTCACCAGCGTGGCGCAGGCGCCGGAACCGCAAGCCAGGGTGAGGCCGGCGCCGCGCTCCCACACCCGCAGGCGAATGCGGTCAGGGGCGAGCACCTGGGCGAAGCCGATATTGGCGCGGTTGGGGAACAGGGGGGCGTGTTCCAGCACCGGCCCGATCGTGGTGATCGGCAGGGTGCCGAGGTCATCCACGAAGAACGTCGCATGTGGATTGCCCATGGAGCAGGCGGCCGGGTCGGACACCGGACCCGTCGTGAGGTCGAGGTGCAGCGTGTCCGCCGCTTCGGCGAGCGGCACTTCCTGCCAGCCGAGCCGCGCGGGGCCCATGTCCACGCGGACGCGCCCGTCGGGCAGGAGTTCGGCCGGCAGGGTGCCGCTGATGGTCTGGATGGCCAGCACGGTCCGGCCGGTCTCGGCCGCGAGCAGGGAGGCGACGCAGCGCGTGGCGTTGCCGCAGGCCCCGGCCTCGCTGCCGTCGGGATTGCGGATGCGCATGAAGGCCGCGGCCCTGCTTCCCGCGGGGGCGGGCTCGATGCCGATCACCTGGTCGCACCCCACGCCGGTGCGCCGGTTGGCGATGGCAGCGGCGCGGGCGGGCGTGAGCGCGAGGCCGGCACGCAGGTCGAGCACGACGAAATCGTTCCCGCAGCCATGCATCTTGAGGAAGGGCACATCCATGGCGTGCTTTATATGGGGCGGCACGACGGGAACAAAGGCCGTGCCGGGCGGGGGCAGGTCTGCAGCCGGCTTGCGGCCAAGGGCATTACGGTGCCGTGACTATCTGCGCCTTGCATTTCCTTCCGCATGTACTCATACCCTCCCTGACGGCACTTTCCGCGTTTGGGCTCGCGTCTCCCGGTCACGCGTCAACGTGCCTGTTCGCGCTCCCCCCACTGCCGGAAAGTAATCCGGGTCGCATTCCGTGACTCGCCGTTGATCAGGGGACGCCGCGATATGACCGTCGGCACCGTCAAGTGGTTCAACGCCCAGAAGGGGTTCGGCTTCATCCAGCCCGAGGACGGCTCGAAGGATGTCTTCGTGCACATCTCCGCCGTCGAACGTTCCGGTCTAGGCCGGCTGAATGAAGGGCAGAAGCTGTCCTTCGACCTGGAGCGTGGCCAGCAGGGCAAGGTGTCGGCCGTCAATCTCCGGTCCGCCTGACACCTGTCCGCCCGATTGACGAAGCTCCGCCCCCTTCGCGGGACCGGAGCTTCCCCATCGGGCCGGTGCCGTCAGGGCATCCCCGGCGGAAGCAAGCTACCCCGTCGGGCATTCTGGTCGGCCGCAGTCAAAACAGACCAGCCAGGGAGCCGATATGGCGTTCAAGCCGAACTACAACCAGCAACGCGCCGAGCGCAACCGACTCAAGCAGGCGAAGAAGGACGAGAAACTGCGGGAGCAGGAAGAGGCGCGCGCGCGTCGGAAAGCCATGCAGGCCACCTCGGACCCGTCCTCGCCGCCTTCCCCATCGGACACTGAACCGGCCTCCTGATCAGGGGGCCATCGCGAGGATGAGACATGGCGCTCAAGCGGCGCTCCGAAACCAGCTTCGTGCTGTTCGACGTATTGTACGTGGACGGCTCGCGCAGCTCGAACCGCAAGGTGCCAATGACGGCGCTTGGTGGACTGGACGGCGATGAACCGGCCAAGGCCATCATCGAGGCACAGGACATCGAGATCGGCCGGGCATCCGGCAAGCCCCGCCCCGAGATCAGCTCGGTGACCCGCGCGGGCCGATGACACCGCAACGGGAAGGGGCGACAGCGGGGATTGCCCCGCTGCCGCCCCTTCCCTTGCTTGCGCGTTGACTCCGCCCCCCTCCGCGCTGTAAACGCGCCTCTCTCCGGCGGCCGGTTCCTCCTGGCCGCCGCAATCGTGTCACAAGAATGCTCATGGGTCGGTCGACCCCCGGCGCAACCGCCAGGGCGATGATCGACGACAGGATGCCAGATCGATGTTCGCAGTCATCCGCACCGGCGGAAAGCAGTACCGCGTCACCCCGAACGCCGTGCTGAAGGTCGAGAAGCTGGAAGCCGAACCCGGCGCCACCGTCACCTTCACCGACGTCCTCGCCGTCGGCGGCGAGTCCGGGCTCACCGTGGGCACCCCCACCGTCGCCGGCGCCACCGTGACCGCGACCGTGATCGCCCAGGACCGGCTGGACACGGTCATCATCTTCAAGAAGCGCCGCCGGCAGAACAGCCGTCGCAAGAACGGCCACCGCCAGCACGTGACCGTGCTGCGCGTCGCCGAGATCACCGCGGCCTAAGGAGAGACTCAGATGGCACATAAAAAGGCAGGCGGTTCGTCCCGCAACGGGCGCGATACGGAAGGCCGGCGCCTCGGCCTCAAGAAGTCCGGTGGCCAGGCGGTGGTGGCAGGCAACATCATCCTCCGCCAGCGCGGCACCCGCTGGAAGCCGGGCCGCAATGTCGGCCTCGGCCGCGACCACACCATCTTCGCGCTGATCGACGGCCACGTCACCTTCGAGCGCAAGGCCGACGACCGCGTGCATGTCTCGGTGACGCCGCTGCCGGTGGCCGCCGAGTAACGGCGCCCTCCCGCACGCACCACGTTTTCCGGGGGTCGGCGCCGCGCCGGCCCCCGTTTTCGTTAAAAGTGTCATGAAATTCCTCGACCAGGCGAAGATCTACTGCCGCTCCGGCGATGGCGGCGACGGCGTCACCGCGTTCCGCCGCGAGAAATTCCTCGAGTTCGGCGGGCCGGATGGCGGTGACGGCGGAAGGGGCGGCCACGTCATCTTTGAAGCGGTCGAGAACCTGAACACGCTGATCGACTTCCGCTATACTCAGCATTTCCGTGCCCCCAAGGGCGGCAACGGCGCCGGCGCCAACCGCACCGGGGCGGGGGCGAAGGACGTCATCGTCAAGGTCCCGGTCGGCACGCAGATCCTGGATGACGACCGCGAGACGCTGCTCGCCGACCTCGACGTGCCGGGCAAGCAGGTGGTGCTGCTGCGCGGCGGCGATGGCGGGTTCGGCAACGCCCATTTCAAGACCTCGACCAACCGCGCCCCGCGCCGCGCCGACAAGGGCTGGCCGGGCGAGGAACGCTGGATCTGGCTGCGGCTCAAGCTGATCGCCGATGCCGGGCTGGTCGGGCTGCCCAATGCCGGCAAGTCCACCTTCCTCTCGGTGGTCTCGGCGGCGCGGCCGAAGATCGCCGATTACCCCTTCACCACCCTGCATCCGCAGCTTGGCGTGGTGCGGCTGTCCACCACCCAGGAATTCGTGCTGGCCGACATCCCCGGCCTGATCGAGGGCGCGCATGAGGGCGCCGGGCTGGGCGACCGCTTCCTCGGCCATGTCGAACGCTGCGCGGTGCTGCTGCACCTGGTGGACGGCGCCGCCGGCGACGTGGTGCAGGCCTGGCGCACGGTGCGCGAGGAACTCGTTTCCTATGGCGGGGGCCTCGCCGACAAGCCGGAAGTGCTGGTGCTGAACAAGGCCGACGCGATGACGCCGCGGGAAGCCTCCGCGCGCCGCACCGCCTTGCAGAAGGCGTCCGGCCGGAAGGTGATGCTGATCTCCGGCGTGTCCGGCCAGGGCGTGCCGGAGGTGCTGCAGGCGCTGTATCAGGAGGTCGCGGCGGCACGGGCACAGCGGAAGGGCCTGGCGGAGGAGCGCACCGTATGAACAGCCATCGCAACGGCCGGGGGGCACCGCATGCCGCCCCCGGCGACGACGCGGTGGCTTCCCCTGCCCCGGCCATCCCGGAAGGCGGGCAGGCCGAGTCGGGGCTCTCGCTCGGCACGGCCCGCCGGCTGGTGGTGAAGATCGGCCGCGCGCTGGTGGTGGACGCGGCACATGCCGCGCCGCGCATGGCCTGGCTTGCGGGGATCGCCGCCGACATCGCCGCGCTGCGCGCGCGCGGGGTGGACGTGATCGTGGTCTCCTCGGGCGCCATCGCGCTGGCGCGGCGAACGCTGAAGCTCACGCAGAAGCGGCTGCGCCTGGAGGAAAAGCAGGCCGCCGCGGCGGTCGGGCAGATCCGGCTGGCGCAGGCCTGGACCGAAGTGCTCTCGGGGCACGGCCTGACCGCGGCGCAATTGCTGCTGACGGTGGACGATACCGAGGACCGCCGCCGCTACCTCAACGCCCGGGCGACGCTGACCACGCTGATGGGCCTGGGCTGCATCCCGGTCATCAACGAGAACGACAGCGTCGCCACCGCCGAGATCCGCTTCGGCGACAACGACCGCCTCGCCGCGCGCGTCGCCGAGATGGTGGAGGCGGACCAGTTGATCCTGCTCTCCGACATCGACGGGCTCTACACCGCCGATCCGCGCCGGGACCCGGAAGCCCGGCACATCCCTGTCGTCTCCCGCCTCACCGACGAGATCGAGGCGATGGGGGGCGAGCCGCCGCCGGGCTATTCCTCGGGCGGGATGCGCACCAAGCTGCTGGCCGCCCGCATCGCCACCGGCGCGGGCTGCGCCATGGCGATCACCATCGGGCAGGTGGAACACCCGCTCGCCGCCCTGGAAGCCGGGGCACGCTGCACCTGGTTCCTGCCCGCGCCGGAAGGGCGCTCGGCGCGTAAGCGCTGGATCCTGGGGACGCTGCAGCCGCAGGGCAGCTTCACCATCGATGCCGGGGCGGCGCGCGCGCTCGCGGACGGCCGGTCGCTGCTGCCGGCGGGCGTGACCGCGCTGGCGGGCAGCTTCAGCCGGGGCGATGCGGTGGAAGTGTGCGGGCCGGACGGGACACGGCTGGCGCGGGGGCTGTCCGCCTATGCCAGCGAAGATGCCGCCCGCATCATCGGCCACCGCAGCGAGGACATCGAGGCGATCCTGGGCTGGCGCGGCCGCACCGAGCTGATCCATCGCGACGACCTGGTGCTTTTGTAACGGGATAGCATCAGAGCAGACGTTACTTGAGCGGCACCACCTGATCGACCCGGGAGACATCGAATTTCGGCCGCCCGGCGGCATCCTCGGCGATCAGGTCGGCGAAGGCGTGATCGAACAGGATGTCGGCGGCGTGGAACAGGTGCATGGCCCGCACCGGCGCGAAAGTGGTGCCCTCGCTGCCGGTCACCACGACCATCACCTGTGCCTGTGCCCGCGCCAGGTCCGCGGCATCCAGCCCGGCCAGCGGGCTGCGCGCGTCGATCACATGCACCAGCGTCCAGCTCATCATCTCCACCAGTGAATGCTCGCGCAGCAGCGGCAGGTCGCGGATCCGCCAGACACTGCGGCCGGTGGCGTCACGGTCACGGATGATCAGCACCATCCGCGCCTCCACCTGGTAGATCGGATTGAAGCGCCGGTTGAGCACCCGGGCACCGAGCGTGGTCACGCCATCGACCGGCCCGACCACCATGTTGCGAGCGAAGGACAGGCGCGAGCGTGGGCGGGAGAACCGCACGAACATCAGCCCCGCAATCACCGCGATCGAGAGCACGCCGCAGAAGATCTCGATGGCCGAAACGATGTGCCCATAGGTCGTCCGCGGCGCCATCGCGCCATAGCCGACGGTGGCGAAGGTCTGCACGCTGAAGAAGAAGGCGTCGCTGAGCGAACCGTCGCGCATGTTGGCGACGCTGCCGGGCTGCACGACATACAGCGCCGCGAACAGCAGGTTGACCAGCAGGTAGTACGCCATGGTCAGGGCCAGGAACCAGCGCCAGGGCAACGCCAGCGCGAGGTAATAGGGATCCCCCCAGTCGTAGCGCCCCACCCCCGGCCCGATGCCGATCTCCGGATGCATCGGCCCGGCCCGCCGCGGCACCGGCCGGCGCCAGAGGCGTCGCATCAGCCTGTGCATGGCCCCCTCCGTCGGGGCGTTGCCCCGAACCCCACCAGGAGGCTTTGCCTCCTGGACCTCCACCAAGGGCTTCGCCCTTGGAACCCGATTTTTCTGAGCCGCGCAGCGCGAATGGGGTCAAGGGGCCTTGTGGCCCCTTGCGGGTCCAGGGCGGAGCCCTGGCCTTTTACCCTTCGGCAACCCCCGCGAGCCGCAACCCGGCGACATAGTGCTCGCAATCCTCGATGCGGTCGAACGGGCTGCTCGCCACGAACCGGGCGATGGTGAATTCCGGCTCGATCGCGAGCAGGCGCTCGCGCACCAGGGCGGCTTCCTCGACGCGGCCGAGATGGCCCAGCGCCGCCAGGTAGGGTTTGCAGGGCGCCGAGAAGGCCGGGTTCATTTCGCTGACCTCGCGGCCGCGGGTCACCGCTTCCTCGTGGTCATGCCGCAGCAGCGCGATCAGGATGAAGATGGTGTCGTAGAAGAACGCATGCGGGTCGTAGGGGGAGAGCTTCTTGTAGCGCTCCATCCGCGTCGTCGCGGTATCGAGGTCGCCGAGAAAGGCGAAGGCGGCGGCCGACAGCGCCCAGGCCATCACCAGGTTCGGGTTCACCGTCAGCGCCCGTTCGTGCAGCGACAGCGCCTCGCGCAGGCGCTTGTGCAGGAAGGCCCTGACATGTCCGGCGATGGCCAGGGCCCGCGCGTCCTGGGGATCGAGGGTGATGGCGCGGTTGGCCAGCCGTCCGGCCTCGGCCATCACCGCGGCCGGATCGTTGGTCCAACCCTGGCCGTACAGGAAGATATGCCAGAACGCGAACCATGCCGATGCCGCGGCATAGTCGGGCTCAAGCGTGATCGCCTGGCGCAGCAATTCCCCCGCCTGCATGAACTGCACCCGGTCCATCCGCGAGAGCAGCGGAATGGCCCGCAGCACCAGGTCATAGGCGGTGCTGTCGGCGGGCGGACGGGCGGTGACGCGCTGCGCCTCGATCAGCAGGATCTCGGGATCGATCTGGGCGACCACCTCGGCGGCGACTTCGTCCTGCAGGGTCAGCAGGTCCGTGATCTCGCGATCGAAACGACGCGACCAGACCACTTGGTTGCCCGCCCGCAGGTCCAGCAGCCGCAACGCCACCCGCAGCCGGTCGGGTACGCGCTGGATGGTGCCATCGAGCAGGAAATCGATGTTGAAGGTCCGGCGGATCGCCGCCTCGTCGCGCGTCTGGGTGGCGAAGCGCGCAAGCGAGGAAGAAGACACCAGGAACATCCAGCGGAACCGGGCGAGCGCCGCGGTGATCTCGTCGGCAAGGCCGGCGGAGAGATGCGCTTCGGCCTCGGTGGTGCCGATCGGCTGCAACGGCAGCACGCCAATGCGAGCCCCGCCGCGTGGCGCCTGCGGGCGCGCCTCCGCATGGGGCTCGGCGCGGGCCTCGTGCCGCACATCCATGCGCACCGGCCCGCGGGCGACGGAGCGGGACTCCAGATCCCGCGGGACGGACCCCGGCTGGGTCACGGGGGCGGAGCGCGGAACCGGGGCCACTGCCCGTATTTCGGCGGCGACGCGCTGGGTTTCCTCGGAGGGATGCGCATCCAGCAGGTCGGACAGCACCGTGCGGCAACGCTCGTACGCCTGGATCGCCATGCCGCGCTCACCGCGGGCGGCATAGGCACGCATCAGCGCCCGCCAGGCCCCTTCATGAGAGCGGTCGATCGCCAGCAATTGCTGCGCGGCGGCGATGGTGGGTTCAGGCTCGCTCTTTTCGCGCAGGAGTTGTTCGGCCAGGACCCGGGCGCGGTCGATCAGCCGTTCCCGCTCGCTGGCGAGCCAGGCATCGAAGGTCGGGTCGAGCCCGTCGAGGTCCTCGAGCAGGTCGCCATCGAGCAGCCCGAGCGCGGCCGGCCGCTCGGGGCTGGCCCGCAGCACCTCGTCCACGTCGATCCAGACCGTGCCTGGCCGCAGCATCAGGTGGTCGCGATTGACCGTCAGGATCGGCGCCCCCACCGGCGCGAGCGCCTCGGTCAGGCGGTGGATTTCCTGGCGCAGCGAGGCGCGGGCCTGTTCCTCGGGCCGGCGGCTCCAGAGCATTTCCGCCAGCCGCCCCCGCAGCACCGGCCGCGGCGCCGACAGCGCCACGATGGCCAGCAGGGCCCGCGTCTTGCGGCCAGAGGGCAGGACGTTCTCGCTGGTCAGCGTCCAGGCTTCCATCTGGCCGATCAGCCGGAGCCTTACGAGAACGGGATCACCATGCGAGGGTGATGCCGGCATCATGCCACGTTGAACCGCGCTTACGATCATATGCCCATTACAAGCTTGTTCAACTGCGGCCGGCAAGGGCCTCTGCAATCATAGCGTGCAAGATGTATCGAGCAAGCCGTGTTTCGCACAACTGCCGGGCATCCTAGGGGCCTGGGGCATATGTGGTGGTCACAATGGCGCTCATGTTGCCCCCTGCGGGATGGTCTCAGATGGCGGCCTCCTGGAAAATGCGTGTGACATCGCCCTGCCAGGCGCCGTGAAAGCGGTCGAGCCAGGCCTCGGCCTGGGTGGGGCCGCCGGACACGATCGCTTCCAGCGGTTGCAGGTAGACGGATTCGTCCTGGCCGGCCGCATCGTACCGTGCCCTGGCGCGCAGCCCGTCCCGGGCGATCGCCACGACCTCGCGGGCGAGATCGCGCAGCGTGCCGCGCTGCCACGGCGTCTGCAGCGCGGATTTTACAACCAAAGGTCGCAAAGCGGCGAACTCGGTCCAATGATGCTGGTGCACCAGCGCCTCGGCCGCGGCGAGCGCCGCATCGTCGTACAGCAGACCGACCCAGAGGGCCGACTGCGCCACCATCATCCCGACGCTGCCGGCATCCGCCCCGCGCATCTCCAGGAAGCGCTTGAGGCGGACATCGGTGAACACGGTGGTCAGGTGGTCGGCGAAGTCGCCGATCGTGGCCGGGCCCGCGCCGGTATCGGCGAGCCGGCCTTCCATGAAGTCGCGGAAGGAGCGGCCGGCGAGGTCGATATAGCGTCCGTCGCGATGGACGAAATACATCGGCACGGAATCGACGACCCACTCGACATAGCGCTCGAAGCCGAAACCGTCCTCGAAGAACACCGGCTGGATGCCGGTGCGGTGCGGATCGGTATCGGTCCAGATCTGACCACGATAGGACAGGAAGCCGTTCGGCCTGCCCTCGGTAAAGGGCGAGTTGGCAAACAGCGCGGTCGCCAGCGGCTGCAGCGCCAGCGAAACCCGCAGCTTGCGCACCATGTCGGCTTCGCTCGCGAAGTCGAGGTTCACCTGCACGGTGCAGGTGCGCGTCATCATGTCGAGGCCGAGCCCGCCGACCTGGGGCATGTAGCGCCGCATGATGGCGTAGCGGCCCTTCGGCATCCACGGCATCTGCGCGCGCGTGAGGGTGGGATGGAAGCCGAGCGGGGCGAAGCCGAGCCCGAGCGGGCCGGCGACGCGGCGGACCAGGGCGTTGTGCGCCTCGATCTCGGCATGGGTCTCGTGCAGGGTGGCGAGCGGCGCACCGGACAGCTCCAGTTGCCCCGCGGGTTCCAGCGAAACCGATGAGCTGCCTTGCTTCAGGCCGATCGGATGGCCGGCATCGACGATCGGCTCCCAGTCATCGGCCGCCGCCATGCCTTCCAGCAGCGCGCGGATGCCCTGCGGCTCGTAGGGCGGGGCGGAGAAATCCGGGCGGAAGCCGAATTTCTCGTGTTCGGTGCCGATCGTGAACCCGCTCGGCGGCCGGCACCCCTGGGCAAGGAAGTCGGCCAGCTCGCGCAGGGAGGTGATCGGCGTCGCGTCGGCATCTCCGGGGTTGGACATTCAGCCTTTTCCATTGCTGGCGGGCACGGCGGCGCGCAGGGAAGGGTCAGCCGCCGGCCGGCGCCTGCAACAGCGCCAACCCGACGATCGCGGCCGTCTCGGCGCGCAGGATGCGCGGCCCGAGACTGACGGGTTGAACAAAGGCATGCCGGGCGAGAAGGTCAAGCTCTGCTCCCGTGAAGCCACCTTCCGGACCGACCAGCAACGCAGCCGGGCCGGGGCAGCCATGGATGCGCGGCGCCGTGCTGCGCTCCACCGCCACCACCAACGCGCGTGTGCCGGGCCAGGACGCCAGCAATGCGGGCAGGCGCACCGGCGCTTCGATGCGCGGCACGCTCAGCCGCTCGCATTGCGCGGCCGCCTCGGTGGCGATCGCGGCCAGCCGCTCGGTGTTGACGCGGGACGCCACGGTGCGCTCGGTCAGCACCGGCAGCAGGGCGGCGGCGCCGAGCTCGGTCGCCTTCTCGGCCACGAGATCGATGGCATCGCGCTTCAAGGGCGCGAAGGCGAGCCAGAGATCGGGCTCGGGCGCCTGCGGGCGGAGTTGCGTTTCAAGGACGACTTCGCAACGATCACGCCGCACCATGGCAATGCGGCCGGCCCATTCGCCGTCGCTGCCGTTGAACAGGCGCACCGGATCGCCCACGGCACGACGCAGGACGGTGCCGAGATGATGGGCCTGGGCGGGGGTGACGGCGATCGCGGCGCCGGCGGCGAGGGACGCCGGCACGAACAGGCGCGGCGAGGTGATTGACGCATCCATGGCACGGGAGAGATTAGCAGGCATGAGCGCAGCGACAGATCCCACCCCTCTGGGGGGGCATACAGATATCGTGACGGGCGGCTGGATCGGCCGGCTGCCACGCAAGCTGGTTCCCTATGCCCTGCTCGGCCGATTCGACCGGCCGATCGGCATCTGGCTGCTGTTCCTGCCGGGGCTGTGGTCGATCCTGCTGGCCCAGGCGTCGCCCGGATACAGCGCCTGGCTGATCGTGCTGTTCTTCATCGGCAGCGTGCTGATGCGCGGCGCCGGCTGCGTGGTCAACGACATGTGGGACCGCGACATGGACCGGCGGGTGACCCGCACGGCGGGACGGCCGCTGGCCAGCAGGGCGCTGAGCATGTTCCAGGCCCTGGTCTTCCTCGCCGCGCTGTGCACGCCGAGCCTGCTGATCCTGCTGCAGTTGCACCCGACCGCGCAGATCCTGGGGGTGTCGTCGCTGCTGCTGGTGCTGCTCTACCCGCTGGCCAAGCGGGTGACCTGGTGGCCGCAGATGATGCTGGGCTTCACCTTCGGCTGGGGGGCGCCGATGGGCTACGCCGCCGCCTCGGGGCGGTTGGACTGGGCGCCCGTCGCCCTTTACCTCGGCACGATCACCTGGATCCTGGCCTATGACACGATCTACGCCCATCAGGACCGCGAGGACGACGCGCTGATCGGCGTGCGCTCGACGGCGCGGCTGTGGAACGAACAGACGCGACCCTTCGTGGCGGTCTGCTACGGCATCACGGTGGCGATGCTGGCCCTGGCGGGATGGCTGGCCGGCCTGTCCTGGGTCTATTTCGTCGCCCTGATCCTGCCGGCGGGGCTGCTGGCCCGGCAGGTGATCCGGGTCGACATCCACGACTCGCCGCTCTGCCTTGCTTTGTTCAGGTCGAACCGGGAGGTCGGGCTGGCGGTGGCGCTGGCGATCCTGCTCGGGCGGCTGTGAGGGACGCGGAAGCCTTCGTCCGCGCCCAGACGGCGCCGCAGGCAGCGCCGCTGGTGCCCGAGATCACGCTGCAGCTTGCCAGCGAAATCACGCCGATCTGGCAGGCAACGGAAGCATGGCTGGCCGAGACCGGCACCGCGCCACCGTTTTGGGCCTTCGCCTGGCCGGGGGCGCAGGCCCTGGCCCGCTTCGTGCTGGATCATCCCGGCGTGGTCGCCGGGCGGCGCGTGCTGGATTTCGCCGCCGGATGCGGGCTGGCCGCCATCGCCTGCGCCCGCATGGGGGCCGCGCATGTGGAGGCGGCCGAGATCGACCCGATCGCCGCCGCCTCCATCCGCGTCAATGCGCAGGCGAACGCGGCGGCGGTGACGGCGCTGACCGGGGATCTGGTGGGGACGCCCTGTCGCTGGGACCTGATCCTGTGCGGCGACGTCTGCTACGAGGCGCCGATGACCCGGCACATCCTGCCCTGGCTGCGCGGCATGGCCGGCCAGGCCGAGATCTGGGTGGCCGATCCCGGCCGCGCCTACCTGCCGCGCGAGGGACTCGACCCGTTCGCGACCTTCGCCGTGCCGACCACCACCGAGCTGGAGGACCGCACGGTGCGCGAGGTCACGCTGTTCCGGCTGCTCGCCTCGGGGGCTGCTCCGCCGCCCCGGTCCTGATCCCCCGCCCTGGCACGCCCTGCCCTGGCGCTTGACAGGGGGTCCGTGATCAAGCAATTGCAAGTGACTCTCAATTGCAGGGCTTGCGCAATGCGACCCCATCCCGCCTACCTGACGGAGCCCGACCTCCCTCTCTCCCGCACCATCGCGCTGGCCACCGGGCTGACCATCACCTTCGGCTGCCGCCCCCCCTGCGTCCCCCCGCCCACCGAACTGCAGGTAACGCTGCGCCGGCACCGTTTCGAACCGGCCGAACTGCACGCCCCCGCCGACACCCCGATCGTGCTGACCGTGCGCAACGAGGACGCCACCGCGGCGGAATTCGGCAGCGCGGCGCTGAAGCTCGGCGCGGTGGTGGCCGGGCAGCGGCAGGCGGTGCTGCGCATCCCCGCCCAGGCGAGCGGATGCTACAGCTTCGTCGGCGACTGCGAAGCAGACACCGCGCGGGGCGTGCTGGTGGTCGGGAACGGGATCTAGGCCGTGCTTGCAACCCTCATCATCGTCTTCCGCGAGGTCGTCGAGGCCGGTCTGATCGTCGGCATCGTGCTGGCGGCGACCGAAGGCATGCCCGGGCGCGGCCTGCGTATCGCCGGCGGCATCGCCGCGGGCGTGGCCGGGGCCTGCCTGGTGGCGGCCTTCGCCGGCGCCATCACCGATGCCTTCGCCGGCAGCGGCCAGGAATTGCTGAACGCCGCCATCCTCGGCATCGCCGCGGTGATGCTGGGCTGGCACACACTCTGGATGGCGCGGCACGGGCGCGCCATGGCCGCCGAGCTGCGCGGCGTGGGCCAGGAGATCGTCGCCGGCCGCCGCACCCCCACTGCCCTGGTCGTGGTGGTGGCGATGGCGGTGCTGCGCGAAGGCGCGGAAGTGGTGCTGTTCCTCTACGGCATCGCCGCCACCGGCGGCACCGGCGCGGCCGGCATGTTCGCCGGCGGGCTCGCCGGGCTGGCGCTCGGGGCCGGGCTGTCGGTGCTGGCCTGGGCCGGCATGGTCAGGCTGCCCGCGCGCGCCCTGTTCGCGGCGACGGGCTGGCTGATCACCCTGCTCGCCGCCGGCCTCGCCGCCCAGGCGGCGGCGCTGCTGCAGCAGGCCGGCGTGGTGGAGGCGCTGGATGCGACGCTCTGGGACAGTTCGGCCCTGCTGTCGGATGCCTCGCTGCCGGGCCGGGTGCTGCATACCCTGATCGGCTACACCGACCGCCCCACTGGCTTGCAGGTCCTGGTCTATGCGACGACACTCTTCGTGCTGCTGCTGGGGGCGCGGTTGACGGAAGTCAAGGCGCCGCGCCCGGCCCGCTCCTAATCCCTCGGGCCACGTTGCGAAGAGGCACGGGGCGAGGAGGCGCGGGCGGCGGTCAGCGCAGGGCTTCCTCCGAGGTGCGGCAATGGTGGAAGAACGCTTCGACGCGGTCGTCATCGGCTCCGGGCTCGGCGGGCTCACTGCTGCGGCGCTGGTCGCGCGGGCCGGCAGGCGGGTCCTGGTGCTGGAGCGCAACCCCGGCATCGGCGGCGCCGCCACCGTCTATCGCCACGGCGCGCTGACCATCGAGGCCTCGCTGCACGCCCTCGACGGGCTGGATCCCCAGGACCCGAAGACGCCGCTGTTCGCCGCGCTGGGGCTGGATCACGGCCTGGACTATGTCGAACCGGCGGAATTGTACGAGGTGCGCGGCGGGCCGGTGGGCGCGCCGTTCACCCTGCCGGCCGGCCCGGAGGCGGCGCTTTCCGCCTGCATCGCCCGTTTCCCCCGCCACGAGAACGCGCTGCGCCGCTACATCGACGCGGTGCTGGCGGTGCGCAGCGGGGCCACTGTGCTGACCGCGCACATGGACGAGCCGGGCTGGTGGCTGCGCCACCTGCCGGAGGCGGCGACCCGGCTCTGGCCGCTGATCCGCCACGCACGGGCGACCGTGGGCGACGTGCTGCGCGGCCTGTTCGGGGCGGACGAGGCGGTGAAATGCGCGCTCGCCGCCGCCCTGCCCTACTACCATGACGACCCGGAACGCATGCTGTTCCTGGCCTATGCCGTGGCACAGGGCTCGTTCCTGGCCGGCGGCGGGCATTACCTGCGCGGCGGGTCACGCACCCTCTCGGCACAATTGGCCGCCCGGGTAGAGGAAGCGGGCGGGCGCATCGAAACCGACCGCGAGGCCTTCCACCTGGTGGTGGACCGCCAGCGCATCGCCGGGGTCGCGCATCGCCGCCGCGGCGGCAACGACGTGCGCAAGGCACTGGCGCCGGTGGTGTTCGGCAACGCCGCCCCGGCCGTGCTGGCCGGGATGCTGCCGGAAGCCTGGCAGGGGCCCTTCGCCGCGCCGTACGCCCGCCGGCCGATATCGGTCTCGTTGTGGACGGTGGCGCTGGGCCTGTCGGAGCCGGCGGCGCGGTTCGGCCTGCGCGCCTACGAAACCATCCTGCTGCCCTCCTGGATGACGACGCTCGCCGACTACCGGCAGGCGACCGCCGTGCTGGCCGACCCGGACGGCGACCGCCTGCCGCCGATGATCCTGGCCGATTACGGGCGCATCGACAGCGGGCTGAACGAGGGGCCGCCGCATCTGGTCACGCTGTGCGGCATGGACCGGCTGGCGAACTGGGACGGGCTGGACGAGGCGACCGCGCGTCGCCGGCGGGAGAGCTGGATGGATCGCCTGGTCGCCGCCCTGGACGCCGAATTTCCCGGGCTCGCGAGGGCGGTGACGCAGCGGGAGATGGCCACCGCGACGACCATGCAGGCCTACCTGAACACGCCGGGCGGCGCGGTCTACGGCTTCGCGCCGGAGACGCTGCTGCGCTCCCCGGCGACGGCGGTGCCGGGACTCTACCTGGCCTCCGCCTGGGCGGCAGGCGGCGGCTATACCGGCGCGATGCTGGGCGGGGCGATGGCGGCGAGGCTGGCGCTGCGCGGCGGGTGAGGGTTCGCGGGCTTCTCCGCGCTGTAGGACGGGTGTAAGCGCCTGTGCGTGAAACAGCGCGCCGACCAACTCCTCGTGGACCGCGGACTCGCGGAGTCCCGCAGCCGGGCCCAGGCCCTGATCCTGGCGGGAAAAGTGTTCTCGGGTGAGCGACGGATCGAAAAGCCCGGCCAGCCGCTCGCGGAGGACCTGCCGCTGGAGGTGCGCGGCCAGGACCATCCCTGGGTGTCCCGCGGCGGGCTGAAGCTCGCCCGCGCGCTCGATGCCTTCGCGCTCGACCCGACGGGACGGACGGCGCTGGACGTGGGCGCCTCGACCGGCGGCTTCACCGATGTGCTGCTGGCGCACGGGGCGGCACGGGTGCATGCGGTGGATGTGGGGCATGGGCAGCTCGCCTGGAAGCTGCGCACCGACCCGCGGGTGGTGGTGCACGAGAAGACCAATGCCCGCACCCTGACCCGGGATGCCATCCCCGACCCGATCGGCGTGCTGACCTGCGATGCCAGCTTCATCGGCCTCGCCACCGTGCTGCCGGCGCCCTTGGCGCTGTGCGCGCCGGGGGCCTGGGCCGTGGCGCTGATCAAGCCGCAGTTCGAGGCGGGGCCGGCCCTGGTCGGCAAGGGCGGCGTGGTGCGTGACCCGGCCGTGCACGCAGCCGTCTGCGACCGGGTGCGCGCATGGTGGGAAGCCTTGCCGGGCTGGCAGGTGCTTGGCATCACCGAAAGCCCGATCACCGGGCCGGAGGGCAACCGCGAATTCCTGATCGCCGCGCGCCGGCCGGTCCCGGAGCCGGGGGCCGGAAACGACGATGCCCGGGACCAGCCCGGGCATCCGTAATCGAGGTCTCCTGGCAGGTGGCGAAAAATGCCACTCCTGCCGGCCGTTGCTATTCCGGTGTCGGCGCCACGGTCGCAGTCGTCTGTTGCTCCGACAGCTCCGCCAACAACGACCAGACCCGCGCGGCCTGCATCGGCACATCCGGGTCGTTCAGCAACTGGTCGAGTTCGGTAAGCTTTCGAGCGTAATCAGCCTCTGTCATCTGCTCGCCCCTGCAATCGTCGCATCTGGAAGAAATCTGACCAGAAACGTCGCCAGCACATGATAGTCGCAAACCGGACCCCAGCACGAACTGTTCCCAGGCCGCCAGCAAAATATCACAAAAAGATGACATTTCGTCCCCCCGTCGCAGCGGAACCATCCGCCGCACCGGGTGAACCGAAATGCCAGATCAATGGGTTACGCCACGGCGCGACGCGCTGACCCGACCCATCGGCGCGTCGATGACGTCAGAGCGATGACATCACCGCCGGCGCCAGGGCCGGCGCCTTCGCCGCCGGATGGCCGGGATTGCGGAAACGCAGCTCTCCGTCCGGCTCGCCATCCGTCGCGCCGAACAGCTCCTGGCGGGACGCACAGGTGACCGCCACCACCGAACGGGCTTCGGGCAGGGTCAGGAATTGCCGCGCCTCGCCTTCCAGCTCCAGCTTCTCGCGCAGGTGGCGCCATTCCATGCGGTCGGTGTCCTCGATGAACATGGCGAGGATCCCCGGGCGGGTGCCGCTGAAGCGCGCAGGGGCGATGGCAGCCATGCGCCGGCGTATCGCCACGGCCACATCGTTCTCCTGCGCCGACCGGGCGGCCAGGACGAACACCCCGCCCCCGGCGGCGGTGACCGCCAGATGCGCCTCGTGCCCGAATTCCCGCCGCAGCGACGACATCAGGCCCAGCTCGTCAGCCTGGGCGGCGGCGAGCATGAGCGGATCCAGCCGCAGCACCGCCGCCTCGTCATGATCGGCCCGGCGACTGGCCGCCAGCATGGCGCGGATGCGCTGGTGCAGGACCGCGAGCTGGTCCTGGTCGGTGACATCGGTGCGCAATCCCTGCGGCAGGGTCAGCTTGAGCAGGTACCGCCCCGGATGCGCGGCAAGCCAGGTCTGCAGATCGGGATCGATGCGGTCCATCAACCGCACCCAGGCCCCGCGATGCACGCCATGGCCATCCTCGGCCGAGACCACGTCACAGACGATTTCGGCCTCGGTGCAGCCCCGTGCGAGCAGCAGATCGAACGGCGCCGCCTCGGCGAAGCCGGCGAAGACGACGTCGAAGCCACGGGCGCGTTGCATTGCCGCGGTGCGCAGCAGATGGAACAGCGGCACCAGCGTATGCGCGCCGGTCAGCGCCTGCTGCAGGGCCACCCGCAGACGGGCACGGCCGTCAGGGGGGAGGTCCTGGTGCAACGCCACCGCATCGGCCGCCAGCACCGCCAGCCGCCGCTCGGCCTCGGTCGGGGGACGGGTGGACGGACGCCGTTGCCGCTCGATCGCCGCCTCGATGGCATGGCGCTGCAACAGCGCCTGGCCGAGTCGCGGGCCACCGGAAGCCTCGCGCCCGAGAGTAGCAAGGCGATCACGCCACAGCCGGCCACCGACGATGTCAACGAAGGCATCGAGAGAGGCGACGGTGGAACTGCCAGAGGTTGCCATCTTGCCGACCTCATTCCCCTGGGCGACGTGGATCGTCGCCCCTTCTGATCATATCGCTACCAGTCCGGTTCAGACCGGACTGGTGTGGTACGGTATTTTTCCGTATCAGAGGATTGCCGGCCTATACGCAATTATACCTAGGACATATCGGAATGTCGTCGTCGCGGGCCGGCGCAGCCCGCCCCGGGTCAGTTGCGCGGCAGGCGCAGCGTGTCCGGAGCGTCGGGATTCTGCGCGCGATGGCGCAGCAGATGGTCGGCCAGCACGCAGGCGATCATGGCCTCGCCCACCGGCACGGCGCGGATGCCGACACAGGGATCATGCCGGCCCCGCGTCGCCACCTCGACCGCCTTGCCGTGCCGATCGACCGAGGCGCGCGGCGTCAGGATCGAGCTGGTCGGCTTGACCGCGAACCGCGCCACCACCGGCTGACCGGTGGAAATGCCGCCGAGGATGCCGCCGGCATGATTGGCGCGGAAGCTGACCAGGCCATCGGCGATGTCCATCTCGTCGGCATTGGCCTCGCCCGTCAGGGCCGCCGCGGCGAAGCCATCGCCGATCTCGACGCCCTTCACCGCATTGATGCCCATCAGCGCGGCGGCAAGGTCGGCATCGAGCTTGCCGTAGATCGGGGCGCCGAGGCCGGGCGGCACGCCGTCGGCCACCACCTCGATCACCGCCCCGCAGGAGGACCCGGCCTTACGTATGTCCGAAAGGTATTCTTCCCATTGGGCCGCGGCGACCGGATCGGGACAGAAGAACGGGTTTCCTTCCACCGCGTTCCAGTCCCAGCGGCCACGGTCGATGCCGTGCGGGCCCATCTGCACCAGCGCGCCGCGGATGCGAACGCCTTCGCCCAGCACGCGCCGGGCAACGGCGCCGGCGGCCACCCGCATCGCCGTCTCGCGCGCCGAACTGCGCCCGCCGCCGCGATAATCGCGGATGCCGTACTTGATCTCGTAGGCCAGGTCGGCATGACCCGGCCGGAAACGGTCGGCGATGTCGCCGTAATCCTTCGACCGCTGGTCCACGTTCTCGATCTGCAGCGCGATCGGGGTGCCGGTGGTGCGGCCCTCGAACACGCCGGAGAGAATGCGAACCTGGTCGGGCTCCTGCCGCTGGGTGGTGAAGCGCGACTGGCCGGGGCGGCGACGGTCCAGCCAGGGCTGGATGTCGGCCTCCGACAAGGGCAGGCGCGGCGGGCAGCCATCGACCACGCAGCCGATCGCCGGCCCATGGCTCTCGCCCCAGGTGGTGACGCGGAACAGATGGCCGAAGCTGTTGTGCGACATCGCGTCTGCCCCGCCCCGCCGCGGCGCTCCCTTTTGCGACTATTCGTTGGCGATGGTGATGTCCGGCGCGTCCGGGTTCTTCATGCCCTGGATGTGGTAGCCGGCATCGACGTGGTGGACCTCGCCGGTCACGCCCGCGGCGAGCTCGGACAGCAGATACATCCCCGCCCCGCCGACATCCTCGATGGTGACGTTGCGGCGCAGCGGCGAGTTGTACTGGTTCCACTTCAGGATGTAGCGGAAATCGCCAATGCCCGAAGCAGCCAGGGTGCGGATCGGGCCGGCGCTGAGCGCGTTCACCCGGATGTTCTGCGGCCCCAGATCGGCGGCAAGATAACGAACCGACGCCTCCAGCGCCGCCTTGGCCACACCCATCACGTTGTAGTGGGGGGTCCAGCGCTCCGCGCCCAGGTAGGTCAGGGTCAGCATCGCTCCACCAGGCCGCATCATCGCCGCCGCCCGGCGCGCCACCGCGCTGAAGCTGTAGCAGGAGATATCCAGCGCCTGCAGGAAGGCCGCGCGCGGGGTGTCGACATAGCGGCCGCGCAGATACTGCTTGTCGGCGAAACCGATGGCATGCACCAGGAAGTCGATGCCATCCCAATGCTGGGCGAGGCTGGCGAAGGCGGCGTCGATGCTGTCGTCATCGCCGACATCGCAGGGCATCAGCAGGGAGCTGCCGATGCCGGCGGCCAGCGGCCGCACCCGCTTCTCCAGCGCCTCGCCCTGATAGCTGAAGGCCAGCTCCGCGCCCTGCGCCGCGCAGGCCGCGGCAATGCCCCAGCCGAGCGAGCGGTCATTCGCCACACCCATGACCAGACCCCGCTTGCCCTGCATCAGCGTGCCTTTCACCGGCGGAGGGGTTTGCTCGGCGTGGGTCATCTCGTCATCCCGGGTTGTATCGTCATTTCAGCCACGTGGTGGCACAGGCGCGGCGGGCGGGCAAGGTGGAGGGCTTTCCTGGCAGGGCTGCCGGCCAGGCGGGCGGCTTGGCGGGACGCGGGCACCCTGCCACATAACCCTTGCGCAAGGAGGCCCCGCATGTCCGCTCCCGCTGATCCGTTCCGGCAGTTTCAGACCTGGTTCGCCGAGGCAGAAGCCGCCGAACCGAAGGATCCCAATGCCATGGTCCTGGCCACCACCACCCCCGAGGGCCGGCCCTCGGCGCGGATGGTGCTGCTGAAGGGCTGGGACGAGCGCGGCTTCGTCTTCTACACGAATAAGGAAAGCCGCAAAGGCGGCGAGCTCACCGCCAATCCGCATGTGGCGCTGCTGTTCCACTGGAAAAGCCTGGCGCGGCAGATCCGCATCGAAGGCCCGGTGGAGTCCGTGAGCGATGCCGAGGCCGATGCCTACTATGCCTCGCGGCCGCGGCTGTCGCGCATCGGCGCCTGGGCCTCGCTGCAGTCGCGCCCGCTGCCGGGACGGGGGGAGTTGCTGAAGCGGGTAGCGAAATACGAAGCCACTTATTTCGGCGACGAGATCCCGCGCCCGCCCTACTGGTCCGGCTTCCGCGTGGTGCCGGAGGCGTTCGAGTTCTGGCAGGACATGCCGTTCCGCCTGCACGACCGGGCGGTGTACCGGCGCACGGAGTCGGGCTGGGACATCACGAAACTCTATCCCTGAACCGGACAGGCCGGGCCGCACTGCGGTATCATTCCCCCCCGCTTCCGGGAGCTGTGCGCCATGGCCATTCCCGCCGGGCAGGCCGAAACCGCCGCGCTGCTGCGCGGCCTCGCCGGCGCCGACCCGATCGAGACCCATATCTCCGCCGTGTTCCTGGGCACGGACACGGTCTGGAAACTGCGCAAGGCGGTGCGGCTGCCGTTCCTCGACTTCTCCTCGCCGGCCGAGCGGCGGCGGACCGCCGAGCGCGAACTGGCGCTCAACCGCGACGCGGCGCCGGGCCTCTATCGCGACGTGGTGCCGGTGGTGCGCCGCGCCGACGGGCGGCTTGCCCTCGACGCGCCGGGCGAGGCGGTGGACTGGGTGGTGCGCATGGCGCGCGTGCCGGCAGGCGACTTCCTGGAAAACCGCCTGCCGGACGGGCTGACCCCGGCGCTGCTGGACGGGCTGGGCGATGCCGTCGCCGCCTGGCACGCGCGCCTGCCCCCCCTCACCCGCGACCACCCGGCGGCGATGCGGCGCATCGCGCTCGGCAATGCCGACTCGGCCCGGGCGGCGGGGCTGCCGGAAGCGCGCGTGCAGGCCTGGCAGGACACCATGCTGGCGGCGCTGGCCGCGCGCGCGGACTGGCTGGACGCCCGCGCCGCGGCGGGGTTCGTCCGCCGCGCCCATGGCGACCTGCACCTGGGCAATATCTGCCTCTGGCAAGGGCGGCCGGTGCCGTTCGACGCGCTGGAATTCGACGAGGACCTGGCCACCATCGACCTCGGCTATGACCTCGCCTTCCTGCTGATGGACCTGGACGTGCGGGTGGGGCGGGCGGCGGCGAACCGGGTGCTGAACCGCTACGTCGCCCGCAACGGCGACTGGGACCTGGTGCGCGGCCTGCCGGTGTTCCTGTCGCTGCGGGCAATGGTCCGCGCCCATGTCGAGGCGACGCGCGGGCGCGGCGACTGGCAGGGCTATCTGGACGCCGCCGAGGCCTATCTGCGCCCCGCCCCGCCGGTCGCCCTGGCGGTGGGCGGGTTGCAGGGAACCGGCAAGTCCACACTGGCCCGCGCCCTGGCCCCGGGGCTGGGGGCCGCCCCGGGCGCGCTGGTGCTGCGCAGCGACGAAATCCGCAAGCGCCTGCAAGGCGTGCCGCCGGAACAACGGCTTGGGCCGGACGCCTATGCCGCGCCGGTCACCGCGGCGGTGACCGCGGAGCTCGCCCGCGCCGTCGCCGGAACCCTGCGGGCCGGCCATGCCGCCATCGCCGATGCCACGTTCCTGAACCCCACCCATCGCGACGCCGTTGCGCAAGCGGCAGGCGGGGTTCATTTTCTGGGCGTGTGGCTGCAGGCGCCGCTCGCCGTGCTGGAAGCTCGCCTGGAGGCGCGCCGGGGGGATGCGTCCGACGCCGACATCACCGTGCTGCGCCGGGCCGCCTTGGCCGATCCCGGACCGGGCGACTGGCTGGCGGTGGACGCCACCGAGGCTGCGACCGCGCTCGCGACCGTGCGGCAGCGCCTTGGAGGAAAGACTCACGAGATGAAAACCGGCCGCGATCCGTTTGGGGAGACCGCATGATGGCCATCCGCAAGCTGCTCCTGCCGCTTTCCGGCACTGTCGCCGGCGAGGCGGCCCTGTCGACCGCGCTGATGATCGCGCGTAGCTGGAACGCCCACGTCACCGCCCTGCATGTTCGCATCGACAGCCGCGACGTCGCCCCCCTGGCCGGCGAGGGCCTGTCGGGCGCGATGATCGAGGAGATGATGTCGGCCACCGAGAAGGAAAGCGCCGACCGCGCCCGCGCCGTGCGCACGATGTTCGACCGTTTCGTCGCCGCGCACGGGGTGCCGGTGATGGAGGCGCGCGCCGGTGCCAGCACCGCCACCGCGAGCTTCGCCGCCGTGACCGGCCGCGAGGAAGAGCTGGTGGCGCAGCAGGCGCGGCTGGCCGACCTGACCGTGGTGCCGCATCCCGAGGCGGGCGAGGATGTCTCCTCCTCCGATGCGCTGCATGCCGTGCTGTTCGATTCCGGACGGCCGGTGCTGATCGCCCCGCAGATTCCGCCCGAGCAGATCGGGCGCCGCATCGCCATCGCCTGGAACGGCACCGCCGAATCGGCCACCGCGGTCTGGGCGGCGATCCCCTGGATGAAGCGGGCCGAGGCGGTGTGGGTGCTCTCGGCCGACGAATACCAGCGCCGCGGTCCCTGCGCCCCGGAGCTGCTCGACTACCTGGCGCTGCACGAGATCCGCGCCGAGCCGGCGACCTTCCGGCCGGTGGACCGCGAGGTCGGAGCCGGGCTGCTGAAGGCGGCGCGGGAGTTCGGCGCCGACCTGCTGTGCATGGGGGCGTATTCGCATTCGCGGCTGCGCCAACTGATCCTGGGCGGTGTCACCCGTCACGTGCTGGAGCATGCCGACCTCCCCGTGCTGATGAACAGGTGACGTGTTCGGCGTCGATGACCCCGCGGTCGCGCAGGCGGTCCGCACCTATGTGAAGCTGATGCGCGCCAGCCGCGCCGTGGTGGCCCGCATCGAGCCCCTGCTGGCCGCCTGCGGGCTGACCCCGACCCAGCTCGGGGTGCTGGAGGCCTTGCTGCACAAGGGGCCGATGACCCATCGGGAGCTCGGCCGCCGCGTGCTGACCAGCGCCGGCAACATGACCGACGTGGTGGACAAGCTGGAACGCCGGGGCCTGGTGCGCCGCGTGCGTGACTGCACCGATCGCCGGGCGGTCCGGGTGGAGCTGACCGAGGCCGGCGGCGCGCTGATCCGTGAGCTGTTCCCACGCCACGCCGCCGACATCGCCCAGGCCATGGGCGCGCTGACCCAGCCCGAACTGGAGCAACTGGGCGACATGCTGCGCCGGCTGGGCATGGGAGCCCTGCAGCAGACCGAAGCAGCCCCGTCCCTTGAAGAGGAGGTGGCGCGGTCATAGTTCAGCGCCTGACCGTTCGATATCGAACGATGCAGGAGACGCGCCATGATCGAGGTCCACCCCTTCGCCACGCTCGGCCGGTTCCGCAACACCTGGCTGAACGCACGGCACCATTTCAGCTTCGGCGAGTACTACGACCCGGCCCGCATGGGGGTCGGCGGCCTGCGCGTGTGGAACGACGACGAGATCGCCCCCGGCACGGGCTTCGACCCGCACCCGCACCGGGAGATGGAAATCGTCACCTATGTGCGGGAAGGCGCGATCACCCATCGCGACAGCCTGGGCAATGAGGGTCGCACCGAGGCCGGCGACGTACAGGTGATGCATGCCGGCACCGGCATCGTTCATGCCGAGTACAACCTGGAACCCGGACCGACCCGGCTGTTCCAGATCTGGATCCTGCCCGGCACGCAGGGCGTGGCGCCGGGCTGGGGCACGCGACGCTTTCCTACCAGGGTCGAGGGCACGCTGACACCACTGGCCGACGGACGGGCCGGCGCCAATGGCGAGGCGCTGCCGCTGCATGCAGACGCCGCCGTGCTGGCCGGGCGGCTGCGCGCCGGACAGAGCGTGACCCAGGCACTCGGCGCCGGACGGGTCGGCTATCTGGTGGCGGCCACCGGGGCGGTGACGGTGAACGGGACGCCGGCTGGCACGCGTGACGGGGTGACCGTGACCGAAGAGGACACGATCACGATCACCGCGACCGAGGACGCCGAAGTGGTGATGGTGGACGTGGCGGCATAGCCGTACGGGGCGCTGCCCCGTGCCCGGCCAGAGGCTTCGCCTCTGGACTCCAGCAGGGGCCGAAAGGCCCCTGCACCCCATTGGATCCAAGGGCCTTCGGCCCTTGGCGGAGGTCCAGGAGGCGGAGCCTCCTGGCGGGGCCGGGGCAGCGCCCCGGATCAGGCGGTCAGGGCGGCGTCCTGTCCAAGTGTCTGCAGCACGGTGGTAACGATGTCCTTTGCGGTCAGCCCGGCGGTCGCAAGCTGGCGGGGCTGGGTGTCCTGGTCGATGAAGCGGTCGGGCAGCACCATGGGCCGGAGGCGCAGGCCGCGGTCGAGCAATCCCTTCCAGGCCAGATGCTGCATCACCGCCGCCGCGAACCCACCGACGCTGCCTTCCTCGATGGTGATCAGAACCTCGTGGTGGCGCGCCAGTTGCTCGATCAGCGCCGTATCGAGCGGCTTGGCGAAGCGGGCATCCGCCACCGTCGCCGGCAGGCCGCGCGTGGCCAGCTCCTCCGCCGCCGCCAGCGCATCCGCCAGCCGCGTGCCCAGCGACAGGATCGCCACCCGGCCGCCCTCGCGCAGCACCCGCCCGCGCCCGATCGGCAGCACCTCGCCATGCTGCGGGATGGTCAGCCCCACCCCGTCGCCACGCGGGTAGCGCAGCGCGCTCGGCTGGTCGTCGATCGCCGCCGCGGTCGCCACCGCGTGCGTCAGCTCCACCTCGTCCGCCGGCGCCATCAGCACGATCCCCGGCAGGCACCCCAGATAGGCCAGGTCGAAGCTGCCGGCGTGCGTCGAGCCATCCGCCCCCACCAGACCCGCCCGGTCCAGCGCGAAGCGCACCGGCAGGTGCTGCAGCACCACGTCGTGCATCACCTGGTCATAGGCGCGTTGCAGGAAGGTCGAGTAGATCGCGCAGAACGGCTTGATCCCCTCCGCCGCCAGCCCGGCGGCGAAAGTCACCGCATGCTGCTCGGCAATGCCCACGTCGAAGCAGCGGTCGGGGAAGCGCTTGCCGAACAGGTCGAGCCCGGTTCCCGTCGGCATCGCCGCCGTCACCGCCACGATCGCCGGGTCGCGCTCCGCCTCGTCGATCAGCGCATTGGCGAACACCTTGGTGTAGCTCGGCGGACCCGGCGGCGGCTTCACCTGCTCGCCGGTGATCACGTTGAACCGGCTGACCGCGTGCAGCTTGTCGGCGCTGCGCTCCGCCGGCGCGTAGCCCTTGCCCTTCTTGGTGATCGCGTGCACCAGGATCGGACCCAGATCATCCGCCTCGCGCACGTTGCGCAGCACCGGCAGCAGGTGATCCAGGTTGTGCCCGTCGATCGGGCCCACATAGTAAAAGCCCAGCTCCTCGAACAGCGTGCCACCCGTCAGGATGCCACGGGCAAATTCCTCCGCCCGCCGCGCCGTCCGCTCCAGCCCGCGCGGGAAGCGCCGCGCCATCTTCGCCGCCACGTCGCGCAGGTTGAGGAAGCTCTGCGACGACAACAGCCGCGACAGATAGGCGCTCATCGCCCCCACCGGGGGCGCGATCGACATGTCGTTGTCGTTGAGGATCACCACCAGCTTGCTGCGCAGCGCCCCGGCGTTGTTCATCGCCTCATACGCCATGCCGGCGCTCATCGAGCCGTCGCCGATCACCGCGATCACCTGGCGGTCGTCGGCGATGCCGCGCGCGCGCTTCAGATCGCGCGCCACCGCCATGCCTAAGCCCGCCGAGATCGAGGTCGAGCTGTGCCCCGCCCCGAACGGGTCGTATTCGCTCTCCGCCCGCTTGGTGAAGCCCGACAGCCCCCCGCCCTGGCGCAGCGTGCGGATGCGCTCGCGCCGCCCGGTCAGGATCTTGTGCGGGTAGCACTGGTGCCCGACATCCCAGATCAGCCGGTCGCGCGGCGTGTCGAACACCGCGTGGATCGCCAGCGTCAGCTCGATCACCCCGAGCGAGGCACCGAGGTGCCCGCCCGTCACCGACACCGCCGACACCGTCTCCGCCCGCAGCTCCGTCGCCAGTTGCCGCAACTGCTCGACCGAGAAATTGCGCAGGTCCGCCGGCACCCGCACCCGGTCAAGCAACGGCGTCTTCGGGCGCGGACTCGTGGCCGGCCCGTCTCCTGTCGGTGCGTTCATCGTCCGATCCTTCGCCGCCTCAGTTGCGCCGGGTGACCACGTACGCCGCCAGTTCGCGCAGCAGCCCCGCCTTCGCGCCGAAACTCTCCAGGTGCCGCGCCGCCTGCGCCGCCAGCATCTCCGCCTGCGCCCGCGCCCGCGCCACCCCCAGCACCGACACCATCGTCGCCTTGCCCGCCGCCAGGTCCTTGCCCGCCGTCTTGCCCAGCTCCGCCGCCGTCCCCTCCTGGTCCAGCACGTCGTCGGCAATCTGGAACGCCGCCCCCAGGTCGCGCCCATACGCCGCCAGCGCATGACGCTGCGCCGGCCCCGCACGTCCCAGGATCGCCCCCGCCTCCGCACCGAACTGGATCAGCCGGCCGGTCTTCAGCGCCTGCAGCCGCGTGATCTCCTCGGCCGTGAGCACCTGCCCCTCCGCCACCATGTCGATCATCTGGCCGCCCACCATTCCGCGCGCCCCCGCCGCCAGCGCCAGCGCCGCTACCAGCTCGCACCGCGCCTCCGGGTTGGAATGCGTGTCCGCCTCCGCCAGCACCTCGAAGGCCCGCGTCTGCAGCGCGTCCCCCGCCAGGATCGCCGTCGCCTCGTCAAACGCCTTGTGGCAGGACGGCTTGCCCCGCCTCAGGTCGTCGTCGTCCATCGCCGGCAGGTCGTCATGCACCAGCGAATAGGCGTGCACCATCTCCAGCGCCGCACCCACCCGCGCCGCACACCGACGGTCCACGTTGAACAGCCGCGCCCCTTCCATCACCAGGAAGGCCCGCATCCGCTTGCCACCCCCCAGGCAGCCATACCGCATCGCCTCGATCACGCGACGCTCGGCCCCTTCCGTCAGCGGCAGCAGGTCTTCCAGCGCCGCTTCAACCTCCGCCGCAACCCGGCTCAGCGCGGCGGTCAACGACTCGCTCATCACTCCACCGGCCGCAGCGAAAGGGATCCATCGGTGCCGGCGACGATCGCCTGCACCCGCGCCTCGGCCTCGGCCAGCTTGGCCTCGCAATGCGCCTTCAGCCGGGCGCCGCGCTCATAGGCGGCGATGGCCTCTTCCAGCTTCTGCTGGCCGCCTTCCAGGCCGCGCACAATCTTCTCGAGCTCGGCGAGGGCGTCTTCGAAGGAAAGGGTGGCGAGAGCGGGTTCGGCCGCGGCCGCCGCTGGAGGTGGCATCTGGCGGGGGCCGGACATCCGCAGTCTCCTCGATCGGACACAACTGTCACAGAAGTGCCCGTTCGTAGCCCTTCAGACCGGCGGCGCCAACCCCGCGGCGGACCAGATAGTCATCCGTGCAACAATGCCCGGACATGCGCGGCCGTCGCAGCCGCCAGCGCATCGAGGTCGTAGCCCCCCTCAAGCAGCGAGACCAGGCGGCCCCGGCAGTGCCGGCCGGCGATCTGCAGCAGGCGTTCGGTGATCCAGCGGAAATCCGCCGTCTCCAGCCGCAGTTGCGCCAGCGGATCGAGCTTGTGGGCATCGAACCCGGCCGAGATGATCAGCAGGTCGGGGCCGAACGCCTCCAGCGCCGGCAGCAGCATGTCGTCCCACACCTGGCGGAAATCACTGCCGGTCGAGCCCGGTGGCAGCGGCGCATTGATGATGTTGTTGGCCACCCCGCGCTCGGAGGCGGCGCCAGTGCCGGGGAAGCAGGGCAACTGGTGGCTGGAGGCGTAGAACAGCGTCGGGTCGGAAGCGAAGATGTCCTGGGTGCCGTTGCCGTGATGGACGTCGAAATCCACCACCGCCACCCGCTTCAGGCCCCAGCGGGCCTGGGCATGCCGCGCGGCGATGGCGGCGTTGGAGAACAGGCAGAAGCCCATCGGCTTCGAGCGCTCGGCATGGTGGCCGGGCGGACGGGTGGCGACGAAGGCCTGGCGGGCCCAGCCCTCCATCACCGCGTCCACCCCCATGATCGCGCCGCCCGCCGAGCGCAGCGCCGCCTCGGCGCTGCCGCTGCTCATGACGGTGTCGTTGTCGATCGGCACCGAGAGGCCGGGCTCGGGGCGGATGTTCAGGATGGCCTGGATATAGTCGGCGGGATGCACGCGCTGCAGCTGTTCCTCGGTCGCCACCGGGGCGTGCTCGCGGATCAGCGGCAGGAATTCCTCGGTCTCCAGCGCCCGCAGCACGGCGCGCAGGCGGTCGGCGCATTCGGGATGCCAGGGCCCGGTATCGTGTTCGAGGCAGGCAGGATGGGTGATCAGCGCGACCGCCACGGACGTCTCCCTTTTATGGTTCGGCCCGCTTGCGGATCAGGAAGCTGAACACCCCCTCCTCCTCGCTGCAGGCCAGCAAGGCATGACCGGTTTCCCGACAAAAGGCCTGGAAATCGGACACCGCCGCACGGTCGGTGGCCAGCACGCGCAATCGCTCGCCCGGAGCCAGTGCGCGCAACGCCCGGTTGGCCCGCAGAACCGGCAACGGGCAGGTCATGCCTTTGACGTCGAGAACCGTCTCACTCATGCCCTATCCTGCGGCGAGGGAAGCTGACAGGGCAAGAGTGGGAACCGGGGAATCCCGGCCCGTCACACGCAGGCGTGCATCCCCCGGGGGCGTGGTCAGGCCCGCTTCAGTACCTCGCTGGCATGGCGTGCCGTGCCCGACGGCGTCAGTTCGTAGCGCCCGTCCCCGCGCCGGCGCACCAGGCCCATGCCGGCAAGCCGTTCCAGGCAGGGGCCGTCCTTCAGCCCGGCAGGCCGCCCGACCGCGCCGCACAGCGACACCCGGTGCAGCGCCGAGCGGCAACAGGTTTCGAGATAGGGCTCGTTCCACATGCCCGGCATGTCGGGTCGGACATGCGGGGAGGCAAGCTTTCCTTCGGCCCGGCTTTCCGACAGGTTGCCCGGCATGATGCCCCAACTTGCCTCGGCGCTGCTGCCGCTGCTGTACACCCTCGACCCCGAACAGGCGCATGGCCTGGCCTTGCGGGCCCTGCGGCTCGGCCTGGCGGGCCGGGACACCGAACCCTCCGACCCGCGGCTGGCGGTCTCGGTGCTGGGGCAGCGCTTCGCCAACCCGATCGGCCTCGCCGCCGGGTTCGACAAGGACGCGTTGGCGGTCGCCCCCCTGACCCGGCTTGGCTTCGGCTTCGTCGAGACCGGCACGGTCACGCCACGGCCGCAGCCGGGCAATCCGCGGCCGCGGCTGTTCCGGCTGACCGAGGACCGGGCGGTGATCAACCGGTTCGGCTTCAACAACGGCGGGATCGAGGCCTATGTGCGCCACCTCGCCGCCGGACGGGCCGCGTCCGGCGGGGTGCCGGTCGGCGCCAACGTGGGCATCAACAAGGAAGGCGCGGACCCCGAGCGCGACTACCCGGCCCTGGTCGCCGCGGTGGCGCCGCACGCGGACTACGTAGTGATCAATATCTCCTCCCCCAACACGCCGGGGCTGCGCGACCTGCAGGGCGAGGCACGGCTGCGGAGCATCCTGGAGGCGGTGCGCGCGGGGGCCGGGCCGCACCCGCCCTTGCTGGTGAAGGTGGCGCCGGACCTGTCGGAAGACGGGCTCGCGAGCGTGGTGGAAAGCTGCGTGGCCGGCGGCGTGACGGGGCTGATCGTGTCGAACACCACGATTTCCCGCCCGGCCGGGCTGCGCTCGCCGCAGGCGCGGGAAGCCGGTGGGCTGTCGGGGGCGCCGCTGTTCGCGCTCTCGACCGAGATGCTGCGCCGGGCGGCGCGGCTCGCGGCCGGGCGGCTGGTGCTGATCGGCGTGGGCGGGATCGGCAGCGGGCGCGACGTGCTGGCGAAGATCCGCGCCGGAGCCTCGCTGGTGCAGGTCTATTCGGCGCTGGTGTTCGAGGGGCCGGCCCTGGTCGGGCGCCTGCGCCGGGAATTGCTGGCGGCGCTGGAGGAACAGGGATTTGCCTCGGTCGCCGAGGCGGTCGGCGCGGACCTGAGGTGACGGCCATGGAACACCTGACCGGCTTCGCGCCCCTGGCCAGCCGCTACGACGGATTCATCATCGATCTCTGGGGCGTGCTGCATGACGGGGTGAGCCCCTATCCCGGGGCGGTGGACGTGCTGGCGCGGCTGCAGGCCATGGGCAAGCGCTCGGTGCTGCTGTCGAACGCGCCGCGGCGGTCCTTCATGGCGCAGCGGGGCATGCGGGCGATGGGCATCGCCGATGCGCTGTACACCGACATCCTGACCAGCGGCGAGGCGACGCACTGGATGCTGCGCGACCGCACCGATCCGTTCTTCGCCGGCCTCGGCGACCGGGTGTACCACCTGGGGCCGGAACGCGATCGCAACGTCTTCGAAGGGCTGCCGATCACGCCGGTGAACCGGCCGGACCAGGCGACCTTCCTGCTCAACACCGGCCCGGACGATGACCGCAGCCCCACCGATCCCGGCCCCTACATGCCGGAATTGCGGGCCTGCCTCGCGGCCGGATTGCCGATGGTCTGCGCCAATCCCGACCTGGAGGTGATCCGCGGCGGGGTGCGGCTGATCTGCGCGGGGACGCTGGCGCAATGCTACGAGGCGCTGGGCGGGGTGACGCGCTGGATCGGCAAGCCCGACCCGGCGATCTACACGCCGGTGGTCGAAATGCTCGGGGTGCCGAAGCACCGCGTGCTGGCGGTGGGTGACGCGTTGCGCACCGACATCGCCGGTGCCACCGGGGTCGGCATCGATGCCTGCTGGGTGCTGGGGGGAATCCACGGCGCCGAGCTGGGCGGGAATCCCGGGGCGGTGGAAGCGGCCGCCCGGCAGGCCGGGCTGGCGCCGGTCGCCGCTGTGCCGTCCTTCATCTGGTAGGCGGCCGGGCGCCCAAGGCGCCCGACCCCTGATCGAATGTCAGCGGGAGTTGCCGGTGCCGCTGCCGGTGCCACTACCGCCGCCGCCACCGGGCACGCCGCTGCTGCCGCCGGTTGAGATGTCACCGCCGGGGGTCTGGCTCGGGACGGTGCCGCTGTCCTGCATCCTGGTTCCCTTGTTCCCCGACAGCGTGTTGTTGCCGGTTCCCGTGGCACCGCTATGCGTGTTGCCGCCCGAGTAGCCGGATCCGGATGACGTGCCCCCGGTCTGGCCCCCGGTCTGGGCGGCCGCGATGCCCACGGTCATGACCAGGGCGGCACCGGCGAGAAGCAGTGTCTTCATGCGTGTTCCTCCTGTGGCAAACGGCCACGCCGGAGCGCATCGCGCCACCGTCGGGGCCGTCCGGAGTACAAACGGCGCCAGCGGCGGCCGGTTCACGCCGATCTCTCGCGCAGGAAGAAAAAATCAGAAAACCGTGTGCACGGTGGAATGGAAACGCTCAGGCATGACCGGCCGTGGCCGAGAGCAGCAGCGGGTCGATGTGCAGCGCGGCCAGGGCACGGCGCCACTTGGTGTCGTTATCGGCATCGAACACCAGCGCCGGATCGGCGGGGGCCGACAGCCAGGCATTGTGCTGGATCTCGGTGTCGAGCTGGCCGGGGCCCCAGCCGGCATAGCCCAGCGCGAGCACGCCCTGGCGGGGACCACCGCCCCCGGCGATCGCCTTGAGGATGTCGAGGCTAGCGGTCAGCGCGAAGCGGTCATCGACGCGCAGGCTGCCCTCGCCGGTCCAGTCGGCGGTGTGCAGGACGAAGCCGCGGGCATTGTCGACCGGGCCGCCGCTGCACAGGCGGATGGAGCGGGCCGGCGGCACCGGATCGACATTGAGCTGGCGCAGCAGATCCTCGAAGCTCGGGGTCTCGAGCGGGCGGTTGACGACGATGCCCATCGCCCCCTTGTCGGAATGGTCGCAGAGATAGATCACGCTATGGGCGAAGCGCGGGTCGCCCAGCGTCGGCATGGCAATGAGAATCTGACCGGCGAGGGATGTCTCGGAGACGTCCGGTTCGGTGGGAGTGTGTGCCATGCCCCCTATCTTGGCGGGACAACGCCGTGACGCAAGCGCCACGGCGGAGATCTCGCGGCAAGGCCGCAGGGAGCGCACAGTGACTCCCGTGGCACGGGCGGCTAGGAATGCCGCCTTACGCGCCGCGGAACGGCCGCAGGCGCCCGAAAGGGGAAGCAGGCAGGGGCATGAATACGATCAAGGTCGGCGATAATATTCCATCCATGAAACTGATGGCCGCCACGGCCGACGGCCCCAAGGAAATTTCCACCGACGAGATCTTCAAAGGCAAGAAAGTCGTCCTGTTCGCCGTGCCGGGCGCGTTCACGCCAACCTGCAGCGTCAAGCACCTCCCGGGCTTCATCGAGCAGGCCGAGGCCCTGAAGGCAAAGGGCGTCGACACCATCGTCTGCATGGCGGTGAACGACGCCTTCGTCATGGGGGCCTGGGCGAAGGACCAGGGCGTGGGCGACCGGATCCTGATGCTGGCCGACGGGTCGGGCCAGTTCACCCGGGCGCTCGGGCTGGAACTGGATCTGGTGGCGCGCGGCCTGGGCGTGCGCAGCCAGCGTTTCGCCCTGGTCGCCGAGGACGGCAAGGTGACGCAACTGGCGATCGAGGCTCCTGGCGGCTTCGACGTCAGCCGGGCCGAAGCGATCCTGGCGGCTCTCTGACCATTTCGGCGCGTCCGCCGGTGTTCCGGTCACGCCAGCTCCGCCCGCGGCCTGACGGTACGTCGCCGCGTGGCCACGGCACACAGCGCAGGACCGGACCACGATGAGCGGCTACTGCCGGATCGCTCCCGGGCATCCGCTGCACGGCCCCTACCATGACCACGAATACGGCTTCCCGTCATCGGATGAAACCGTGCTGTTCGAACGGCTTTGCCTGGAGATCATGCAAGCGGGGCTGTCATGGGAACTGGTGCTCAGGCGGCGCGAGAGCCTGCGGCGGGCGTTCCTGGGCTGGGAGGTGGATCGGGTGGCGGCGCTGGGACCGGCAGACGCTGCCCGGCTGCTGGCCGATCCCGGCATCATCCGCAACCGCCTGAAAGTGGCGGCGGTGATCGAGAATGCGCGGCGGGTGCAGGCATTCCGGGAAAGCCACGGCGGATTCGCCGCATGGCTCCAGGCGCACCATCCCCGCGAAAAACCCGACTGGGTCAGGTTGTTCCGCAAGACCTTCCTGTTCACCGGCGGGGAAATCGTGGGCGAGTTCCTGATGAGCCTGGGGTACCTGCCGGGGGCGCATGCCGAGGACTGCCCGGTGGCCGCACGGGCCATCGCGGCCGGCGCGCCCTGGGCACGCGCCACCGGGCAAGCCCCGGAACGTACCTAAATAAAGTACGGCAATCGCGGGAACGGTTCAGGGCGGCGGGGCAGGCCATAGCCAGGCCGCCCCGCGCACGCCCGAGGAATCGCCGTGCAGGTTCTGCACCACCGGGGTGTGAACCACATCGGAGAACACGTAGTTCGGCAGCAGGCGCGGGATGTCGACATAGAGATGCGCCATGTTCGACAGACCGCCGCCGAGCACGATGACATCGGGATCGAGAAGGTCGATCACCATCGCCAGCCCGCGCGCCATGCGATCGGCGTGACGGGCAAGCGCGGCCTGGGCGCGCGCCTCGCCGGCGGCGGCGCGGCCCGGGATGGAACTGGCATCCCGCGCCTGCGGACCGTCGCAGTCCATGGCGAGTCCGGTGCCGGAGATATAGGTTTCCAGGCAGTTGCGGCGGCCGCACCAGCAGGTCGTGCCAGGCAATTCCCCGGCGTCGGGCCAGGGCAGCGACATATGGCCCCACTCGCCGGCGATCCGGTGGCGGCCTTCCAGCAGGCGGCCGTCATGCACGATGCCACCGCCGCAGCCGGTGCCGACGATGACGCCGAACACGCAGGACCGGCCGGCCCCCGCGCCGTCCGCGGCCTCGGAGAGGGCGAAGCAATTGGCGTCGTTGGCCACCCTCACCTCGCGCCCGAGCAGGGCGGCCAGGTCGCGGTCGAGCGGGCGGCCGTTCAGCACCACGGAATTGGCGTTCTTCACCACGCCACTGGCGGGGCTGATCGCCCCGGGAATGCCGAGGCCGATACTGCCGCGCCCGCCCAGCTCCGCCTCGATGCCGCCGATGAGATCGGCCATGGCCGTGAGCCGGGCCTCGTAGCCGGCCGGCGTCGGGATGCGGCGGCGCATCCGCAGGCTGCCGTCAGGCAGCAGGGCGGCGGCCTCGATCTTGGTGCCGCCGAGATCAAGGCCGATCCGGTACTGGTACGGGCTGGCGAAGACGGTCATGACGCCAATCTGCCGCGCGGGTGGCGGCGGTCAAGCAGCGGCGGCCAGGCAGGAAGATGGCCGCAGGCATGTTGTGCACATCTTCCTAGTTCCCTTCGGCGGCAATTCCTATAACACCATGTTCACGATTGCCGTCACATTCGGATCGCAAGCACCGTCGCGGCGCGGTCAGGACTGCATACCATGAAGCACGAAGACATCTGGCGAGCGCTGGACACGCTCGCGGCCGAGCACGGGCTGTCGGCTTCCGGCCTGGCGCGGCGGGCGGGACTGGATGCGACCACGTTCAACCCTTCGAAACGCCGCATGCCCGATGGGCGGGCGCGCTGGCCGAGTACCGAGAGCCTGGCCAAGGTGCTGGAAGCGACCGGCGCCTCGCTGGAGGGATTCACCGCCCTGGTGACCGGGGCGCGGGCGCTGCCGGCGGGCGGCCGGGCCACGCCGGTCACGGCGCGCCGCATCCCGTTGCTCGGGCTGACCCAGGCCAGCGGCGAGGGGTTCTTCGATGACGGCGGCTATCCGGTCGGGGGCGGCTGGGATGAGATGGCACTGCCCGAGATCGCCGATCCGCATGCCTATGCCCTGGAGATCGCCGGTACCTCGACTGAACCGGTGTTCCGCGACGGCGACGTCGTCATTGTCTCCCCCGTCGCCCCGATCCGGCGCGGCGACCGCGTGGTGGTGCGGACCCAGGACGGCGAGGTGATGGTCCGCCAGCTCACCCGGCGTTCGGCCCGGCGGGTGGACCTGAGAAGCCTGAACCCGGCCTATCCCGACCGCAGTCTCGAACTGCCGCAGGTGACCTGGCTTCACCGCATCGTGTGGGCGAGTCAGTAGCCGGCACTATCCCCTTGCAGGTGGGAATCCGCGAGCATGGCCCGATGCGGTGGCTGCTCATGGTTTCCCTGCTGGTCGCCTCCCTCCTGCCCTCCCCGCGCGCGCGGGCGGCCGAGCCGGTGGACCTTCTGCTCACGTTGGTGACGGATGTCTCGCGCAGCGTCGACGATGCCGAATTCGCCCTGGAAAAGGAGGGATATCGGATCGCCTTCACCAGCGGCGAAGTCATCGAGGCCATCCGCAGCGGGCCGCTCGGCGCGATCGCCGTCACCTATATCGAGTTCGCCAGCGGCTACGAGGTTCGCACCGTGGTGGACTGGACGGTGATCCGCGACGAGCCGAGCGCGCAGGCCTTCGCCCAGAAGCTGCGGGATGCCCCGCGCAGCTTCTGGGGCCGCACCGCGATCGGCGCGGGGATGGAGCATGCGCTGAAGGCGCTGGAGACGGCCCCGTTCGAGGCGCAGCGCCGGGTGATCGATGTCTGTGGTGACGGCACCAACAACAATGGCCCCGACGTCGAGCTGGTCCGCGATCGCGCGGTGGAAAGCGGCGTGGTGGTGAACGGGCTGGCCATCGTCAACGAGAACCCGGTGTCCTGGACCTTCGCCCATGTGCAGCCCCCCGGAGGACTGCCGAACTGGTACCGCGAGCACGTCATCGGTGGTCCCGGCAGCTTCGTCATCGAGATACAGGATTTCCGCAGCTTCGGCGCGGCGATGACGCGCAAGCTGATCAGCGAGATCGCCATGACGGACGGCGCCTCCCCGCTGTTCCGATAGAGCAACATCAACCGCGGCAGCGGCCGTGATTCAGCCGATCGCCCCCGACCTGGCGCCGGCCGGCCGGACCCCGGCAAGGTCCGCGTCGGCGCCGACCAGCAATCCGCGCAGGTCCGAGAGCAGCTTCAGCCCGCCTTCGGTCGCACGCACGATGACGCTGCGGCGATCGCGCGGGTCCGGAAAGCGTTGCACGAGACCCAGCATCCCCAGCCGGTCGAGGCAGCGGGTGATGGCGGGCTTGGAGACCTTCAGGTCCATCGCGAGACCGCGGATGGTATGGGGCCCATCCTGCAGCGTGCAGATCATGAAGACCGCGAACTGCCGCGCCGACAGATCGGGGCCATCCCGCCGCACCATATCGATGACGACATGATGAAACACCCCGGAGAGGTGCTCGGCCGACATTCGGATATCTGGCATCGCGATTTCCTTCCGAGCTCAAATCGCAATGTTTCTATTTTGCAATTTTTCCCGTATTTCCGCCACCCGGGAAATGCCGGATCCGCAGCGGGTGCCTGACGGAAACAGTGGCGCTCGCTTTTTCATCGCCGATTGCGGAGACTGCGGCGGCGAGGATTCCATGCAAACCCATGACATGACCACCACCGGGCCGGATGGCACGCCCGCCGGCTTCCTGCAGCAGATGCAGCGCCACAAGGCGGAGCTGGAAGCGGCGTTGCTGGCCGATCCGCAGAACACGACGTTGCGCGGGGCTTATTTCGACCATCTCGGCCAGATGGCGGCACAGTTCACCGGCCTGTCGCACGCCTTGCTGCCGGAACTGGGACAGCCGCTGCATTTCCGCGGTGCCAGCGCCGATATCGGCAGCCTGACCCGGGTGTTCCGCGACGGTTGCCTGGATGTGGAGATGCGGGCGACGCCACGGCGCATCCTGGTGCTGGGCGGGTATGTGGGTTATGCGGCCGTATGGCTGGCATGGCGGCATCCGCGGGCAATGATCGCCTGCGTCGAGCCGCTGGCAACGAATGCCAGGCTGCTGGCGCTCAATGCCGGACCATGGCCCCGAATCCGCATGATCCAGGCCGCGGCCTGGCACAGCCCGACCCGCCTGGGCGTCGGTGCGCGGGTGATCGGGGACTGGCTGGTGCAGTTGCATGACCAGATGAACGAGGCGGAACGAACCATTCCTGCCCTGACCGTCACCGATCTGCTGCGCCACCTGGGCTGGCCACAGCTCGACCTGCTGGTCTGCGACACCGGCGGCGCGGCGGAAACGGCGGTATTCGCCGATCCCACCGCCCGCTGGCTGGACCAGTTGGACGCGGCCATGCTGCCGGGCAAGCTGCCCGCCGGGCTGGAACCGGCACTGGCCGGATGTTTCGATGCCAACCAGTTCGAGCGCCGGTCGCAGGACGAGATCACCACCTTCCTGCGCCGCGTGCCGCTGCGGGCCTATCCGCCCGCGCCACCGCCGCTGCCACTGATCAGCCCCGAGCCACAGCCGGCGGCCGTGGCGACACGGAACCTGGAAGCCGTGCCCTGGGCGTTCTTCACCTTCGACGGGCGATCGATGCAGTTGCATCCGAACATGCCGGGACAACCATCCGCCTGTGCCGTCTTCGCCCGCGACCTCGCGGGGCAGACACGGTTCACGACCACCCTGCATCATGCCGGCGGACCGGCCGCGGCGGTGGTGTTCTCGCTGGCGATCGAGGATGCGGCGGGTGCGGAATTGCTGCGCGCCGAGCAGGTGGTGGCCTCACGCGAGCGCATGCCGTGGTCGGTGCGGCTGCCGGCGCTCTCGGGCCCGCACCGGGTGGTGCTGCGCACGGACATGGCGCCGGGGGCCGCCAACAACTACAATGCCTGGGCCCGCTGGCTGGAGCCCGAACTGAGCTGATCATGCCGGCACCGCACCCTGCATGCCCGGCCGGCTGGCACGTCCACGATATCGTGCCACACCTGCAGATGCGCGTGGTGCGTGACATGCCCGGACTGTCGCCGGCGCTGGAAGCCGAAATCGACCGGCTCTGGGCGGCGGCGCAGCGACGCATGGATGGACGGCTGTTCAATGGCCGGGTGTTCAGCGCCGACGCCATCGCCCCGGACCACCTCACCGGCCACTGGACCGAGTTCCGCCGCATCGTGGCGCAGATGGACCAACCCGGGCTGTTCGAGGCACTCAGGCTGCGGCCGCTGGCGGTCAACGGCATCCTGCTGGGACCCGACGGGGTGGTGCTGGGGCAGCGGCCGGCCGATGCCGTGTACCAGCCCGGCCAGTGGCAGGCGCCGCCGGCGGGCAGCGTCGATATCCGGTCGGCCCGGCCGGATGGCAGCGTGGACGTGCTCGCCGCGCTTTTCGCCGAACTGCGCGAGGAAGTGGGATTGCCGGCCGATGCCGTGCACGATCCCCGCCTGCTCGGCATCGTCGAGCATGCGGGCAGCCATGTCCTCGACCTCGGCATCGCGCTGCGCACGCGGCTGCGGGCAGCCGAGATCCGGGCCGCGCACGCCGCTGCAGGTGACGGCGAATACCGCAGCCTGGCGGTGATCCCGCCCGCGGACCTGCCCGGCTTCCTCGCCCAGGCCGGCTCCGCGCTCGCGGTGCAGACGCCACTGTTCCTGGCCCGCATGGGATTGCTGCGTCGCGGCACCGGAACAGGCTGAAGCGGCACGTCCGCCCCACCGGCCGGCGGACCCGTCGTCACGCCCCCGGATCGACCCCGGGCACGCAGCCGCGCAGAAATGCCCAACGGCACTTTGTCAAGGAATCTAATCTCATGAAGAAGATTGCTGTCCGCAGTCCGTCCCATCACATTCGGAACGTATCGGAAGCATTTGTAATTCAATCAGAATAGTCCAGTCCTTCTGCGAATCATCCGATGCGATGGAGTTACGAAGCACCATCCGATTGAGCATCCTGGGCTCGAGCCATACTTCAGCCTCAATTCCGGGGTTGATCGTCACACGTTTCCTTGGCTGTATGCCGCTGTTTAATCCTGGTCATTCCCGCTGTGCCTTCGCGCTGGCGGGATACAACCATTCTTGTCGCTGTTCCCGACACGGGACAGCGGCACCAGTATGGGAAGATGATTGATGTTCAATCCCTCAAGAACCGCCCTTTCGGGCGTCGTGGCTTCCGTGCTTTTGGTTGCACCCGCATTGGCAACCCCCTCATTGGCGCAGGATTCGGCGGCACGCCGGGCTCCAAATTCCGTTGAACACCGCAAATCCGCCCATGCGCGGCCCGGTCGGCCGGTCGCGCATTCGCATGCAAGGCTGCGCAAGCCGGCGCCCACCCCTCCCGCCGTTTCCACCAAATTCGTTTCACATTCATCCCATACGGCGGCCTTCGTCGATCATGACGACGGCCCGCAGGCAAAACAGAGCTTCGTCCAGACCGGCATGGCATCCTGGTATGGTGGCCCGGAATGGCATGGACGCCGCACCAGCAGCGGCGCAATCTATGATCAGAACGCCCTGACCGCCGCCCATGCCACCCTGCCCATCGGCACACGGGTGCGCGTCGCCCTCGCCGGCGCCAAGCGCGACGTGGTGGTAACCATCAATGATCGCCCCGGCACCCGCACCCGCATCATCGACCTCTCGCGCGGGGCCGCCCAGGCTCTCGGCATCCTCGACCGCGGCGTCGCCCGCGTCACGCTCACCTCACTCTGACCCGGAACGGCTTCGCCACCCCTGCGCGGGTGGCGAACTCCAGAGCCTTGCCTGGACCGGCAACCCGGCCGGCGGACGATACAGAGGGTCCGATCGTGACCGACGCGCCGCGTGAGACGGATCTCTCCGGCAGAAGCCGGCCCCGCACTGCAACGACCATTCGCATTGCAGCCACGGCAGGGGCCACCGGCCCCCTCAGGCTGCCTCTGCCCGGGCTCGCGGCCCTGGCCCTGGGGGCGGTGATCGTCGCCGCCTGCACGCCGCGGCTCACTGCCCAGTTTCGTTACGCCGGCACCATCCCCGGTTGTGCGCCCGCGCCCGCCGCGCCGACACAGGCGACGCTGGTGCGGGTCGGCGACGGCTTCAGCTTCGCCCCCGACGACGGCTCCCTGGTCATTTCAGGAACCGTGTCACCCGACGGCGGCTTCTCCGGCCAGCTCACCACGGCCCCGCCCCGCCGCGACATCGGGCAGTCCACCACGAAACCGGCCTTCGTCCTGAAGGTCAGCGGCCACCTCGACGAGGAAGCCGCCCAAGGGACTTTTGCCACGCCGCGATGCCAGGTGAGCTTCCGCCTGCCACGCCAGCGCCCCAGCCTGCTGCCCTGACACCTGACCGCGTCCGAACCGGCCCGGCCAGGGCAGCGACGATCGCACGCAGGCATCCCGCGACGGATGCGGATCAGGCCCCCCTGACCAGCGACAACGGATAGAGGGTGCCGGCCAGGCACGTCCCCGCCGTGAGCACCGCCCAGGCACGAGGATGGCCGGCAGGCAGCGGATCCCGGGCAGGATCGTCATGAGCAGGCGCCGCAGCCTTGAAAGGAGCGCGCGCCCCGATCCGCCTGCCCCGGTCGATCGCGGCAATGCGGGTCACCGAGAGGGCCGCCGCGATCTCTGCCCATGTGGCCCCTTCGGCACGGAGCCGGCGGAGTTGGGCATCGCGAGGTGGCGTCCAGAGAGGTCTTGCGGTTGGCATGAAACCCTCCAACTAACGTTATTACGTTAGTATAATTAACATCACCCGTCAATATCCCTCCCTTCCTCCGTTAGGCGGACTCACCTATACAGGGAACCATGTCGTCAGAACCGGACAGCACCACCGTTCCTGCCCTTGGGGAAAGGATCCGTGCCGCACGCCGGGCCCAGCGCCTGACGCAGGATCAGCTCGCCCGCGCCGTCGGCGTCACGCGCAGCGCGGTCGCACAATGGGAAACCGGACGGGCGGGCCAGGTCGGTGGCAACCTCGCCCGGATCGCGCGCGCGCTTGGCACCTCGGCCGAATTCCTGCTGACGGGCCAGGATCGTCCGGCTGCCCCTCCGATCGCAACGCGGGCCGATGAAATGGCGCTCCTGCGCGCCTATGCCGATTGCACGCCCGAGGACCAGGCGCTGCTGCTGCGCACGGCGGTTCGGCTCGCGCGTCGTGAGGAAGCCTGATCGGTTTCCGCAGCCGCATCACCGGCTGAACCGCCATGCCTGCTTACGACGGGCGACGGCACGCATCCGAAATCGTTCATGAATGGAACCAATCCCTCGGCCAGGCTGCCGCGGCGTGACTCCATCCGTTTCCGCATCCCTGAGAACCCCGCCCCGCACACGGCCGTTCTCTCCTGAACAGGGGGAGGAAGAGGCCCATGAGCAGCACAGATCAGGCCAACGTGCCTCCGCAGAGCCAGCCACGGCCGCCCGGGGAGGAAGCGACGATGGCACCGTGTTCCGCCGCCGAGATGCGCGGCTACCGGGCCGCCAACAAGCTTGCCGGCCGCGTGGCCCTGGTGACCGGCGGCGATTGCGGCATTGGGCGCGCCGTTGCGATCGGATTCGCCAAGGAAGGAGCGGATGTCGCCATCATCTATCTCGACGCGCACGAGGATGCGCAGGAAACCATGCGCCTGATCCAGGAGACAGGCTGCCAGACCCTGGCCATCTGCGGCGACATCGGCAATTCCGCGTTCTGCGATGACGCCCTGACCCAGGTCGTCGCCCGCTTCGACCAGATCGACATCCTCGTCAACACCGCCGGGGAGCAGCATCCGCAACCCGCCTTCCAGCAGATCACCGACGCACAGATCGAGCGGACCTTTCGCACCAACGTCTTCGGCACGTTCTTCATGACGCGGGCAGCCCTGCGGCACATGGCGGAGGGAGCGGCCATCGTGAACACCACGTCGGTCAGCGCCTACAAGGGCGACCCGGACCTGATCGATGAGTCCGCCAGCAAGGGAGCCATCGTTGCCTTCACCCGCTCGCTCGCGCTCAATCTGGCCGAGCGCGGCATCCGCGTGAATGCGGTTGCCCCCGGCCCCTTCTGGACGCCACTCATTCCTGTGAGCTTCCCGGCCGGGCAGGCCGCCGCGCACGGGAACACCACGGCCCTGCAGCGGCGCTGCCACCCCGATGACGTGGCTCCCTGCTATATTTTCCTCGCCGGGCCCGATGCCGCCTGCATGACCGGTCAGGTGTTGCATCCGAACGGTGGAACCGTCGTCAACGGTTAACGCTAGAACAACATCAGCCAGACCGGGGGCAGCCCACCGATCTGGTTGCCCACAGAAACCACAAGAGCCAGGACGCGCTGGCCCGGGAAAACGGTCAGCGCATCCTTCCCCTGCAGGAGATGCCCATGGGCCAGTTCAGCGATCGCCCGCTTGACCCCCCTCCGTCGCCACCTGAAGTGCCCGAGTCGCCGCCACCACAGCCGGAAGTTCCGCCTCCTCCCATCGAGCTGCCCCCACAGCCGATGCCTCATGAGCCACCGACCACCCCTCCTCCGCCCCAGGTGGTGTAGCGCACGGCATGCCCGCCCCCGGTTACCGGGAAAGGAGAAGGGCAGGACCAGGCCGCAAACCGTCCGGAACGAAAGTTCCGTCTCGCCGCGGACGGGCGGTGCCTGCGCGCGGCAGGCACCGCCATCGCCTTACGCCGCCTTCGCCTGTTTGGCAGCCTGCTGGTTGATCTCGCTGTTCGCCAGGTCGTTGAGCAACTGGTCGGTCTTCTTTTCTTCCTGCAACGTCTCTTCCAGCAACGTCGCCGCCTCATTCAGGCCGCAGGCTTTCGCCCAGGCCAGCAGCGCGCCGTAACGGGCAATCTCGTAATGCTCCACCGCCTGCGCACAGGCCACGAGACCGGCATCCCGCACCGGGCCCTGCTCGAATTCGCTGATGACTTCCTCGGCTTCCTCGATCAGACCCTGGATCGCTTCACAGGTGCTGCCACGAGCCCGCTTGCCGATCTGTTCGAATACCTGCTGCAGGCGGTCCACCTGTCCCTGCGTCTCCTCGCGATGCTGCGTAAAGGCCTGACGGAGCTGTTCATTTTGCGCTGCCTTGGTCATCTTCGGCAGTGCCTTCAGGATCTGCCGCTCGGCGTAATAGACGTCCTGGAGCATATAAAGGAACAAGTCGTCCATCGCTTTCATCTGGATCTCCCTGGATTTTTGCGCGCGGGTGGCCGTGTCGGGAAAGACAGACCACACCTGAGAGAAACAGACAGACAGGCGCCCTCGTTCAACTGACCGGCTTCACAGTCCCTGGCGCAAAAATATCAATAGCACGGCGTATGTTTTTCCATCTTATGCTGTTCTGTCGTGAAATTTTGCTTGTACGCATGTTCCTTGATATGTATCATGAAAAAAATGATGCATGTCGGTCGCCCTTCTTTCGGGGCTCACCCTCGATGCGGTCAGCGAGGTGTTCCTTCCATGGCCAGGGGCATCCTGATTTGATGGTTCCCTCACCGCGGCGTGCGAACGTCTTGTTGGTTTCGCGCACGTCAATCGATGCCGTTTTTGCCGGCAACGCCGCGAGCGCGTTCGCGCGTGGCGGCTGACGCCTTCTCGCCCGAACCACTAGCCCCCCCCCCTACAGAGCCGGGCTTGCACCCGAACCGCCGTGACGGGAACGCATACGGCTGTCCGCAACACCCGTGAAAGCGGGCGCGGCGCAGCGGCTACAGTCAAGGAAAATGCACGACGCCGGCTGGCGCACATCGCTCACCATGCGTGTCACCAAACAGTTTTTCGCATGGCTGCCTCACAAGCTTGTGCTTCCATGCAATCTTTGCTAGATCGCACATAGATAGTTTCTCAATCGTAAATTTCTGACATTTGAAATTGGTTTGTGGGTGTTTTGGCTTGGGCTGGGTCAGGTGAAGGAGGTCTACAGGTGGGTTTTGACGTAACGGTGCCAGGTGTGGGGGATACACCGGTAAAACTTGAGTTTACGACTGAGCAGTCTGCCAAGCTTGCAGCACAAGTTTTACAAAACGTTGAGGATATACTCACCCAATCGACTACTCCTACGATTAGACTTGCAGCATCCGGCAGCGCGCTCCCGACTGTCCCGGGCGGCGAGCAAGCGGTCGGATACATCTCGGATAGCGATTCCGCGATTTCCGTGCCCGCAGGCTACAAGGCCCTGGTGGTCACCGGAACGGCAACCGTGGCTGGCGGCACGGATGTTGCTACGATCGTATCCGGCAGCTCTCCGTTGCAGTTTACGGCCGGGTCCGCTCAACAGTTCGTGTACTCCGGTGACGGCAACGACCTCATCGGCACCAACGCGACAGCGGGCGGCGACAACCTCTTCTCCACCGGTAGCGGCAACGACACGGTGGTGGCTGCGGTCGGCAACAACACGATCCTGGCGGGAAGCGGCAACAACCTCATCGGCATCGCCCTTGGCAACAACGTGGTCTACAGCCAGGGCACCGCTGATACCGTCGTGGCCGGCGGCGGCTACGATACCATCGGCGCAGAGAGCGGTAACGTTCTGGCATTCGGTGGGTCCGGAAAGCTGACTTTCGTCAATGGCACCGGCGTTGCGACGGTGGTCGGCGGAAGCGGCAGCAGCACCACCTTCGGTGGCGCAGGCGGCGGCTACTTTGCTGGCGGTTACGGTGGCAACAACGTGCTCGTCGCCGGCGAGCAGACCACCACCCTGTTCGGCGGTGGCGGCAACAGCACCCTGTTCGCGGCCGGAAGTGCCTCGGACGTGCTGGTGGCCGGCACAGGCGACCAGACCCTTTCGGGGGGCCAGTCGACGGGCAACAACACCTACTTCGCTTCCAACAGCACCAACGCACTGATCGGCGCAGGCACTGGCGATGACGCCATCTTTGCCGGTTCCGGGAATGCGACGATCTGGGGTGGCGGCGGTAAGGATCTGTTTGTTTTCAACGCAAATCAGACCTCCTCCAGCACCAACGTCATCATCTCCGACTTCGTGAGCGGCATCGACCACCTGTCGCTGCATGGGTACCTCAATGGTGACGTCACCCAGAGAGACACCGGCGCGGTCAACCAGGCCCTCGCCAGCCAGACACTGAGTGGCGGCAATACGACCATCACGCTTTCGGATGGATCGAAGATCACCGTCCTCGGTGTTTCGAACCTGAAGAGCTCTGACTTCGTCTGAGCGAGAGGAAACCAGGGCCGTTTTCCAGGCGGTGCTTGCGCCCGTCGTAAAACGGCCCTGGTGCTGATTCCTGACGCCGGGCGAGATGACCGGTACACTCCTGCAGGCCCGGCAAAGTGCTCCTTTGCCGGGCCTGTTGCCGTTCAGGGCAACCGTTACCCCTGACGAGCAGCCCGCTCGCGCTCTGCCTCCTCGGTCCGGCCGAGAACCTTCAGCGCGAGGGCCTTCGCCTCCCGCACTGGCGTGACCAGTGTCACGGCCGATCCCCCGGTTCGCCCGGCCTGCCGCGCGGCCGCGCACGCGGCGTCGAGCAGGGTCAGAAGATCGAGCGCCCGCGCCGCAGACCCCTTCGGCACCTGCAGTTCCCGCGCGGCCGAGCAATAAAGAACGTCGAGTTCGTCATCCGCCAGAATCGCGCCTGGCGTGGTGGCATGCGCTTCGACCTCCGCGACGACCCCGGCCAGGCGCCCTGCCTCATCGAGGCTGGCCGCGTTGACGAGTCCGACAAAGGCCCGCCGCCTGAGCAAGGCGTGGCGCGGATGGACGCCGCCGCGGGCCGCCTGCGCGTCGGCGGGGGAAGGGCCAAGGGCCTCGATACGCTCCGGGACATCCCTGGCACCGCGCGCGGCCGCACAGAGGATGATTTCCGCTTGCGCCACCCAGGCGATGTCCTCGGCGTCAGCGTCATCCGTGCCGATCCGCTGCAGCGCCATCCGCAGCCGCTGGCATGCCGCCACCGCGCGCATGAACACGGGTTCGACCGCCGGCCGCGGCGCCCCGGCCACCAGACGATGCAAGGCCCGGTGCGCCAGCACGGGCCCCAGGCAAAGGGGCTCGCGCTTCACCAAAGCCTCGAGTGTCTCGCCGCCCGGAAGCCGGGCCTGGGCCGCACCAGCGTCCGGATCAAAGCCAAAGCGCCGGGAACACGCCGCGGAGAATTCCTTCCAGATGGTATCGGCGGCCGGCAGATCGCCTGCATTGACGGCCTCGCGATAGGCGCGGGCCGTGAAGCCAAGCCACAGATCCCCATCGCGCTCAATCGCCGCCCGGACGTCGTCGAGGTAGCGTCGGTACAGCCTGTCACCGTCAACGACCGTGGCAGCGCTTGCGGCTTGCCCCCGTCGCCCCCGGGCCTCCAGCGAGGCGCCCCCTGTGCGGCGCACGGCAACATCCACGAAGCCCGCGTCACGGAGCAACGCGGCGAGGCTGGCCTGGCTCTGAAGAACCGGATGGTAGCCGATCGACAGGAGCGGAACGAGAAGGCCAGCCGGCGTCCCCGGATCCACGGCGTCAACGTCCGGGGTTGTCAGAACCAGGCTGCCGCCGTCGCGCAGAGAAGCCCAAAGCGTCCGCGCGAAGCTCAAGGGGGACACCACGTGCTCGATGACTTCCGATGCCATCACGACATCGAATCTATTTTGTAACGAAGCATCGTCGGCCGTCAGATACCGGGACTCGATTGGCAGCGCCAACATGGAACGCCCGGCCTGGGCGAACGGAGACGGATCAAGCCCCAGGACATTCCAGCCAAGCGCGCGCCGCGCAAAGTCCACCCCGAATCCAAATCCGCAGCCAACCTCGAGGTACTGAGAGCCAGCCGGCCTGCCCAGAGTGATCAGATTCGACGTTATTCCCCGCAGGCCGGCGCCTTGCTGCAGATAGAAGGCCAGAGCTGCATCGCCCCCTGACGGCTCGGCCCGGTAATCCGCGCTGTCATAGGGATGGAAGAACCCACATCCGCAATGGGAACAGCGGAACAAGGTTGACCATTCGGCTTCGTTTGCCTGCTTCCGTTGCGGGACGCGCAGGACTGGCCGCTTTGCACCAAAATCGTCACAATTTGGGCATCGAATCTCCGTTGTCCCTGTCTGAATATCGGACAACCACTCGATGTCTGCAACAATAGAAGCAGACTCTTGGCCAGGGACAGCGTGTGGTCCTGCAACAGACAATCTAGGAACTCCCAGGATGATGGTATGGAATTGTGACCTGCATAATCTTCGGGCGGATCACCAACAACCTGGAATACAGGGTCAGCGCGCAGAGTCGGCCTGCTGCAGGTTAGATGCCTCCGGCGCCGGGCAATGGCGCGCTGCCGGGAAGGTCATCCCTTCCTGGAAATCGCCCATCGGGGCTCTACGCGGGGAGAGGATTCGGTAACACCGTAATCCGGATGGCGGGTCGGCCGCGTGCAGAGTAGCAGGAGAGAGCGGCAGCGCCAAGGTAACGCGGCTCCGCGCCACCTGGATCCCTGCTGCACCCGAAGCCCATGACAGACCTGTCGATAGCTCGCGCCCATTGCGGCCCTCGTTGTTCTACGACGTCTTCTTCCGTTCCAGAATGGCCTGCCCCGATGCACTTCCTCTCCGACATCCTGCCGGCGATCCTCGCCGGCATCACCCCTGCTGCTGTCGCCGGCGCGCTCGGCGTCACGGCGAACTGCCTGTGGCCGCTGCTGCGCACACGCAAGCGGATCCTGGCCGTGCAGGTACTCAGCTCCTGCCTGTTCGCCCTGCATTACGGCCTGCTCGGCGCGCCCACCGCCGCCGCGATGTGCGCCACCGGCGCGACCCAGGGCCTGGCGGTCTCGCTGCTGCGCAAGCCGCTGCTGCGCAACCTCGCGGTTGCCGCCACCATCGTCTTCAGCCTGGTCGTGACCGCGCTCACCTGGTCGGGCCTGCCCTCGGTACTCGCGCTCGGCGGCCTGCTGATGGCGGCCTGCGGCCGGCTGCAGCGTGACCCGCAGCATCTGCGCCTCGCCTTCCTCGGCTCGGAGGCATTCTGGACCAACCACAACCTGGTGGTCGGCTCGGTCTGGGGCCTGACCGCGGACACCATGGCGGTCAGCATGATCCTGATCGGCCTGTGGCGCGGCATGCGGGAACGGCGGCGGACCGCCCTTCCGGCACCCGTGATCCCGGCGCGCGCGGTCGCCGCCGGCGCCTGACTCTTAAAGACGGGGCCACGGTGCATAATGGCACCGTGCGCTGGACCTGCGGGGCCGCGGCGCCATCTCACGGATAAGGAGATATCGTCATGCCCCAGGTCCTGACCCGCGCCGCCCCCGTCCTGTTCATCCCGCAGAAACAGGCGGCCAGGCCGCTGACCAACCGGCTGCGCGTGGTCTCCGACTTCGCGCCCAACGGCGACCAGCCTCAGGCCATCCGCGATCTGGTGGCCGGCGTCGAGGCCGGCGAGCGCGACCAGGTGCTGCTCGGCGTGACCGGCTCGGGCAAGACCTTCACCATGGCGAAGGTGATCGAGGCGGTGCAGAAGCCCACCCTGATCCTCGCCCCCAACAAGACGCTGGCGGCCCAGCTCTACGGGGAGATGAAGGCGTTCTTCCCGGACAACGCGGTCGAGTACTTCGTCAGCTACTACGATTACTACCAGCCGGAAGCCTACGTCCCGCGCACCGACACCTATATCGAGAAGGACGCGCAGATCAACGAGCAGATCGACCGCATGCGCCACGCCGCGACCCAGGCCCTGCTCGAACGCAACGACGTCATCATCGTCGCCTCGGTCTCCTGCATCTACGGCATCGGTTCGGTCGAAACCTACGCGCGCATGGTGGTCAAGCTGCAGGCGGGCGGGCGGATCGACCGCGATGCGCTCGCCAAGGCACTGGTGGAATTGCAATACCGCCGCAATGATGCCGGCTTCTCGCGCGGCACCTTCCGCCTGCGCGGCGAAGTCGTCGACATCTGGCCGAGCCATTACGAGGACCGCGCCTGGCGCGTGACGCTGTTCGGCGACGAGATCGAAAGCATCGGCGAATTCGACCCGCTGACCGGCACGGTGGCGACGAAGCTGGATGCCGTCACCGTCTACGCCAACAGCCACTACGTGACGCCGCGGCCGACCCTGACCCAGGCGATCGCCGACATCAAGGTCGAACTGAAGCAACGCCTGGAGGCGTTCACCGCGGCGGGAAAATTGCTGGAGGTCGAGCGGCTGCAGCAGCGCACCACCTTCGACATCGAGATGATGGAGACCACCGGCTCCTGCAAGGGCATCGAGAACTATTCCCGCTATCTCTCCGGCCGCAACCCGGGCGAGCCGCCCCCCACCCTGTTCGAGTACCTGCCGGAGAACGCGCTGCTGATCGTGGACGAAAGCCACGTCACCGTGCCGCAGATCGGCGGCATGGAGCGCGGTGACCACGCCCGCAAGTCGGTGCTCTCGGAATTCGGCTTCCGCCTGCCCTCCTGCCTCGACAACCGCCCGCTGAAATTCGAGGAATGGGAGCGCTTCCGCCCGCAGACGATCTTCGTCTCGGCAACCCCCGGGCCGTGGGAGATGGAACGCACCGGCGGCAGCTTCGCCGAGCAGGTCATCCGCCCGACCGGGCTGATCGACCCGGTGGTGGAAGTCCGCCCGGTCGAGCGGCAGGTGGACGACCTGCTCGCCGAATGCCGCGCCACCACCGCCCGCGGCGCGCGCGTGCTGGTCACCACCCTGACCAAGCGCATGGCCGAGGACCTCACCGAATACCTCAACGAGAACGGGGTGAAGGTGCGCTACCTGCACTCCGACATCGACACGCTGGAGCGGATCGAGATCATCCGCGACCTGCGGCTCGGCGTGTTCGACGTGCTGGTCGGCATCAACCTGCTGCGCGAGGGACTCGATATCCCGGAATGCGCGCTGGTGGCGATCCTGGATGCCGACAAGGAAGGCTTCCTGCGCAGCCAGACCAGCCTGATCCAGACCATCGGCCGCGCCGCCCGCAACGTCGAGGGCCGGGTGATCCTGTACGCCGACACCATGACCGGCAGCCTGCGCTTCGCCATCGAGGAAACCGAGCGCCGCCGCGCCAAGCAGCAGGCCTGGAACGAGGCACACGGCATCACCCCGCAATCGGTGAAGAAACAGATCGGCAAGGTGCTGGAGAGCGTGTTCGAACAGGACTACGTGACCGTTGCCCCGGTCGCCGATACGGCCACCACCGAATTCGTCGGCAAGGACCTCAGGGCCAGCATCGCCGAGCTGGAAAAGCGGATGCGCGCCGCCGCCGCGGACCTGGAATTCGAGGAAGCGGCCCGGCTGCGCGACGAGATCAAGCGGCTGGAAGCCCTGGACCTCGGCCTGGAGCCGCCGCCCGCACCCTCCGCCTCGCTGCGCCCCCGGCGCGACCGCACCCCCGAGCCGCTCGGGCCCGGCGGGGGGGGATACGATCCGAAGAAGGCGAAACGCGGACGCCGCGGACGCTGATCGCGGGGCGCTGCCCATCGGTCCGCTTCGCGGCCCGATCCGCCAGGAGGCTTCGCCTCCTGGACCTCCACCAAGGGCTACGCCCTTGGAACCCAAGACTCTGTGCCGCGCAGCGCGTCGCGGGATCCAAGGGCCTTGTGGCCCTTGGCGGGTCAAGGGCGGAGCCCTTGCCTTAAGATGCCCGCGTAAAGCGCAGCGTGCGGGACCGGCTGGTCACCAGCCGCAATTCCCCGCCGGTGAACTGCAGGCAGGCGCGCTGGGTCCAGGGACCTTCGCTGCGCAGCGTCAGCGCCCGCCCCTCGCCAATCGGGCGCAGGGGCAGATCCCGCAGCAACGCTCCCGCGCCGATGCGCAAATAGGCCGTCTCGCCGGTGACGACCACGTCCAGGCGGGCGTTCTGGGCCAGGCAGGTCCAGGCACCGGCCCAGGCGGGATCGGGCGCGAGCCCGGCCTGGACCGGCACGAAGCGGCGCGGGGCATGCCCCACCTCGCCGGAGATGGCGCCGTCCGCCACCGTCAGCCGCAGCGGCAGGTGCGCCGAGCGGCCGCACACCGTGTCGTCCGCCTCGGGATAGACGGTTTCCTGCGCCCCCAGGCAGGTCACCACGCCGCCGGCATGTTCCAGCCAGAACGGCGTGCCGGGCATGGCATAGAGTCCCTCGGGCAGGATCCCCCGGGCCGGCCCCGGCACCGTCACGCCGTGCAGCGCGGCCATCACCCGCAGGGCCAGGGTCGCCGTGTCGGCATCCTCGCGGTTGGCGACCACGACCACCCCGGCCCGGGCCTCGGCGTCGATCAGGAAATGGCTTTTGAATCCTGGCAACGAACCGCCATGTCCGACCAGCACCCGCCGCCCGAGCCCATAGCGGGCAAGGCCAAGCCCATAGCCGGTCGGCCGGCCGTCGGCGAGATGGCGCAGGCGGGCGAGCTTCGGCAGCATCCCGTCGAGATTGCCCCGCCCGACCATCAGCGCCTGCGCCCATATCGCCAGGTCGAGTCCGCTGCCCGCCAGCCCGCCGGACATCGAGATGTGCAGCCCGTAGCGTCCGCGCCGCCAGCCCGCGGGCGACTTCCAGTAGCCACCGGCCAGGCCGGGCACCGGCTCGGTCTCGTCATAGGGCAGCCGGAGCGCCAGATCGAGCGGACGCAGGAAGCGCCGGCGCAGCGTGTCGGCGATATCGATCCCCTTCGCCTCCAGCACCGCCTGCACCAGGCGATAGCCGCTGTTGGAGTAGGAGATCTCCGTTCCCGGCGCGAAGTCGGGACGGTCGAGGCGCTGCAGGAACGCGAGCAGCGCGCCATGGTCCATCGGCACGCCGGGTGGCACGCCCAGCAGCCACAGCGTCTCCATCGCATCGGGCAGCCCGCCCGTCATGTCGAGCGCCCGCCCGACCGTGACCGCGCCCAGCGCCGGCTGCACCGCGAGATGCGTGCCCAGGAAGTCATCAAGGCCGGGGAAGCCCTCGCGCAGCACCAGGGCAGCCAGGAAATGCTTGCTGATCGAGGCGTAGCGCACCACGGTGTCGGTGCGGAACGGCATCGCCAGTTCCAGGCTGGCCAGGCCGCCGCACGCCTCGGCACGGATATCGTCGGCGTCGAACAGCAGCACCGCGCCGCCGGGACCGCCCTCCGCCGTCCAGGCCTGCGCGATGCGCCCCGCTTCAACCGTCGCGGCCTGCCAGTCCATCTGCGCCTCCCTGTCATCGCCACGGGCACGATCCACCGGGATCGCCCCCGCCGTCCAGAAAAGACGCATGCCGCGCGGCCGGGGCGAACCTCGCCGCCCCCCCCGCCCAGGGCCGCACCGCAATCACGCCGGCTTGTTCACGCCCTGCGGGCGAGCCAAGCTGTCTCATCACCAACGTTCGGGAGTGCCCGCTTCGATGCCCCGTTTTCCCACGATGCTTGCCTGTCTGTTATTGTTCGCAACCGGCGCCCATGCGGCGACGCTGGATGTGGTGCGCTCGCGTGGCCAGCTTGTGTGCGGCGTGAACACCGGGGTTGCCGGCTTCTCCGCCCCTGACCCGCAGGGCGTCTATCGCGGCCTCGACGTGGATTACTGCCGTGCCGTCGCCGCCGCCGTGCTCGGCGACCCGGCGAAGGTGAAATACGTTCCCACCACCTACCAGACCCGCTTCGTGGCGCTGCAATCGGGCGAGCTCGACGTGCTGGCGCGCAACGTCACCCTGACGCTGACGCGCGAGACCGCGCTGGGGCTGCTCGGCGTGGGCGTCGACTTCTACGACGGCCAGGGCTTCATGGTGCCCAAGGCGACCAAACTGACCAGCGCGAAGCAGCTCGACGGCGCCACCGTCTGCGTGTTGCCCGGCTCGACCACCGAGCTCAACCTCGGCGATTTCGCGCGGCGCAGCAACATCAAGATCCAGCCGGTGGTCCTGAATTCCATGGACACCATGGTGGACACCTACCAGTCCGGCCGTTGCGATGCGATGACGACCGACGCGAGCCAGCTCGCGGCGCTGCGCGTCTCGGCCATGCGCGACCCCTCGGCGCATGTCATCCTGCCCGAGCGCATCAGCAAGGAACCGCTTGGCCCGTTCGTGCGCCGCGGCGACGAGCAATGGGCGGCGATCGCGAAATACGTGCTGATGGGCCTGATCGCCGCCGAGGAGCTCGGCGTCACCCAGGCCAATGTCGACGCGATGCGCACCAGCACCGATCCCGACATCCGGCGCCTGCTTGGCGTCGAGGCCGGGCTCGGCAAGGCACTCGGCATCGAGGAAGGCTGGGGCTATCGCATGATCAAGGCGGTCGGCAACTACGGCGAGGCGTTCGACCGCAATCTCGGCCGTGGCAGCCCGATCGGCCTTGACCGGGGGCTCAACGACCTGTGGACCCGTGGGGGTCTGATGTACGCTCTTCCGCTGCGCTGACCCGCGCGGCCGGCCGCCACGCCGCCTCGGCGATCACCATCCGCCGGGGCGGCGTGGCGGCGGCCACCGGCATGGCGGCGTAGACATCCTTCACCGCCTCGGAAATGGTCAGCCCGGCCATCCCGAGCGGCAGCATCAGCCGCGCCCCGCTCTCCCACAGCCGGGCGCTGCGCAGCACCGGGCGCAGACGCAGCGGCGGCATGAACAGCGCGGCATCGCGCCGCTCCACCCGGAACATCGAGGCGGCGAGCAGGCGGCCGATCTGGCCCGCGGAATAGGGCTGGCCGTGGCCGAACGGGGTGGTCTCCACATAGGCCCACATGCCGCGCCGGTTGGGCGCCACCACCAGCAGGCGCCCGTCATCCTTGAGCACCCGCCAGACCTCACGCAGCAGCCGGCGCGCGTGCTCGGCCACTTCCAGCCCGTGCACCAGCAGGATGCGGTCGAAGCAGAGATCGGGAAAAGGCAGGCAGGCTTCCTCGACGCTGCAGGACAGATTGGGCCCGCTCAGCGGCCAGCGGGCGGTCCCGAGCTGGGCGGGCATCACGGCAACGCAACGCTGCACTTCTTCCCGCCACAGGCGCAGATAGGGGGCGGCATAGCCGAGCCCGAGCACCGACTGGCCGCGCAGCGAGGGCCAGATCACGCCGATCCGTTCCCGCAACAAGCGCGCCACCATGGCCCCGCGTGGCGTGGCATAGAAATCAGCCGTCGCGCAACAATCCGTCCCCATGGCATTGCCTTATACCACGCCACCGCCGGCCCGTCGCACGGCCCGCACGTTCACGCCTTCGCCGTTTTGCCCGAGGCGGCCACCGCCTTACAGTGCCGCATGATCACAGCCCAGCCCGTGCCCCTCCTGCAGGACAATTATGCCTGGCTGCTGCGCGACGCGGCGACCGGCAGCACCGCCATCGTCGACCCGGCCGAGCCCGCACCGGTGGCCGCCGCGATCGAGGCCGCCGGCGGGCGGCTCGACCTGATCCTGCTGACCCATCACCACGGCGACCACGTCGCCGCCACCGACGAGATCCGCGCCCGCACCGGGGCCCGCGTGGTCGGCGCCAGGGCCGATGCCCACCGTCTGCCCAAGCTCGACATCGAGGTCGCCGAAGGGGACGTGGTCGCCCTGGGCGAAAGCCGCGGCCATGTCATCGGCACCCCCGGCCACACGCGCGGGCAGGTCGCCTTCCATTTCCCCGAGGGCGGCGTGCTGATCTGCGGCGACACGCTGTTCAGCCTGGGCTGCGGCCGCCTGTTCGAAGGCACGGCGGAGGACATGTTCGCCTCCCTGCGCAAACTCGCCGCCCTGCCGCCCGAGACACTGGTCTGCTGCGGCCACGAATACACCGAGGGCAATGCCCGTTTCGCGCTGCATGTCGATCCCGCGAATGCGGCCTTGCTTGCCTATGCCGACAAGGTCAGGGCGCTGCGGGCCCAGGGCCGGCCGAGCGTGCCCAGCACACTGGCCGAGGAACTCGCCGCCAACCCCTTCCTGCGCGCGCCGGATGTTGCCACATTCGCCGACCTGCGCGCCCGCAAGGACAAATTCTGAGGAAACCACCGCCGTGAAGCTGTTCCACTCATCCACGAGCCCCTATGTGCGCAAGGTCATGGCCTGCGCGATCGCCCGCGAGATCGAACGGCAGATCGAGCTGGTTCCCACCAACCCGCATGAATCGCCGGCGGAGCTGCTGGCCTCGAACCCGCTGTCGAAGGTGCCCTGCCTCATCACCGATGACGGGCTGGCGCTGTTCGACAGCCCGGTGATCTGCGAGTACCTCGACAGCCTGGACGGCGCGGTATCGCTCTACCCGCGCACCGCCGGCGGCCGCTGGAAGGCGCTGAAATACCAGGCCCTGGCCGATGGCATCATGGATGCGGCGGTGCTGCGCCGGATGGAGGCCCAACGGCCGGAGGATCCCGCGCGGCAGGCGGTCATCGCCCGCCAGGGCGCGGTCGTCCAGCGTAGCCTCGACGAACTGGAGAAGGACCCGCCGCACCGCGTGCTCGACATCGGCACGATCAGCGTGGCCTGCGCGCTGGGCTATCTCGACCTGCGCTTCCCCGCTGATGACTGGCGCCGCGACCACCCGGCGCTGGCCACCTGGTTCGCGGCGATCAGCCGGGAACCGGCCCTGGCGCGGACCGCTCCGCCGGCCGCCTGAGCCGCCCGATGGACCTGCGCGACCCGACGCTGCCGGCGGCAGCGGTCATCCGGGAACTCGGGCTGCTGCCGCACCCCGAGGGGGGCCATTACCGCGAGACCTGGCGCGACACGCCGCCCGATGGCAGCCGCGGCGCCGGCACCGCCATCCTGTTCCTGCTCGCCGCCGGTGAACGCAGCCATTGGCACCGGGTGGATGCCGACGAGCTGTGGATCTGGCAGGCCGGTGCACCGCTGGCGCTGCGCCTGTCGGCCGATGCAATGGCGGTGACGCATCATGCCCTTGGCCCCGAGCCGCGCCGCGGGCAGAGCCTGCAGCAGGTGGCGCCGCGCGGCGTCTGGCAGGCGGCGAGCAGCCTGGGCGGCTGGACCCTGGTGACCTGCACGGTGAGCCCGGCCTTCCGCTTCGAGGGCTTCGAACTCGCCCCGCCCGGCTGGCAGCCGGGACAGGCCGTACAGGACCGGTAGGGCCGGACCGCTCCCGGCCGGCATGGCCGGGAGCGGCGGCATCGATGAAACCCGGAACCAGGATCTCAGTACATGTGCTGCCCGCCGTTGATGGACAGCGTCGAGCCGGTAATGAAATCGGCCTCGTCCGAGGTCAGGAAGGTCACGCCACGGGCGATGTCGTCGGCGTGGCCGAGCCGGCCCATCGGGATCCGGGCGATGATCTTCTGCAACACGTCTTCCGGCACCGCCCGCACCATCTCGGTATCGACGTAGCCAGGGGCCACCGCGTTGACGGTGATGCCGTAGCGCGCCCCTTCCTGCGCCAGGGCCTTGGTGAAGCCATGGATGCCGGATTTGGCGGCGGCGTAGTTCACCTGCCCGTACTGGCCGGCCTGGCCGTTCATCGAACCGATATTGACGATACGGCCGAACTTCGCCGCCCGCATGTCGTCCCAGACCAGCCGGCAGAGATTGAAGCAACCGCCGAGATTGGTATCAACCACCGCATCCCACATCTCCCGCGACAGGCGGTTCATCGGACTGTCACGGGTGATGCCGGCATTGTTCACGACGATTTCGATCTTGCCGACCTCGGCATGGATCCGCTCGATCGCGTCACGGCAGGCTTCGAAGTTGGCGACGTCGAACTTGTAGACGGAAATGCCGGTTTCCTCGCGGAAGGCCTGTGCCGCGGCGTCATTGCCGGCATAATTGGCGACCACGGTACGTCCCGCGGCCTTCAGTTCACGACTGATCTCGGCGCCGATGCCGCGTGTACCGCCGCTTACCAGTGCGATCCTGCTCATTCCTTGGGTCCCTCCTTGCAGACAGTGACCGGCCGCGCCCGCAGGCACGGCTGGCAGAAGGGATCATAACGGCAGCGCGCGCCAGCAACCGTTGACGAAAGTAAACACATCGTCTGTTTCCCGGCCGCCCCCGCCCGGTCCGCCCCGGGAATTCAGCCAATCACGGCCGGAAATGAACCGTCACGTTGCCACGGTTGCCGCCCCTCCACCGTCGCGCGTTGAACCGCCGCACGGATCTCGCAGGATTGACCGCAACCGGCGGATCCGGGGCGGCAGGGGCGATGTTGCGCGACAGCATCATCGAACCCTCGTGTCGGGGCCTGCGCCCTTGCCGTAACCACGACGGGCGTGACGTTCGCAACCGCAACATGAGCGATCGTGAGGGGAAGGCCGAAACGTCGTCGGCAGGCCCGCCCTAGCCGCCGCGGGTGACCAGCCAGAGCCGGGCAAAGGCGGCGAGTTCGCCGGCGTCGATGTCGGAAACGGCAACGAATGCCATCCCTTCCGACCGCCAGTGCACCACCCCATAGCCCTGCCGCTCGTCCACCACCGGCGCCGTCGTGCCGGCCGCCGGCCAGATGAAGACGTCGATCGGGTGATGGTTACGAAGATAGACGAGGACAGCGACCGCCCGGCCGTCCAGATAGTCGAGGCGCGTCCCGGCCAGGAGAAAACCGGCGGCCGCGAAGTCGCGCACCGGCGGCAGGTAGTCGAGGCGGCCAGTGAACGAGTCGCGCAGGGTGTCGCGATCGGAAGACACCAGGTCGGTCAGATGGCCCGGCTGCAGCGCCCGGACATGGTTGGCGATCGCCTGTTCCGAAAGCCGCTCGGCCGGCCCCGGCAGCAGCAGCAGCACGATGGCCGCGGCCAGCACCATGCCGGCGCCGAAGGCGACGAGAGGCCGCACGCCCCCCCGGCGTCGCTGCGGCACGGAGCGCGGCGCCGCCACCCGTGGCGGCGGCCGCAACGTGTTTACCGGCACCTCGGCACGCGCCGCATCGGACAGGCGCGCGAGCTCGGAGCGGAGTGCCCGGCAGGCCGGACAGGCGCGCAGATGCGCCCGCAACAGCGCTGCTTCGGTGGCGGACAACTCCCCATCCAGCTCGGCCTGGATCAGCATCACCTTGTCCTGGCAGGCTCGTGCCGTGTCGGTCATACCTCCCCCTCCTCCGCCCGGCACAGCCGCCGGGGCCGCGGCACCATGCTGCCGGTGGGCCTGTCCATGATGCGCCGAAAGGCACCATATGACATCTGCACGTAGGCATGCAGCAGCAGACGTGACCGGGCCGGCATGGCCGGATGAAGGCGAAGAGACGCGTGCTGACCAGGCCCGCCCGCAATCCCGGGAGGCAAATCGCCTCCCGGGCGCGATGGCGTTACCGCTCCACCGCCAGCGCCACGCCCATGCCACCGCCGATGCACAGCGTGGCCAGGCCCTTCTTCGCGTCCCGCTTCCGCATCTCGTGCAGCAGCGTCACCAGCACGCGGGCGCCGGAGGCCCCGATCGGATGGCCGATGGCGATGGCGCCGCCATTGACGTTCACCCGGGCGGTATCCCAGCCCAGATCCTTGTTCACCGCGCAGGCCTGGGCGGCGAAGGCTTCGTTGGCCTCGATCAGGTCGAGGTCACCGGGGGTCCAGCCGGCCCGCGCGAGCGCCTTGCGGGTGGCCGGGATCGGGCCGGTGCCCATCACCGCCGGATCGACGCCGGCGGTGGCGAAGGCGGCGATGCGCGCGAGCGGCGCCAGCCCGCGCCGGGACGCCTCGGCCGCCGAGGTCACCACCAGCACCGCCGCGCCGTCATTGATGCCGCTGGCATTGCCGGCGGTGACGGTGCCGTCCTTGCTGAAGGCCGGGCGCAGCTTCGCCATGCTCTCGGCCGAGGCGTCGTGGCGGATATATTCGTCCTGTTCCACCAGCACCTCGCCCTTGCGGCCCTTGATGGTGACCGGGGCGATCTCGTCGCGGAACCTGCCGGCCTGCTGCGCGGCCGATGCCTTCTGCTGACTGGCCAGGGCGAAGGCGTCCTGGTCCTCGCGGCTGATCCCGTAGGCCCGGGCCACGTTCTCGGCGGTGACGCCCATGTGGTAGCCATTGAAGGCGTCCCACAGCCCGTCCCGGATCATGGTGTCGATCAGGCCCAGATCGCCCATCTTCTGCCCCGCGCGCAGATAGGCCGCGTGGGTAGACTGGCTCATGCTCTCCTGTCCGCCGGCCAGCACGATCGCACTTTCCCCGGTGCGGACCTGCTGGGCGGCCAGCGCCACGGCGCGCAGCCCCGAGCCGCAGACCTGGTTGATGCCGAAGGCGGTCTTGCCGTCGGGGATGCCGGCGAGCCGGGCGGCCTGGCGGGCGGGGTTCTGCCCCTGGGCGGCGGTCAGCACCTGGCCGAGGATCACCTCGTCCACGTCGCCGGCCTCGATGCCGGCCCGGGCGATCGCCGCCTGGATCGCCGTGGCGCCGAGCGCATGCGCCGGCAAGGTGCCAAGGGCACCGTTGAAGCTGCCGACAGGCGTCCGTACCGCCGCGACGATGACGATGTCGTCCATTCTGGTTTCTCCCTGCGGGCAGGCGCCCGCTGCGTTCTGCGCGGGGCTGGACCCGCACGTCGTTGAAGGCGGCTGCCTGCATGCGTACCGCCGATACCAGCCCCCTGATTATGGTGCAGTGCAGCGAGAATGTCAGGCCCGGCCGGGCAACCCGCGCAGCCACTCCAGCAACGGCCGCCACAGCGCCGCCTCGGCGCCCGAACCGGCCGCCATGCCGATATGCCCGGCCTGCGGCTGGTGCAGCACCGCGCCGGGAATCAGGGCGGCGAGCGGGCGAGCGCTTTCGGGCGGCACGATGCGGTCGCGGGCGGGCACCGCCACGAAGCAGGGCAGGTCGAGCCTGCCCGGCATGACCGGCAACCCGGCAACCCGCCAGGTTCCGGCGGCCGGGGCATTGGCGCCGTACCATCCCTGCAGGCACTCGCGCGCCACCGGGGCGGCGAGCGGGACGCCGTCGTTCAGCCAGTCCTCGAGTGCCACGAACTGGCGGGCACGCTCGCTGTCCTGCGGCAGGCGGGCGAAGCCGCGATATTTGGAAGCGATGCCCCAGGGATCGAGCAGGGCGAACAGCACCTGCAACAGGTCGACCGGCAGCGCCCCGCCAATGGCCATGGCCGGCTCGAGCAGCGGCGCGAGCCGGGCGAGGGTGTGGGCGCGATCGGGGTCGTCGGCATGGAAATCCCAGGGTGTCGCCAGCAAGGCGAGACCGGCGACATATCTCGGCAGCCCCTGTGCCGCCGCGACCGCGAGCAATCCGCCCATGCAGTAACCGCCGAGGACGACGCGCGAGCTGCGCGGCTGCGCACAGGCCGCCTGCAGGGCGCGGGAAAGCCGGCCGGCGATGTAGTCGGTCAGGGTGAAGCTGCGCTCCACCTCGCCCGGCCAGCCCCAGTCGAGCAGCAGCACCCGCACGCCCGCATCTGCCAGGAAACGCGCCATCGAGCGGCCGGGCGCGAGATCGAGGATATAGGCCCGGTTCACCAGGCTCGGCACCAGCAGCAGGGTGGGCCCGCCACGACCCCGCCCGCGGCCGAAATCGAGCAGCCTTGTCTCGCCTTCCGTCCACAGGACCGGCGGATCGGGCAGCTCGCGCCGCCAGGGATGGCGGCGGTAGGCAGCGATGCCGGCCACCAGCTCGCGATCCTGCTGCAGCGCTTCCATCACGACGGCCTGTGGGAAGGCCTCGGGCCGCCCCCCGGCGGCCTCCCGGGCGGCGGCGGCGATCACGCGGGCGCGCTCAGCGGCTGCGCCGCTCCAGCCCGGCCAGCCGGCGCTCGAGTTCAGCGACGCGGTGACGGAGCTGCTCGACTTCAGCATCGCGAGCATCAGGTGCATGAGCAGCGGGCGCGGGCCGCGGCGCAGCAGCGGCCCCGGCGCCGTTCCCAGGACCGTGGCCGTCATCGGGCATGCCGCGGGGCAGCCCCTGCAGCATCGCGCCGGCGGCCCCCGCCCACAGCGCCAGCACCACGTGCCATGTCTCCTGCAATTCGCGATCGACGGCCAGTGCTGCCAACTCGCTTTGCCATAGCGTGATCCAGTCGCGGGCAAGATCCCGCAGATCCTCTCCGGCCCCGTCTGGCTGCGGGGGGCCGGATCGATCGCCTCCCGTCATGCCTCATCCATCCTCCTGCCGCGACTCCGGCAACCTCCAGGGCGTAGGATAGCAGGGCCGGGCGGATTTTGGATGTTGCGCCGCGGCATGCTACCTTGACCGTTCATGTTCGTTTCAGTGGCGAACGCTCGCCCGGCAGCAGGGGGCCAGATGTCGCAGCCAGCGCAATCCGATACCAGCGCGTCCTCCGCCGAGAAGACGCCGATCGTAATAAAAAAGTACGCCAACCGACGCTTGTACAATACTGAAAGTTCAAGCTATATCACTCTCGATACACTTGCGGAGATGGTTCGAGACGGTCGCGACTTCGTGGTGTACGACGCCAAGACAGGTGACGACATTACGCGAAGCGTGCTGACTCAGATCATTGTCGAGGAAGAAAACAAGGGACGTCATTTGCTGCCGACCAGTTTCCTGCGGCAGTTGATCGGATTTTATGGCGATTCCATGCAGAACCTGGTGCCGCGCTACCTCGACCAGGCCATGACGAACTTCGCGCATCAGCAGGAACAGATGCGTGCCGCCATGAAGCAGACGATGGGTAACTTTTTTCCCTTCGACATGGAAGAGGTCAGCCGCCAGAACCTCGCCATGATCGAACGTGCCATGAGTCTGTTCTCACCATTCTACCAGCCGCACGAACAGGAGAGTGGCCGCTCCGTCCGGATTCCACCAGAGGTGGAAAAAGAATTGGTGACACTTCGCGAAACGGTGGAGAGCCTGCAGCAGCAACTGGCCCAGGCGCGACAGGATTTAGCCGCCGATGTCGCGAAGCGAGAACAGAAGTAACCGGCACGGTTACATCTAGTGAATACAATAATAAGGCTGAAAACAGATCGCCCATGAACTGATGCAACGCGGCGTGAGCACTCTGGGCGCTCAAGTCGATTAGTAGCGTTCGCGCGAGGGGGGAACTTTTAATTCCACATCGTGGTCAGTGTGTGGCATTTGCTCCGGATGTAGGAGGGATCCACAGCATGCCCGATATCAGCGACCACGCTGCAGCGCCTGGCTTTGACCCGGACCGCCCGGCGCCCGCCGCTGCCGTTCCGGCAGAGCCCGCCCACGGACCGCGGGAGGATCCGGACGTCGAAACACGGCCGAGCCCCCGGGCGAATGCCGCGGACCACCACGTTGGCGCCCGTATCCGTGAACGCCGCATCATGCTGGGACTGTCCCAGCAGCAACTCGCGCAAATGATCGGCGTGACTTACCAGCAGGCACACAAATACGAACGTGGCCTGAACCGCATCTCGGCAGGACGCCTGTACGAGATCGCCCAGGTTCTCGGTGTGCCTGTCAGTTGGTTCTTCGACGGCCTCTCGACCGCCGATGCGCCCACGGAAATGACGCAGCGCCAGCGCATGTGCCTGGAGCTCGCGCGCAATTTCGCGGCCATTGACAACGAGAAGCACCAGGAAGCGCTCAGCCAGATGGCCAGGGCCCTCGCTTCCCAGTCACACTCGACGCCGTCCGAAGGCCGAGCCTGAGCCGCTGCGGGCCAGGGCGGGGGGCCCTGGCCGGCGGCCCCCGGGGGCACCCATCGCTCCGTCGGGCGTGACGGGAAGCTCAGGCGATGTGTTCCCACCGGGCCGCGGCAACGCGGCCCGTCCATACGGGAAACCGTATTCGACCGGTTTCATTCAAAGCGGGTAACGTCGGAACGTCGCCGCAGTTGCCTGTCGATGTCGATTGTCGGGCCACAGGGCCCCGGCTTCCACCGGCCAGCCTTTCATCGCCCCATCGTTGCAATGCCGTGTGAACCGACGCCGTGTCGAATCCGGCGCAAAGGTCGGGGCCGCCCGCGAACCGACCGAAGACGATCATATCATCCGCCCGCCGCGCCGTTCCGCGACACCGGATCGACACGACGGGTGGATGGTATTGGTCTCAGCCGCGATCAGTCATCCCCTGCCCTGGCCTGTTCCTTGCGGGCCGGAGAGGCGGGGTAGACCCCCAGGATCTTTGCCTCGCGGGAGAAGAAGGACAGTTCCTCCAGCGCCCGGCGCAGCGCGGGCTGGCCGGGGTGCCCCTCGACGTCGCACAGGAACTGGGTCGCGGTGAAATGGCCGCCGAGCATGTAGCTCTCGAGCTTGGTCATGTTCACCCCGTTGGTCGCGAACCCGCCGAGCGCCTTGTACAAGGCCGCCGGCACGTTGCGGACCCGGAATACGAAAGTGGTCATCAGCCCCGGCGTCTCCGGGGCCGGCTGCACCGGCTGGCGGGACATGACGTAGAACCGCGTGGTGTTGTGCGCGGCGTCCTCGACATTGTGACGCAGGATGTCGAGCCCGAACAGCTCGGCGGCGAGCGAGGAGGCGATGGCGCATTGCGCCGGGTCGTTCCAGGCGGCCACCATCTCCGCCGCCCCCGCGGTGTCGGCCTGCACCACGGCTTCCAGCTTCAGATCCCTGAGAATGCCCCGCACCTGCCCCAGCGCGACTTCATGCGAATGCGCGCGCCTGAGCCCCTCGATGCGGGCGCCCCGGGGGGCAAGCAGGCAGTGCTCGACGCGCTGGAAGTGCTCGCCGACCACGAACAGGCCGGACCCGGGCAGCAACTGGTGCACATCGCCCACCCGCCCGGCCAGGCTGTTCTCGCAGGCAATCATGGCGAGGCCGGCGGTGCCGTCGCGCACCGCTTCCATGGCCGCGGCAAAGGTTGGGCAGGGCAAGGTCTGCCAACTGGGATAGGCCGCCCGGCAGGCCAGGTCCGAATAGGCACCCGGCCGCCCCTGGAAGGCGATCGTCTGCGGCGCGGCGACCGGGGCGGCTGGCTGCGCCTCGGTCACGGACGGCTCCGGCGGGCGGGATCGAGCTCATCGCGGGCGCGTTCGAGATCGGCCGGGGTGTCGACGCCGAAGGGGGGGCGCTCGACGCGGGCGCAGGCGATGCGCATGCCCGCCTCCAGCGCACGCAATTGCTCCAGCGCCTCGCGCTTCTCCAGCGGCGATTCCGGCAGGGCGACGAAGCGCGCCAGGGCGGCGCGGCGGAAGGCGTAGATGCCGATATGGTGCCACAGGGGCCCCTCGCCCGCAGGGATGGCGGCGCGCGAGAAATAGAGCGCCGGCGCCACCGCGCGGCCACGGTCGAAGCCGCAGGCCGCCTTCACCACCGAAGGAGACGCCGCCTCCTCGGGCGAGGTGATCGGCGCCACCAGCGTGGCGATGTCCACCGCGGGGTCGGCAAGCGGGGCCAGCACCGTGCGCAGGTATTCCGGCGGGATGGTCGGCAGGTCGCCCTGGAGGTTGACCACCACGTCGTGCTGCCCCTGCGGGTCGAGCGCGGCCAGGGCGACGTGCACCCGGTCCGAGCCGCGCGGCAGGGCGGGATCGGTCATCACCGCGATCGCCCCTGCGGCGCGCACCGCCTCGGCGATTTCGGATTCGGCACAGGCCACCGCGATCGGGCCGATCCCGGCCTCGCGCGCCCGGTCGAGCACGTGCAGGATCATCGGGCGGCCATGGATATCGGCCAGGGGCTTGCCGGGCAGGCGGGTGGAAGCCATGCGCGCGGGAATGACGACGATCGGGGTCATGACAGCGAATTCATGAGGATAATGTCCGGCAGCCGGACCAGGGGTCGCGGGTTGAAGCGGGGGAAGCGGTTCCCGTAAGCTGCGCCGCACCTTAGGTAGCCGGGGCCTCGCGTGCAACGTGGGCCCGTCAGCCATCACAATCGCCCGGGGGAACGAGGCGCCGCATGGATACGCTGGAAATCAACAAGGCCGTGGCCGCGGTTCTGATCGGCGGCATCTCGTTCATGGTCGCCGGCCTGATCGGCGACGTCCTGGTCAGGCCGAAGCGACTGGAAAAGGTCGCCATCCCGATCGAAACCGGCGCGCCCGTCGCCGCCACCGCGGCTCCGGCCGCCGAGACGGTGCCGCCGATCGGGCCGCTGCTGGCCAAGGCCGATCCTGCCAAGGGCGAGGCGACCGTCAAGAAGCTCTGTGTGGCCTGCCATACCTTCAACGAAGGCGGCAAGCCGGGGGTAGGCCCCAATCTCTATGGCGTGGTGATGGGCCCGCACGGCCACCAACAGGGCTTCAGCTACTCCGCCGGGCTGAAGGACAAGCCGGGCAACTGGGATTACGAGGCGCTGAATCACTGGCTGAAGAAGCCCGCGGCCTATGCCCCGGGCACCAAGATGGCCTTCGCCGGCATCAGCAACGACCAGGACCGCGCCAACGTGATCGCCTATCTGCGCAGCCTCTCCGCCAGCCCCGCCCCGCTGCCGCAACCCTGATGGGGGCAGGCTGCAGGGTTTGACACCGCCCCCGTCAGGGGCCTCCATGTGCCGCACGGATTCTTCTCTGCGGATGGCCGGTCACGACGGATGACACAAACCTTGCAGCCTGATGACGAGCGCACACACCTGCCCCGGCCGCCGATCGAGGCGCTGATCCGCGCCGCCGAGGCGGCGGCCGATGTCGCGGGGGCGGTCATTCGCCCGCATTTCCGCGCCGGGCTCGCGGCTGACCTGAAGCTGGATGCGAGCCCCGTGACCCTGGCCGACCGCACCGCCGAGCAGGCCATGCGCGCGGTGCTGTCCCAGCTTTTCCCCGATCACGGCATCCTCGGCGAGGAATTCGGGCTGGACAACCCGTCGGCGCGGCTGCGCTGGGTGCTCGACCCGATCGACGGGACCCGTGCCTTCATCACCGGCCGCCCGGTCTTCGGCACGCTGATCGGGTTGCTCGAGGACGGCATCCCGATCCTGGGGGTGATCGACCAGTGCGTCACCGGCGAACGCTGGATCGGCGCCGTCGGCCGGCCGACCCGGTTCCGCGGACCGTTCGGCGGCACCGCCGGCTGCCGTCCCTGCGCCCGGGTCGGGGAAGCCGAGCTGTCCTGCACCAGCCCGGAGATGTTCGGCAACGACCTGCCGCGCTGGATGCGGCTGTCGGCGGCGGCGCGGCGCAGCTCCTTCGGCGGGGATTGCTACGCCTACGGGCTGCTCGCGCTCGGGCAGATCGACATCGTCGCCGAATCGGACATGAAGGTCTGGGACTGGGCGGCGCTGCAGCCGGTGATCGAAGGCGCGGGCGGCCGGCTCACCGACTGGGAGGGCGCGGCGCTGCGCCCCGATGGCAACGGGCAGGTGCTCGCCGTCGGCGACCCCGCCCTGCTCGGGGACGCGATCCGGCTGCTGGCCAAAGGCTGACCGCCGGGCGCGCCTGCCATGACATGTGACGGCCGACGGGAGTAACCCTCTTGCGCATCATCGCCCTCATCACGGCCCTGCTTGCCTGCGCCCCGGTTGCCGGCGCGCCGCCCGCCCATGCCGAGGCGCCCACGCGCAGCCATGGCGTCTCGCTGCTGGGCGCCCCGGCGCTGCCGCCGGATTTCCCCTATTTCCCCTGGGTCAACCCGGATGCGCCGAAGGGCGGCGAGGTCGCGCTCGGCGCGGTCGGCACCTTCGACAGCCTCAACCCCTTCATCGTGCGCGGCCGCGCCGCCGGGGCGGCGGGGCGCATCTACGACACGCTGATGGTGCGCAACTTCGACGAGGCGCAGACCGAGTACGGCAACCTCGCCGGCGTCATCGAGATCCCCGCCGACCACATGGGGGTGGCCTTCGAGCTGCGGCCGGAGGCGCGGTTCCACGACGGCACGCCGGTAACCGCCGATGACGTGGTCTGGAGCTTCAACACCCTGCGCGACAAGGGGCGGCCGAATTACCGGCAGTACTACGGCGACGTCACCGAGGCGGTGGTGGAAGGCCCGCGCCGGGTGGTGTTCCGCTTCCGCACCCATGCCAATCGCGAGCTGCCGATGATCCTGGGCGATCTGGCGGTGCTGCCGCGGCGGTTCTGGGAGGGCCGCGAGTTCGACCGCCCGCTGACCGATGTGCCGCTCGGCTCCGGCCCCTACCGGATCGGCAAGGTCGATTTCGGCCGCAGCATCACGCTGGAGCGTGTGCCCGACTGGTGGGGACGCGACCTGCCGGTGGCGAAGGGACTGTACAACTTCGACCGCATCCGCACCGAGTATTTCCGCGACGGCACGGTGGCGATGGAGGCGTTCAAGGCCGGGCAGATCGACTACCGCAGCGAGAACATCGCCAAGAACTGGGCCACTGCCTATGATTTTCCGGCGGTGCAGAAGGGCCTGGTGCGCAAGGAAAGCATCCGCCACCGTTTGCCCACCGGCATGCAGGGCTGGGCGATGAACACCCGCCGGCCGCTGTTCCAGGACCGCCGCGTGCGCGAGGCGCTGGCGCTGGCCTTCGATTTCGAATGGGCCAACGCCAATCTGTTCTACGGCGAGTATACCCGCACCGAGAGCTATTTCAGCAACAGCGACCTCGCTTCCTCCGGCACGCCGCAGGGGGCGGAACTGGCGCTGCTGGACAAGTGGCGCGGCAAGCTGCCGCCCGAGCTGTTCACCCAGCCCTTCCGCCTGCCGGTGACCGATGGCTCGGGCAATAACCGCGAGGGGCTGCGGCGGGGCCTGGCGCTGCTGAAGGAAGCCGGCTGGACGGTGAAGGACCGCAAGCTGGTGGACGCCCAGGGCCGGCCCTTCACCTTCGAGATTCTGCTCAGCGAGCCGACCTTCGAGCGGGTGGCGCTGCCCTACAAGCAGTGGCTGTCGCGCCTGGGCATCGAGGCCAGCGTGCGCACCGTGGACGCCGCCCAGTACCAGCGGCGGCTGGACACCTACGACTACGACATGACGATGATGGTGATTCCCCAGTCGGAGAGCCCGGGCAACGAGCAGGTCGGGTTCTGGACCTGCGGCGCGGTCAACCTGGAAGGCGGCGACAACCTGATGGGCGTGTGCGACCCGGTGGTGGACGCGCTGGTGCCGCAGGTGGTCACCGCCGCCGACCGGACGCAATTGCTCACCACCGTGCACGCGCTCGACCGCGTGCTGCTGTGGGGCTGGTACATGGTGCCGAACTGGCACCTGCAATCGGTGTGGATCGCCTACTGGGACCGCTTCGGGCGCCCGTCCGCCCCGGTGCGGCCGGGCGTGGTGTTCGATTCCTGGTGGGTCTCGCCGGAGAAGGACACCGCCCTGCAGGCCGCGCGGCGGGCCGGTCCCTGATCCGATGGGCGCCTATCTGGTCCGCCGGCTGCTGCTGATCATCCCGACGCTGTTCGGCATCATCGCCATCAATTTCGTGGTCGTGCAGTTCGCCCCGGGCGGCCCGGTCGAGCAGATGATCTCCGAGCTGCGCAACCGCGGCGGCGAGACGATGGGGCGCATGACCGGCCAGGGCGGGTCGGAAGTGGCGCCGGTGAGCAGCAGCACCCCGGGCAGCGGCGAGCAGGGCGCCTATCGCGGCGCGCGCGGGCTCGATCCGCAGATGGTGGCCGACATCCGCAAGATGTTCGGCTTCGACAAGCCCGCCGGCGAGCGCTTCGTGCTGATGCTGAAGGGGTATCTCGGCTTCGATTTCGGCCGCAGCTTCTTCCTCGACAAGACGGTCCTGCAGTTGATCCGGGAGAAGATGCCGGTCTCGATCTCGCTCGGGCTGTGGTCGACGCTGCTGGTCTACCTGGTGTCGATCCCGCTCGGCATCGCCAAGGCGGTGCGGCACGGCTCGCGCTTCGACCTCGCCACCTCGGCGATGGTGCTGGTCGGCTATGCCGTGCCGTCCTTCCTGTTCGCCATCCTGCTGGTGGTGCTGTTCGCCGGCGGCAGCTTCCTGCACATCTTCCCGCTGCGCGGCCTGACCAGTCCGGAAGCGGCGGACTGGCCGTGGTGGCAACGCGTGCTGGATTACCTCTGGCACATGGTGCTGCCGACCACCGCCCTGGTGATCGGCGGCTTCGCCAGCCTGACCATGCTGACCAAGAACTGCTTCCTCGAGGAAATCCGCAAGCAGTACACGGTGACCGCCCGCGCCAAGGGAGCGTCCGAGCAACGGGTGCTGTACCGGCACGTGTTCCGCAATGCCATGCTGCTGATCGTCGCCGGCTTCCCGGCGGCGTTCATCAGCATCCTGTTTTCCTCGGCACTGCTGATGGAAATCATCTTTTCGCTCGACGGCATGGGATTGCTGGGCTTCGAATCGGCGATCCGGCGCGATTACCCGGTGATGTTCGGCACGCTCTATATCTTCACGCTGCTCGGGCTGCTGATGCAGATCGTCGGCGACCTGATGTATACGGTGGTCGATCCGCGCATCGATTTCGAGGCGCGACAATCTTGACCTTCTCCCCGGTACCGCCCGCCGCGCCGCTGCCCCGTCCATGACCCTCACCCCCCTCACCCGGCGCCGGCTGGCCGCCTTCACGGCCCACCGGCGCGGCTTCTGGTCGCTGTGGATCTTCCTGGTCCTGTTCGGGCTGTCGCTGGGTGCCGAGCTGATCGCCAATGACCGCCCGCTGCTGGTGCGCTTCGACGGCCATTGGTACGTCCCGGTGTTGCGCGACTACAGCGAGGACACCTTTGGCGCCGACCTGATGCCCACCCTCGCCGACTTCACCGACCCCACGCTGCAGCAGGAGATCGAGGCCAAGGGCTGGATGATCTGGCCACCGATCCCGTTCCGCTACGACACCATCGTCAAGAACCTGCCCGTCCCCGCCCCGGCGCCACCTTCCTGGCGCAACCTGCTCGGCACCGACGACCAGGCGCGCGACGTGCTCGCCCGCGTCATCTACGGCTTCCGCATCTCGGTGCTGTTCGGCTTCACCCTGACCGCGATCTCCTCGGTGGTCGGCATCGCCGCGGGCGCGATGCAGGGATTCTACGGCGGCCGGCTCGACCTGTTCTTCCAGCGCTTCATCGAGATCTGGTCGGGCATGCCGCAGCTTTACCTGCTGATCATCCTCGGCAGCGTCATCACCCCGAGCTTCTGGGTGCTGCTGGTCTTCCTGCTGCTGTTCTCGTGGATGACGCTGACCGGGGTGGTGCGGGCGGAGTTCCTGCGCGGGCGCAACCTGGACTATGTGCGCGCCGCCCGCGCGCTCGGCGTCTCCGACGCCGCGCTGATGTGGCGGCACATCCTGCCCAACGCGATGGTGGCGACGCTGACCTTCCTGCCGTTCACGCTGTCGGGGTCGGTGACGCTGCTGTCCGGGCTCGATTTCCTCGGCTTCGGCCTGCCGCCGGGCTCGCCCTCGCTCGGCGAGCTGGTGGCGCAGGGCAAGAACAACCTGCAGGCGCCCTGGCTCGGCATCACCGCCTTCGTCGTCCTCGGCGGCATGCTGACCCTGCTGGTCTTCGTCGGCGAGGCGGTGCGCGACGCCTTCGACCCGCGGCGGACCACAGCATGAGGACGCCCGCATGAGCCTCGTCCGGGTCGAGGACCTGACCGTCGCCTTCGGGGAGCGGCGGGTGGTTGATCGGGTGTCCTTCACCCTCGAACGCGGCGAGACGCTGGCGCTGGTCGGCGAGAGCGGATCGGGCAAGTCGCTGACCGCGCTGTCGCTGCTGCAATTGCTGCCGCCCGGGGCAAGCTGCGGCGGCCATGTCGAGCTGGACGGCCAGTCCATGATCGGCGCGCCGGAGGCGGTGCTGCAGCAATTGCGCGGCGCCCGCGCCGGCATGGTGTTCCAGGAGCCGATGAACAGCCTCAACCCGCTCGCCCGCATCGGGCGGCAAGTGGGCGAGGCGATCCAGTTGCACCGGCCCATGTCGAACGGGGCGCTGCGGGCGCGGGTGATCGAGCTGCTGTCGGAATGCGGCTTCCCGGATGCCGGGCAGCGGCTGGAGGCGTTTCCGCACCAGCTCTCCGGCGGGCAGCGCCAGCGCGTGATGATCGCGATGGCGCTGGCCAACGACCCCGCCTTGCTGATCGCCGACGAGCCCACCACGGCGCTGGACGTGACCATCCAGGCGCAGATCCTGAAGCTGCTGGCCGCCGAGAAGGCGGCGCGGGGGCTTGCCTTGCTGCTGATCAGTCATGACCTCGCGGTGGTGCGGCGCTATGCCGACCGCGTCTGCGTCATGAAGGACGGGCGCGTGGTGGAGAGCGGTCGGGTCGACCAGGTGTTCACCGTGCCGCAGCATCCCTATACCTGCGCGCTGCTGGCCGCCGAGCCGCGCGGGACGCCGCGCCCGATTGCCAACGACGCCGAAGTGCTGATGCAGGCGAAGGGATTGCGCGTGCATTTCCCGATCCGCCGCGGCGTGCTGCGCCGCACCGTCGGCCATGTGAAGGCGGTGGACGGGCTGGATATTACCGTGCATGCCGGCGAGACGGTCGGGCTGGTCGGCGAGAGCGGGTCCGGCAAGTCCACCACCGGCTTCGCCCTGCTGCAACTGGAACGGGCCGAGGGCGATATCCGCTTCCGTGGCCAGAAGCTGGACACGCTCGACCGGCGCGCGCTGCGGCGGTTGCGGGCATCGATGCAGATCGTCTTCCAGGATCCGTTCGGCAGCCTCTCGCCACGCCTGTCGGTGGGCGAGATCATCGCCGAGGGTCTCGCGGTGCACGAGCCCGGCCTGTCGCGGGCCAAGCGCGACGCGCGGGTGGCGGCGGCGCTGGACGAGGTCGGGCTGCCGGGCGAGTGCCTCGGCCGCTACCCGCACGAGTTCAGCGGCGGGCAGCGCCAGCGCATCGCGGTAGCGCGGGCGATGGTGCTGCAGCCGCGCTTCGTGGTGCTCGACGAGCCGACCAGTGCGCTCGACATGAGCGTGCAGGCGCAGATCGTGGATCTGCTGCGCCGGCTGCAGCAGGATCGCGACCTTGGCTACCTGTTCATCAGCCATGACCTGCGCGTGGTGCGGGCGCTGGCGCATCGGGTGGTGGTGCTGCGGCACGGCAAGGTGGTCGAGGAAGGCCCGGCCGATGTCGTGTTCGCGCAGCCGCGCGAGGACTACACCAGGGCGCTGATGGCCGCGGCGTTCTCGCTGGAAGCGGACGAAACTGGAGTCGTCCAGTCGTGATAACCACCCGGCGCCGGAGACGGCGTTGGGGCTTCATGGAAATCGTCCGCTACATGGTTCTGCCAGGGCTCGCCGGAGCGTTGGGCGGGCTGGTGGCGGTGGCTGGTCTGTTGTTCCTGGATGTCGGTTCGCTGGGCACGCTGGTGCTGGGGCCGGCGGGGGGACTTGTCCCGGTCGGGTTGCTGTCGGCCGGCTTCATGATCACCTTCGGCTCCGCGGCGATCGGCGCCTCGATCATGTCGCTGGGCACCGACCCGGACTGAGGGGACGGGCGATCAGGTGCTGTAGGGCGGATAAGCGCAGCGCAATCCGCCACCGCGACATGGCGGATTGCGCTGCGCTTATCCGCCCTACGCTTGTTCATGGCGCCGGATCCTCCAGCACGGCCGCCACCGACGCATTCAGGTGCGCCAGCGCGGTCGCCAGCCCCGCCATTTCCGCCGTGCTCCAGCCCTGCAGCAGCCGGCCGGTATTTTCCCGCCGCGCCGCCCGCATCGCCGCGGCAGCCGCGCTGCCACGGGGAGTAGCGCTGACCACAAAGCTGCGCGCGTCGTCCGGGTGGAGGTGTTTCTCCACCAGCCCGTCCCGTTCCATCTGCGCCACCTGCCGGGTCACGGTCGAGCCATCCAGGGCCAGCCGGGCCGCGAGCGTGCCGATGGTTTGCGGCCCCTCGCTGCCCACGAGATTCAGCAGCAGGTAGTGCGCCCGTTCCAGCGGCCAGGCGCGGCGGCGGCTCAGTCCCTCAAGCGCGCGGGCAAGGAAGGTCAGGTCGTGCTCGATCGCCTGCACCAGGGTGTCCCGCGACGTCATGGCTGCGCGTCGCCCCAGGCATGATCGGGTAAGGCACACATCTTGTTTCCTTTCCGGCGCTCCAATATCTGCATCATACAGCTTCTTCCCTCCCCGCCGCGCCCCCGGGCGCAGAAAGGTCCGTGCATGCATGCCCCCAGTGCCGGACCGGGCGCCTTCGCCCGGTTCTTCCAGCAGCCTCGTGCCGTCTGGGCCACCGCCTTCGCCGCCACGATCGGCTTCACCAGCATCGGGCTGGTGGATCCCATCCTGACCTCGATCGCGGCCGGGCTGAATGCCCGCCCGAGCCAGGTATCGCTGCTGTTCACCAGCTACTTCGCCGTCACCGCGGCGATGATGCTGGTCACCGGCTATGTCTCCAGCCGGCTGGGCGGACGGGGCACGCTGCTGCTGGGGGCGGGGCTGATCGCCGTCTTCGCCGCGCTGGCCGGCACCTCCACCTCGGTCGCCGAGCTGGTCGGTTTCCGCGCCGGCTGGGGGCTGGGCAATGCGCTGTTCGTGGTGACGGCGCTGTCGGTGATCGTGCGCGCGGCCAATGGCGGCACGGCGACCGCCATCCTGCTGTACGAAGCGGCGCTCGGGCTCGGACTGTCGGTCGGGCCGCTGATCGGTGCCGCGCTGGGCGACCTGTCCTGGCGCTATCCGTTCTTCGGCACGGCGACGCTGATGGCGATCGGCTTCGTCGCCATCGCGCTGTTCCTGCCCGCCCAGCCGAAACCGCCGGTGAAATCCCGCCTGGTCGATCCGCTCAAGGCGCTGACGCATCGCGGCCTCGCCGCCACCGCGGTCAGCGCCTTCTTCTACAACTACGCCTTCTTCACCGTGCTGGCCTTCGTGCCCTTCGTGCTGCAGCTCTCGCCGCATGCGGTCGGGGTGATCTTCTTCGGCTGGGGGGTGATGCTGGCGCTGTTCTCGGTGCTGGTGGCGCCTCGGCTGCAGGCCCGCTTCAGCCCGCTCGGGCTGCTCTCGGTCGTGCTGCTGCTGCTGGCGCTGCTGCTGGTGGGGATGGCGTTCGGCGACCGGCTGGTGGTGGCGATCGGCGTGGTGCTCGCCGGCGCGCTGATGGGGCTGAACAACACCGTCTACACCGAAATGGCGCTGGAGGTGTCGCCGGCGCAGCGGCCGATCGCCTCCGCCGCCTATAATTTCGTGCGCTGGTTCGCCGGCGTGATCGCGCCCTATGCCGCGCCGCTGATCGCCGAGCACAGCAATGCCCGGGTCAGCTTCCTGGTGGCCGCCGCCGGCGCGGCGATCGCGCCGGTGGTGCTGTGGGGCATGCGCCGCCATCTCGGCCGCTTCGCCGCGCCGCCGACCGGCGAGGCGCCGCCGGTGCGCAAGGTGATCGCCGCCGTCGACGGCTCGGCCACGGACCCCGCGGTGCTGGCCCGCGCCCGCCTGCTGGCCGCCGACCGTGGCGCGCCGGTTGAGGTCGTCCATGTCCGCAGCATCGAGGTGTTCGCCGACCAGTCGGCGGCCGAGGAAAGCCGGGCCGGCGCGGAAGCGCTGGTGCAGGCGGCGGTGGCGACGCTGCGGGCGGACGGCATACCCGTCGAGGGCACCTGCCTGGAAGACATCGCCGCCCGCGCCCCGCTGGCCCTGCTGTGCCATGCGGAAGCGAGCGGTGCCTATACGATCGTCCTGGGAACCCGGCACACGGGAGACCTCAGTGACCTGGTGCATGGCAGCTTCGCCGATACCGTCCGCCGGAACAGTCCGGTGCCGGTCGAGCTGGTGCCGGAGCCGGCGCCGGCCGCCGCGGCATGATCATGACGCCGCCGGCTTGCACCTGACCGGCGGCGCCCGACATCTGCGACGCAGAGACATAAAGGAGGGGACCTGCCCATGCTGCCACGTCGCGCGCTGCTCGCCACCGCCCTGGCCGGGGCCTTCGCCCGCCCCGTGTTCGCCCAGTCCGCCGGCCCGTTCACCCTGCCGCCCCTGCCCTACGCCGCCGACGCCAACGAGCCGCATATCGACGCGCTGACGATGCAGATCCACCACGACCGCCACCATGCGGCCTATGTGGCGAACCTGAACGCGGCGCTGAAGGACCACGGACAGCTCGCCGCCCTGCCACTGGAAACCTTGCTGGCCAGGCTGCCGGAGGTTCCCGACACGATCCGCACCGCGGTGCGCAACAATGGCGGCGGCCATGCCAACCACACCATGTTCTGGCAGGTGATGGGGGGCAAGGGTGGCGCGCCCAGCGGGGCCCTGGCCGAGGCGATCACCCGCGATCTCGGTGGGTTCGAGGCGCTGAAGACCGCGTTCAACCGGGCCGGCGCGGCGCAGTTCGGCTCGGGCTGGGTGTTCGTGGTGGTGGACGGCACCGGCCGGCTGGCGATCGTGGCGCGGCCCAACCAGGACACCCCGCTGATCGAGGGCGGGCGCGTGCTGTTCGGCAACGACGTGTGGGAGCACGCCTATTACCTGAAATACCAGAACCGGCGCGCCGATTACCTCGCGGCTTGGTGGAACGTGCTGGACTGGGAGAAGATCTCGGCCCGCTTCGGGGCGGCCAAGGGCGGCACGCTGACGATCTGACCGCCGCCGGCCCGGACTGGTCGCGACACCGGGACCAGTCCGGGTGCGGAAGGTTACAGCCGGCTGAGCAGCTCGGCCTTCTTGGCGGCGAATTCCTCCTCGGTGAGGATGCCCTTCTGCCGCAGCTCGGCGAGGCGTTCGATCATGGCCAGGGGATCGCCGGCCGGGCGCGCACTGCCTGCATCGACAGGAAGCACGGCCGCTGCCTGGGGCGCCGGCGCGGGCGGTTCGGGCGGTTCGGGCGCGAAATTGGTGGAAGGAACCGGGGCCTGGGGCGCCGCCACGAACGGCTCGGGCGCATTGGCGGGGGCCGGGCCGATCACCGGCAGGTCGGAGACGCGCACCGGGCCGTACTGGCTGGTGAAGGTCAGGGATTGCTCCCCGCCCTGCTGCTGGGAGACGCCGCCGATCTGGTGGTCGCCGGTATCATGCAGGGTCAGCCGGCCGTCACGCTCGACGGCCAGCCGCCGCGCCGCCCGGAAATAGGCGTAGCGCAGCCCGTTCTGGGCCCCGGCGGTATCGGGGGACCCAAGCTCTGCGGGCCACCACTGCATCGGCGACTGGCCGCCGGCAAACAATCCGCCGCCCTGCGACTGGAATTGGGACTGCGACGGCGGGGGCGCGATCAGCCGGGGCTGCTCCCGCTGCAGCAGGCCGGCAAGCTCCGAACACAAGGCATCCACCCGGTATTTCAGCGCCTGGTTGAACATGTCGCCGACCATGATCATGCCGCCCTGCGACCATTGGCCCATGCCCCCCAGATCGGGATGGCTGAACTGGGCCATGGTGCCGCCACCGGCCACCAGCGCGCCGAGCAGGACCAGCACGGCATCGCCGCTGACGCCATGCCGGCGAGCCACGTCTTCGATGGTCCGACGCCCTTCCGGGGTGAGTTCCAGCATGTCGGACGCTCCTAGATTGTGATGCGAGGGAATGGGGCAGGCCGTCGGCGGCACGTGAGGGAGCGGAACCGGGCCTCGGCCCGCCGCATCCGGATCACAGCATTAACGAACTGGCGGTCGCGGGGGAACCTGCCCCGCACTCAACAGAGACGGCGGTGCCGCCACCGGGTGGCTTCACCTTCGGACCGCGTTCATTCTCCCTGCCTTGCCCCTTCGGCAAGCAGGTGGTGAACGACGCCGCTTCGACCACGCAACAGGCCGGCGAGGATGTCACGGTGGCACATCCGATGGTCCCGCTCGAAGCACAACAGGCAAACGGGTGCCTCGGCGCTGATGGCGGCGGCACGGGCCAGGTCCGCCTGCGCTTCCGGCGCCTGCAGATGCGCCGTGAAAATCCGGTGCATCGTCGCCGCGTCGCCGCGCCGCGCGGCGTCACGACCTGGCTTTGGCGTGCCCAACGCCCGGAGATGGGTGTAGTGCAACCCCGCCTCCACTGCCGCGGCCTCCAACTGGCGCCGGGAAAAGCCGGGCTTGCGCGAACCCGGCACCGCGCGGACATCGACCAGATGGGTGACGCCGGCCTCGCGCAGCGCCGCGATCACCCGATCGACGGTGCTGCCCTCGTAGCCGATGGTGAACAGGTCGGGGACCGGAACCGGCGCGGACATCAGCGAATCGGCAGTTCGACCCCGCCGCCCTTCATCGGGCCGCCGCGCTTGAGCATGCAGCGCTGCACCGCCGCCTCCTTGATCTTCTTCACCGGCAGCACCCACTGGTCCTGCGAGGTGCCGACCACCCCCGCGGCCTTGGCAAGTTCCTCCTTCACCGCCGGATCGTCATAGGCGGCGCGCTCGCACTGCCCCCGCAGCGTGTCCGGGCTGGTGTCGTCGAACGCGGCGTAGCTGGTCCAGTTGGAACAGGCCCCGGCCAGCAACGCGAGCAGCAGGATCCCGTGCCTCATGCCGCCGCCATCCAGTCCTCGATCAGCCGGCGGGCGATGCTGTCCAGCCGCGGCAGGGCGAAGCCGTGCGCGTCCGGGTCGCGTAGCTGCGCGGGGGTGAACCAGCGCGCATCCTGCAATTCGGTGGTGTCGATGGTGATGTCCTCCGACAGCGCCTCGGCATAGAAGCCAAGCATGATGCTGGCCGGGAACGGCCAGGGCTGGCTGGAATGATACTGCACGGCACCGATCCGCACGCCGGTTTCCTCCAGCACCTCGCGGGCGACCGCTTCCTCCAGGCTCTCCCCCGGCTCCACGAAGCCGGCCAGCGTCGAGAACATGGTGGCGGCGAAACGGTGGGACCGGCCGAGCAGCGCCCGCCCGCCCCGGTGCACCAGCATGATCACCGCCGGATCGGTGCGCGGGAAATGCTGCGCCCCGCAGCCGGGACAGGCCATCACGTGGCCGGCGCCGCGCACCTCGCAGGCGGTGCCGCAGACGCCACAGAAACGATGGCGGAGCCGCCAGTACATCAGGCCGCGCGCATGCGCGAGGATGGACGCGTCCTCGGGCGCGAGCAGCCCGGCGACCGTGCGCAGGTCGGTGAAGCCGCCCAGGTCCGGCGGCAGCAACGGCAACGGGTCCTCGGCCTCGCTGAGATCGACGGCGAAGACCGCCTGCTGCCCCTTCAGGCCCAGGAAGGCCCAGGGGCCACCGGACATGCGCACCGCCCCGGCGACCTCGCCGGCCAGGAACACCGCCTCCGGGCGGCCCTCGGCGACGCCGCGCATCAGGTTGCGGGCGCGCCAGACCGGCACGAACAGGGTCTGGGGATGGGCGAGCGCGCCGGCGATGAAGCCGGCGTCCTCGCGGAGATGGCCGGCCCGGTCGAGCGGGCTGCCGGTATAGGCATTGGGGCGGCTGGCGAGGATCAGGGGCACGGCATGTCCTGAACGGCGAACCCATGCGGGGCGGGTGGGGCAGCGACCCTGCCATGCGGACCTGGTCGCGGCAACCTTGCGTCCGGACGCGGGATGGATGATATGTGTTTCCGGGAGGTCGGCGGGCGGACGGGCGCCTCGCCAACCCGGTCAGGTCCGGAAGGAAGCAGCCGCAACGAGTTTTCGCTCGGGTCGTCTGTCCGGCCTCCCACCCTATCCCTTACCCAGCGCCGCCGCGGCGGCCGGAGCTTGGCGCCGCGCATGTCCGGCCTGTTCCAGGACGACCCGCCCACGGGACAAGACGCGCCCGACGCGTTGCCGCCACCCCCGGCGCCATCCAGCCCGGGCCTGTTCGGCGACGCGCTGCCCGAGGCGCCCGTCCCCGCCCCGGCCGCCACGCCCTATCGCGTGCTCGCCCGGAAATACCGGCCCACCAGCTTCGCCGACATGGTCGGGCAGGAAGCGATGGTGCGCACGCTGCGCAACGCCTTTGCCATGGGGCGCGTGGCGCATGCCTTCATGCTCACCGGGGTGCGCGGGGTGGGCAAGACCACCACGGCCCGCATCATCGCCCGCGCGCTCAACTGCACCGGACCCGACGGCACGGGCGGACCGACCGCCGATCCGTGCGGCGTCTGCCCCGACTGCCAGGCGATCCTGGCCGACCGCCATCCCGACGTGCAGGAGATGGACGCCGCCTCCCGCACCGGGGTCGAGGACGTGCGCGAGATCATCGAGGCCACCCGCTTCCGCCCGATGCAGGCGCGCGCCAAGGTCTTCATCATCGACGAGGTCCACATGCTCAGCCGCAACGCGTTCAACGCGTTGCTGAAGACGCTGGAGGAACCGCCGCCGCACGTGAAGTTCGTGTTCGCCACCACCGAGATCCGCAAGGTGCCGGTGACGGTGCTGTCGCGCTGCCAGCGCTTCGACCTGCGCCGCATCGGCACCGCCGAGCTGGCCGCGCATTTCGCCCGGATCGCGGAGAAGGAAGGCGTGGCGGCCGATCCGGAAGCGCTGGCGCTGATCGCGCGCGCGGCCGACGGCTCGGCGCGCGACGGGCTGTCGCTGCTGGATCAGGCGATCGCACAGGGGCAGCCGGACGTGCCGATCAGCGCCGCCGCCGTCGCCGACATGCTGGGGCTCGCCGACCGCGCCGCGGTGTTCGACCTGTTTGAGGCGGTGATGGCCGGCCGTCCCGCCGAGGTGCTGGCGATCACCGACCGGGCGCACGCCCATGGCGCCGATCTCGGCGTGCTGCTGCAGGACCTGCTGGAGCTGGTCCATACCCTGACCCGCCTGCGCGCGGTGCCGGCCCTGCGCGACTCGCCCGACCTGCCGGAAGCCGAACGCACCCGCGGCACCGCCCTGGCCGAGCACCTGTCCATGGCCACGCTGGGCCGGGCCTGGCAGATGCTGCTGAAGGGCATCGCCGAGGTGGAAGCGGCCCCGGACCGCCGCGCCGCCGCCGAGATGGTGCTGATCCGACTGTGCTACGTCGCCGAGCTGCCGCCGCCGGGCGAGCTGGTCCGGCGCCTCACCGAGACCCCGCCCGCCGGCGGACCGGGGCCGGGCGTGCCGCAAGGCGGCCATGGCGGCGTCCGCGCGGTGGCCAATGGCGGCATGGTCGGGGCGACGGTACCGGCCGGGGCGCCGCGGCTGGCCTCCTTCCGCGACGTGGCCGCCCTGGTCGCCGAGCGACAGGACATCATGCTGCACGCGCATCTGGTGCATTCCATGCACCTGGTGCGCTTCGCCCCGCCGGTGATCGAGCTGCGCCCGGAGCCGGACGCCCCTCGCGACCTGGCGGCGCGGCTCGGCGCGCTGCTGACCGAGGTGACCGGCACGCGCTGGACCATCGCCCTGTCCACCACCGAGGGCGAGCCGACCCTGGGCGAACAGGGCAGCGCCGCCGAGGCCGCCCGCCGCAGCGCCGCCGCCGCCCACCCGCTGGTGCGCGCCATCCTGGAAACATTCCCCGGCGCGCGCATCGAGGCCGTGCATGACACCCGTGCCGACGCGTATGGATTAACCGCACAGGACCCCGCCGCCGAACCGGTGCTGGGCGGCGAGGCGGAATTCACCGACGATCTGGAATTCGCCCCCGCGGACGCCGGGTTCGCGGATGGCCCCCCCGAGGAATGGGAGACCTGAAAGATGAAGAACATCGCCGGCCTGATGAAGCAGGCCAGCCAGATGCAGAAGAAGATGGAGGAGATGCAGGCGACGCTGGAGAGCATGACGCTCGAAGGCACCGCGGGCGCCGGCATGGTCACCATCACCCTCAACGGCAAGGGCGAGATGCGCGGGGTCAAGATCGACCCGAAGCTCGCCGACCCGGCCGAGATGGAAATGCTGCAGGACCTGATCGTCGCCGCCCACGCCGACGCCCGCCGCAAGATCGAGGCCGCCGCGGCCGCCGAGATGCAGAAGGTCACGGGCGGGCTGAGCCTGCCGGGCGGGATGAAGCTGCCCTTCTGATCCCGGCCTCGCCGCGGCGATGGGCGGTCCCGAGATCGAACGGCTGATCGGATTGCTGGCGAAGCTGCCGGGCCTGGGGCCCCGCAGCGCCCGCCGTGCCGCCCTGCGCCTGCTGCAACACCCGGAATCCCGCATGCTGCCCCTCGCCACGGCGCTGACCGAGGCGGCCCGTGCGGTGAAACCCTGCCGCCTCTGCGGCAATCTCGACAGCCGTGATCCGTGCTCGATCTGCGACGATCCGCACCGCGACCATGCCACCATCTGCGTGGTGGAGGGCGTGGGCGACCTGTGGGCGCTGGAACGCGCGCATGTGCATCGCGGGATCTACCACGTGCTCGGCGGCACGCTCTCGGCGCTGGCCGGCACCCGGCCGGAAGACCTGAACCTGGCACCGCTGCTCGGGCGGATCGAGGGGGACGAGGTGCGGGAGGTGATTCTCGCGCTCGGCGCCACCGTGGACGGCGCCACCACCGCCCATTGGCTGACGGAACGGCTGCGGCCGACCGGGGTGACGATCACCCGGGTGGCTCAGGGGGTGCCGATCGGGGGGGCACTCGACGTGCTGGACGATGGCACGCTGGCGGCGGCGCTCAGGGCGCGACGGCCGTTCTGAAACGCTCCCTGGCCGCCCTCAGGCAGCGGCCAGCATGTGGTGGCTGGCGGCTTCCAGCCGGACCATGATGGGCCGGTGATCGGAGGAGGCACGGGGCAAGGCTTCCGCGGCACTGCAATGCAGGCCCCGGATCAGGCAGCGGTCGATTCGCAGCGGCACGATGTCCCCCGCCACATGCGTCGGCCGGCGCGGGCCGACATCATGGAATCCCGGCAGCAGGCACGGCCCGATCAGGTTGAAATCGCCGATGACGGCGGCATTCAGCGGCAATTCCCGGGCGATGCGCCGCAATTGCCGGCGGTTGAGCACCTGGCCATGCGAGAGATGCACATTCGCGATGGCGAAATCGCCGAGGTCGACGATCATGCTGACGCGGTCGATCAAGGCTCCGGGGGGAATCGGCATGACCACGGGGGGTTGCAGCGGGGCCTTCGGACTCCACATCGCCAGCCCATGGATGCGGCCGGGCAGAAAGGCATGCGCATAAAATCCACCGATCCGCTCGGGCAACTGGCGGATATCCTGGGTGGCTTCCTGCATCAGCAGGAGATCCGGCCGCTCCCGCCGGATCAGGTTCACGATCTCGTCCACGGACGCACCGGTCAGGCGCAGGAGATTCCAACTGATGATCTTCGTCATGGCGAGGGGGTATCGGCTACCTGTGCGCGCGAGCTTTGTTTCAATGACAGGGAAAGCTTAGCGGGGACTGAATAGCACCTTGAAGTTGCATTTAACAGTTGAATGATATGCCGGTGCGTGGGTGCAAACGTGTCCGGCATGAAGACGCGAAACTGCCATGTGCTGGCGGAACGTGAGCACATAACGCCAATCATCTGTTCTCGTCCAGCGACATTCGCCATTTCGCCAATTGTTCGTTTCGATACACTGCGCCAATTAAATGAACGAAACCCGACAGTGAAAGCCTGGCTGGGACAATTGCCGGCCCCGTCGTTTCGGGATGAGGCCGCGCTGCCGGAAGAGCGCCTCATGACGGCCATTGCCTGTCAGGGACCGGCTTTGCATCGTGGTCCTTTCCCATCCCCTGGCGGCAGCTTCCCGCGCCGCGCGAGCACGAGAGAACCACGGCATGAAAGCGCTGACGGAGTACCTGACCTTCACCGTCCCCGAGCGAATGGGATTCGTGAACATCACCGACCGGCTGGAGCAACTCGTGGCCCGCAGCGGGGTGCAGGAAGGGCTGCTGCTGTGCAATGCCATGCACATCACCGCGTCCGTCTTCATCAACGACGACGAGCCGGGGCTGCATGCGGATTACCGGCGCTGGCTGGAACGCCTGGCCCCCTTCGATGCCTCGCCGTCCACCTATCATCACAACCGCACCGGCGAGGACAACGCGGACGCCCATCTCAAGCGTCAGGTGATGGGGCGGGAAGTCGTGATCGCCATCACCGCCGGACGGCTCGATTTCGGCCCGTGGGAGCAGGTGTTCTACGGCGAGTTCGACGGGCGGCGCGCCAAGCGGGTGCTGGTGAAAATCATCGGCGAATAGACGCACGGCCGGACGACGGCCCGATCAGTCCCACCGCCCAACTTCAGTGATGACCAAACTTTTTCATAAATTTCAAAATAGTTCACAAACATATAATTAAAGGTATTGACTTCGGTCAACGCCCAACAAAGAAGCACTATTATAGAGATCTGAAGATCTTGGTCAGGTGGTTCGCCTGGCCAGGATCGGAACACAGACAATCATCTCGGTGGGAGCGAACCAATGTCCAGGATATCCCGATTGCGGATCGAGGCGATGGACCGTGAGTCCGTCTTCCTTGCGACCGAAGAGCGATTTGCCCGCTTCGATCGATCCGCCCTGCCCGCAGGCTGGCGTGACCTGCTGACCGAGCCACCTTTCGGCGAGAGACTGGCCGCCCGCATCGACCGCAACGGCGCCCCGCTGGAAGCGGCCCTGGCCGCCGCGCCGTTGCTGCGCTGGACCCCCGACATCATGGCATGATCACCGCCGCAGGCGCCCCTCGCGCGGCGCCTGCGCGCCTCGACACGGCTGACCACCGCTGAGCAAGCGCGGGCGCACATGGATCAACCGCCGCGCCGCACTACATGACATCCCATGTTGCCGCAGTGGTACTCCCCTTCTTTCCGCGCCTGTCGAGAGCCCTTGCCATGACCGAACCGCCTCCCCCCTCGCTCAGCCCCGAACAGGCCGTCGATCTGCTCGAGGCCCGGCACGCCGGCGCCACCGCGGCGCTGCGAGCCGCGCTCGAGCGGTTCATCCGCACCGGAACCCCTCCCACACCCACGGAACGGACCCGGTTCCGCTACCCCGAACTGCGCGTAACCTGGACGCCGACGGGGAATATCCCCTTCACCCGGCGTGCCTGGGCGAAGTTCCAGGGGCCGGGCAGCTACGGCACCACCGTGACCCAGCCAGGCTTCTTCCGTCGCTACCTGCTCGACCAGCTCGGGCCGCTGGTCGAGGAATTCGGCGCGACCATCGCGGTCGGCGACAGCGCGCAGGAAATTCCCTATCCCTATGTGCTGGAACTCGGCGACGAGGCCCGCGGCGAAGTCGCCACCGGCGAACTCGCACGGCACTTCCCAACCCCGCTGCTCTCCGCCGTGGGCGACGAGGTCGCCGACGGGCTGTGGGCCTTCGAACAGGGGCAGCCGCGACCGCTCGCCCTGTTCGACGCGGTGCGGGTGGATTACTCGCTGCGGCGCCTGGTGCACTACACCGGCACCGACTGGCGCCTTGTCCAGCCCTGGATCCTGCTGACCAACTACCAACGCTATGTCGAGCAGTTCGTGCGCTGGGCGCTCGAGGAACTGGCCAATCCGGACAGCCCGTACGACAGCCTGGTGCTGCCGGGCGGTGGCGTGGTGCGCCCCGGGCTCGACGCGGCCGCGGCCGATGCGCTGGTGGCGGCGGCGCCCTGGACCCGCTTCCAGATGCCCGCCTACCACCTGACGCGGCGCGACGATGCCGGCGGCGTCACCATCATCAACATCGGCGTCGGCCCCTCGAACGCCAAGAACATCACCGACCACCTCGCCGTGCTGCGGCCGAATTGCTGGCTGATGGTGGGGCATTGCGGCGGGCTGCGGCAGTCGCAGGTGATCGGCGACTATGTCCTGGCGCATGCCTATCTGCGGCGGGACCGCATCCTCGACGACCTGGTGCCGCCGGAAGTGCCGATCCCGGCGCTCGCGGAAGTGCAGGTGGCCCTGCAGGAGGCGGCGGCGCAGGTCACCGGCGAACGCGGCGAGGCGCTGAAGAAGCGGCTGCGCACCGGCACCGTCGTGACCTACGACGACCGCAACTGGGAACTGCGCTGGTCCCAGGAACGGCGGCGCATCAATCTCTCCCGCGCCATCGCGGTCGACATGGAATCCGGCACGCTCGCCGCCCAGGGCTACCGGCTGCGGGTGCCCTACGGCACGCTGCTCTGCATCTCCGACAAGCCGCTGCACGGCGAGATCAAGCTGCCCGGCGCCGCCACCGCATTCTACCAGCGCGCCGTCGGCGAGCACCTGAAGATCGGCCTGGCGGCGCTCGACATCCTGCGCGGACAGATCGGGTCCCTGCATTCACGCAAGCTGCGCAGCTTCGACGAACCACCGTTTCGCTGACGACACTCGCGCCGTCGTCACGTGACCTCCACCACGATCACGGGTTGGAGTAGCGTCGCGCCTCACGCGGACGCGCAACAAGGGGAGAAGAACCCATGGCCATCAAACGTCACGCCAGCGCCGTCTGGAATGGCACCGGCAAGGACGGCAAAGGTACCCTGACCACGCCGAGCGCCACCCTGAAGGAAACGCCCTACTCCTTCGTCGCCCGCTTCGGCGACGGCCAGGGCACCAACCCCGAGGAACTGATCGCGGCGGCCCATGCCGGCTGCTTCTGCATGGCCCTGGCCTTCCAGCTCGGCGGCGCCGGACACCAGCCGGAAACGCTGCGCTGCGAGGCGACGCTGACCATGGAACAGGAAGGCGAAGGCTGGCGGATCGCCAGCTCCCGGCTGGTACTGCACGGCAAGGTGCCGGGCATCGATGCGGCGCAGTTCCGCGAGATCGCCGAACGCGCCAAGGCCGGATGCCCGGTGTCGCGGGTGCTGAACGCCGAGATCACGCTGGACGCGACACTGGAATAGTCTCCGGGGCGCTGCCCCGGCCCCGGCAGGAGGCTTCGCCTCCTGCACCTCCACCAAGGGCAAAGCCCTTGGAACCCATGACTCTGTGCCGCGCAGCGCTTATGGGATCCAAGGGCCTTGTGGCCCTTGGCGGGTCAAGGGCGGAGCCCTTGCCTTATCCGTGCCGGCCGCTGTCCCCCACCGGCCCCGCCGGCGGGCTGGCTCGCCGGGCCGGCGCCACCTCCCGCCGCCGCAGCGCGGCCAACACCGAAGGCGCTGCGCCACACAGCGTTTCCACCCCAAGCCGCAGGCGGCGACGCCAGTTCGGCCGCTCCCGGTCGGTGCCGGGCAGGTTGACCGCGGTCAGCTCGCCCACGAGGTCGTCGGCCTGCACCAGCACCAGCCGGCATGGCGTGCGCGCCAGCAGGGCATGGATCGACGCCATCAGCAGCTCGGTCATCGGCTCGTCGACCGCGCCGCTGCCGATCTCCAGCCCTTCGGCCCGCAGCAACACCAGCAGCTCGGCCTTTTCCAGCGCCCGCGCCCGGGCGGCGCCATCGGCCCCGGCAGCGCTGAGCAGGCCCAGCGCGCGGCGTTCCAGGATGTCGGTGCCGCTCCACCAGCCCGCGAGCGTCGGCAGGTCGTGGGTGGCCGCGCAGGCGGCGGCGTTCACCGGATAGCGCCCTGGCGGCCGCAGCCCCGCCCCTTCGCGGGCGAAGCGGAGCACCTGGTAGGACAGCACGTCGGCGCCGCCGAGATGCTCGCGGATGCCTTCCGGCACCGTGCCGAGATCCTCGCCCACCACCAGGCAGTTGTTGCGCACGCTCTCCAGCGCCACTTCGCCGAGCAGGTCGTCAAAGGGATAGGCGACATAGGCGCCGTCATGGCCGGGGGCACCGTCCGGCACGATGAACAGCCGGGCAAGCCCCATGACATGGTCGATGCGCAGCGCACCGGCGTGCCGCATGTTGGCGCGCAGCAGCCGGGCGAAGGCGGCGTATCCGCTTTCCCGCATCGCCCTTGGGTCGGGTGGCGGCAGGCCCCAGACCTGGCCCTGCGGCGCGAAGGGATCGGGCGGAGCGCCGACCGAGACCCGGTCCATCAACGACGCCCCGGCCGACCATGCCTCGGCGCCGTCGGGGGCCGCCCCCACCGCGAGGTCACGATAGAAGCCCAGCGGCATGCCGGCGGTCCGCGCGGCAGCCGCGGCGGCGGCAAGCTGGCGATCGGCGACCCATTGCAGGAAGCAGCCGAACCGCACCCGCTCGGACGGCGCCGCGGCGGCCACCGACGGGTTGCGCGGATCGCGCAACTCGGCCGGCCAGACCTGCCAGTGTGAGCTGCCGCGCAGCTCGGTGATCGCCTCGAAGCGGGCGAGATCCTGCAGCTCGGTGCCGCCCTCGGCCACGAACCGGGCGAAATCCTGCACCAGCGGATCAGTGGGGGCGGCGGTTTCCCGCGCCTGGAAATCGGCGAAGGCCGCTTCCAGCACGCGCTGCTTGGCTTCCCAGACCGCCGGGTAGTCGACCAGCGACACCTCGGACAGTTTCGCGAAGGCGGGCGCCGCGCCGGCGAGGGCGGTGCGGGTGCGCACGGCATCCGGCGGCACCGGCAGCACGGCGACGTCGATCGGCATCGCGTCGAGGAAGCGGCGGTCGCAGGGGTGGTACGGGCTCGCCCGCATCCGGTCGTGACGGAACAGCGTGTGCAGCGGATTGAGGCCGATCACCGAGGCCCCTTCCCGTCCCGCCTCTCGGGCAAGCCGGGCGAGCGCGGTGTAGTCGCCCACGCCCTGGTCGCCGCCGGCGCGGCGCAGCGAATAGAGCTGGGCGGCAACGCCGAACACGCGGTTGCCGGCGCGCAGCAGCGGCGGCAGGTGGCAGCGCGGCGGGGCCACCGTCAGCCGGCAGCACGCGCCATCAGGCTCGCCGTCGATGCGGATCAGGTGCCGCCCGATCGGCTGCGGCGGCAGCGCCACGCGCCGCGTCACCAGCACGCGCCCATCCGGGGTAGGAAGCGGCTCGGCCACGCCCTCGGTCGCGGCGACGGCCAGGGGAACCTGGGCGCCATCCTCGCGCTCGACCAGCAGCCGCAGCCGCCCCCAGGGGACGGCCGGGCCCAGGCGCAGCGTCACCGGCTCGCCGGCCCGCACCACCAGCGCCGGCGGCAACTTGCGCCCCATGTCCTCGGAGAGCAGCCCCAGGCTGTCGATGACCTCGCCGGGATTGCCCGCCGGCAGGCGCATCGCCTGCAGCAGCGCCCGCGTGGTGTCCTCGTTGACCACGTAGCGGCGCCCCTCGACATCCCACCACTCCGGCGCGATGCCGGCGGCACGGCCGAGCCGGTGCAGCGCCTCGGTGTCGTCGATGCTGCGCCGGCGCGGCGCCGGCAGCTCGCGCAGCAGCACCGCCGACCGCGGGCCGATCGGCAGTGGATCGATCGCCTCGCCCGCGCCGACGCCGCCGACCTCGCCGCTGCCGCTGTCGGTCAGCAGGTACCAGGCGAAGCCGGCACGTGGGCTCGGCAGCGCGATGGTTTCCGCTTCGGTGCCGGCATGCAGCACCAGCAGCACGCGGTCGGCCGCCTCGGTCGGGGTGGCCGGGGTGTAGAGCACGGCGACCAGGGTGCGGTTGGACGGGTCCTGCCAGCGCGCCGAGGTCATCTGCTGGCCGCGCGCGGTGCGCCAGATCACGTCGGGCAGGCCGTTGCCATCCGGGGAACGCCCGGTCAGCGCCTGCGCCGCCCGCAGCGCCGGGCAGTCCTGCCGGGCCTGGATCAGCGCCGCGGTGAAGGCCACCAGGGGCTCGTCCATGCCCTCCCAGTCGAACCAGGAGCCGGCATTGTCCTGGGCATAGGCGTTGTTGTTGCCGTGCTGGGTGCGGCCGGCCTCGTCGCCCATGGAGATCAGCGGCGTGCCGCGCGCGAACAGCAGCGTGGTCAGCAGGCCGCGGGCGTCGCGGACACGGGCGGCACGCACCGAGGGATCGTCGGTCGGCCCCTCGATGCCGCAATTCCAGGAAAAGCTGTTGTTGGTGCCGTCGCGGTTGCCCTCGCCGTTCGGCGTGTTGCGCTTGACCGTGTAGGCGACCAGATCGGCCAGGGTGAAGCCGTCATGCGCGGTAACGAAGTTGATGCTGCGCGAGACCGGCCGTGGCGGGGGGAAGAAATCGGCGCTGCCGGCGACGCGGGTGGCGAGTTCGCCGAGCATGCCGGCATCGCCGCGCCAGAACCGCCTTATGCCGTCGCGGAATCGGTCGTTCCACTCGCCCCAGGTCGGGGGGAAGGCGCCGAGCCGGTAGCCACCGGGGCCGAGATCCCAGGGCTCGGCGATCAGCACCAGACCGCGCAGCAGCGGATCCTGCGCGATCGCGTCGAGCAGCGGCGCGGCCGGATCGAAGCCGCCGGGCCGGCGGCCGAGCGTGGCGGCCAGATCGAAGCGGAACCCGTCCACCCCCGCGCGCAGCGCCCAGCAGCGCAGCGCGTCCATGGCTAGGCGCATCACCGGCGGGCGATCGACCGCGAGGGCGTTGCCGCAGCCGGTATCGTCGACGCAGCGGCCGGGATCGTCGGTCGCGAGCCGGTAATAGGTGGCGTGATCGAGCCCGCGCAGCGACACGGTCGGGCCGAGCCGGTCGCTCTCGCCGGTATGGTTCAGCACGATGTCCAGCAGCACGGCGATGCCGGCCTGCTGCAGCGCCGCCACCGCCGAACGCACCTCCGCCCAGCCGCCAGGGGCGAGGCGCGGATCGGGGGCGAGGAAGCTCGCCGGGTTGTAGCCCCAGTAATTCGTCAGGCCGAGCGCCGGCAGATGCCGCTCGTCGATCCAGGCGGCCGAGGGCAGCAGTTCGACCGCGGTGACGCCGAGCCGCCGCAGATGCGCGATCGCCGCCGGATGGGCCAGCCCCGCGAAGGTGCCGCGCTGCTCCACCGGGATGTCCGGATGGCGCATGGTGAAGCCGCGGACATGCAGTTCGTAGATGACCGCCCGGCTCCAGTCGAAGGGCGGGCGCGGGGCGATGGGATCGGGCGGTGGCAGCACGATGCCCTTGGGCATCACCGGGGCGCTGTCGATCGGATCGGGACGCGCCGCATCGGGTGGGTCGAACAGCGCGCGATCGAGCCGGAACGGACGATCGATCGCGGCGGCATGCGGATCGAGCAGCAGCTTCGCCGGGTTGAACCGGTGCCCCTGCGCCGGCTGCCACGGCCCGTGCACCCGCAGCCCGTAGCGGGCACCGGGGGCCACGCCGGGAAGATAGCCGTGGAACACGGCGCCGGTGCGGCCGGGCAGGCGCAGCCGGGCCAGTTCGATCTCCCCCGTCGCATCGAAGAGGCAGATCTCAACCGCCTCGGCATGCGCGGAGAAGACGGCGACATTGACCCCGTCCTCTTCCGGAACCACGCCGAGCGGTTCGGGGCGCCCTTCCGCGATCATGCGGCGCGCGAGAGGGTTCCGTGCCCCGCCACGTCGCGGAAGAGCGCGGCGTAGCGGGCGGCCGGACGCTCCCAGGACACGTCGGTGCGCATGGCGTTGCGCTGGAGCTGACGCCAGAGGGCGCGATCGCGCCAGAGTTCCGCGGTCCGGTGCAGCGCGGCTTCCAGCATCTCCTGCTGGCCGGGGGCGAACATCACGCCACTGCCGGCGCCGGCCTGCAGCGCCATCTCGTTGGCATCGACCACGGTGTCGGCGAGGCCGCCGACCCGGGCCACCACCGGCAGCGCGCCGTAGCGCAGGGCACAAAGCTGGGTGAGGCCACAGGGCTCGAAGCGTGACGGCACCAGCAATGCATCCGACCCGGCCTGGATCTGGTGGGCGAGGCTTTCGTCATAGCCGAACATGCAGCCGACACGGCCCGGATGGACCCGCGACGCATGGGCGAAGCCCTCCTCCATCCAACGTTCACCGCTACCCAGCACGGCCAATTGCCCTCCGCCCTCCAGCAGCGCCGGCAGCGACTGCAGCAGCAGGTCCATGCCCTTCTGCCAGGTCAGGCGGCTGACCACGCCATAAACCAACGCGTCCGGATCGCGGGCGAGACCGAGCCGGGCCTGCAGCGCCGCCTTGCACAGGCTCCGCCCGCTCAGCTGCCCGACCTCGAATACGGCCGGCAGCAGCGGATCGGTGGCCGGGTCCCAGACCGTGACGTCGATGCCGTTGCGGATGCCGACCAGCCGGTTGCCGCGCGCACGCAGCAGCCCGTCGAGCCCCATCCCGCCCGCGGAGGTACGGATCTCCGCAGCGTAGGTGGGCGAGACGGTGGTGACCGCGTCGGCCAGCGACAGCCCGGCCTTCAGGTAGCCGACATCGCCGTAATATTCGACGCCCTCGACCGACCAGGCCTGCGGCGGCAGCCCCAGCGTCGGAAACAATCCGGGCCCGAACTGGCCCTGGAAAGCCAGGTTGTGCACCGTCATCACCGCGGGCGGGCCGCCGCGGTAGCGCAGATAGGCGGGCACGAGCCCGGTCTGCCAGTCATGCGCATGCACAACATCGGCGGCGGGCAGGCCCGCCCGCCCGGCGGCGACCTCGGCGGCCACGCCGGAGAGCGCGGCGAAGCGCACGGAATTGTCCGACCAGTCACGGCGATCGGGACCCAGATAGGGGTTGCCCACGCGCAGGTACAGATGCGACGCGTCCAGCACGATCAGGTCGAGCCCGGCAGCCCGGCCGCGCAACACCCTCGCCGGCGCGCCATACATATCGGCGTAGGCGAAGACTTCGTTCGCCTCGGTCAGTGCATCCATCACGGCGGGGTAGCCGGGCAGCATCGTGCAGACCTGCACGTCCTCAGCCGCCAGGGCCGCCGGCAGGGCACCGACCACATCCGCGAGGCCGCCGGTCTTGACCAGCGGGAAGGCCTCGGAAGCGACCGAAAGAACGGAGAGCGCGCTCACGCGGTCATCCGGTCGATCATGGCCTGGGTGATCAGGCAGATGCCGCGCGAGGTGCGGCGGAAATAACGGGCGTCGCGCTCGGGATCCTCGCCCACCACAAGCCCGGGTGGGATGCGCACGCCATGATCGACCACGACGTTACGCAGCCGGGCATGCCGGCCGATGTCCACTTCGGGCAGGATGACCGAGCTGTCCACCTTGGCATAGGAATGCACCCGCACCCCGGTGAACAGCAGCGTGCGGTTCAGGGTGGCGCCGGACACGATGCAACCGCCCGAGACCAGCGAGGAAACCGCGCTGCCGCGCCGGCCTTCCTGGTCATGCACGAACTTGGCCGGCGGGGTGATCTCGCCGTACGTCCAGATCGGCCAGTTGCGATCATAGAGATCGAGGGCGGGCACCACGGCGGTCAGGTCGATATTGGCTTCCCAGTAGGCGTCGACCGTGCCGACGTCGCGCCAGTAGGCCTCGGACTCGGTACCGGAACGGACGCAGGAGCGGGAGAAGTAATGCGCGACCGCTTTCCCGTTCCTGACGATGTACGGGATGATGTCCTTGCCGAAATCGCGGTTGGAGTTCTTGTCGGCGGCGTCGCGCCGCAACTGGTCGAACAGGAACCGCGTGTTGAAGACGTAGATGCCCATGCTGGCCAGCGCGGTGTCGGGCCGGCCCGGCATCGCCGGCGGATCGGCGGGCTTTTCGACGAAGTCGATGATGCGGGCGGTCTCGTCCACATGCATCACCCCGAAGCCGGTGGCCTGCATGCGCGGCACTTCGAGGCAGCCGACGGTGACGTCGGCCTGCTGCTCGACATGCTGCTGCAGCATCTTCTCGTAGTCCATCTTGTAGATGTGGTCACCGGCGAGGATGACGATGTGCTCGGTCTGGTAGGGGTCGATGATGTCGATGTTCTGGTAGACCGCATCGGCGGTGCCGGCATACCAGTTCTCGTCATCCATGCGCTGGCTGGCCGGCAGGATGTCGAAGCTCTCGTTACGCTCGGGACGGAAGAAGTTCCAGCCGCGCTGCATGTGCCGGATCAGGCTGTGCGCCTTGTACTGGGTGGCGACGCCGATGCGACGGATGCCCGAATTCAGCGCGTTCGACAGCGCGAAGTCGATGATGCGCGACTTGCCGCCGAAATAGACCGCGGGCTTGGCGCGCCGGTCGGTCAGTTCGAGCAACCGGCTGCCACGTCCGCCCGCGAGCACATAGGCCATGGCCGTACGTGCTATCGGGGCAGTCGTCGAAGGCCGCCTGCCCTGTCCCGCCATGGACATCCCCCTACACTCCGCTGCTGGATCCGGGCGGCCGCCACGGGCCACGCACGGACGTCTGGTCTCGAATGATAGCAAATGGCCTGAGCGGCCGCGCCGTCTAGTCCGGGTCAGGGACAATCCACAATGTCGCGAGCGGTGGAAGCGTCAGTTCCGCCGAGGCTGGCATCCCATGCGCGCTTTGCTCCTCCGCCTCAACGAAGCCGAGATTCCCGACCCCGGAACCACCATAGTCCGTTGCGTCGGTGTTCAAAACCTCGCGCCAGCGGCCCGGCAGCGGCAGGCCCACCCGATAGCCGGAACGCGGCACCGGCGTGAGATTGGCGATGCAGACCAGCGGCGGGGCATTCGGCGCCAGGCGTGCCCAGGCAAACACGGACTGGGTGTTGTCGTCCACCACCAGCCAGCGGAATCCCTCGCCCTCGCAATCGCGCGCATGCAGCGCGGCGACGGCGCGATAATGCCGGTTGAGGTCGCGGATCAGCTTCTGCACCCCGACATGGAACGGATAGTCCAGCAGGTTCCAGTCGAGCTGGCCGGCATGGTCCCATTCGCGCCACTGGCCGAATTCCTGGCCCATGAACAGCAGCTTCTTGCCGGGATAGCTCCACATCATCGCATACAGCGACCGCAGATTGGCGAAGCGCTGCCAGTCATCGCCGGGCATGCGGCCGAGGATCGAGCGTTTCCCGTGCACCACCTCGTCATGCGAGAGCGGCAGCACGAAGTTCTCGCTATGGGCGTAGAGCAGGCCGAAGGTGATGCGGTCGTGATGCCAGGCACGATGCACGGGCTCGAGCGACATGTAGTCCAGCGTGTCGTGCATCCAGCCCATGTTCCACTTCAGGCCGAAGCCCAGTCCGCCGACATCGGTGGGCAGGGTGACGCCGGCCCAGGCAGTGGATTCCTCGGCCGCCGTAAAGGCCCCCGGATGGGCGCCATAGACCGCGGCGTTCATGCGCTGCAGGAAGGCGACGGCATCCTTGTTGTCGTTCGACCCGTCCGGATTGGGCAGCCATTCACCCGGCCGGCGCGAATAGTCGAGATACAGCATCGAGGCCACGGCATCGACCCGCAGCCCATCCACATGGAAACGGTCGAGCCAGTAGAGCGCGCTCGCGATCAGGTAGGCGGACACCTCGCGCCGGCCATAATCGAAGATCGCCGTGCCCCATTCCTCGTGCCGCCCCCGGCGCGGATCGGCATGTTCATACAATGGCGAACCATCGAACCAGCCAAGGCCGTGTTCGTCGGTGGGGAAATGCGCCGGCACCCAGTCGAGGATCACACCGAGGCCGGCGGCATGGGCGCGATCGACGAAACGGGCGAAACCCTCGGGCGGGCCGAAGCGGCGCGTGACCGCGAACATGCCGACCGGCTGGTAGCCCCAGGAGGCATCGAGCGGGTGCTCGGTGATCGGCAGCAGTTCCAGATGGGTGAAGCCGAGATCCGCGGCATAGGGCACCAGCGTGTCGGCCAGTTCGTCCCAGGTCAGGAAGCGTCCGTCCGGGCCGCGCCGCCACGAGCCAAGATGCACTTCATACGCCGAGATCGGCGCGCGCCGCGGATCGAGCCGGTGACGCGCCTGCAGATAGGCGTCGTCGGTCCAGGTGAAATGATCGGTGCGCGCCACCACCGAGGCGGTGGCCGGACGCAATTCGGCCGAGAAGCCGAAAGGATCGGCCTTCAGCGGCATTTCCACGCCGTCGCGCGAGAGGATGCGGAACTTGTAGGCCGATCCTTCGCCCAGGCTGGGGATGAAGATCTCCCACAACCCGCTGTCGATACGTTTCCGCATCGGGTTGCGGCGGCCGTCCCAGAAATTGAAATCCGCCACCACCGACACCACGGCGGCGTTCGGGGCCCAGACCGCGAAATGCACGCCCTCGACGCCCTGGTGGGTCAGCACATGCGCGCCGAGGCGCTCATAGAGGCTGCGATGCGTGCCTTCGACCAGGAGATGGTCATCGAGCGGCCCAAGGATGGGCTCGAACGCATAGGGATCGATGAACTCCCAGGTGGCCTGGGCGTTCCTCGCACGCAGCCGGTAGCCGGGGTCCGGAGGGTTGCCCGGCAGCTTCGCCTCGAAGAAGCCCGCCTCGTGGCGCAATTGCAGCTTCACCGGGCTGCGCTGGCCCGGCAGCAACGCCTCGACCTCTTCCGCCCCGGGGACGAAGGCCCGCAGCGCCACCCCTGCGGGGGTGCGGTGCGGGCCCAGGACGGCGAAGGGATCGCCATGTCGCCCGGCGACCAGGGCAATGACATCGGGCTCGGCAGCATGCCACGCTGCCGAACCGGCCTGCGTGCTACTGGGGAAGGACAGGCACGCGCCAGATGTCATCCGCATACTCCCGGATTGCCCGGTCGGAGGAAAACCACCCGACCCGGGCCACATTCAAGATACTCTTGCGCCACCATGCCTCAGGCTCGCGCCAAAGACCATGCAGGTATGATTGCATCTGGCAATATGATTCGAAATCCGCGCAGACCATGAAGTGGTCGTGATGGCGCAGAGTCGACACCAGATCGCGGTAGCGATCACGTTCATCCGGGGAGAACAGGCCGGATTCGATCGCGCCCAGCACCTCGGCCAGCCGCGGCGAGGCGGCGATCGCCGCTTCGGCGCTGATGCCCTGGCGCCGCCGTGCCTCCACTTCCTCGGTGGTGAGGCCGAAGATGAAGATATTGTCCTCGCCCACATGCTCGCGCAGCTCGACATTGGCACCGTCGAGCGTGGCGATGGTCAGCGAGCCATTTAACGCAAGCTTCATGTTGCCGGTGCCCGAGGCCTCCATGCCCGCCGTGGAGATCTGCTCGGAAAGATCGGCCGCCGGGATGATCGACTCGGCCAGGCTGACACCGTAATTGGGCAGGAACACCACCTTGAGCCGGTCGCGCACCGTGGGATCGGTGTTGACGACGCGGGCCACGTCATGGGCGAGCTTGATGATCAGCTTGGCCCGGTGATAGCTCGCCGCCGCCTTGCCCGCGAAGATCTTCACCCGTGGCGCCCAGTCGCGCGTCGGCTGCGCGCGGATGGAATAATAGAGCGCGATGGTTTCGAGGATGTTCAGCAGCTGGCGCTTGTACTCGTGGATGCGCTTGATGTGCACGTCGAACATCGCATCCGGATCGACCCGCAGCTCCAGCCTTTCGCGGATCAGCGTAGCCAGCGCCTGCTTGTTGGCGCGCCGGGCAGCGGCGAAGTCGCGGCGGAAGCCGGCATCCTCGGCCAGCGGCTCCAGCCGTTCCAGCGCGATCTCGGGCCGGTCCAGCACGTCCGGGCCGATCGTGTCCACCAGCAGACCGGTCAGCCGCGGATTGGCCTGCTGCAGCCAGCGGCGGAAGGTGATGCCGTTGGTCTTGTTGACGATCCGCCCGGGCAGCAGCGTGTTGAGATCGTGGAAGACCGTTTCCTTCAGCAGATCGGTGTGCAGCGCCGACACGCCGTTGATGCGGCGCGAGCCGACGAAGGCGAGATGGCCCATGCGCACGCGCCGGTCGTGGTTCTCCTCGATCAGCGAGACCCGCGAGAGCACCGCCTCGTCGCCGGGGGCGGCGGCGCGGACGCGGTCGAGATGCAGGGCGTTGATCAGGTAGATGATCTGCATGTGGCGCGGCAGCAGCCGCTCCATCAGCACCACCGGCCAGCTTTCCAGCGCCTCCGGCAACAGGGTGTGATTGGTGTAGCAGAAGATCGCCTGCGTCATCCGCCACGCCTCATCCCAGGGGATGTCGTGCAGATCGACCAGGATGCGCATCATCTCGGCGACGCCGATCGCCGGATGGGTGTCGTTCAGCTGGATCGCCACCTTGTCGGGCAGGGTGCGGATGTCGCCGGATGCACCGACATGCCGCCGCACCAGATCCTGCAACGAGGCGGAGGCGAAGAAGTATTCCTGCCGCAGCCGCAATTCCTGGCCGGCCAGGCTCTCGTCGCTCGGATAAAGCACCTTCGAGATTGATTCGGCGCGGATCTGGTCAACCAGCGCGCCGGCGTGATCGCCGAGGTTGAAGGTATCGAGCCGCAGCGGATCGGCCGGCCGTGCCGACCACAGCCGCAGCGTGTTGACGCGTCGGCCGCGCCAGCCCACCACGGGCGTATCGTAAGCCACCGCCTCGATCTTCTCGGCCGGATGCCAGACCTGGCGCACCATGTGGCCGGCCACCGGGACGGCATGCACCGTGCCGCCGAAACCGATCTCGTGCACCACCTCCGGGCGGTGGAACTCCCAGGGATTGCCGGCGGAGAGCCACTCCTCGGGATATTCGTGCTGCCAGCCATTGACGATGACCTGGCGAAACAGCCCGTGTTCGTAGCGGATGCCGTAGCCATGGGCGGGAATGCCCACCGAGGCCATGCTTTCCATGTAGCAGGCGGCAAGACGGCCCAGGCCGCCATTGCCCAGCGCCGCATCGGGCTCGAGCTGGGCGAGGCGGTCGAGGTCCACGCCAAGCCCGGACAGCGCCGCGCGCACGGTCTCGGTCAGGCCGAGCCCCTGCATGTTGTCGAACAGCAGGCGGCCGACCAGGAATTCGAGTGACAGGTAGTAGACACGCCGTTCTTCCTGCCGGTAGGCCTGCTCGATGCTGGCCATCCAGCCATCCACGACGCGGTCGCGCACGGCGAGCGCGGTGGCGACAAACCAGTCATGGTCATTGGCGGTCACACGCCGTTTGCCTATGGTATAGGCAAGCTTCTCCAGGATCGCGGCACGCAGGCGGCCGACATCCTCGTCACGCGGGAGAGTGACGTTGGCGGAATGGGGCTGATCATTCATGCTGGGTCAGTCCGTTCGGTCGCTGTGGCAGAAATCAATGTGCCGTCTCTCTTCCTTGCAAGCGCTCTGGTCTTTGAAGGTCTTTGTAGGCATCCGTGGCAGGGAAAGCTTCAATTTTCACCGCCCGGACGGCGCGGCGTTCCGATCGCAGGTGCAGCCGGCAAGGAAAGCCCCGCCCGCAAACCTCCGAGCGTGGCACGGCCCAGGCTGAGGGCACCGCCATAGAGCAAGGCGAGATCCGCGACGATGGCCAGTCCGAGGCCGGTGCCAGGGGCAGCCTCGTCCAACCGGCCACCGCGGGACAATGCTTGCGGGATCTCCTGCTCCGGAAGGCCGGGCCCGTCGTCGGATACCTCGACTAGCACCTGTGCGGGTGCGTATGCCACTGTTACCGTCACCAAAGTGCGGCCCCATTTGCAGGCATTCTCCATCAGGTTGCCCAGCATCTCCGCCAGATCCTGCCGTTCGCACCGGGCGCGCAACTCTCCATCCCCGTCGACCCTGATCTGCATCCCACGGGCGGCAAACAGGCGTCGCAGTACAACCGAAAGTTCTTCTACCACCGCGCGCACAGGCACGTCCTCGGCGGTTGCCCCGGTCAGCGCCGCGGTGCGGGCGCGGGCCAGGTGATGCTGGACGAGGCGCTCGGTGGCAGCGAGCTGATGACGAATTAAAGCAAGATCCGTACCGTCAGGTGCTTCCAACGCGTTGCGCATCACCGCGAGATCGGTGCGCAGCGCATGCGCCAGATTGCCGATATGGCCGCGCGCGCGTTCGACCGTAGCCCGGTTCTGCGCCACCAATGCGTCGATTTCGCCGATCAGCGGCTGCACCTCCGCCCCGGCGGTGAGTTCCAGCCGGCCGCGCTGGCCGGCGCGCAGGTCGGCGACGGCGCGGCGCAACCGGCGCAGCGGGGCCAGCAGCAACGATACCTGCAACGCCGTGCCCACCACCAGCCCCGCCCCGAGCAGGGCAAAGCCGACCGCGAGCCCGCCGCGCAGCCGCCGGATCTCGTGATAGGTCTCGTCATGCGCCATCGCCACCAGCACCCGCAGGCGGCCGCCTTCCTCGGCGAGGGCGATGTCGCGCTCGGCGATGCGCAGATGCTGGCCGGCCGGGCCAGGCACCTTGCGCATCAGCACCTCGTCATGCGGCACCGTCTCGCGCGGCAGGATCTGGTCCCACAGCGAGCGCGAGGTGGCCATCCGCCCGCCCGGCCCCTCGATCTGCCAGTACACGCCGGAAAACGGCCGGTCGAAGCGCGGCTCCGACACCAGGCCGCGCATCACCGGCGTGCCGTCGGCATTCAGGTCCGTCCCCGCCACCACCGCGTCCAGCAGGCCGGTCAGGCGCTCGTCGAAGGCGCGCTCGATATAGGCGGCGGCCTGACCGGAAACCAGCAGCCAGGCGGCAACCAGCCCGCAGGCGACCCAGGCGCAGGTGAGCAGCGACAGGCGCGCGGTCAGCGACGCAGGAACCACCCGCGTCAACTTCCGGATCACCTCCCCCTCACCCGGCGGCGAGGGGCGGCACCAGCCGGTAGCCCTGGCCGCGCACCGTCTCGATCAGCGGGTCGCCGAGCTTGCGCCGCAGGCGTCCGACGATGACCTCGATCGTATTGGAATCCCGGTCGAAATCCTGGGCGTACAGGTGCTCGGTCAGATGGGTCTTGGAAACCGGCCGGCCGAGATGGTGCGCGAGGCATTCGAGCAGGCGGAACTCCATGGCGGTCAGGCGGACCGGCATCCCCTCCAGCGTGACCGCCTGGCCGGCGATGTCGATGCGCAAGGGCCCGCAGGCGATCTCGGGCTGGGCATGGCCATGGGCACGACGGATCAGCGCATGCAGCCGCGCCACCAGCTCGGCCATGGCGAAGGGCTTGGCGAGATAATCATCGGCGCCGGCATTCAACCCTTCCACCTTCTCCGTCCAGGTGCCGCGCGCCGTCAGGATCAGCACCGGCATGGCCCGGCCGGACGCGCGCCAGCGACGCAGCACCGACAGCCCGTCCAGCTTCGGCAGGCCCAGGTCGAGCACCACGGCGTCGTAGGTCTCGGTTTCACCCAGGAACTGGCCTTCCTCCCCGTCCGGCGCGAGGTCCACGGCGAAGCCGGCCTGCGTCAGCGCGCCCCGGGTCTGCCCGGCGAGCGCGGCATTGTCCTCGACCACCAGCACGCGCATCAGCGTCGCTCCCGCGCCGGCCCACGGGTCGCGATCACCTCGCCGGTGGCGGCGTCGACGATCACCTTGCACATCCGGCCGCTCTGCGGCAGCAGCTTGAACTCGTAGATCCAGCGCTCATGCCTCTGCTCCAGCTCGGTCTCGATGACGCGACCGTCGTAGCGCGCCTCCACCATGTCGAGCAGGTCGGCCAGCGGACGGATCTCGCCGCGACGCAGCGCGGCACGGGCCCGGGCGGAATCGCTGTCGTCCTGCGCACGGGCCGGAGAAGCTGCCGCCAGCAGGGCCAGGAGAAAAGAGCGACGGAACATGGCTGATCGTGACCGGGCGCAGATGAACCCAGGCTGAACACCCCCCGGTTCCCCGCCGGTCACGGCGAGGCCGCGGCCCCGCTCGCCACGGCCGCGTGATGGGGCAGCGGATCACCGTCCGGCCGCTCCCGCCGTGCCAGCGCCTGCGCGACATAGCCGCGCACGAAGGGGGAGGTCGCCTCGGCCAGCACCTGCGCGGGGTGGAAGAACCCGGCCGCGGTAACCTCGCGCCGGTCGGGCCGCAACGGCGGCACCGCCGCCAGCCGGGCCTCGAAGACCCGCACATGTTCCTTGCGGAAATCCCAGGGGGCGCGCTTTTCATAGGCCAGCACCAGCGCCTCGGCGGGCAGCACCAGGCCGAGTTCCTCCTCCAGCTCGCGGCAGGCCGCCGCGCAGGGATCCTCGCCGCGATGGACGCCGCCGCCCGGCAGGTTCAGGCCGGGCCGGTAGCTCAGCCGCACCGCCAGCAGCCTGCCCTCATGCCACAGCGCCACCAGCGCGCCCGCATGCGCCGGCCGCCACACCCACCAGGCCAGGCGCGCCAGCCGGAACCCGAACCGGTAGAAGATCCGCCACCCCAGATTGACCGTGTCCATCACGGCCGTAATTATGGCGCCAGCGCGACGAGGGAAAACATCTCGAACAGCATCTGGGCGGCGACCTGCGCCGTCACGGTTGTGGGATCGTATTGGGGCGCCACTTCCACCACGTCGCCACCGATCACGCGCAACCCGACAAGCGCGCGCAGGATCCGCTGGGCCTCGCGCGGGGTCAGCCCGCCCACCTCCGGCGTGCCGGTGCCCGGGCAGAACGCCGGATCGAGCCCGTCGACGTCGAAAGAAATATAGAAGGGCTGGTCCCCCACCACCTCCCGCGCCTTCGCCGCCACGGCATCGATGCCCATGGTGTCGACATCCTCGGCATGGATCACCGTCATGCCGGAGACGTAGGAAAACTCGTAGAGCATCTCGGCCGAGCCGCGGATGCCGATCTGGATGGTGCGCGCGGGATCGAGCACGCCCTCCAGCACCGCCTGCCGGAACGGTCCGCCATGGTGGAACCGGGTACCCTCCTGCGGCCCGGAGGTGTCGCAATGGGCGTCGATATGCACCAGCCCCACCGGGCGGTCGCGCCCGAGCGCCCCCAGGATCGGCCCGGTGATGGAATGGTCGCCCCCCACCGACAGCGGCACCACCCCAGCGGCGGCGAGGCGCGCATAGAAGCCGGCGATGTCGGCGATGTTGTCCTCGAGGCTGAAGCGCCCGCGGAACGGCACGTCGCCGATATCGGCGGCCCGCCGTTCCGCCAGCGGCGTGACGCGCAGGGCGTGGTTGAACGGGCCGACCCGCTCGACGGCGCGCACGGCGCGCGGGCCAAACCGGGAGCCCGAGCGGTTGGTGACGCCCAGATCGGTCGGCACACCGACCAGGGCCACCTGCAGCCCGCCGAAATCTGGCAGATCCGGCGCTTCCGGCCGGAACGGCGCGCCAAGCAGGGTCGAGACGCCGGCAAAGGGCAGGCTGCGGCGGTTCTCGCCGGTGAAGGCCAGGCCGATCGCCTTGCGGAAATCAGGATCATCCGTCTGGTCGCTGCGGGCATCGGCATAGCGCGCGCGCAGCGCCGCCAGCCTGGCATCGTCGGTCATGCGGAATCCCCCTTCGTTTGCTCGCGTCCATCGCCTGCGGTCGGTGAACGGCCGGCCGGGCCGCCGCGAGGTCGATCGGCCAGTGCCAATGCCCGGCACATGCGATTGGACGCAAGCATCGCCGGAAGGGTTGCCACTCTGAGGGAGAACAACGCAAGCGTCGAGTGACCGTGGCGCGATGGTCGGGTGGCCCCGGCGTGGCCCGACCTCATTCCCCCGGCGTAGCCGCCCCGAGCGGCCCGGCCCCGCGAGGCCGGCGCGCCCCACCCAGACGCCGGCCGACCCGCCGCGCCAGTGCGAGCACGACCACCACGCCTCCCCAGATCGCCACCTGCACCGCCGGCCGTGGCCCGAAGGCAATATCCAGATTGGCAGCCAGGACGCGCCCGGCCTGCGCGCCGTTGGCGAGCGCGTACCATGCCGCCTCGATCCCGGCCGCCACGCCGCCTGCCACCAGCGCCAGCAGGGGCAGCAGCCAGAACCGCCCCCGCCAGGGGCGCGGCGCCACCCGCCACAGCACCAGCCAGGACGCGGCGCCGGTGGCCAGCACCGCCGGGCCGACATCGGCCTTGGATTGCAGGAAATAGTGCCACAGCGCCAGCGGCAGCAGCACGAAGACCAGGCGATGCAGCCGCTTCCAGTCCCGTCCCAGCCGCTTCTGCCAGCCATCGGTGGAGGTGGCGGCGAGGACCAGCAGCATCACCAGGGCGGCGCAGCCGATCGCCAGGTAGAAGCGCAGCGCGATCTCGGTGACAACGGTGCCGAGCCGCCATTTCTGGTCGACGCAGAACAGCGTCAGATGCGCGAGCGCATAGGCGGCGGTGGCAAGACCGAGCAGGCGGCGCAGTTGCACGACACGCGGCCAGTCGAACACCGTGCGCGCCGGCGTCACCGCCAGGGTGAGCAGCAGGAACCACACCGTCCACTCGCCCAGGCCGTGCAGCACCTCGGTGACCGGCCGCGGGCCGAGGCCCTGCGTCGCCCAGAGCACCGCCAGCTCGGCGCCCGGACAGAGCACCAGCCCCAGCACCACGGCCTTGAGCCAGGAAAACCGCCCGGCATGGTCCCGCCACACCGCCAGCGCCGCCATCCGCGTCTTCGCGTTCATGCCCGCATGATCAGGGGGCGGATCTCAGCGTTGCCCAGGGGGCGGCGTGAGCTTTCGGTAATCCGGGGGAATCCGGAACACGGATTCGGGCTGGGCGGCATAGGTGACACGCAGTGCCTCCACCACCACCCGCCCCGCGGCGGCGGCCCGCAACAGCACGCCGTCGGCGGTGATGCAGGCCAGGGTGGGCGCGCCGGTCACATCGGCGGTGCGCCATTCGGTGCAGGACAGACCGGCGATCTCCGCCTGGCCCTGCCGCTGGAACGTCACCGCCCCCGGCGGCGCGCCGGGGCTGAACCGGGCCTGGTCGGCCGGCATTTGCAGCACCGACCGGTCCGCCTCGCGCACCGCGGAGAGGCGGTGTGCGCGCATGTCCACGACCACCCACATCCCCGGCGTCGGCGGGTCCAGGCGCAGCAATTGCGACCCGGCGGCCCAGCGCATGCGCTGTTCCACCACGCGCGGCCCGCCCGGCCGGTCGGGCTGCACCATCATGTAGACGACATCGACATCGCGGGTCGGGGTAACCGGGGGGCGATCCCCGGCCGCCATCGCCGGTTGCGCCGCCACCAGCAGCGCCGCCGCCACCAGCAGCGGCGGAAGCCGGGTCATTGCCGTCCGCGCAGGCGGTCGAGGATGGCGCCGGCACTGCCGCCAGAGGGGAGGCCGCCGGTCAGGCCGCCGGCATCCAGCAGCGCCTGCATGTTCACCCGGCGCAGATGGCCCGGCGGCTGAAACAAGGCGTCCGGCTGCGCGGCATAGTCCACGCCGGTGGCCTCGACGCGGCTTTCCTGCCCGGACCGGTCATGTCCGCTGGCGCGCAGCACCACGCCGTCGCCGGTCACGCAGACGGTGCCGCTGGCGGCTTCGCCGGCGACATCCCACACGGTGCAGCGCAATCCGGCCACCTGATCGCTGCCCCGCCGGGTGAAGTGCCGGCCGTTCTCCAGCACCAGGGCCTGATCCAATCCTGCCTTGGCCGGGGCGTCGAGCAGCACCCCGAGCTGTTCCATCACCACGCTGGCACGGCGCTCACGCGGATCGACCAGGATCCAGCCCGGCAGGGCGCCATCGATGCGCACCAGCCCGGATGCCGCCGAGTAGCGCAGCAGCACCTGCTTCGGCGCGCCCGGCTGCGGCAGGGAGGTGGCGTAGGTCACCGCGACGTCGCGCGTGGGCGGGAAGACGGGACGGTCCCGGGGCGCGGCGCGGGCGATCCCCACGGCCATCACCAGGGCGGCCAGCGCACCCGCGGCCAATCCCCCCATCCTGGGCAGGTTTCGCATGAAATTCAGTCCTTTCCGGCCTCGTCCCCAGCCCCGCCACGCCCGGCCAGAAGCCGCATCTCGGCCTCCAGCCGACCTGGATCCACCTCGAGGATCCAGCGTGCCGGCGTATCCACCGCCTGGGCGAGCAAGGTCTTGTAGGCGTCGCGGGGAATCTCGATCGCGCCGAACTGGGCCAGGTGGCTGGTGACGAACTGGGTGTCGAGCAGGGTGAACCCGCCGAGCCGCAGCCGTGCCACCAGATGCACCAGGGCGACCTTGGAGGCATCCCGAACCCGGCTGAACATGCTCTCGCCGAAGAACGCGCCGCCCAGTGCGACCCCATAGAGCCCGCCCACCAGGCAGCCATGCAGCCGGCACTCGATGGAATGGGCGTGTCCCAGCCGGTGCAGATCGGTGAAAAGCCGTTCTATTTCCGGATTGATCCAGGTGTCTTCCCGCCCTGGCGCCGCCTCGGCGCAGGCGGCGATGGTGGAGGGGAAGTCGCGGTCGGCCACCACCTCGAACCCGCCGTTGAGCGCGGTGCGCAGCAGTCGCCGCGAGAGGTGGAATCCCTCAAGTGGCAGCACGCCGCGTTGTTCGGGATCGAGCCAGTACAGTCGATCGCCCCGCCGTGTCTCCGCCATGGGAAACAGTCCGGCGCGATAGGCGCGCAGCATCAGATCCGGCGTAACCTCGAAGGAACGGCGGGACATCGGACGATACTGCCTGAGCGGCGCGGCGAAGGGAAGGAACGTGCCGCGCAGCGCTTTTGGGGTGCAGGGGCCTTGTGGCCCCTGCCGGGTCAAGGGCAGAGCCCTTGCCTTCCTTTATTACCCCTGCTGCGAGACAAACCGCTCCAGCCAGTGGATCGTGTACTGCCCCGCGATGAAATCGGGATGTTCGACGATACGCTGGTGCAGTGGCACGGTGGTTTCAATACCAACCACGGCGAATTCGGCGAGGCTGCGCCGCAGCCGGGCGATCGCCTCGGCCCGGGTGGGCGCGTGGACGATCAGCTTGGCCACCATGCTGTCGTAATAGGGCGGCACCACGTAGCCGGCATAGAGCGCGGAATCGACCCGCACCCCCAGCCCCCCGGGCGCGTGGAACGCGGTCACCCGACCCGGGGTGGGCATGAAGGTTTCCGGGTTTTCGGCGGTGATGCGGCACTCGATGGCGTGGCCGGTGAAGGCGATCTCCGACTGTTCGTAGGAGAGCCGGCGGCCGGCGGCGATGCGGATCTGTTCGCGCACCAGGTCGACGCCGCAGACCATTTCGGTCACCGGGTGCTCGACCTGCAGGCGGGTGTTCATCTCGATGAAGGCGAAATGCCCGTCCTGGTAGAGGAATTCCAGCGTGCCGGCGTTGCGGTAGCCAAGCTGGCTGAGCGCCGCCGTGACGGTGGACCCAAGGGCATCGCGCTGGCCCGGGGTCAGGGCGGGGGAGCCGGCCTCTTCCAGCAATTTCTGGTGGCGCCGCTGCAGGCTGCAGTCGCGTTCGCCGAAATGCACGACCTGGCCGAAATTGTCCGCCAGGATCTGCAGCTCGATATGGCGCGGCCGGTCGAGGTATTTTTCCATGTAGACGGCGTCGTTGCCGAACGCCGCGCGGGCTTCGGTGCGGGCGAGCTGCCACGCCTCCTCCAGCTCGTCGGGGCCCGCCGCCACCTTCATGCCGCGCCCGCCACCACCGGCCGCCGCCTTGATCAGCACCGGATAGCCGATATCGCTGGCGATGCGCCGCGCCTCGTCGATGTCGGCGATCGCCCCCGCCGAGCCCGGCACCAGTGGCACGCCGAGCGCGCCCATCGCCGCCTTGGCCGCGATCTTGTCGCCCATCATGCGGATATGCGCAGGCGACGGCCCGATGAAGGTCAGGCCGTGCGCCTCCACCATCTCGGCGAAGGAAGCGTTCTCGGAGAGGAACCCGTAGCCGGGGTGGATGGCATCCGCCCCGGTGATGGTGGCCGCCGAGAGGATCGACGGCACGTTGAGGTAGGAATCGCGGGCAGCCGGCGGGCCGATGCAGACGCTCTCGTCGGCGAGGCGCACATGCATGGCGGCGGCGTCGGCGGTGGAATGCACCGCGACGGTGCGGATGCCCATCTCGCGGCAGGCGCGCTGAATTCGCAGCGCGATCTCGCCCCGGTTGGCGATCAGGATCTTCTGGAACACGGTGCCCGCGTCCTCGGGCTATTCGAGGATCAGCAGAGGCTGGCCGTACTCGACCGGCGCACCCGACCCGATCAGGATGCGCGTGACCGTGCCCGCCTTCGGCGCCTTGATCTGATTGAAGGTCTTCATGGCCTCGATCAGCATCAGCGTCTGCCCCGCGGCCACGGTCTGGCCGGCGGTGACGAAGGGCTGCGACCCTGGCTCGGGCGAGAGATAGGCGACGCCGACCATCGGGCTGAGCACCGCGCCGGGATGCTGCGATTCATCCGCCGGCGGGGCCGGGTTGGCCGAGGGGCCGGCGGTGGCGACCGGCGGCGCCACCGTAACCGGGGCGGCAACCGGGACGGTGGAGACCGGCGCCGGGGCGGCGGGCGGATGCGCCCGGGCCACGCGGACGCGGCCATCCTTGCCCTCGATCTCGATCTCGGTCAGCCCCGTCTCGGTCAGGATCAGCGCGAGCTGCCTCACCGTCTCCGGGTCAATACTGACGGCGTTCATTCGTCGGGCGCCTCCAGAAGGTCGGCCATGGCGGTCAGCGCCAGCTTGTATCCGTTGATTCCGAGGCCGCAGATCACACCCACCGCCGCCTTCGAAACATAGGAGTGCTGCCGGAACTCTTCGCGCCGGTGAATATTCGTGACATGCACCTCGATGACCGGCAGCTCGGTCGCCAGCAGGGCGTCCATGAGCGCGATCGAGGTGGTGGTGTAGCCGGCCGGGTTGATGATGATGCCAGCGGCACGGCCACGGCATTCCTGCACCCAGGACACCAGTTCGCCTTCGCCGTTGGTCTGGCGGAAATCGATGGCGAGCCCGAGCTGATCGGCGATTTCGGCGCAGAGCGCCTCCACGTCGTCCAGCGTCGCGCTGCCATAAAGATGTGGCTGACGCAGCCCGAGCATGTTCATGTTCGGGCCGTTGAAGACGGCGATCAGCGGCAGGGAGGGTCCGGGCGACATGGCGGCGCCCCCTAGCACGGGTACAGCGTCGCATCAATGCGTGGCGGCATGGCCGCCCATGCAACCCGGCATCGGCCGGACGCTCGCTTGTTCGCAACGGGGCCGATCCCCATACTCGACACCATGGGAGAGCAAGACCTGACGCTCACATTGAACGGTGAGCCCCACGTGCTGGACGGGCGCCTGACGGTGACCGGCCTGCTCGAGCGGATCGGACTCGACCCGCGCAAGGTCGCGGTCGAGCGCAACCGGGAGATCGTGCCACGCTCGGCCTATGCCGGAACCTGGCTGGCCCCCGGCGACTCCCTCGAGATCGTGCATTTCATCGGCGGAGGCTGAACATGGATGGCCACATCCAGACGACGGACGGCCAGACGGAGGATGACGGCTGGACCGTCGCGGGACGGCGTTTCCGCTCGCGGCTGATCGTGGGCACCGGCAAATACAAGGACCTGGAGGAAACCGCCGCGGCGATCGCGGCGAGCGGGGCGGAAATGGTCACCGTGGCGGTGCGCCGGGTGAACCTCGCCGATCCCAAGGCGCCGATGCTGCAGGATTATGTCGACCCCCGCAAATACACATACCTGCCCAACACCGCGGGCTGCCACACCGCCGAGGACGCGGTGCGCACCCTGCGGCTGGCGCGCGAGGCCGGCGGGTGGAACCTGGTGAAGCTGGAGGTGCTCGGGCCGCCGCCCACGCTGTATCCGGACATGCCGGCCACGCTGGAGGCCGCCGCCGCCCTGATCAAGGACGGCTTCGAGGTGATGGTCTACTGCGCCGACGACCCGGTGGCGGCGAAGCGGCTGGAGGACATGGGCTGCGTCGCGATCATGCCGCTCGGCGCGCCGATCGGCTCGGGGCTCGGGCTGCAGAACCCGGCGATGATCTCGTTGATGCTGGAGACGGTGAAGGTGCCGCTGCTGGTCGATGCCGGCGTCGGCACCGCCTCGGATGCCGCCATCGCCATGGAGCTTGGCTGCACCGCGGTGCTGCTGAACTCGGCGATCGCGCATGCCCGCGATCCGGTGCGGATGGCGCGGGCGATGCGCCACGCCGTGGAGGCAGGCCGGCTGGCCCACCTTGCCGGCCGCATGCCGCGCCGGATGGGGGCCGATCCGTCGAGCCCGCTCACCGGGCTGATCCGCTGATCCCGGCCGCGGGGACCCGTTCCTGCCCGGGAGCAGGCCCCCGCCCGGAACGGCCGGTTCAGGATTTGTCGTCGACCACCACGTTGTCGGCCACGAAGGCCCCGCGCTTGCCGATCGGCCGCGGCTGGCCGGTGGTGGTATCCTCGGCCGTCTGCAGTTCCAGCTCGGCGTTCAGCTCTGCCCCGACCAGCACCGCGTAGGCGGAGACCCAGAACCACATCATCACGCCGACCACGGCGCCGAGCGGCCCATAGGTCGCGTCATAGCTGGCCAAGTGCACGACATAGAGCGAGAACAGCACCGAGGCGACAAGCCATAGCGCGGTCGCCAGCATCGAGCCCGGCGTCACCCAGTGCCAGCGTGCCTTCTGCCGTGACGGGCCGAAGCGGTACAGCAGCGCCAGCGCCAGCAGGACGAACCCCACCAGCACCGCGGTCGAGCCAAGCCGCGCCAGCCCGCGCGCATGCGCATCGAGCCCCAGGAAACTGATCGTCGCCGGCAACGCCACCAGCAAGGCCAGGCCCAGGATGGCGCCGAGCACCATGCAAAGCGTGATCAGCAGACTGGTCTTCTGGTACTCCAGGAAGCCGCGGCTCTCTTCTTCCTCGTAGGCAAGGTTCAGGGCGGCGATCAGGGATTTGGTGCCGGTCGTGGCACTCCAGAGCGCCACCCCGGTGCTGATCAGCAACGACAGGCCCAGTTCGGCACGGCCATGCGAGACCAGCGTGTGCACGCGGTCGGCGATCAACGCGAAGGCGGCGGGCGGCAACAGGTCGCGCAAGACCTCGAGCTGGGGCTCGACCGTGGCCGGATCGAAGATCAACCCATAGAGCGAGATCAGCATCGACAGCGCCGGGAACAGCGCCAGCGTCGCGAAGAAGGCGCTGCCGGCGGCGGCCAGGGAGACGCGGTCGGAAATGATCTCCCGCCAGGTCCGTCCGAGCACCTGCCGCCAGCCGCGCCAGGGGATGGCGACAGGGCTGCGGGCACCGCGGCCGAGCCCGTGGCCGCGCTGGACGATCTCCGCCAGGTCATCGCGTGGTTCAGGTGCCGGCGACCGCATCACGCCCTCCTGCAGACAGACATCCCCCCGTGTCCGGCCAACGCAACCAGCCCCCGGACGGTTTGCCGGCGGCATGTCCTCACCTCTGGTCAGGCCCGCTTCCATCACGGAAAAAACCACTTGCACCCCAGGGGGGCTGCGCCTATGTGCGATCCCCACGCAGCAACGCACGTGCCTCTGGCCCTCGGGTTACGCAACGACGTCAAGCGTTCTGGCAAGGGATTCTCGTCCCGGTTTCCGGGGTGATGAGTCTGCCGCTTTTCGCTGGTTCGTTCGACCGTTTCGCAATCTACGCCCATCGCCTTGACAGGTGGGCGCTTCATCAGAGGGAGGCACGGTGCGATGACGCCCAAGATCGCCCGATTCCTTGCTGAGCAGCAGCCGGCAACCCCGTGCCTGGTGCTCGACGTTGACCGCGTGGAAGGTAACTTCCGCGCGTTGCGCGATGCCCTGCCGCTCGCCCAGATCTATTACGCCGTGAAGGCGAATCCGGCGCATCCCATCCTGGAGCGTCTGGTCGGCCTCGGCAGCCGTTTCGACGCGGCCAGCTTCGAAGAGGTCGAGGCCTGCCTGCGCGCCGGCGCGCGGCCCGAGGCGGTCAGCTTCGGCAACACCATCAAGAAGGTTTCGGCGATCCGCCGCGCCTTCGCCGCCGGCGTGAGCATGTATGCGTTCGATTCCGTCGAGGAGCTGGAGAAGCTGGCCCAGCACGCGCCGGGCAGCCGTGTCTATTGCCGCATCCTGGTGGAGAACGCCGGCGCCGACTGGCCGCTGTCGCGCAAATTCGGCACCACGGTGGAAACCGCGCGCAATCTGATGCTGCGCGCCGGCGAGCTCGGGCTCGATCCGTACGGCCTGTCCTTCCATGTCGGCAGCCAGCAGACCTCCACCGCCAGCTACGAGGCGGCGATCGGCCGGGTGGCCATGCTGTTCACCGACCTGCGCGAGGCCGGGGTGAACCTGCGCATGCTCAATCTCGGCGGCGGCTTCCCGACCCGCTACCGCGACGAGGTGCCGGGCATCGACGCCTTCGGCAACGCCATCATGCATGCGATGACCGAAGCCTTCGGCAACGCCCTGCCCGAGATGGTGATCGAGCCGGGCCGCTTCATCGTCGCCGATGCCGGCGTGGTCAGCGCCGAGGTGGTGCTGGTCAGCCGCCGCAGCGAGGAACAACCGGTGCGCTGGGTGTATCTCGACATCGGGCGCTTCGGCGGGCTGGCCGAGACCGAAGGCGAGGCGATCCGCTACCGCATCACCACGCCGCATGACGGCGGGACGACCGGCCCGGTGGCGATCGCCGGCCCGACCTGCGACGGCGCCGACATCATGTACGAGCGCAGCAATTACCGCCTGCCCATGGCGCTGACCTGCGGCGACCGGGTGGAACTGCATTCGACCGGCGCCTACGTCACCACCTATGCCAGCCAGGCCTTCAACGGCTTCGCCCCGCTCGCCGAGCATTACATCTGACGTCTTCCTGAAGCCTCCTCCCCCGCGCGGGGAGGAGGCAGGACGGAGAGTCCCGGGTATCCTCGGCCGCGACAACAAGCGGCAAAGGGGGTCCCCATGGCGAGCATCAGCATCCAGGCCGGCGACGGCACCGGCCATTTCGACGCGTACGTGGTCGAGCCCACGGGCCGGCCGGCCGGCGCGGTGGTGCTGATCCAGGAAATCTTCGGCGTCAACGCCTCGTTGCGGGAAACCGCGGCACAGGTCGCGGAACTCGGCTTCTTCGCCGTCGCCCCCGACCTGTTCTGGCGGCAGGAACGCAATGTCGACCTGACCGACAAGTCGCAGGCCGAGTGGGACAAGGCGTTCGCGCTGATGAACGGCTTCGACCACGACAAGGGCATCGCCGACCTCAAGGCCACGCTCGCCGCCGCGCGCGCCCTGCCCGGCGGCAACGGCCGCGCCGGCACCATGGGCTACTGCCTCGGCGGCCTGCTGGCCGTCCGCATGGCGCTGGAATCGGACGCCGACGTGAACGTTTCCTATTATGGCGTCGGGCTCGACAGATTCGCCGGGGCGCTGGCCGGGGTGAGCAAGCCGCTGCTGCTGCACATCGCCGACCAGGACGAGTTCTTCCCACCCGAAGGCCGCGCGAAGGTGATCGCCGCAGCCAAGGACCATCCGGCGATCCGCGCCTACGTCTATCCGAACGCCAACCACGCCTTTGCCCGGGTCGGCGGGGTGCATTGGCATGCGCGCTCGGCCTGGATCGCCAATGGCCGCAGCGCCGAGGCCCTGGCCGCCGCCCTGGATTGAACCGTCGATGGCTGCTGCCGCCTAGGCGGCAGCCGATCCCGTCTCGTGCTGCAACAGCCGGCGCAGCCGCGTCCGGCCCGCCTCGTCCAGGCGGAACGCGACACCGGCCCCATCCTTCTCGACATGGCCGATCACGCAGGCCAGCCCCCGCACGTCGCCGATATCGATGCTGGCCTGCTGACCCATGCGCAGCCCGGCGCAGCCCCGCAGCCGCGCGCCACCCTCGCTGATGTCGGTTACCTCCACCGCCGTGCCGCCCCGCCCGTCCAGGCTGAGCCGTGCCGGCAAGGCAACCGGATGGCGCTTGAACAGGCGCCGGTCCACATCCTCGGTCGCGCTGCGCACCACCCGCACCACGGAGGCCTTCAACTGCCCGACCGCCGCGGCAAGGTCGGCGGCGTTCCCGTGCACCTCGGCGGCGTCATGGCCGGTCCGCTCCGCCTCGGCGAGCACTCCGCCGATCAGCGCCGTCATTTCGGTGGTGGCGGCGGCGGTCTCGGTCACGTTGCGAGCGATCTCGTTGGCCGCGAGTCCTTGCTCCTGCACCGCGGTGGCGATCGCCCCGGCGATGGCATTCATCTCGCCGATCGTCTGCTCGATGCGGTGCACCGCGGCGACGGAAGTGGCGGTGGCCTGCCCGACCTCGGCGAGGGTGCGGGCGATCTCCTCGGTCGAGCGGGTGGTCTGGGCCGCGAGCGTCTTCACCTCGCCGGCCACCACGGCAAAGCCCCGCCCTGCCTCGCCGGCGCGGGCGGCCTCGATGGTGGCGTTCAGGGCCAGCAGGTTGGTGCGGCTGGCGATATCGCGGATCAGGTCGGCGACCGTGCCGATCCGTGTTACCTGCTCGTCCAGCGCCGCGATCGCCGCGCAGGTCTCGTTGCCGGCGGTGACTGCCTGACCGACGATCACGCTCGACTGCCCGACCTGGGCGGTGATCTGCTGGATCGCCGCCGAGAGCTGCCCGACCGCGCTCGCCGCCGCCTGGGAATTGGCGGTCACCCGCGTGGCCGAAGCCGAGGCACCCTGCAGCGAGGCGCCGGTACGGGCAGCCGACCCGGTCATGGTGTTGGCGACCGCTTCCATCGCCCCGGTGCGCTGCTCGATCTGGTCCAGCGCCTTCCTGGTCTCCGATTCAATGGTCGCCGCCATGGTGGTCACGGCGCTGCGCCGGTCGGCGTCGGCGGCGCGGCGGGTTTCTTCCTGGGCGGCGGCAAGCCGGCGGTTCTCGCTCGCCTGCACCCGGAATACCTCCAGCGCCTCGGCCATCCGGCCGATCTCGTCGCGCCGGCCCAGGCCGGTCACGGTGATGTCGAGGTTGCCCTGCGCCAGGTCGCGCATGGCCGCGATGCTCGCCATGATCGGCCGGATCAGGGAATGGCGCAGGATCCAGATCACCAGGATGCAGACGCCCACGCCAACGACCGTCAGGCCGTTGACGACCCGGCTGGCCAGCACCGCGAGTTGCTCGGCGGCCTCGACCGATCCCAGCGTCTGCTGCCCGGCGGCCTGCATCGCCGCCTCGACGCGCTGGTCGATCGCCTCGAATTTCCCGGTCAGGGCATCGGCCGCCGCATCGAATTCCTCCATCAACGCGTTGCCGGCCTCGATGCCCTGGTCGATGTAGATGCGCGTCATCTTCACGCCGAGCGCATGGTAGCCGGCGAAGGCAGCGGCCAGGGTGTCGAGCTCCGTGTCCAGCCCTGCCAGCGCCGCGCCAGCCGGCAGGCGCCCGAGCACCGCCCTGGCGTCGCGCAGCCGGTCGGCAAAGCTGGTGGCGTGCTTGGCGGCCTCCTCGAATCCGTCCTCATGATGGGTGGCGGCCGCATCCTGGAGGAATTGCTGCACCTGGATGATGTGGACCTGGATGCCCTGGACCGCCAGTTGCAGCGGCCTCAGATCGGCGATCAGCCGGGTCGCATCGTGCCGGGCCTGCACCAGACTGGCGACCTGCTGAAGCGAAAATGATTGGGTTGCCCCACAAATTCCAAGCAACACAATAATCAGCAGCGAAACAACAGACAGCAATCTGGCCTGGATCGACACAAGAGCACTCCGAAACTTGCCACCCCTGGTTGATATAGCAAACGCCGACACACGGGTGTTCTTATATATTGTTGGTCTGATTTCCGTCCGGCCGAGCAACTCATCCTGCGCCGGCACCCGACCATCAGGCGGTTGCCACACGGCATCATCGCGGTGCAGGATTGTCCCGGCACGATTGCGTGCCGTCCGACGACGGGCGGACATGAGTGATGTCCCGTCGCAATTCACGGCAATATCGCCGACGCCTGAGCTGACCGGGCATGGGAGGAAATGCGCATGACGCCGATCGCACTCGCGGCGCTGGCGGAGCTGATCCCCGACGGGACGCTCCTGGCATTGCCGCCGGACACCTCGCTGTCGCCAGGTGCGCTGGCCCGGGCGCTGGTGCGCCGGGGGGCCCGCGGATTGCGGCTGCTGGGCGTGCCGGTTTCCGGCTATGCGACCGACCTACTGATCGGCGCGGGATGCGTTGCCTCGGTGCAGACCAGCGCGGCCACGATCGGCGAGGCCGGGTTGGCGCCGCGCTTCGCCGCGGCCCTTGCCCGCGGCACGATCACGGTGATCGACGCCACCTGCCCGGCCATCCACACCATGCTGCAGGCCGCCGAGAAAGGAGTGCCGTTCATGCCGCTGCGCGGCGTGATCGGCAGTGATCTTCTTGCCCACCGGCCGGATTGGAAGGTGATCGACAACCCCTTCGCCGCGTCCGGCGACCCGATCCTGCTGCTGCCCGCACTGTCGCCGGAGGTGGCGGCCTTCCACGCGGGCTACGCCGACGCGGTGGGCAATGTCCATGTCGGGCGCCGCCGCGAGCTCGCCACCCTGGCGCATGCCTCCCGCCGCGTGCTGGTGACTGTCGAGCGCGTGGTGCCGGGCAACCTGCTGGAAGACGAGCACCTGGCCGCCGGCACCATCAGCGCCGCCTATGTCGAGGCGATCGCCCTCGCCCCCCGTGGCGCCTGGCCGGCCGGGCTGCCCGGGGACTACCCGATCGATGCGGCCCATCTCGCGGAATATGCCGGCGCGGCGCGCAGCGCCGAGGGGTTCCGCGACTACCTCGCCCGCCATGTCATGAACGAGGTGGCGGCATGAGCACGATCGCGCCGGAGGAAAGGTTGATCGCGGCAATCGCGGCGCTGATCCTCGATCCGGAGGCACCGCCGGTCCGCCATGCCGCGGTCGGCGCCGCCTCCGCGATTCCGGCCGCTGCCTGCTGGCTGGTGGCCAGGCAGGGCCACCCGCTCCGCCTGTCGCTGCTGCACCGGCCGCACGGCAATCCCTTCACCGAGGGCTCGCGCGAGCTGTTCGACCTCGCCGGACAGGGCCGCATCGACCTGTTCTTCCTCGGTGGCGGGCAGATCGACGCCCAGGCCAACCTCAACCTGATCGGCACCGGCGAATGGCCGGGCACCGGGGTGCGCTTCCCCGGCAGCTTCGGCTCGGCCTTCATGTATTTCGCGGTGCCCCGCACCATCCTCTTCCGCGAGGAACACTCCCGCCGCGTGCTGGTGCCGCGCGTGGACATCGTCTCGGCCCCCGGCGTCTCACCGCCGGGCGTCTGGCGGCGCGGCACCGCCCAGGCCCTGGTCACCGGCAAATGCGTCTTCCGCTTCAACCGCGCGCATGCCCGCTTCCGCCTCGCCTCGGTGCATCCGGGCGAGACCGCGGAGAGCGTGCGGATGGCCACCGGCTTCGATTTCGACGGCGATGCCAACCCGCCCTGCACCCCCGATCCGACCCCGCACCAGATCGAGCTGATGCGCGGCCCGGTGTGTGACGAGATGCTCGAGACTTATCCCGCGTTCTGCCGCCGCGTCTGGGGGCGTGGGAGCAACGCTGAAAGGGCTGCCTGACCATGGAGGAAACACCGCCGGCACCACCGGACGCGAAGGGCCAGGGCCTGGCCACCTCGCCGGGCGCGCTCGCCGGGCTGAAGGTGATCGACCTGACCCGCGTGCTGGGCGGGCCGTACTGCACCATGATCCTGTCCGACCACGGCGCCGACGTGATCAAGGTGGAACCGCCGCAGGGCGACGAGACGCGCGACTGGGGACCGCCCTTCCTGGACGGCGACGCCAGCTACTTCATCGGGGTCAACCGCAACAAGCGCTCGATCGCGCTGGACATCGGCAAGCCGGCAGGGCGGGCGGTGCTGCTGCGCCTGCTCGCGGGCGCGGACGTGCTGGTGGAAAACTTCAAGCCCGGCGGCATGGAGAAATGGGGGCTCGGCTACGAGCAGGACCTCGCCCCCCGCTTCCCCGGCCTGATCCATTGCCGGGTCTCGGGCTTCGGGGCGGAGGGCCCGCTCGGCGGCCTGCCCGGCTACGATGCCATCCTGCAGGCGATGACCGGGCTGATGAGCATCAACGGCGATCCCTCGACCGGGCCGATGCGCATGGGCACGCCGATCGTCGATCTGGCGACCGGGCTCTATTCCGCCATCGCCATCCTGATGGCGCTGCAGGAACGGCATCGCTCGGGACGCGGACAGTTCCTCGACATGACGCTGCATGATTGCGGCATGGCGCTGCTGCATCCGCAGGCCGCCAACTATCTGCTGAACGGCCGCCGGCCGATGCCGCTGGGCAATCCGCACCCGAACCTCGCGCCCTATGAGAAATATCCGACGCGGACCTGCGAGATCTTCGTCGCGGTGGGCAATGACGGGCAGTTCCGCCGGCTGTGCGACCTGCTCGGCCGTCCGGACATGGCAAGCGACCCGCGCTTCCTGCACAACGCCGACCGGCTGGCCAACCGGCCGGCGATGATCGCCATCTTTTCCGACATCCTCGCCGGGATGGACGGACACGAGATCGCCGGGCGGCTGCTGTGCAACGGGGTTCCCGCCGGGCCGGTGCTGCCGGTGGACGAGGCGCTGGCGGCACCGCACACGGCGGCCCGGCAGATGGTGACGGAATGCGACGGCTATCGCGCGCTCGGCACCCCCATCAAGCTGTCGCGCACGCCGGGCGGCACGCGCGGCAAGCCACCCCGCTTCGGCCAGCATGCCGAGGAAATCCTGGCCGAACACGGATTCGACGCAGCGGACATCACGGCCCTCCGGCATGAAGGCGTCATTATGACAGAAAGAAGAAAGTGATCTTTCCAGAAATAAATGCACAGCAATTGATACAGAATCCATCAAATTTAGCAAAAGGCGATCTGTTTGAACAATAACCTGCGATCAAAACATGATGTGTGACGCCCTCCATCCCTCTCGATTTAAGGTCGCGCTCGGATTGACCCGGGAGGACGAAGGTGTCACGCAAACTGACGGCTGAATTCCTCGGAACGTTGTGGCTTGTCCTGGGCGGATGCGGCAGCGCCGTGCTGGCGGCGAAATTCCCCGGCATCGGCATCGGCCTGCTGGGGGTCGCGTTCGCCTTCGGCCTGACAGTGCTGACCATGGCCTATGCCGTCGGGCATATCTCGGGTGCCCACTTCAACCCCGCCGTCACGCTCGGCCTGGTCAGCGCCGGCCGGGTCCGGCTGATCGAAGCACCGGGCTACATCATCGCCCAGCTCCTCGGGGGCCTGGCCGGGGCGGCCATCCTCTATGTGATCGCCTCGGGAGGGGCCGGGTTCAGCCTTGATGCCGGCTTCGCCGCCAATGGCTATGGCGAGCACTCGCCGGGTGGCTACGGCCTCGGCGCCGCGCTGGTGAGCGAGGTGGTGATGACTTTCCTGTTCCTGCTGGTCATCCTCGGCGCCACCTCGGAGCGGGCGCCCCCCGGCTTCGCCCCCCTGGCCATCGGCCTGTGCCTCACGCTGATCCACCTGATCAGCATCCCGGTGACCAACACCAGCGTGAACCCGGCCCGCAGCACCTCCCAGGCGATCTTCGTAGGAGGCTGGGCCCTGTCGCAGCTCTGGGTGTTCTGGGTCGCCCCGATCGCGGGCGCCGTCGCGGCCGGGTTGCTGCATTCATGGCTGGGCGCCGAGGACAGCGTCGCCGATCGCGAGTCCGCTTTGCGGAAAGCCGCCCAGGAAGCCGGCGAAGCGCTGGCCCCCTCCACCGCCCGCGAGCCGCGCTGAGGTCCGACTGGCGGCCGGCGGGGCCGCCGTGGATCAGGCCGGCTGCTGCTGTTGCTGCTCGCTCTCCGCCGCCTCGGCCTCGCGCTTGAGGCGGCGGTAGCTGCGCACGCTGAAGGGCAGCATGGCGATGTAGATCAGCCCCGCCGCGGCCAGCGCGGCCCAGGGGTCAGCGACCAGCAGGGCGGCAAACAGGCCGGTGCCGAGCAGCAGCGGCAGCACGTATTCCGCCGGCACCTTGAAGTTCTTGAAGCTCCACACCGGCAGGGTGGAAACCAGCAGGATCCCGGTGCCGATCAGCACCGCGGCGACGAAACCGGGGAAGTTCGCCACCCGCAGCAGCCAGTCGAGCTCCAGCGATTTCGCCTCGAGCCCGAGGAACAGCGGGAACAGGGCCAGTCCGGCCCCGGCCGGCGCGGGCACGCCGGTGAAGAAATTATAGGTGTAGGCGGGATGCGGCGCATCCAGGGCGGCGTTGAACCGCGCCAGCCGCAGCGCCATGCAGACGGCGAACATCAGGCAGGGCATGAAGCCGAAGCCGTGCGCGCTCTGCAGCGACCACAGGTACAGCACGATCGCCGGCGCCACGCCGAAGCAGAGGAAATCCGCGAGGCTGTCGAACTCGGCACCGAAGCGGGACGTGGCCTTGAGCAGCCGGGCGATCCGCCCGTCCAGGCCATCGATGCACCCGGCCACCACGATGGACACGGCAGCAGCCCCGAAACGTCCTTCCAGCGCGAAGCGGATCGCGGTCAGACCGGCGCAGAGCCCCAGCATCGTCAGGATGTTGGGGATCACGTGGTTGAAGGACGGCCCCTTGAAGCGCGGCCGGCTGCGCCGGTGGAAGCGGCTGCGCAGCCGCCGCATCGGCGATGGCAAGGGACGTGGCCCCAGGAAGGATGGGCGCTCGGTCATGCCGAGAGGTCCGCGATCACGGTCTCGCCGCCGACCATCTTCTGGCCGACCGACACCAGCGGGCGCACGCCGACCGGCAAGTACAGATCGGTGCGGCTGCCGAAGCGGATGATGCCGAAGCGCGCGCCGGCGCGCACCGATTCGCCCTCATGCAGGTCGCACAGGATGCGGCGCGCGACCAGGCCGGCGATCTGCACCACGGCCACGTCCCGCCCGTCGGGCAGGCGAATCGCCAGGGCATTGCGCTCGTTGTTGGCGCTCGCCTTGTCGAGGCTGGCGTCGATGAAGCTGCCATGGCGATAGGCGATGCGCTCGACCTTGCCGTCCACCGGCACGCGGTTGACGTGTACGTCCAGGACCGAGAGGAAGGTCGCCACCCGCCAGCGCGGCGCGTCGCCAAGCCCGAGTTCCGGCGGCGGCGGCGCCTCGACGATCGAGACGACCTTGCCATCGGCGGGGGCCAGGGCAAGGCCGGTCCGCTCCGGCGCCACACGCTCCGGGTCGCGGAAGAAATACAGGCAGAACAGGGCGAACAGCGCGCCAAGCCAGGCCAGCCAGCCCGCCAGCGCCAGACCGGCCGCGAAGGCGACCAGACCGGCCAGGATGAAGGGCTTGCCCGCCGGATGCGGCGGCGCGAGCACAAGGCGGAAAGACGCGGGAATGGACATGGCACTCCGGTCGGGCAAGCGGGCGGAAGGCGGCGTTTATGGATGTTTCACCCTGCCACGGCAAGGATCGCCCCGGAGCAGGAGATCGCGATGCCGCTGGACATTCCCTTCACCATCGGACCGTTCAGGGTCGAGCCGGATGGACGACTCGCCCCCAGCACGCCCGAGCATTTCCCGTCCTTCCACGTCCGCTGGCGTGGCCACCGGCTGCAGGCGCGGCTGGCCGCGCACGACGCGGCAGGCGGGACGCTGGCCTTGCAGACAGTGATCGGGCGCATCCCCAGCACCGGCCGCGCGGAGGCGCCGGGCACCGCGCAGCGTGAAGCAGCCTTCACCGCGCTGCAGGCGCTGCGCACCGTGCTGCCGCAGGAATGGAGGTTGGCCCTGTTGCCCGACCACCGGGTCGCGGTCAACGCCCGCGCCACCATCACCTTGCCGACCAGCGCGGAGGCCCTGATCACCGGGATCACGCTGTTTTTGTTGCAGATGGCGCCGTATCTCGAACTTGCCGATGCCTCCCTGCCCTTCGAGCCGGCCGGGACCGCGGGTGCGGAAGCACCCGGGATTGGCCCGGAATAGCCGGGCCGACGCAAGGCCCGGCCGGCAGTCTTGCCGGCGCCGCGGCGACGTCCGGGGATCCGGAAGCCCGCATGCCATGAGGCATCGCGCCAACGGCGTTCTTGCGCCAGAATGTCGCGCCGGGTTCGCAATGAGGAGGCCTGCATGGCGCTGCGTGACTTCAACCGGACGATGCTGTTGCCGATGCGCGTCTGGGACCTGCCGATCCGCCTGTTCCACTGGCTGATCGTGCTGCTGGTGCTGCTGAGCTATGTCAGCGTCCAGGCCAGTTGGATGGGGCTGCACCTGATCTCGGGCTACCTGGTGCTGGCACTGCTGATCTTCCGGCTGGTCTGGGGCTTCGTCGGCAGCGAGACCGCGCGCTTCCGCGCCTTCCTGACCAGCCCGGCGAAAGGCCTGCAGCATTTGGCCAAATTCCGCGAGCAGACCCCCGACACACAGATCGGCCACAACGCCGCCGGCGGCTGGGTGGTGCTGGTCATGCTGGCGTTGCTGGGCATCCAGGTGGTTTCGGGCCTGTTCAATACCGAGGAATACGGCGCGGATTACGCCGCCGCCGGTCCCCTGGTGAAATATGTCGGCGAAGGCGTGACCAAGGTCGCCGGCTTCATCCACGGGGCCACTTTCAACCTGCTGCTGCTGGTCATCATCCTGCACGTGGCGGCGGTCCTGGCGTACAAGGTGTTGAAGAAGCACGACCTGGTGCGGCCGATGATCACTGGCATCAAGCGCCTGCCCGCTGCCACCCGCCAGCCGCGCATGGCCAGCCCCATCCTGGCGGCGGCCATCTTCGTCGTGGCGGGCATCGCCGTCTGGCTGCTGGCACGGGTCTGAACACGCGCACGCCAGCGCGGCAGCGGCCGGGACGGACACAGCATCCAGCAGGCGCAGCGCAGCGCTCCATCCCGGCCGCAGTCGCGGTACAAGCATCGCCGCAAATTCGCTTGCCTCCCCCCCCTGGAGCAACCGACATCGGCAGTTGCAGATGAACGCAGGAAGCAGCGCCATGCCTGACATCCACGCCGTCGCCGTGTTCTGCGGCGCCCATCCCGGCAATGCCCCCATCTTCCACGACGCCGCCACCGAACTGGGGCGTGCCCTCGCCCGCGCCGGCATGCGCCTGGTCTATGGCGGCGGCCGGGTCGGGCTGATGGGGGCGGTCGCCGATGGCGCGATCTCGCAGGGCGGGCATGTGATCGGCGTCATCCCCGAATTCCTGACGCGCTGGGAAGTGGCCCATGACGGGGTCGCGGAGCTGATCGTCACCGACAGCATGCACAGCCGCAAAACCCGCATGTTCGAGCTGTCCGACGCCTTCGTTTCGTTGCCCGGCGGGCTCGGCACGCTGGACGAAACGATCGAGATCCTGACCTGGCGCCAGCTCCGGCTGCACGACAAGCCGATCCTGATCTGCAACGTCGCCGGCTCGGCGGAACCGCTGGTGGCGGCCGTGGATGCGGCGATTGCGGCCGGTTTCGCCAAGCCGGACGTGCGCGAGCTGTTCGAACTGGTGGACGGCGTCGCCGCCACGGTGGAGCGGCTGGAGCACCTCAATGCGGCCCGGGGCGGCGCCGCGGCGCTGCTCTGAGGGCCCGGGGCCGCGGCCCCTGCCATGGCCGGGCCGCGGAGCAAACCGGGGAAACCACAGCCCTGGTTCCGCTTCGCAGCCGCTTGCGCCCCGGCCAAGGCGCGGCTATATGCCCCGCCCACGGCCGGAGTGTAGCTCAGCCTGGTAGAGCACTGTGTTCGGGACGCAGGGGCCGGAGGTTCGAATCCTCTCACTCCGACCAGTTTTTCCAATGGCCTGGCCGTCCCGACAGGCCAGTGCAGACAGCCCTTCGTTCCCACACATGACCCGCAACGGCATCACCCCCGTTGGGGAATGCCGTGACCGGCTGATCCGGGCTCACCAACGGATCACCATCAAGGTCCGACCATGTGGGGGTTGAACATTCCTGAAAATTCTTACCGGAATACCAGCGCCAAATGGCGTAGGAATGCGCCAGCCTGATCCGCTCCATGAAACCACGGGGGCCAGGCAGGCCGGCGCGGCGCGCAGAAAGCGCCTCCGCGTCGGCCCCTCTTTCGTATCCACAGACGCGGCCCTTTGGCGAGACGACCGGATCGTGAAAACGGCGGGCAGACAATGGCCCGCCTACTCGGCGGGGTGCTGCGCCCGCCAGGCGGCCAGCGCCTTGTATGTGTTGGCGACATGATCCTCCGGGCTCATCGCCGTGTAGGCGTACAGCACGCGATCGTCGGGCGTGATGACGTAGGACGTGCGGCTCGCATGGCCGGTGAGCCGGAACAGCACGGAATCATAGGCCGTCATGATCCTGAGATCGGTATCGGCCACGAGCGGGAATTTGCTCTGGCACTCGCTGACCGAGAATTTCTTGAGCGTGGCGATGCTGTCGCCGGAGACGCCGACCACTGACGCGCCAAGCGCCTTGTAGCGGTCAAGCGCCTCGGCGAATTCATGCGCCTCCGCGGTGCATCCCCGCGTAAAGGCGGCCGGGTAGAAATACAGCACCACGGGCCCCTGCTTCAGCGCCTCGGACAGCGTGAAACTGAACTCATCGCCGCCGATCGCGGCCGGCGCGGTGAAGTCGGGGGCGACCTGCCCCGCGGGCAGTTCGGCGCGCGCCATCCCCGCTGCCGTCAGCATGGCCAGACCAAGCCAACACACGATGCGCCGCATGGAACCATCCCCTTTGTTTCAGGCGGATATAGGCTCCCCCCGGGATGGTGCCACCCCCGATGGCGTCGTCATCCGGGCGCGGATGCGCGGACATGAAGGACTCCTGGCAGGCGACGGGCCCCTACAGCAGCCGCTCCTTCTTCAGGCTGCACCAGCTTCCTTTCCCGATGATCACATGGTCATGCAGGACAATCGACATGGCCCCTGCCGCCACCCTCACCTCCTGGGTCATGGCGATGTCGTCCTGCGACGGGGTGGGATCGCCACTCGGGTGGTTGTGGACCAGAATCAAGGCGGTGGCGTGCAGTTCGAGCGCGCGCCTGACCACTTCGCGTGGATAGACGGGCGTGTGGTTGACCGTCCCGCGGGCCTGCACCTCGTCGGCAATCAGCCGGTTCCTCGTGTCCAGGAACAGCACCCGGAGTTGCTCGACCGGCGCGTGCGCCATCGTGACATTGAGATAGGCCATCAACCGGTCCCAGTTGTTGAGCACCGGCAGGTCGGCAACCCCGGCCCGCGCGAGGCGCTCGGCCGATGCGCGCACGACCGCGATCGCGGTGGCCGCGTGATCGTTCACGCCGGGCGTGGCCAGCAACGCCTCGGGAGAAGCCGACAGCACCCCGGCATAAGAGCCGAAGGCATTGATCATCCGCTTCGCCAGCGGCTTGGTATCGCCCCGCGCAAAGGCCAGGAAGAGCAGCATCTCGAGCAGCTCGTAGTCGGCCAGCGCGTCGGTGCCACGGATCAGCACCTTCTCCCGCATGCGATTGCGATGGCCTTGGGGGCCCGTGCCGGGAAAAACGGGAGAGGCGACCGCAGCCGAGGCCGGGGCGGGCGGCTGGATGATCCCATCGGCGGAAACCGGCAGCATGACCGGCCTGATCGCCGGGGCGGCACGCTCGGCAAGCCCCCCCCAGCGTGGCGGGGCAACACCATCGCCTTGTTGCCAGGGCGGCAGGAATTGCTGATCGCTCAGATACGCCACCACCGCGGCCAGTCCCTGCGCGCCGATGACATGACCATGGCCGGCCGCGGCGGCCGCTTCGGCCTGACCGTCAGGGCAGAACAGCAGGAGGCCACGGGCAGCGGCCTGGATCGCCACCGCGTCCATATCGTCGATCGGCTCAAGGCCCCCATCGGAAGCAAGGCCACCGGCGGCGACGACATCCGCCAGCCGGTCCTGCCCAATCGTGCCGTTGGCGACCAGCAGGGCCAGCGCAACAGCGAGATCAAGCCCCGCTCCTGCCTCTGTCCGCGGGGGCCGTACGTCGATGATCAGCGCTCCGGTCACGTCCACGCCACACCGGGACAGCACGGCAATGACATGCCGGCCGAGCGGCGTTGCCGATCCCTCGGGGAGCCCTGTCACCTGGAGGGACGATGGCCCTGATGAAGCGCTCGCGCGGACGATCGCCGGCACGGCCTGCGTGCCGATCATCGTGAACGCCCGAACCTGGCCCGTCCTTATGGACATCAGGGAACGTTACGGCCTGATCCGCCTGGAAACGTCATCATTTCATTATTTTCACGTTAATCCTGCATTCTTTCCGGTCGCGGCGACCTGCCCTGGTCGGGACGAAAAATCCCCCCGCCCTCCGCCTTCCCTTCTTTGCCGACACATCGTGGGCAAAGGAGGCAGGCTTGACCTGATCATAAGAATGATTATCAATTGCATCTAACGATACGGCAACGACCCTTTTCAGGAACAATGAGCTTCGCCATGCGATATTTCCCGGCGTTCCTCGCCGCGTTGTTGCTCGCCCCCTTCCCCGCCGTGGCCGAGGAAAGCCGCAGCGGCATCTATGTGGGCGCGAAAATCGGGGCGAGCCTGCTCAGCGTCAGCGACCGTCGTGTCCTGCAGGATTCCTACAGCCTGACCGATGGCGTGAACGACTACTCCGGTGCCGCGCAGTCCTGGGCCATGGGGGATCGCACGGAGCCGGTCTTCGGCGGCGGCGTCTCGCTCGGCTACGATTTCCGCCCGGCGCTGCGGCTGCCGCTGCGCCTGGAACTCGACTACGTCGCCCGTGACCGCGCCACGGCGGATGCCAGCCACGACGTCACCTATGACATGACCTGGAACGGCACGCCGATGACCATCCCCGGCCGGATGAGCCAGCGTGACAGCCTGTTCCTGCAGACCCTGATGGCCAATGCCTGGATCGATATCCCCACCGGCCGCAGCGTCACCCCCTATGTCGGCGGCGGCATCGGCGTGGCCTTCCTCAACCACGCCAGCACCTTCTCGCTCGACAGCCAGGGCGAGGTGGAAAGCTTCTCCAACGCCCGCAACGCCACCAATTTCGCATGGTCGGTGGGGGCCGGGATTTCCTGGGCAACCACCCCCCACATCACCTTCGACCTCGGCTATCGCTACATCGACGCCGGCGACAGCACGATCGGCACAGGCGGCAGCGAGCCCCTGCATGCCCATATCCATGCCGCCAGCCACGATCTGATGGTGGGCCTGCGCTATGGATTCTGAGGTGCGCCTGTCCGCATCTGCCGCCTCACGGCAGGGGGTGGCGGAGGCGGATCCCTTCGGGCGTCGGTGCTGTCAGGCCGGATCCACGCGCAACCCGGTCGCGGCATCGAAGACATGGATGTGCTCGGGCGGGATGGCGACGGTCATGCTCTCCCCGCCCGGGGCCGACCCGGCCAGCTTGACCGAGAGCAATTCCCCATCCGCCAGCCGCCCGATCACCACGGTCTCCGAGCCCAGCGGCTCGATGAGGTCGATCTCGATGCCGATCCCCGCGGGCTCGGGGCGCAGATGCTCCGGCCGGATGCCGATCGTCAGGCGCTGCCCGTCCGCCCCCGGGCGCCTGCCATCGGCGAAGGGCAGCACCACGCCCAGTTCCAGCGTCGCCGCGGTGCCGCCATGGCTGAGCCGGGCCGGCAGGAAATTCATCGCCGGCGCACCGATGAAGCCGGCGACATAGGCATCGGCCGGGCGCTCGAACACGTCCATGGGGGTGGCAAGCTGCACCGGCCGCCCCTGGTGCAGCACCAGCAGCCGGTCGCCGAGCGTCATCGCCTCCACCTGGTCATGCGTGACATAGAGGCTGGTGACGCCAAGCCGCCGCTGCAGCCGCCGGATCTCGGCACGCATCTGCACGCGCAGCTTGGCATCGAGATTGGACAGCGGCTCGTCGAACAGGAACAGCTTCGGCCGGCGCACGATCGCCCGCCCCATCGCCACGCGCTGGCGCTGCCCGCCCGAAAGCTGCCGCGGCTTGCGTTCGAGCAGCGGCGTGAGCCCGAGCATCTCCGCCGCCTGCTCCACCTCCCGGCGGATCTCCGGGCGCGGCAGGCCACGGATGCGCAGCCCATACGCCATGTTGTCGAACACGGTCATGTGCGGGTAGAGCGCGTAGTTCTGGAACACCATGGCGATGTCCCGCTCCGCCGGGTCGAGCCCGGCGACATCCCGCCCGTCCAGCAGGATGCGCCCGCCAGTGGGCGTCTCCAGCCCCGCCACCAGCCGCAACAGGGTGGACTTGCCGCAGCCCGAGGCACCGACGATCACCAGCATCTCGCCGGCCGCCATGGTCAGGTCGATGCCGTGCAGCACGGGCACCGCGCCGAAACTCTTGCGCAGATCCTGCAGGACCAGCGATGTCATCTATTTGTCGCCTTCCGTCAGGCCTTTGACGAACCAGCGCTGCATCAGCATCACCACCGCGACGGGCGGCAGCAACGCCAGCACCGCGGTCGCCATCACCCGGTTCCATTCGGTCTGCGTCTCGTTGCCGATCATCTTGACGATGCCGATGACGATGGTGTCGAGACGCGGGTCGGTCGCCACCAGCAGCGGCCAGAGATACTGGTTCCAGCCATAGACGAACAGGATCACGAACAGCGCGGCCAGATTGGCCGCCGAGACCGGGATCAGGATGTCCACCAGGAAGCGCCAGGGCCCCGCGCCATCCATCCGCGCCGCCTCCACCAGCTCGTCCGGCACCGCGAGGAAAGTCTGCCGGAACAGCAGCGTGGCGGTCGCCGAGGCGATCAGCGGCACGGTGAGTCCGGTGAAGCTGTTGATCAGCGACAGGTCGGACATCACCGCGTAGGTCGGGATGATGCGCACCTCCACCGGCAGCATCAGGGTGATGAAGATCATCCAGAACGCGGTCCGGCGGAACGGGAAGCGGAAGAACGTCACCGCGTAGGCCGAGAGGATGGAAATGACGATCTTGCCGAAGGCAATCGCCAGCGCCATGGCGGCGCTGACGAGCAGCATCCGCCACACCGGCCCCACCCCCGGCGCGCCCTCGCGCAGCACCGTGGCATAGACGGAAAACCCTTCCAGCCGCGGGATCAGCGACAGTTCCCCACGATCGACCGCGGCCGGATCCAGCGTCGATCCCGCCAGCACCAGCCAGATCGGCAGCACGAACAGCACCACGCCGAGCAGCAGCACCGCATGCGCGGGCCAGTCGGTCCGTCCGTTCACGCCCCGCCCCTCCGGCCGATCAGCCGGAACTGCAGCATCACCAGCAGCACCACGCCCAGCATCAGCACCACCGATTGCGCCGAGGAGGAGCCGATATCGAGATTGACCACGCCATCGCGGTAGACTTTCACCACCAGGGTCTCGGTGGCCTTGCCCGGGCCGCCATGGGTCAGCGCCTGGATGGTGCCGAAGGTATCGAAGGCGGCATAGACCAGGTTCACCACCAGCAGGAACAGCATGGTCGGTGTCAGCAGCGGCAGGATCACGGTGCGGAAGCGGAAGAAGCCGCGCGCGCCGTCCATCCGAGCGGCTTCCAGCACGCTGCGCGGGATCGACTGCAGCCCGGCCAGGAAAAAGATGAAATTGTAGCTGACCTGCTTCCAGGCACTGGTCAGGATCACCACCAGCATCGCCTGCAGCCCGTTCAGCCGGAAATCCCAGGCAATGCCGATGCCGTTGAGCCAGCGCCCGACCGGGCCGACCTGGGGATGCAGGATCAGGATCCACAGCACCGCCGCGACCGCCGGGGCGATGGCATAAGGCCAGATCAGCAAGGTCCGATAGAGATTGCGGCCGCGGATCTCGTGATCGGCCGCCAGCGCCAGCAGCAGCGCCACCCCCATCGCCAGCGCGGTGACCGCACTGCAAAACACCACGGTACGGCCGATCGACTCAAGATAGAGCGGATCGGCCAGAAGATCGGTGAAGTTGTCGAAACCGACGAAGCGGGTTTGCAGGCCGAACGGATCAGCCTGTGTGAGGCTGGAAAAGACCGCCTGCCCGGCCGGCCAGTAAAAGAAGACGAAGGTCAGCAGCAGTTGCGGCAGCAGCAAGGCTACCGGCAACAGCCAGCCCGGGAAGATCGTGCGACGTTCCATGGACAGCAAACGGCGGCGGGCGGCGATGCGGCCGCCCGCCTGGCCCGCTCAGGCCTTGACCGATTTCTGGAACTCGCGCAGCACGCGGTTGCCGCGCACCACCGAGGTGTCCAGCATCGCCTGCGCGCCCTGCTGGCCCTGCAGCGCCCGCTCCAGCTCTTCTTCGATGATATTGCGGATTTCCGGCATCCGCCCGAGCCGGAAGCCACGCGAATTGGGCGTCACCTGCCCACGGGTGAGCTGCTTGATCGGCAGGTCAGCGCCGGGGTTGCGGTCGTAGAAGCCCTGCTGCCGCGACAATTCGTAGCCGGCGAAGGTCACCGGCACATAGCCGGTGTGCTGGTGCCAGGTGGCGTCATTCGCGGGCACCGCCAGGAATTTCAGGAATTCCGCAACGCCTTTGTACTCGGCGGGATTGCGCCCCGGGGCGGTCATCGCCCAGAGGCTCGCGCCGCCGATGATCGAATTGATCGGCTTCGGGTCCACTTCCGGGTCGGTCGGCAGCAGCGCCGGCGCCCAGCGGAACTTGGCGCCGCGCGCGATATTCGCCCGTGAGCCGGACGAGCCGAAGGTAATCGCCGCCTCGCCGGAAATGAACAGCGGGTTGGGCGCGTCACCACGGCCGCCGTAACGAAACAGCCCCTCCTTCGACATATCCAGAAGGCGCTGGATATGCTTGACGAAAGGCGGGGTGTTGATGCGCAGCTCGGTGTCCAACCCCTCGAAGCCATTGGCGCGGGTGGCATACACCAGGTTGTGCATTGCCGCGTATTGTTCGAGCTGGATCCAGGTCGGCCAGGCGGTGGTCATCGGCACCGAGGTCGCGGATTTGGCCTTCAGCGCACGGCAGGCCTCGACCACCTGCTGCCAGGTGGCAGGCGGCGCGTCCGGATTGAGCCCGGCCTTCTCGAAGGCATCCTTGTTGTACCACATCAGCGCGCTGGACGAGTTGAACGGCATCGAGGCCAGCCGCCCGTCCGGCAGGCTATAGTACCCGCGCACGCCGCCCAGATAAGCGGCAGGGTCCAGGGTGACGCCGGTCTCCTTCGCAAGCTGCCAGATCTGCTTCACCGCCGGCCCGGCGGTCAGCATGGTGCCGGTTCCCACTTCGAACACCTGCACCAGATGCGGTGCCTGGCCGGCCCGCGAGGCGGCGATCGTGGCCGTCAGCGTCTCGCCGTAGGTGCCCTTGAAGACCGGCACGACCTCGTAGGCAGGCTGACTGGCGTTGAATTCGGTGGCGATGCGATTCACCTCATCGCCGAGCGCGGCCTCCATCGCATGCCAGAAGACGATCCGGGTCCTGGCGGCCTGGGCGCGCGCCATCGGTGCCAGGGCAGGCGCGGCAGCCAGAGCGGCCGCGCCGGCCAGCAGTGTGCGGCGGTTCATCGCGGGTCCTCCTTCTTCTTGCGGACGGCGGGGTGGGTAGCCGTTCCGTGAGACGATCCCATGACAGTATCATGACGGTTGCTTGAAGCCACGCGACTTCGCCCTAGCGCCGGCGGGCCGCCCAGAGCAGCAGCCACCGTCCCGGCAAGGCCCAGGCCACCCCGGCCACGCCGAAATAGAGCAGTTCCGCCAGCGGATGCATGGGCGCGAGCGCGTCGGCAAGGGAAACCACGCCCACCACGTAGGCGCCAAATCCCAGGATGCCCGCGATCAGGGCGAGAGGGGTGCGTGACATGCCCCCACCGTTACCGCGCCCCTTTGGTGTGCGCCAGCACCCTCGACGAAGCCTCGGGAACCGGCAGGTTGCGCGGCACCGTGCCCTGGCCGCCGGTATCCAGGTATACGGGGTGGCCCATGCCAGGATGGGCGCGTCCCATCGCGGCGCAGCGAATCCCCTGCTTTCCGCTGTCCCGGTACCGTCACGCGCCTGCAACCGGCCTTGCCGCGACCGAGCGGGGGTTCTACACGCGCTGCACTGGCAACGAGGGCCGAGCCGATGGATCTGAAGGACCACATCCGGAGCATCCCGGATTTTCCGAAACCCGGAATCCTTTTCTACGACATCTCCACCCTGCTGCGGCATGCCGATGCCTGGCAGGTGGCGATGGGCCGCATGGCGCGCGCCGTCCGCGCCCACCAGCCCGATCTGCTCGCCGGCATCGAGAGCCGCGGCTTCCTGGTGGCCGCCCCGCTCGCACTGAAGCTGGGCTGCGGCTTCGTGATGCTGCGCAAGCGCGGCAAGCTGCCCGGCGAGACCATCCCGCTGGATTACGGCCTGGAATACGGCACCGACCGGATCGAGATCCAGGCCGACGCCATCGAGCGCGGCCAGCGCGTGGTGGTGGTCGATGACCTGCTGGCCACCGGGGGCACGATGGCCGCCGGCATCCAGTTGCTGCGCAACATCGGCGCCGTTGTCCCGGCGGCCGCCACCCTGATCGAACTGACCTTCCTGCAGGGCCGCAGCCGCCTCGACGTGCCCTGCGAAACCCTGGTTTCCTACGATTCCTGACCGGGGATTTTGACAAGCCCTCGCATCCGGTGCAGGGAGAAGGCTGATCGCCCTGCCGACAGGCGATCCTGTGCCTGGGAGGGGGTCTGGATGCGAGACGTCCTGCCGACGCCGACGGGGTCCTCATCGACCCGCCTTCCGCCCGACCAAACCGGCCGGCGTGTCCTGCTGCGCAGTGTCGCGGCGCTGATGGCGCTCAGCGGCACTGCCCGCGCGACCGGTGTCACCGCTTCCCCCGTTGGCGCCCCGCCGCCCGAGCCGTTCCCGGAGACGGTCGGCCTGCTTGTCCCCGGCCCACAGGACGGTCGCATGGAGCGCTGGGCCGGGCTGATCGGGCCGGCGCTGCGTGACGCGATGCCGCCGGGAACCCGGCTGCGGCATCTCTCCAGGGGGGGAGCGGACGGTGTCACCGCCGCCAATCAGTTCACCGCGCGCGTCACGCCCGATGGCGGCACCGCCCTGCTGGTGCCCGGCGAGACCGTGCTGGCGTGGCTCGCCGGCGACCCCCGTGCCCGTTTCGATGCGGCCGGCTGGCTGCCGGTGCTCGCCGGCCTGACCTCCGGCGTGCTGTGCAGCCGGATCCCGGCGACGGCGCTGCATCCGGGGATATCGTTGCGGGTGGCCTGTGCCTCGCAGACCGGCCCCGAACTGGCGGCCCTGCTCGGGCTCGACCTGATGGGGATCGAGCCGCTGCCGGTACGGGGTGTCCATGATGCGGCCGCGGCGCGCCAGGCCCTGGCGACCCAGGCCGCCGATGCGGTGCTGCTCAGCGGCCCGATGACACGGGAACAACTGGCGGATGCCGCCGCGCTGGGGGCCGCCCCCTTGTTCACGCTGGGCATGCCGACTGCGGGCGGCACGGCCCGCGATCCGCTGCTGCCCGGCCTGCCGATCGCGCCTGAACTGATTGGGCGGCTGCGTGGGCCGCCCCCCACGGCAGGGCTGGTCGCCGCCTGGCGCGCTGCCGCGGCGGCGGCCGTGACGGAATTCGCCCTGGTGCTGCCGCCGTTGACGCCGGCGACGCTGGTCGCGATGTGGCGGCATGCCGGCACCGAGGCCGCCCCGGATCTGCAGACGCAGACGCGCGGGCTGCGCCTGCTCGCCGGTGCGGAAGCCAGTGCGGCGACGACGACAATGGCCTGCGACGCGGCCAGGATGTTGGAACTGCGCCGCTGGCTGGCGATGCGCCTCAATTGGCGGCCGGCCTGAGACGCCCTGGCGCCCCGGCCGACACTCAGGATCAGACGCTCAGCGCCGCCAGAGCCTGTGGCGCCTTGGGCAGAGGGAGAGGCGATGCGGACGGCGTCTGGGCGCGCAGACCATCGATGATGTTCTGGTGCACGTCGATCAGCGGCTGCAGCGACATTGCGGCGGTCATCGCCCGCGTGCTGTAGGCCATCGCCCAGAAGCCGAGCGCGATGAGCTGGCGCTTCAGGACATCCGGCAGCCGGTTGCCCTCCGACTGAAGATCCGTGACCAGCAAGGACCAGAGCTGGTGTGTCTTGTGCAGCGCCTCGATCCGCTCCCGTGCCGTGGCCGCCTTGCCGAGGCGGTCGTTGCACAATCCGAAGGCCAGGATCTCCGTCTCCTGCGGTGAGGCGCCGCCGAGCTGCGGCGTGCGAAAGTAGCTGAGACTGCGCTGCATCGGATGATCCGCTTGAGTGGTTCAGCAGGAAGGGAGCGGTCAGGCCCCACCAGGCCCGACCGCCCTGTCGGTTACTGGAACAGCTTCAGCAGGGACTGCGGCGCCTGGTTGGCGATCGACAGCGCCTGGATGCCGAGCTGCTGCTTGGTCTGCAGCGACTGCAGGCGAGCGCTTTCCGCCGCCATGTCGGCGTCGGTAAGGGCGCCGAGGCCAGTGGTGAGCGAGTCGGACAGGCTGGACGTATAGTTCTGCAGGCCCGTCACCAGCTGGGAGTTCTGGCCAAGCTTGGCGATGCTCGAATTGAGGGCGCTGATCGCGTTATCCACGGTCGCGATCGCGGCCGTCGACCCGGTCACTGCGGCCAGCGTCGCCGTACCCGCGGTGGCAAGAGTCACCGCGGACCCAGCAGAAGTGACCCCCTTTCCGGTGACAACCAGATCACCGGCGGTGATGTCAGCACCCGCACCACCGTCAATCGCAGAGGTCGCGATCGACGCGCCATAGCCTTCTTCCCGCATGGCGGAGGAAAGCTTCGACATCACGGTGGCGGTCGAGTCGGTCGTCTCGAAATTCACGAAGACGACCTTGTTGTGCGCGTCGGACGCGGCCGGCGCGGTGGGAGCCCCCGAACCGTCGCTCAGCACGAAATAGGTCGAATCGGTGCCGTCGCCGAGCTTGATGTAGTCATTCTGCGCAAACTCGGTGGTGCTGTCGATGTTCAGCCGCAGCCCACCGCTGCTCACGTTCAGCCCGGTCAACGACAAGCCGCTGGAGGTCATGTTTTCCGCATTGACCGTGAGCGTGCCACCGGAAACGTCCGTGGTCGTGGTCATATTCGCACCACCGCCATTGGCGAGGTTCACGCCGTTGAGGCTCGCGCTGGCAGCGAAGGAATCGATGGCCTTGAGGACGGCCCCGATCTGGTTGTTGACCGTGGTGGTGTCGATGCCGGTCTGCTGCCCCGTGGTGACCAGCTTCTTCAGAGACGAAAGCTGCTCGGAGATCTTGTCGGCCGCATCGAGCGAGGTGCCAATCACCGATTGCGCGAAGTTCAGGTTGTCCGACACCGCGGACAGACCGGCCAGCGTCCCGTCCATGGTGCGGGAGATCGTGTAGACGGCAGGGCTGTCAGTCGCCTGGCTGACCTTCTTGCCGGTCGAGATCCGGCTCTGGGTCTCTTCGAGGGCCTTCTGCGTCGCGCCGAGCGACTGCAGGGCAGCCATGGCACCGGTATTCGTGTTCACGGAGAACATGCGGAAATTTCCTTTTGCTGGACCGCTGCAAGCGTGGCTTTTGCCCCGCCGCGAGACGCAGCATGCGACGAATTGCTTAACCACTCCTTGAGACGCCAGGCGCAATCTTCATCGACATGCGCAGGCCATTCCGGCCGCGCCCATGGAGCAGACGCATGACCACGATCGGCACGGGCACCGGCGCCACCGGCCTGCCGCCCATCCCCGCCTATCTCATTGCCTCGAAGGACGAAGAGAAGCTCGCGGCGAAATTCGCGCAGACCAACCCTCAGGCCAAAGCCGATATCGACTACTTCGAAAGCAAGGCTCCAACGCTCGACACCGCGGACGCTCTGATGAAGGATTACCGGGCGCTCGGCATCCTGCTCGGCGCCTATGGAATGAGCGATCAGATCCAGTACCCGGCGCTGATCCGCAAACTGATCACCGAGGATCCGACCAGCACCAGCTCCACCGCGCAGAGAATCGGCAACACCAATTACCTGGCCTTCGCCAAGGCAATGGCCCAGTACGCCAGCAATCCCTTTGCCACGGGAGACGGCGTTCAGGCGGTGACGGACGCCTACACGCTCAACAGCTTCGAGAAAGACCAGGGCACACAGATTCCCGGCATGGAGCAGGCGCTTGCCTTCAAGCGGCAGGCCTCGGGGATCACGACCATCGCCCAGCTCATGTCGAACCTGCCGGCGCTGAAGGTCGCCGTCGTGCAGACCGGGCTCGACTGGACCAGCTATGGCGCGATGGATTACGACCGGCAGGTCAAGCTGCTGACCAGCACAATCGACATCGACGATCTGCAGGATCCCGCCAAGGTGGATCGCATGGCCGAGCAGTTCCTGATCAAGGCCGCGGATGATCCGACGAAATGCGGCGCCAAGGACAAGGAAAAATACTCGCTCGCCTCGCTGCTGGCGTCCGCCACCACAACCGACCCGATCCTGAGCATCCTCGGCGGCAAGACGGGGAGTAGCTCCTCCGGCAGTGATCCCATGCTCGCTCTGTTCGCCTGAACGCACCGGCACCGTCGTGCCCCCGGACGCCCTCCCCCTTCGGGACGCGAAGGGGGAGCCGGCTGGCCCGGATCATTCAGCCGGGCCGTGGCCCAGCACCGCATCCTCGTGGCGGATCACGCGCCGCACCAGCTTCAACGCGGTGTAGCAATCGTCTGCCTCGGCCAGCGCGAGGGCACGGGCCAGGATCCCGCGCGCCAGCGCCGATGTCGTCGCTTCCTGGAAAGCATGGATCAGCCTGCGCGCATCCGTGAGGCCACCGGTGCGCTCTTCCTCGGAGCCGATATAGGCCGTCTGCAGCGCGAAATAGATGCGCCGCGCCGGTGTGTCGGCAGATTCCGGCGACATGATCTGCTTGCCGAACAGGAACCGCGCCCGCGCGGCCAGCTCCAGCCGTGTCTTGCAGCGGAAACGCAAGGAAGCGCCGTTGACGATCATCATATCGCCAGGGCGCATTTCAAGAACCAGGACGGACATGGGATTTTCCCACTTCCTATAATGAAATTTCCGGAACGGAGGTCCACCGTTCTGACGGCCTCACGTTCCGGAATGATGTGCGGTAAGAATGAAGATTTGATGAAAGGTGCGATGATGGTCACGCCCCGCCCGGCGGGCGGCTACAGATAGGCGGTCAGTGTCATCTCCCGCATCGATGCGATCAACTGGTACGAGGCTTCAAGCTGCGTCTTCACCTGCGCCAGCGTCGCCGCCGTCGTCGCCATGTCCACTTCCTCAACGGACTTGATCTGGTCCTTCAGCGTATCGTGCAGCTCCGTAAGACTGGTCGCGCGGGTCTTCAGACCAGCCTGCACATCACCCAATCCCGCCGAATCCACGGTGATCGCCGCCTGTGCGCCCTGCAACAGCTTCGCCGCGCGTGTGCCGAAATCCTGCAGTTGCTCGCTCGACAGCGTGCCCGCCTGATCCAGCCCGGCCAGCATGGCGAGGCCGGCAACCAGGTCGCGCATATAGGATCCGGTGGTATCCGTGCCGGACTGGGTTGCATACAGGTTCTGCCAGGCCGTCACCCCAAGCGGCACGCTGCGGCCGGCATCCGTCTCGACCTGCGCAACCGCGGCGCCAGTGCTGCCCGGCATGAAGTCCTGCGCGGCGGCCGCATCGAGCACGTCAGCGGTCACCGCCGCTGCTCCATCCGTCGCCAGCGTGGCAACCCTCGTTCCGACCGAAGCCACGAAGCCGTCGAGTGCCGTCGCATCGATGGCCGGGGTCGCCGAGTCGGTGCCTGAGAAGATGTAGACGTTACCCACCTGCGTGTTCAGCACCGAGCTGAGCTCTGCAAGCGCCGACCGCGCCTGCCCGGCCAGGACCTCCGGCGTATTGCCTTGCAGGGTGCCGAGCTGCAGCGCGGCGCTCGAGAGTCGGGTTGCCGTATCCGCCAGCCCCGTCAGGGCCGATTGTGTCGCCGTGAGCTGGGTTTGCGCCTTCGTGACATTGCGTCCCCATGCCTCGGTCTGCGCCACCTGCGGCCGCAGGTTGAGCGACGTCGCCGCGCCCGTGCCAAGGCCGGCATAGGTCAACGCCACCTTGCCATCGGAGGACTGGCGGGTCAGTCGCTCGAATTGCGCGCGCGCCGCCACGTTGTCGGCCACCAGATGCGCGAGCAGGCCACCGCCGGCCAGTCCGGTCGTCATCATCGAAGTCATCGTCAGCCTCCGACCATGTTCAGCACGTCCTGCCAGAGCTGCTGGACCGTGCTGATGATCCGCGCATTGGCGGAATAGGCGTTCTGCAGGGCGATCATGGTGGACATCTCCGTGTCGACGGACACCTTCGAAACGCTGGCCGCCTTGTCATCCAGGATGGACTGCACCGATTGCGCATCGGACAGGTCCGTCGCCGCATCGGCCGCCGCCCCGGCCTGCGCCCCGGCGAACGCCGTGGCGAAGCCCGCCACCGAGCCAGGGGCAGCGAAGCGCGCCGCGAGCGAGCCCGATGCGCCAAGCCCGCTCGTCGCCGGCGGGGTGGTGCTCGACACATTGCCCGTGCCCAGTGCCTGGGTGAGCACCTTGCCGATCACCTCGCCGTAGCCGGCCTGCCCGTTGGCGGTTCCCGCCGTGCCGTCGCGCACCAGAGTCGCATCGGCGGCAACCGCGGGATTCACCTGGATCCGGCCGGCCAGCCCCAGATAGGTGGCCTGCACCGGTGGCGTAGTCGCCGCCGCTGCCACCGGGTTGGCGCCATCGGTGAAGAGCTGCAATCCGACGGCATCGAACCGGCTCGCCAGGTCGTGCGCGAACTCGTCCAGCTCGGCCTGGATGGTCGGCAGCTCGACGTCCCGCAACGCCAGATTGGCGCCGATCTCTCCCCCGGAGAACTGGGCCGTGACATCGGTACCGCCCAGCATCAGTGCAGGGCCATCCCCCGTGGCGCCGAGCGCGGCCCGGGCCATCGTGAGCGGACCGGTGGTGGCACGCGTCGGCAGTTGCACGCCCGACGCCGTGAACACCAGCATGTCGCCGTTCGCCTCCTCGGCGAAGCGGACATCCGCGAGCCCGGCGATGGTGCCCATGGCGGCGTCCCGCTGGTCCTCCAGGTCCGCGGTGCTGTCGCCCTGCGCGCGCAACAGGGTGATGCGCGTGCTGAGCCGACCGACATCGGCGAGGGCGGCATTCAGCGTGTCCACATCGGCAACCAGCGCATCCTGCGCGGCCTGGCGCTGGCCGGTGGAGGCGGCCGCCACCCGGTTGATGCCATCGGCCAGCCGGTCCGCCGCGCTGACGACCGCACGTTGCTGCACCACCTTCGAGGGATCGGCGGACAACTCGGTGAAGGCATTGCGCAGCGCCCCGGCGAGGCTGGCGAGGTCGTCGCCCTGCCCGGGCGTCCCCTGTGCCGCGTCGATCGCCGCCAACGCGTCGGAGCGCACCTGCAGCGCGGCGACATCGCCCTGCTGTTGCCACCGTGTCTCCTGCAACAGGCTGTCGATGCTGCGGGTCGTGGTCCCGGTGCGAACGCCGGCACCGACACCGTCGCCGACGAGGGCGGACTGGCGTCCCACCTGCCGCGTGTATCCCGGCGTGCTGGCATTGGCGACGTTGTGCGAGATCACCCCGATCTGGCGCGTGATGCTCGCCAGCCCCCCCGAGGCAATCGCGAGTGTGGCATCGAGGCTCATGACACGATCTCCGGTCCTCCCTGGTTCAGCGCTTCATGTCGATGGTCTGCTGCAGCAGCTCATCGGCCGTGGTGACCATCTTGGTGTTGGCGGAATAGGTGCGCTGCGCCACGATCAGCTTGCTGAACTCGCTGGCGATGTCGACGTTGGAGCCTTCCACGGCCTTGGTCACCAGGGTGCCGGCCCCGTTGGTGCCGGCATCCTGCAGCGAGGGATTGCCGGATTCCGTCGTCACGGTGAAGGAACTGCCGTTCTGGCGCTGCAGCGCGTCGGCATTGGGGAAGGTGGCGATCGGCACGCGGGCGATCAGGCGGTTCTGACCGTTGTCGTAGTTGGCATAGATATCACCCGAGCTGGTCGTGGTGAGGCTGCTGAAGCTGCCCGGCGGCACACCGTCCTGGGTCAGGCCACGCAGGGTGTAGGTGCTGGAGAACTGGGTCACCCCGTTGGTCTGGCCGATCGTGCCGAGATCGAGCGTGATGCTCTGGGTGCCGGTGGTGGTCGGGAGACCGGTATCGTAGGTGATAAGGCACTTGCCCGACGTGCTGCTGGCCACTGGCGTGCCACTCGAGCTGATGCCGGACAGCGTGCCATCCTTGGCGAAGGTCACCGTGACCTTGCCCATGTCGGTACCGTCGATTTTGGCCTGGAGCGTCCAGGTGTTGGCAACGGTGTCGTAGCTGCCGTCGGGATTCGCCGTGGCGCTGGGCTGCGGGGTCCAGGTGTACTGCACCGTATGGGTGACGCCCTGGGCATCGTAGATCTGCACCTGCGGCTGAATCGCCGAGACCTGGGCCCCGGAGGAGTCGTACATCTTGGTGACGTTGCCGCTGGCGTCGAGTGCAACGGTCTTGATCGCGCCGGTCGGCAGGTTGGCACCCATGACAAGGTTCTGCGTCGCCACAGGCTTGTAGACGCTTTCGGCGACCTGGATCGGCTTCACTGTGCTCCGGTCCAGCACCCCGGTGACCGGGTCGGCCAGCCAGCCATTGAGGTATTCGCCGGACCCGTTGGTCAGGTAGCCATTGTCGTTGCGGCTGAAGTCGCCGGCGCGGCTGTAATAGCTCTGCGGCGCGAAGGTGACATTGCCGTTCACGTCGGTGCCGGCCGGATGGCTGACGGTGAAGAAGCCCTGGCCGGTGATCGCCATGGCGAGCGTGTTGTCGGTTTGCGAGATGGTGCCGGGCACCGTGTTCACGTAGTCCGGCCGCGCCACCACCGTACCGGGCTCGTTCACCGTGGCCGTGCTGGTGGTGAGATAATCCATGAAGCTGGTGTCCACCCGCTTGTAGCCGGCGGTCTGGCTGTTGGCGACATTGTCGCTGATGTTGCCGAACGCGACGGACTGAGCGTTCAGCCCACCGATCGCGGTGTTCATGGCACCGAAGAGTGACATGCGAATCTCCTGCGTGCGTAAAGGGACGGTGCGCGCGGCGCTGGCGTGACCCGCGGGCCTGGACCGTGCGGTGCCCTGCGCATCGCAGGAAGCGTGCCAGCGTTTGCCCCGCGGGAATCCGCAATTTCCCCTCGTCCGGCCCCGTCCCGTGCTGCCGCCCGGCACGCCGGACCCGGCAGGTTGTGCCGCTCGACCTGCCCGGAGAGCCCGGCAGCCTGGGCTTTCCGGCCCGGCCGGAACTGGCGCGCCGCTTGCTTCGCGGGGCAGCCGGCGAGGGCACGTCCTGCATCACCCGCCAGAGGACCCTGCAATGTCTCCTGTCCCCTGCCCATCGATTTCTTCCGCCTTTGCCGGTCGAAGTCCGCAAGCCGCCCCCACGACGGCCGCAGGCACCGCGGCGTTCGCGCTGCAGATGGCCCAGGCTCTCGTCGCCCCCCAGGGCTCGCCCGGGCTTCCGTCGGCACGGGGCATGACGCAACCAGAGACGATCCAGCCCGGAGTGCCGGCGCGTCCGGACAAAGCCCCGTCGGACGGAAGCGTCGCCATGGCAGCCGCCGCCCCGGAGGCGGCGATAACGGAGCAGTCCCTCGCTCAGGCCGGCGCTGATCTTGTTCCGACCGCGCCTTCGGCCGGCGGGCCGGAGATCCCGCCGGGAACGCCGGTCGCATCTCCACCGGGCATGAAGGCAGGAACGGTCATGCCCCACGCGGCCGGCGACGATGGCAACGCGCCCCCCCCGGCCGGCAGCGTCCCCACCGCAGCCCATGGGACTCCCGGGCCGTCCCCGGCGGACGCGGCCTCCCCGCCCGCCGGGGAACAGGCCACAGCGCCCACGCACCTTCCCCCTTCGTCAAATCCGGCTCACGCCACGGCCACGACATCGCCGTCCCGCGCGCTGCGCTCACCCTCCGATGCACGCGAAACCCCTTCGGCCGATGCGGACAGGAGCGATGCGGACGAGGAACCGACCGACGCCGCGGTGGTGACGGCCGGAGGCATGGCCGCCAGTCTCGCGCCCCCCCCCGTCATCGCGCCGTCCATACCGGCCCCATCGGCACAAGCCGGCTGCCCGGGTCCCGGCATTGCGGCCACCGCCGCCTCGCCGTCGCCATCCGCCACGGACCTCCCGCAACCGGACGCTTCCGCCGCGCCCGTCGATGCCTTCGCCGCTTCCCCGGCCATGGCAGGTCCGCAGCCCCGGACGGCCCCCACGGACGTCGCCGTGACGGCGGCTGCCGTCCCGGGCAGCGGAAAGCCGCCGGCCGACCTGCAGGCAAAGGCGGAGTCCCGGCCCGACGTCGCCGATGGCAGCCCTGGCCAGGAAGCGCCGGACGACGGCAACACCACGCCGGCTTCCGGCCTCGTGCCGTCGCGGGACGACATCACCTCCACGCGCCCGCCCATGGCAGCGACCGCGCGCCCGACGGCACCGGCCGCCCCCCCGGCAAAGATGATGGCGCTGCCGGCCAGCGCCGATGCCGGCCCTGGCACCACGCACCAAGGGGCTACATCGCCGGACAGGATGCCGCAGGACCCGCGAAGGGCCGAACCGGCACCAGCGGAGCCATCCATGCCCACGGCATCGCCCTCTGCTGCCGGGGAAGCCGTGTCCGCCAGTGGACGCATCGCCGGGGACAGGCGGGCGCCCGCGAGCAGCGGCCAGGACGCGGTGGGGGACATCGCCTTCGCGCCGCCACCGATGGCGGCCTCCGGCACGGGTGAGATGGGGGATATGCCGGCGCGAGGCGACGCATCTCCGACCAGTCCCACCACCCTCACGGTCGCGGCACAGGTCCCGGACATGCCCGTCGCCGCCGTCACTTCCCCGTCGCCATCCATCCCACAAGCCGCGGCCACGCCGGCAGTCCCCCTCCCCCAGGCCGGGCCGGCGCAGCAGGCCGCTCCCGCCTTGATCTCGTTGGTCAGCCGCCCGGGTGCGCAACAGGTCACCGTCCGGCTCGATCCCGTCGAACTCGGCGGCCTGCAGATCCGCATCGAGCGTCGCGGGGACGGTCCCACCCGCATCATCCTCACCACGGAGCGTGCCGCCACCGCGGAACTGCTGCAACGTGACCAGCCGGCCCTGCACCGCGCGCTCGATCAGGCCGGGCTGCCGGCGGATGGCCGCTCGATCGAGGTACGCGTCGCCGCGGCCTCCCCCGATGTGGCCTCCGGTGCCTCCACAGCCTTGTCGGGCGTCGTGCCGTCGGCCCACGCCGCCGCGCCGCATGCCGCGCCGGCCACGACGCAGCTACCTGCCCCCCAGGCCGGGACCGACGCCTCGGGCGGATCAGCGCAAGCGAATGCCGGCGCCGATCATGGGGCCGGCGGCTTCACGCAACGCGACACAGGTCCGGGCAGCCGGAACCACAGACCGGCTTCCCTTCTCGTCCAGGACGACGACACCGCACCGGCACGCTGGCTGCGCGCGGGCATCGACATCACCGCCTGAAGGATCTCCAATCCCATGACCACCACAAGCGCCACCGGCACCACGACGAGCACCGGCACCACGAGCACGACCAGCTCCGCGCTGGGTTCGCTGTCCGGCAACCTGCAGAATTTCCTGAAATTGCTGATGACACAACTGCAGAACCAGGATCCCACCGACCCGCTGGACACCAATCAGTTCACCAATCAGCTCGTGCAGTACGCCAGCGTGGAGCAGCAGATCAACGCCAACACCAACCTCACGCAGCTCATCTCGCTCACGCAGTCCGGGCAGATGCTGCAGGGCTCCTCGATGGTCGGCCACACGGTGCTGCTCGACAGCGACCAGCTCACGCTGCAGGACCATGCGGCAATGCTGCAGTTCACCGCCGACACGGCGGGAGAAGCGTCGGTCGTGGTCAGCACCGCCAGCGGCACCAAGGTGATGGAAACCACGGTGACCGCCAGCAAGGGCGCCAATATCTGGACATGGGACGGCAAGGATTCGTCCGGCAAGCAAATGGTCGACGGGGCGTACAAGGTGACCATCACCGGCCATGACAGCAAGGGCACAGCCACGGCCTTGCCCTTCACCGTGGTCGGCACCGTGACCGGCATCAGCAAAAGCGGCTCGACGCTGCAGGTCCAGCTCGGCGGGCTCACCGCCGACCTCGCCGACGTGCAATCCGTGGTGCAGTGAAGCCGGCCTGCCGCAAGGTGGGCCGGTCCAAGGTGGCTCAGTTGTCCGGCTGGCGGGGATGATGCCGAACGGTTAAGGGCGGCAAAAAGTGCCGGCCTTAACCGACGCGCAACTTCTCCCGTGCAGCGTGCATCCCGCCCGGCAACCCGGCCGGGCGTTGTGCATGAACGGGCCGCCATGACGACGTTCCCCTTCGCTCTGCCGTCACGCCATCTCCCCGCATCGGGGAGGCACCTGTCGTGAAGGCACTGCTCGATGGCCTGAAGGCCCTCGGAACGGCACGGCTCGCCGCGATGGCGGCCGTCGGCGCCGGCATGCTGGGTCTGCTTGCCTTGCTGATGCTGCGCGGCCCCACCGAACGCATGGCGCTGCTCTATGCCGAGCTCGACCCGCGCGAGGCCGGCCAGATGGCCGAGTTGCTCGATCGGCAGCGCGTCCCCCATCAGCTCGGTGCCGGCGGGGCGCAGATCCTGGTGCCGGCCGACCAGGTGGCGCGCGCCCGCCTGCTGCTGGCCAAGGACGGCCTGCCGACCGGCGGCTCGATCGGCTACGAGCTGTTCGACCGCAGCGATAACCTGACCTCCAGCCAGTTCCAGCAGAACCTGAACCAGGCCCGCGCGCTGGAAGGCGAGCTCGCCCGCACCATCCGCAGCCTCTCCGGCGTGCGTGCCGCCCGGGTCCACCTGGTGCTGCCACGGCGCGAGCCCTTCGCCCGCGACCGGCAGGACGCGCAGGCCTCGGTGGTGCTCACGATGGTCGGTACCGCGCGCATGGACCACGAGGGCGTGCAGGCGATCCTCAATCTCGTCTCCTCCGCGGTGCCCGGCCTGCGGGCCCAGAACGTTGCCGTCATCGACAACCGTGGCAACGTGCTGGCGCGCGCCGGCGCGCCGGTCGCCGCCGCCGCGGCCCAGAATGCCGAGGAACTGCGCCGCGGCATCGAGATGCGCATCGCCCGCGCCGTCGAGGACATGCTCGATCGCGGGCTTGGCCCGGGCCGTTCGCGCGCCGAAGCCAGCATCGAAATGGATTTCGATCAGGTGCACGAGACGCAGGAACGCTTCGATCCGGACGGCCAGGTGGTCCGCAGCTCGCAGACCGTCAACGGCAACAGCCGCAGCACCGAGGCCGCCAGCAACGTCTCCGTCCAGAACAACCTGCCGAACGCCGATGCCGGGCGCGAAGGCGCCGGCAGCCAGGAACAGAAGCAGGAAGAGACGACCAATTACGAGATCGGCAAGACCGTCCGCACCCTGGTGCGCGAGCAGCCGCAACTGCGCCGCGTCAGCCTCGCCGTGCTGGTGGATGGCGCCGAGGAACGCGCCCCCGACGGTACCGTCCTCTGGCGCGCCCGCACCCCCGAGGAGCTGGAGCGCATCGACCGCCTGGTGCGCAGCGCCATCGGCTTCGATGAACGCCGCGGTGACCATGTTGAAGTCGTGAACATGCGCTTCTTCTCCGATCCCGCCGGGGCGGCGGACGCGCAGGGCTTGCTGGGCCTGCCGCTGGAACGGGCCGACCTGATGCGGCTGGCGCAAACCGGGGTGCTCGCGATCGTTGCCCTGGCTGCGCTGCTGCTGGTGTTGCGCCCCATGGCCCTGCGGATCACCGCCGCGGCCGATGCCTCCGCGCTCGCCGGCCCCGACGCGGCCGCCGCGGTGCTGGCCGGCGGCCGCGGCATGGGCGCGCCGGCCCTGCCGGGGGGCACCTCCGCAGCCATGCTGGCCGGGGCGGAAGCCGCCACCGTGCCACTGCTGCAGGACGAAAGCATGGTTCGCCTCGCCAACATCGATGGCCAGATGCGCGCTTCGTCGCTGCGCCGTCTGGCGGAGCTGGTGGACAAGCATCCCGAGGAAAGCCTGATGATCTTGCGGGCCTGGATGCAGCAGGAGAATGCATGATGCCGGGGATGACCGACGATTATCGTGCCTTGAACGGCGTGCAGAAAGCGGCCGTCCTGATGCTGGCGCTCGGCGAGGAACAGAGCGCCCGGCTGTTCAGCATGATGCACGAGGACGAGATCAAGGAAATCTCCGCGGCCATGGCCCAGCTCGGCCCGGTGCGCTCTGATGTGGTCGAGCAGCTTTGCACCGAGTTCACGGAGAATATCGGCGGTGCCGGCAATCTTGTCGGCGGCTTTGAAAACACCGAAAAGCTGCTGCTGCGGACCCTGCCGCGCGAGCGCGTGGCCCAGATCATGGAAGAGATCCGTGGCCCGGCCGGTCGTACCATGTGGGACAAGCTCGGCAACGTCAACGAGGCAGTGCTCGCCAATTACCTCAAGAATGAATATCCGCAGACCGTCGCCGTGGTGCTGTCGAAGGTGAAGCCGGAACATGCCGCGCGGGTGCTCGGCCTGCTGCCCGAGAGCTTCGCCATGGAAGTCGTCATGCGCATGCTGCGCATGGAAAGCGTGCAGAAGGATGTGCTCGACGGCGTGGAACGCACACTCCGGTCCGAGTTCATGTCGAACCTCGCGCGCAGCAGCCGTCGTGATGCCCACGAGATGATGGCCGAGATCTTCAACAGCCTTGATCGCCAGGCCGAGCACCGCTTCCTCGGCGCACTGGAGGAACGCAACCGCGAAGCCGCCGAACGGATCAAGGCGCTGATGTTCACCTTCGACGACCTGCACCGCCTGCGCCCCCCGGCGATGCAGATGCTGATCCGCACGGTCGAGAAGGACAAGCTGCCGCTGGCCCTGAAGGGTGCATCGGAAAAGTTGCGGGACCTGTTCTTCGCCAATCTCTCCGAGCGCGCCGGCCGCATCCTGCGCGAGGAAATCGAGGCGCTCGGCCCGGTGAAACTGCGCGACGTCGACGAGGCGCAGGCGGCGATCGTCGCCCTGGCGAAGGACCTCGCCGCCGAAGGGCAGATCGAGATCTCCGACAGCAAGGACGAGGAGATGGTTTACTAGGCCATGTACTCACGCACATCCCATGCGACCGTCGCGGCCAGGCCCCGGCCGGCCATCGTGTTTGCCGAGGATTTCGACGCACCTTCCGGCATCACCGTGCTCGACGATCCCCCCGCGCCCCCCCCCCCCGCCCCACCCGCACCTCCGCCCCCACCTGCCATCACTGCCGAAGACCTCGCCGCCGCGCGGGAAGAAGCCTATGCGGAAGGCCATCGCACCGGCCTCGCCCAGGCCGCGGCGGACCGCGCGGAAATCACCCGCCAGATGCTCACCCTGATCGCCGAGCGGCTCGACGGCGCCCAGGCCGAGGCCGGCCGCGTCGCCGCGGAATCGGCCGAGGCGGTGGCCCGGCTGCTGATGGGCACGCTGATGACCATGCTGCCGGCGCTCTGCGCCCGGCACGGCGCCGCTGAAGTCGCGGCGGTGGTGCGCGCGGTCCTGCCCGCGCTCACGCGCGAGCCGCGCGTCACCATCCGCCTCAGCCCGCATCTCGTGCAGGACATCGAACGCGAACTTGCCGCCCTCGACCCGGAACTGCAGGGACGCGTCACGTTGACGGCAAGCGAGGCGGTGCCGCCGGGCGATGTGCGCATCACCTGGCATGATGGCGCCGCCATCCGCGATTCCGCATCCCTGCTGCAGGCGGCTTCCGCGGCCCTGGCGCCACTTGGCCTGCTTGCCCCCTCCCCCTCCGTGCCCGCCTGACCGTCAAGGAAACACTGCCATGTCCGATGCCATGGACCTCACTGATCTTGGCGATGCCGGCAACGGTGCGCCCGAGCAAAGCGGGCCGCGCAGTGCGCGCGACCTCGAAGCGGTCTACGACATTCCCGTCACCGTCAGCGCCGTGCTCGGCAAGGCCACCATGCAGGTCAGCCAGTTGCTCAAGCTCGGCCGCGGCGCCGTCGTCGAGCTTGACCGCAAGCTCGGCGAGGCCATCGACATCTATGTCAATAACCGCCTGGTCGCGCGCGGCGAGGTGGTGATGGTGGATGACAACCGGCTGGGCGTCACCATGACCGAGATCGTCAAGGGCGAGCGGCCAGGCTGACGGAGCGAGGATGATGCGCGTTCTGATCATCGGCTCGCTCGCAGGCGAGCTGGGGCAGGCGGCCCGCATGGCGATGGCGCGTGGCGCCCGGCTCGAACAGGCCGACGCCCCCGAGCCCGGACTCGCCCGCCTGCGCGGGGACGGCCATTTCGATCTGGTGCTGTGCGATGTCGCGCACGACGTGGCGGCCCTGGTGCGGGCGCTTGCCGCCGAGCGCATGGCGATCCCGGTGGTGGCCTGCGGCATCGATGCCGATGCGGATGCCGCCGTGCGCGCCATCCGCGCCGGGGCGCGCGAGTTCCTGCCATTGCCGGCCGACCCGGACCTGATCGCCGCCATCCTGCAGGCCGCGAGCGGCGAAAGCCACACCCTGGTGGCACGCGACCCGGTCATGCTCGCCGCCATCCGGCGGGCCGAGCAGGTGGCCAGCGCGGATGCCTCGGTGCTGATCACCGGCGAGAGCGGCACCGGCAAGGAAGTGCTGGCACGCCACATCCACCGTCGTTCGCGCCGGGCCGGCGGCCCCTTCGTGGCGCTGAACTGCGCTGCCATCCCCGATCATCTGTTGGAATCCGAGCTGTTCGGCCACGAAAAGGGGGCCTTCAGCGGCGCGGTGGCACGCCGGGTGGGCAAGTTCGAGGCGGCCAACGGCGGCACGTTGCTGCTCGACGAGATCAGCGAGATGGATGTGCGGCTGCAGGCCAAGCTGCTGCGCGCCATCCAGGAGCGGGAGATCGACCGGCTCGGCGGCAATGCGCCGGTGCGCGTGAATGTCCGCATCCTGGCCACCACCAACCGCGACCTGCCGGGCGAAGTGGCACGCGGCACCTTCCGCGAGGATCTGTATTTCCGCCTGAACGTGGTGACGCTGCGCATTCCCGCGCTGCGTGAGCGCCCCGGCGACATCGCCGTGCTGGCCGAGCATTTCACGCGACACTATGCGGAGGTGAACGGCCTGCCGCAACGCCGCCTCACGCCGGCGGCGCTGCTTCGCCTCACCAACCATACCTGGCGCGGCAATGTGCGCGAGCTGGAGAACACGCTGCATCGCGCCGTCCTGCTCGCCGATGGCGCGGAGCTCGATGCCGGTGCCATCGAGCTCGCGCCGGGGACTGCCTGCGGTACGGCCGCTGCCGGCGAGGCCCCGGCGGGAGCGATCATGGCCGTACCGACGACGATGTCGCCCTGCGCCTGGGGGGGAGATGCGGTCGCCGGACTGGTCGGTCGGCGCATGGACGATGTCGAGCGTGACCTGATCCTGCAGACACTGGTCCACACCCTGGGCAACCGCACGCATGCGGCGACCATCCTGGGAATCTCCATCCGCGCGTTGCGCAACAAGCTGCGGGATTATGCCGGGCAAGGGCTGGCGGTACCACCACCGCCGGCCGGCCTCGCCATCCCGCTCGGGTCCTGATCCGCCATGGCCGAGGGAATTCCGCTCAACCTCCAGGACTTCGCCGCCAGGCTGCGCGGCCGCGCGCCGGGGACGGATATATGGCTGGCACTCGGCGTGGTGGCCCTGCTGTCGGTGCTGATCCTGCCGCTTCCGCCGGTGGTGCTCGATCTTGGTCTCGCCATCTCGCTCACCGCTTCGGTGCTGGTGCTGATGGTGGCCCTGTTCCTGCACCGGCCGCTCGACTTCACCAGCTTTCCCACGCTGCTGCTGCTGACCACGCTGCTGCGCCTGTCGCTGAACGTCGCCACCACCCGGCTGATCCTCTCGCACGGCCACGAAGGCCCGGCCGCCGCCGGCCATGTGGTGCAGGCCTTCGGCGGCTTCCTGATGGGCGGCGACGTGGTGATCGGCCTGATCCTGTTCGCCATCCTGCTGGTGGTGAACTTCATGGTGATCACCAAGGGTTCGGGCCGCATCGCCGAGGTCGCCGCCCGGTTCAGCCTGGACGCGATGCCGGGCAAGCAGATGGCGATCGACGCCGAGCTGTCCTCGGGCGCGATCGACGAAGCGACGGCACGGGTACGCCGACGTGAACTGGAAGAGGAAAGCGGCTTCTACGGTGCGATGGACGGCGCCGCCAAGTTCGTGCGCGGCGATGCCATCGCCGGCCTGCTGATCACCTTCATCAACATCCTGGGCGGGCTCGCGATCGGCCTGGTGCGGCACGGCATGCCCTTCGCCGACGCCGCCACCACCTTCACCACGCTGACCGTGGGCGACGGGCTGGTCTCGCAGATCCCCGCCCTGCTGGTTTCCACCGCCGCGGGCATCGTGGTGACCAAGGGGGGCACCGAGGGCTCCGCGGATGCGGCGCTGATGCGCCAGCTCGGCGGCAATCCCAAGCCACTCGCCCTGGCCGCCGGCGCGGCCGCCCTGCTGGCGCTGATGCCCGGTCTGCCCGCCCTGCCGTTCCTGGCCATCGCCGGCCTCGCCGCCGCGGGCGCCTATGCCCGCCACCACGCCGGCACCGCCACGGCGCAGGCCGAGCCACCGGCCCCGGCCGCGCCGGCCGAGCCGCCGATCGCCGAAGCCTTGCGCATGGACATGATCCGGCTCGAGCTCGGTCTCGGCCTGCTTGGGCTCGCTGGCGGCGAGACGCCGCGGCTGACCGAACAGATCAAGGTGATGCGCCGGTCGATCGCCGTCGAAATGGGTTTCGTGCTGCCGCCGGTGCGGATCCAGGACAACATGCAGCTCGCAGCCGACGCCTATTCCGTCCGCATCAAGGAAATCGAGGCCGGAAAGGGCGAGATCCGCGCCGGCCAGTTGCTGGCGATGGATCCATCGGGCGGCGTGCCCGACCTGCCCGGCGAACGCACCATCGAACCTGCCTTCGGCCTGCCCGCCCTTTGGATCGATCCCGCCACGCGGGAGAACGCGGTGTTCCGGGGCTGCACCGTGGTCGATCCCGCCAGCGTGCTGGCCACCCATCTCACCGAGATCGTCAGGCAGACCATGCCGGAGCTGCTCAGCTTCGCCGAGACCCAGAAGCTGCTCGACGACCTGCCACGCGAGCAGCAGAAGCTGGTGGCCGAGCTGATCCCGGGCCAGATCACCGTGAGCGGCGTGCAACGCGTGCTGCAGATGCTGCTGGCCGAGCGCATCTCCATCCGCGACCTGCCGACCATCCTCGAAGGCGTGCAGGAAGCCTGCACCGGCGGTGCGCGCGTGATCCCGGCCATCGTCGGGCATGTGCGGGCACGGCTCGCGCGCCAGATCAGCGATGCCCATCTTGGGCCGTCCGGCTATATCCCGCTGGTCACCATGTCCCCCGAATGGGAAAGCGCCTTCGCCACGGCGCTGGTCGGCCCCCCCGAGGACCGCCAGCTCGCCATGCCCCCCTCGCAGGTCAGCGACTTTATGCAGCGCCTGCGCACGGCCTTCGACGCCGCCGCGGCGGCGGGCGAGCCGGCCGTGCTGCTCACCAGCGGCGGCATTCGCCTGCATGTGCGGGCCATCGTCGAACGGATCCGGCCACTGACGCCCGTGCTCGCACAGGCGGAGATCTTCCCGCGGGTACGGATCCGCACGGTGGGAAGCATCTGATGCCAACGGGGCGACTGCGCCGGGGCGTTGCCCCGGACCCTACCAGGAGGCTTTGCCTCCTGGACCTCCACCAAGGGCCATCGGCCCTTGGATCCCATTCTTTGCCGCGCAGCGCGATTGGGGTGCAGGGGCCCCCTGGCCCCTGCCGGGTCCAGGGCAGAGCCCTGGCCTTCCTTGCCACGCCGGAACCCTGAAAGGGGCCAGACCATGCGGCTGAAACGGTACCGCGCGGCCGACACGGCGGAAGCTGTCGCCCTGATCCGATCCGAACTCGGCCCGGACGCGGTCATTCTCGAAACCCGCCCCGTGACCGGCGGCGTCGAGGTCACGACCGTGGTCGAGCCTTCACCCCCCGCGCCACAGCGCGCCCAGGCGCTGCTCTGGCACAATTTGCCGGCCGATCTGGCCCGCCGGCTGCAGACAGGCCCGCTTCCCTTCGCCTTGTCGGTCGCGCTGCGTTTCGCGTCGCTGGACCTGCAGCCAGGGGCAAAGCCGCTGCTGCTGGTCGGCCCGCCGGGAGCGGGCAAGACGCTCAGCGTGGCCCGGCTCGCGACCCGTCTGGTGATGGGCGGCATCACCCCCCTGGTCATCACCACCGACGGCCGACGGGCCGGCGCGGCCGAACAGCTCGCCGCCTTTACCCGCCTGCTCGGGTTGCAGCTTCTGGTCGCCAGCACCCCCCCGGCCCTGGCTCGCGGCCTCGCCCACCGGGCGCAAGCGGCCCCCGTCCTGATCGACACGCCGGGCACCGATCCTTTCGATCCCGCTCAGCGCGAGGAAACCATGGCCCTGGCCGGCATCGCCGAAGCGGAGCCGGTGGTGGTGCTGCCGGCCGGGCTCGACGCCGCCGAGGCGGCTGACCTCGCTGGCGCCTACGCGGCGTGGGGCGCGCGCAAGCTGATCGCGACCCGGCTGGATCAGGCCCGCCGGCTTGGCGGGGTGCTGGCGGCGGCCCAGGCCGGGCTGGCCCTGGCGGAAGCCGGGATCGGTGCGGGAGCCGCCGATGGGCTGGTCCCGCTGACGCCCGACCTGCTCGCCACCCGCCTGCTGCAAGGCAGCGGCCCCAGGCCCTTTCCCGCCTCGCACACGGCTGATCCCGCGCCAGCCACCCTTGTCGCATCGGGACGGCACTGATACGCGGAGCGTCCATGCGCCGCATCCTTCTTGCTGCCCTGCTGCTGGCCTCGGTTGCGATCCGCCCGGCCATGGCAAGCCCGGATTGCCCTTTCTCCCCCGATATCGCCGCCCCCACCGTCGCCCCAGGGTCGCTGCCCCATGTGGCCGCCGCCCTGAAGGCCAGCAGGCTGGATATCCTGGCACTCGGGTCCGGCTCCGTACTAGGCCCGAACGGCCGCAGCGAGGGGTCCTTCGCCGACCATATGGCCCAGGATCTGCGGGCCGCCTTCCCCGGCGTCGATATCCGGCTAACCGTGCAAGGGCAGCGCGGCATGACCGCCACGGCGATGCTTCCCATGCTGATCCAGGAACTCGATGGCCACGGCATCGACCTGGTGATCTGGCAGACCGGCACGGTCGAGGCGGTGCGCCGACTGCCGGCGGCGGAGCTGGGCCGGACGCTCGATACGGGCGCCGAGGCGGTGCGGCGCGTCGGCGCCGACCTGGTGCTGGTGGATCCGCAGTTCAGCCGGCTGCTGCAGTCCCATGCCGAACTGGTTCCCTACCGGCAGGCGCTCGACCAGGTGGCGCGCCGCAACCAGATCGTGCTGTTCCACCGCTTCGACCTGATCCGCCACTGGGTGGAAGCCGGCGGGGTCGACCTGGAAACCGCGCGACGGGCGGACCGGGCGAAAATCGCCGATCGCCTGAGTGCCTGCCTCGGTCAGGCCCTGGCCGCCACGCTCCTGCGCGGGGCGGGACTGGCGCAATGAGGGAACCCGGCCGTCACACGACCTCATGATCGGTGCGAAACGGTTGGCCGACCGCAATATTTGGAACCACCGGGGCCCTTCGGTCTTTTAGGCCGGCATGGATGGCACGTGGCCCCTCGACGGACGGCAGCCCCTCCCGCCCCCAGGGCGAGAGAAATCTGCGTTCGATGTCTGGTTGAAAACCCAGCTCGCCCGGGCCTACGGGACGGCGGATGATCCGCCATGGCCGGAGGAGCTGTGCCGGGCCTTCGATGCCATGGAAACCGTGGAATGACCCTTCCGGCGGGATGTTTGGTCCCGCCGGAGCACGATCCTGGATCGCCTGTCAGAACAGGCCGTCGATCAACCCGTCCGCCGACAGGCTGATTGCCTCGGCGGCCGGCACGCGCGGCAGGCCGGGCATGGTCATGATGTCGCCGCAGATCGCGACCACGAAACCAGCCCCGGCCGAAAGGCGGACGTCGCGCACCGGCAGCACGTGGCCCTCGGGGGCGCCGAGCTGCGTCGGATCGGCGCTGAAGCTGTACTGAGTCTTGGCGATGCAGACCGGCACGTGGCCGAAGCCCGCCGCCTCCCAGGCCGCCAGCTTCTTCACGACCGCAGGGGGCAGGCTGACATCGGCGGCCCGATAGATCTCGCGGGCGATGGTGCGGATCTTCTCGGCCAGCTTCATCTCGTCGGGATAAAGCGGATGGTAGCGCGCGGTATGCGCGCCGATGCGTTCCAGCACGGCGCGCGCCAGGTCCGTCGCCCCGGCGGCACCATCGCTCCAGTGCGTGCAGAGATAGGCCTGCGTCCCCAGCCGGGCCATCGCCTCCTGCACCACCGCGATCTCGGCATCCGTGTCGGATGTAAAGCGATTCAGCGCCACCAGCACGGGCAGGCCGAACTTGCCCATGTTCTCGACGTGGCGCACCAAGTTGACCACGCCGCGCGCGACCGCCGCGGGATCCTCGCGGCCAAGCGCGGACTTGGCGACGCCGCCATGCATCTTCAGTGCCCGCAGCGTCGCCACCACCACCGCGCAGGACGGCGCGATCTTCTCCACCCGGCACTTGATGTCGAGGAACTTCTCCCCGCCCAGGTCGGCGCCGAACCCGGCCTCGGTGACCACGATGTCGGCCAGCCGCATGCCCAACCGGGTCGCCTGCAGCGAATTGCACCCATGCGCGATATTGGCGAAGGGGCCGCCATGCACCAGCGCGGGGGACCCTTCCAGGGTCTGCACCAGGTTGGGCTGCAGCGCATCGCGCAGCAATGCCGCCATGGCGCCATCCGCCTTCAGGTCGCTCGCCCGCACCATCGACCCGTCGCGCCGCGTGCCCACCACCATGCGGCCGAGCCGGTCGCGCAGGTCGTCGAAGTCGCGGGCGAGGCAGAACACCGCCATCACTTCGGAGGCGACGGTGATGTCGAACCCGTCTTCGCGCGGGAAGCCGTTGGCCGCCCCGCCCAGGCTGGTGACGATGCTGCGCAGCGCGCGGTCATTCATGTCGATGGCGCGACGCCAGGTGATGCGGCGCGGATCGAGGCCGAGTTCGTTGCCCCAGTAGAGGTGGTTGTCCACCATCGCCGCGAGCAGGTTGTTGGCCGCGGTGATGGCATGGAAATCCCCCGTGAAATGCAGGTTGATTTCTTCCATCGGGGCGACCTGGGCGCGCCCGCCGCCGGTGGCACCGCCCTTGAGGCCGAAGCAGGGGCCGAGGCTGGGTTCGCGCAGGCAGATCAGCGTACGCTGGCCGAGCGCGTTCAGCGCGTCGCCGAGGCCGATGGTCGTGGTGGTCTTGCCCTCCCCCGCGGGGGTCGGATTGATGCCGGTGACCAGCACCAGCGCCCCTTCCGGACGATCCTCCACCGAGCGGACGAAATCGAGGCCGACCTTGGCCTTGTAACGCCCATAGGGCTCCAGCGCATCGGCAGGAATGCCGGCGCGGGCCGCGATCTCGGCGATCGGGCGGAGCCTGGTCGCGCGAGCAATCTCGATGTCGGTGGCCATGTGTCGTCTCGTCCCCACGCGTAGCGGCCGGGCCATTTGCCTTGCCGCGTCATTACTTATCCGACAGCTCGGTCTTTACCGACAAGCCGGCCGGGCGGATGCCAGACCGGCGCCCGGCGGCGGCAAAAATAGATCGTTCCGGCGCCGCTTCCGCCCGCCCGGGCGGAAGCGGCGCCGGAAGCAATCAGGCCGCCGATGCGACCGGGGCGCGGTTGCGGATGCCAAGCGCGTGCAACGCCGCATCCGCCGCCGCGACGAAGCGCTGCATGTCCTCGGGCGTCACTGCCCCGATGCAGCCGACCCGGAAGCTCGGTTCGGCGGTGTTGTAGAAGTTGCTGATCAGGAAGCCACGCGACTTCAGCGCATCGACGAAGCCCTGCAGGCTCCAGGCCGGATCGGCCGGCGCCCGCACGTTCACCACGATCGGCCCCTGCACCTCCCACGCCAGGCAGGGCTGCAGGCCGAGCGAGACCATGCCGTCATACAGCACGCGTGCGTTCTCCCGGTAGCGGGCCAGCCGCGCGGCCTGGCCGCCTTCCGCGTCGTACAGGTCGAGCGCCACCCGCAGGCTCGCCAGCACCTGGGCAGGCGGGGTGAAGCGGAAGCTGCCATCGCCGCTGCGCCGGTACTGGGCCTGCACATCCGCGAGATTGAACGACCAGCTTCCGGCCTGGCCGGCGCAGGCCTCCAGCCGGTCGAGACGGACGACCGAGAAGGACAGGCCAGGCATGCCCTCCAGGCATTTGTTCGAGGTGAAGGCGACCGCGTCGAGCTCCGGCATCGCCGCGACGTCGAGCGGCAGCGCGCCGAAGGCCGAGACGGCATCCAGGATCATCCGCCGTCCCGCCTCGCGCACCACCTTCCCCACCGGCGCGGGATCGTGCACCACGCCCGAGCTGGTCTCGCTGTAGACCAGCCCGACATGGCCGATGCCGGGGTCGGCGGCCAGCGCCGCCGCCACCGCCTCCGGCTGGACGGTCCCGTTCCCGGGAACGGCGAGCGGCACCGGCACCCGGCCGGCCTCGCGCGCCAGGCGCATCATGCGCTCGGCATACTGGCCGGTCGCCGGTACCAGGATGCGCCCGCCGGGGGGCACGAAGCTGCGCAACGACGCTTCGGTTGCGAAATGACCACAGCCCTGCAACGCGATGGCGCTGTGGGTTTCGCGCGCGCCGCCCGAAATGGCCCGCACCCGCCCGCGCAGATCGGCATAGAGGATGCGGAAATCATTATCCCAGGGGGCGAAATCCTGCGCCATCGCCGCCCGAACCTCCGGCCGGGTGGTGACGGGACCGGGGATCAAAAGCAGCATCGACGGTACCTCGTTGAAGGCGCTCAGATTTGACACGGGAGGGTCGCGGAATCCAGCCGCCATGAGGTTCGCCCTGCACGGGTCACGCTGCTACATTGCCGATATGACGCTTCCCTTCCCGTTGCCTGATTGGCTGCCCTGGTGGGTGCCCGTCGCCGTGCTGGTGCCGGGACTGCTGTACCTGCTCGTGTTCCTGCTGATGCCGTTCAGCGTGTTCGGCCTCAAGGGCCGGCTGGACGCGATCGAGGAGCGGCTGGACGAGATCCAGGCGGAAATCCGCACCATCGTGCTGCGCCTGCCGGAATTGCGCGGCGGCGGATCGGGCTCGACCTGGGCGGATCCGCCGCCGATCGCGCCACCGCCCCGCGACACCGAGGAACGACTCGTCCGCCCGCCGATCCCGCCCGCGCCGATGCCGGCCCCGCGCCGCACGCCGCCGATCGAGCCGAGCTGGCGCCCCGCCCCGGATCCCAGCACGCCGCTGATCCGGCGGGCCGAGGAACCGCCGCCGGATCAGGCGACCGCCCCGGAGGACGAGGCCCCGCGCCGGCGCACGCCCGGCCAGCCGGCCCGGCGCAGCGAACCGCGGCTCGACTGGCCACGGTGAGCCGCGGCTGCTAGCCTCGGCCCCGCCCTGCGGCCTGTGCCGCGATCAAGGAGGGGAAGGAATGCGCGTCAGCGTGGTGCAGATGAATCCGGGTCATGTGAAGGCGGACAACATCGCCCAGGCCCGGACACTGATCGCCGGCGCCATCGCTTCCGACCGGCCCGACATCGTCAGCCTGCCGGAGATCTGGACCTGCCTTGGCGGCGACCGCGCCGCCAAGTTCGAACAGGCCGAGGACCTGCCGCCGCGCGGCAGCAACGAAACCGGCGGCCCCGCCTACGAGTTCCTGCGCAGCGTGGCCCGCGAGCACCGCATCCACGTGCATGGTGGCTCGATCGGCGAGCGTGGCGGCGACCGCCTGTTCAACACCACCGTGGTGTTCGACCCGGACGGGCGGGAACTGGCGCGCTACCGCAAGATCCATCTGTTCGACATCGTCACCCCCGACGGCCAGGGCTATCGCGAGAGCGCCACCTACGGCGCCGGCGAGGAGATCGTCACCTGGCAGGCCGGCGAGCTGAAGATCGGCTGCGCCATCTGCTACGATGTGCGCTTCCCCGAACTGTTCCTGGCACTCCGTCGCGCCGGCGCCGAGCTGATCTTCCTGCCGGCCGCCTTCACCCTGCAAACCGGCAAGGATCACTGGGAAACGCTGATCCGCGCCCGGGCCATCGAAACCCAGTGCTGGTTCGCCGCCCCCGCCTGCTGGGGCCGCCACCTGGACGGCGCGAAGCTGGAGCCGCGCTTCACCTACGGCCATTCGTTGATCTGCGATCCCTGGGGCCATGTGGTGGCGAAGGTGTCGGACGGCACCGGCTGGGCAAGCGCACGCATCGACCCGGCGATGACCGCCAGGGTGCGCCGCGACATGCCGGTGCTGGAGCACCGGCGCCTGGCCTGAGCCGACCATGGCCCCTCTGGTTCCGGGTGTGGGGCGGAGCGAACCCGACACCGAGCAGATGGTGCGCACCGACCGCGTGGCCATCCTCGCCTCCGCCACCCCGCTCGCCGCCGCCGCGCGGGAACGCCTGACCGAACGCTACGGCAATTGCCCGATCGAACAGGCGGAGATGATCGTTTCGCTCGGCGGCGATGGCTTCATGCTGGAAACGCTGCACCGCATCCTCGGCCGCGACATTCCGGTCTACGGCATGAACTGCGGCTCGGTCGGTTTCCTGATGAATCCCTTCAGCGAGGATGACCTGCACGGGCGCCTCGCGCGCGCGCAGGCAGCGGTGCTACGGCCCTTGCGCATGCACGCGGTGACCGCGACCGGCACGGTCGAGGAGGCGCTGGCGCTGAACGAAGTGTCGCTGCTGCGCCAGTTCCGCCAGACCGCCAAGATCCGCATCACCATCGACGGGCGGGTGCGCCTGGCCGAACTGATGTGCGACGGCGTGCTGGTGTCCACCCCGGCCGGCTCGACCGCCTACAACCTTTCGGCGCACGGGCCGATCGTGCCGCTCTCGGCCAATGTGCTGCCGCTGACGCCGATCTCCGCCTTCCGGCCGCGACGCTGGCGCGGCGCGCTGCTGCCGGCCAGCGCCGAGGTGCTGTTCGAGGTGCTGGAATCCGAAAAGCGCCCGGTCGCCGCGGTCGCCGACGATACCGAAGTGCGCGATGTCGTCTCGGTTGCGGTCAGCGAGGACCACCACGTGGCGGCAACCGTGCTGTTCGACCCCGACCAGGGGCTGTCGGAACGGATCATCGCCGAGCAGTTCACGGTCTGATCGCCTCCCCCCGCGCAACGCCGCCCCGGCAGGGGAGCCGGGCACAACATGCTTGCGACCGTGCTGCCCGTGGTTTTATGCGGGGTCTGACCTTCAACCTGCGCCGACACGTTCCGCCCTGTGCCGGCAAGGACTTCTGTCCTCCAGCCCGATGCGAGCCCCCCCATCTTGAGCACGTTTCGCCGATTCCTGCGCCTGTCGGTCACCGGCTGGCGCATCTTCAGTCAACGCGGGCTCCCCATCCTGTCCTATGGCGCGAGCTTCCTGCGCAAACCCTCGCAGATCGTGGAGGTCTGGCCGGCGAACGGGATCCCTTTGGGGCCGCGGATCGCCGCCTTCGTTCACTTCGATCGCGGCGGGGCGGTGCGGCAGGACGTGCTGGACCATGTCGCAGCCCTCAAGGCCGCAGGTTTTTCGGTCATATTCGTCACCAATTCCGGCCGGCTGCGTCGCGAGGCGCTGTTCGCCCTGCAGTCGCTCTGCGCCGGCATCATCATCCGGCGCAATATCGGCTACGATTTCGGCGCCATGCGGGAGGTGATCGAGCATCTCGACCTGCCACGGGCAGATACCGAGATGCTGCTGCTGGTCAATGACAGCGTCTATGGCCCACTGCGTCCGCTTGACGACATTCTGGCACGCATGGATTTCAACCAGGCCGATGTCTGGGGCCTGACCGAAAGCTGGCAGCGCCGCTATCACCTGCAATCATTCTTCCTGGCGTTCGGCCGCACGGCGCTGACCGATCCCGCCTTCCGCAATTTCTGGCGCAAGGTGCGGCCGGTCACCTCCAAATGGTGGGTGATCTCCCGCTACGAGATCGGCCTGACCCAGGCGATGGTGAAGGCAGGCCTGCGGGTGGAAGCGGTCTGGCGCTACAGCGACCTGGTACGCCGCGTGCCGCCGCTCGGGGGGATCCAGGCCGAAATGGAACCGGAAGCAGACGCGGAGGCCAAGGCTTACCCGGGCATGCTCGACCCGATGGTGAAGAGCCGCCTGACCCACCGCCAGTATATCCGCACGGCCTCCAGCAAGCGGACACCCCTCAATCCGACCTCGGATCTGTGGCGCGACCTGCTGGAAAGCGGCTTCCCCTTCATCAAGCGGGAGTTGCTGCAGCGCAATCCCGGCGAGGTCGCCGATATCGCGGAATGGCGCGAGGTGGTGCGGCAGACAGGCAGCACCGCTGCCGAATGGATTGAACGCGATCTGAAACGGGTGATGCGCAACCGGGCCCCGTGAGCGGCCGGCCCGGCGCAAGGGCGGCAGGATCGGGCCGGAAGAGACGGGGCTGCTGCCACGGGGGAGCCCCCCGCGGCGCGCGGTATGCGGTGCGACAGGCCGGCGGCCTTGTCGCCGGGATCAGACCTTCTCGACCTGATTGTATTCCAGCTCGACCGGGGTGGAGCGGCCGAAGATCGAGACGCTGACCTTCACCCGGCCCTTTTCCTCGTCCACTTCCTCGATCACGCCGTTGAAGCTGGTGAACGGGCCGTCGGCGACCCGCACCTGCTCGCCGACCTCGAACACCACCGAGGGGCGCGGCCGGTCGACGCCTTCCTGGGTCTGGCGGAGGATACGGTCAGCCTCGGAGTCCGAGATCGGGCTCGGGCGCGTCTTGCTGCCGAGGAAGCCGGTGACCTTGGGTGTGTCCTTCACCAGGTGCCAGGCGTCGTCGGTCAGCTCCATCTTCACCAGGACGTAGCCGGGGAAGAACTTCTGCTCGGCGTTGACCTTCTGGCCGCGCCGCATCTCGACCACCTGCTCCGACGGGACCAGCACATCCTCGATCTGGTCGTCCAGCCCCTTCTGGGCGGCCTGCTCCTTGATCTGCTGGGCGATCTTCTTCTCGAAGCCGGAGTAGACGTGGACGACGTACCAGCGCTTCGCCATCAGCCGGTCCCCTTCAGCCCGCCACGCCGAACAGGAGGCGCACGAATATGCCGATCACCTGATCGGCGAGGAAGAAGAACAGGGCAGCCAGCGCCGCCATGGCGAACACCAGGCCGGTCGTGACGAGAGTCTCCTTGCGGGTGGGCCAGGTGACCTTGACCACCTCGCTACGCACCTCACGGAAGAACTTGACCGGTTCGAACGCCACGCCGCTCATACTCCTGAGTCGCCTTCCATGTCCGGAAAAGAATGGCAGGGGTGGAGGGTCTCGAACCCCCAACCTCCGGTTTTGGAGACCGGCGCTCTAGCCAATTGAGCTACACCCCTACCGGCTCCCGCACGGTGCCGCGGCGCCCGAAGGCACCGCCCGACACGCAGGGAGCGGAGAGCGGCTAAAAAGAGGGTGGCGGGCATTCTGTCAAGGCCCCGTGCAACGGATCCCTCCCCCCACGACATGCCGCCATGGCCCATGTGCCCCCTTCGGACCGGTGCAAGCACCCGCCTTATGCGCCGGCCTGCCGCTTCCGGGCCTGTCTTTGACCGGGCGGGGTGGCACGCCACGGATCACGCGCGCCCTGCCGGGACTCCGCGGCCCGCCAGAATTTTCCCTGAAAATTCAAAAAATTGCCTCACGGACACGGCCACCCGGACGCAGTCGCAGCCCCCCATGATGGCGGGTGCGGCATGTGTCCCCCCGTCCGGGGGCTCCCGGGCCGGGATTGCCCCGGCGGGAGCAGCAAAACCAAGGGCCGGGGCACGGCACCCCTGGCTTCGTGGAATTGTCCCCGGCAACTGCCGCATGGCAGCGCTGCCCGATCATGACAGCCCGTTCCCGCCCCCTTCCCTGCACGCCGCCGGCTCGCGCCACCTGCGCATATGCGCCGCTCGCGCCTTCATGGATCTGTCGACCATCATGACGCCAGCGCACAACCGTGAATATATACGTGCAATACAGGTCATTTTCAAATAACCTATTATATCGCATTAGTTTACATGCTAAAACGCACAATCAAATCTCCAACCTTGGCGGCCGTCATTAAGTAGTTTATTTTATAATCCACAATATTCATGGAATGGACATGACTCCACGAATGCGGATTAATCAACAACGCTGATCAGTTCGCACATATTATTTCATTTGAAATGATGCGAACCCGGGTTGAATGCAAATCCGTCAGATTGCCCTCTGGCACCGCCCCTGGCGCGCCACACATCCGCAGGAGCGACACCGCCGCTGTCTTCGTCCGACCGCTGCGACACCGGAGGCCCCGACATCATCACCGGATCAGCGGTGATCCGAATCATCGACGTCTCGTCACCCGGGGAGAAGGCGAAGGTCGAGGTCAGAGTGACGATCATGCACCATAGAACAGTGGCCCCGATGGCACGTGAGCCGCTGCCGGTGGAGCGGCCGGCAAGCATGAGGGATACCGCCCGGAACCGCGGCTGCTGGTGGCCGCGCCCATGAGCGAAGGGATGACGCCTGCCCCCGTCCCCTCCCGAGCGGACGCGCCAGGCCAGCACGACCACGCGGCGACGGCAGGCAAGGCCCTGGAGGCGATGACGGCCCAGGAAGAAACGTTCTCCTCAAACTTCGAACTGGACGACGTGGGGAAGCTGCAGGCGGATGCCGCCACCGGCCGCATCCTGCGCGTCAATGCCGCCTTCGCACGGACCCTGGGCCACCCGCCGGAGGCGATGATCGGGCGAAGCGCCTGGGACTTCACCCACATCGACGACCGGGCCACCCACCAGACAGGGCTCGCCAGCCTGCTCGCCGGCGAGATCCAGGTCTTCCTGCGCGAACTCCGCCAGTTGCGCCACGACGGCACGCCGGTCTGGGTGCGTGCCTCCGCGACCCTTGCCCGCGATCCCACGACCGGCATGCCACAGTGGATTCTTGGCACCATCGAGGACATCGACGCCCGCAGGCAGGCGGAGACCACGCTGGCGGAGAACGAGGCGCGACTGCGCCTGGCCATGGAAGCTGCCGATCTGGGCGTCTGGGAATTCGACTTCGAACGCATGACCGGCCGGCTGGACCTGCGCGGCGCCGCGATGACCGGGGGGATATTTCCGGAAAAGGAATGGATCGCCTTCGATGATCCGAGGCTCGCCGCCTTCGCTGCGAACGTGCATCCCGAGGACCGGAAGCGACACGAGGCATTGCGGCACAGCCTGCTGCAGGGCACCGGGGATCGGCTCGGCGCGGAATTCCGCATGCGCCGGCCCGACGGCGGCTGGAGCTGGATCAGCGTCTCCGGCGCCGTGGTCGAGCGCGCCCCGACGACCGGCGCCCCCCGGCGCGCGGTGACAATCGTACAGGACGTGACCGCCCGCATCGAGGCCGAGGCAACGCTGCGCGGCTATGCCGGGCTGCTCGAGCGCGAGGTGGACGAGCACACCCGCCGCCTCGCCGACCGCGACGCACGGCTGCGCGCCATCTTCGAAGCCCAGTTCCAGTTCATTGGCCTGCTCGCCCCCGATGGCACGCTGCTGGAGGCCAACGCGGCGGCGCTCGCCTTCATCGGCCGGCGCGCCGAGGACGTGGTCGGGCGGCCCTTCTGGGAGACCGAGTGGTGGACGGGTGATCCGGCGCAGCAATCGCGGCTGCGTGAAGCCGTGCGGCGTGCCGCCGCGGGAAGTTTCATCCGCTACGAGGTGATCCTGGCCGGCGCTGACGGCCAGGAAGCGGTCTTCGATTTCTCGCTCAAGCCGGTGCGCGACCGCACCACCGGCGCGGTCACCCTGCTGATCCCGGAGGGCCGCGCCCTTTCCGACCTGCGCGCCATGGAGCGGCGGGTGGCAAAGAGCGAGGCGCGGCTGCGGCGGATGATCGAGCACTTGCCGGAAACCATCACCGTCGCGCGGGCGGGCGTGGACGGCTTCGTCCTGGAATTCGTCAATGCCGCGGCCGAGCGATTGCTTGGGCGTCCCCGGGCCGAGCTTATCAGCCGGCGCTTCGCGGAGTTGTTCGCGCCCACGCTTGCCCAGGAGGCCGAAGCGCATGCCCGGGCCTGCCTGCACAGCCGGGCGCCCGTCCGCTACGAAGCGACACGCGACTATGCCGGCTCTCACGTCGAGATGGACATCGTGGTTGTGCCGCTCGACGATGCCGACAGCGCCGAGCCGCTGGTGTTGTTCAGTGCGCGCGACGTGACCGCTGCCCGCAGGATGCAGGAGCGGCTGGTGCACGGCGAGCGGATGCAGGCACTCGGGCAGCTTGCCGGCGGGATGGCGCATGACTTCAACGGCATCCTGCAGACGATTGCCGGGGCGGCGTCGCTGATGGAGCGCAGTACCGGCGACCCGGCGCGTCTGCAGCGCCTGGTCCGCATGATCTCGGAGGCGGCCGAGCGCGGCTCTGCCGTTACCAGCCGGCTGCTGGCGTTCTCCCGGCGCGGCGAGATCGCCGCCGGACAGGTCGATGTGGCGGCGGTGTTGCAAAGCCTGCAGGATGTCCTGCGGCACACGCTCGGCCGCCAGATCGCCCTGCAGGTGGACACACCCGGCGGGCTGCCGATGCTGCGTACCGACAAGGGGCAACTGGAGGTGGTGCTGGTCAATCTCGCTGCCAATGCCCGCGACGCCATGCCCGAGGGTGGCACGCTGACCTTGACCGCTTCGGCCGGAAGCATCGCGCCGGGCGATGCCATGCTCGCCCCTGGGCCGTATCTGCGCATTGCCGTCACCGATACCGGGCATGGCATGGACGCGACGACGCTGGCCCGGGCCACGGAACCGTTCTTCACCACCAAGCCGGAGGACAAGGGGACAGGCCTCGGCCTGTCGATGGCCCGGGAATTCGCCGAGCAGCAGGGGGGCGTGTTGCGCCTTGAGAGCGCCTTGGGGCATGGCACCAGTGTCACGCTCTGGCTGCCATGTGGCGAGACGACGGGCGAAGTGCCGACCGCTTGCGAGTCCGCAGGGACGGTTACAGCGCGGGCCGGACGCGTGCTGCTGGTCGACAACGATCCGCTGACTCTGGAGACGCTGGCCATTGCCCTGGAATCGGCGGAGTACGAGGTCACGTTGGCCACAAGCGGCCCCGCGGCGCTGGAGCGGCTGGGCGTAAGCGGAAACGTGGACGTGCTGATCACCGACCTGGCGATGCCTGGCATGGACGGTCTGGCGCTGATCCAGGCGGCTCGGCAGCGCGATCCCGGACTGCCGGCCGTGCTGCTGAGCGATTATGCCGGCGCGAGCCTGCGGCGCGCTGTGCGCACGGCTGGGGATGGTACGATCCTGGTGCTGCGCAAGCCGGTGCCGGCCAACCGACTCTGCGACGCCGTCGCCGTCCTGCTGCCGGGACGCGCGCCGATGCCGGAGCACCCGTCATGAACGGGCGCTGCATGCCTTGAGTGCGGCCCGGCCAGGGATCGGCGGAGTGGAGACTGGAGCGGGTGACGGGAATCGAACCCGCACAACCAGCTTGGAAGGCTGGGGCTCTACCATTGAGCTACACCCGCGCTCCACGCCCTCCAGTGCAGCAGCATGGCAGGGGAAGTCAAGCCCGGGACTGCCTCAGCCGGCCACCACCCGTACTTTCGTGGCAGTCGGACCGGCATTGCCCTCTTCCTCGACATAGGTAACCGGGTCCCCCTGGCGCAGATCCTCGAACCGGCCATTGGTGACACTGTCGCGATGGAAATAAAGCTGTGAACCAGTACTGGTCAGAATGAAACCATGGTCCTGCCCCGGCTCGATCAAGGTCACCTGGCCGGTGAGCGAAGACCCTGAAGGCGCCGTCGTGTCCTCGCGCAGTTGCTCCTTGAAGCCCATCAACTGCCGCTCTGCTGCCTTGAAGGCGTCGCGGATGGCGGTCCGCAGATCGGGACGGGCATAGCGCTCCCTGGCCTTCTGCGGCTCGCGGGAGACGGCGAGATCGCGCCCGGGCACCGACAGCACGACATGCACCTCGTAGAGGTTCCCGGTCTGGTGCTGGCGGTGCAGCGCCTCCACCGAGACGCGGCAGCCGATCAGCAGCCGCCCGAAGCGAGTTTCGAGCTTGCTGACATATTCGCGTAGCTCCGCCTCGATGCTGGGTGAGGATTGGACGCCGTGAAAGGCGATCTCGAGGGGTCGTTCCATGCATCTCCGTCCTCAGTAGCGCAACGTGGCCACGACCGGCGTCTGGCGCGGCATGTGGTCTGTGCAGGCCCGGGTGAAGGCCCCGCCGTCACCCCGTAGCGCCAGTACGCCGGCAAGATTGAGCAGGTCGTCATCGTCACCATCCGGCAAGTCATGCGCAACCAGCGCCTCAGCCGAGCCCAGTTCGGCGAGCACCTGCCCCAGGACCTCGATCATCTGACGCAGCGGCGCATCGGGCGCACGCACATCCCGCCGCCCGATATCGATCGGCAGATAGGGGGAGATAGCGGGATTGGCCGCTTCCAGAAGATGGGTTGGGGCATCGGCGGCGATCACGCCCGCAAACCGCCCAGATCCCGACCGGGAACCGTTTCGGGCGTGCTGCCCCCTGCTGCAGCCGCCACGCGTCCCCACCGAATGAAGGCCGCAGAGCGATCCAGTCGCAGGCAATATGCTGCCAGGTTGCAGCCAGATGAAATGCCGGAGGACGCCGCCGGAGGTGCCTTGGTGCGTCCGTTGCTTTCCGCCTGGACTGACAGCTTTCCGGTGGTTTCGCGTCTCTTTCCGGTTTTGTCGTCGGGCATGGGCGTGTCCTCCCTCAGCGGAGGAAAACTCGCGCCGGCGCGCCCTGGTTGCTTGCGGGACTGCAAGAGCGGCAGGCGGTGAAAGGTGAGGCACGATGCCGGGATTGTGGGGCCAGGGCAGTGGGTTTCGCTGTACCGAGCGCAACTATATCTGCGTGGCGACGATAGCTGCGATGAACAAGGAGCCCGTACCCCGCATGACCGAGGCCATGCCGCGAGCCGCCGACCCGCGGGTCGACGAGATCCTGGCGATCATCGCCAGGGAAACCGGGGTTGAGCAGGCCGCACTGCGGTCGGACGCCACCATCCAGGACCTCGGCATCGCCTCACTGGACATGGCCCAGACCCTGTTCGCCCTGGAATCGCATTTCGATGTCGAGATCCCGGTCGTCGCCGATCGCGCCGGGGCCGAGTTCGCGACGGTTGCCGAACTGGTCACGCATGTGCTCGCCACCCTCGATCGCCCCCGTCCCACGACGGGGAACACCGCACCCGGTGTCATCGCTTGACCCTGCGGCGCGTCGCCGTCACCGGCCTCGGCGGCATCGCCGCGACCGGCCATGACGCGGTCGCGCTGGCGTCAGCACTGGCAGCCGGACTCTGCGGCATCCGCCCGATCGCCAATATCCCGACCGACCGTCTTTCCATCCGCACCGCCGCCGAGGTCACCGGCTTCGATCCCGCGGTGCATTTCGAGCCGCGCCGCCTCGCCCAGCTCGATCGCACCGCGCAATTCGCCCTGGTCGCCGCGCGGCAGGCAATGCAGGGGGACGCACTTGCCGGCCTTGCCCCGACGCGCGCCGGGGTCGTGCTGGGGGCAGCCATCGGCCAGGGCACCTACGAGACGGCCTATCACGACTTCTACGCCGAGGGCCTCAACCGCTTTCCTCCGCTCACCCTTCCTCGCTGCATGCCCAGTGGCGCGGCCAGCCTGGTTTCCATGGAATTCGGCCTGCGCGGCCCCTGCTTCGCCCCCGCCTCGGCCTGCGCCTCCTCGACCCACGCGATCGGGCTCACCTTCCACATGATCCGCGGCGGCCTGCTCGACCTGGCACTGGCCGGCGGCAGCGATGCCTCGATCACGCCCGGTTGCGTCAAGGGCTGGGAAGCGCTGCGCGTGCTCAGCCCCGATCTGTGCCGGCCGTTCTCGCGCGACCGCACCGGCCTCGTCCTGGGCGAAGGCGCCGCCGTGTTCCTGCTGGAGGAATACCAACACGCCCACGCCCGCGGGGCGACGATCCATGCGGAGATCCTGGGCTTCGGCATGGGGGCCGACGCCGCCGACCTGACCGCCCCGAGCGCGGAGGGCGCCGCCGAGGCGATGCAGGCGGCGCTCGCCGATGCCGGCCTGCCGGCCGCCACGATCGATTATATCAACGCCCACGGCACCGGCACGCGACTGAACGACCGCACCGAAACCGCCGCCATCCGCCGCGTGTTCGGCCCGCACCCGCCGCCGGTCTCCTCGGTGAAATCGATGCTCGGACATTGCCTCTGCGCGGGTGGCGCGCTGGAGTTCCTGGCCACCGTCGCGGCGCTGCGCCGCGGCCTGCTGCCGCCCACGATCAATTTCCGCGAACCCGATCCGGAATGCGATCTCGACTGCGTGCCGAATGTGGCGCGGGCGGCTGCGATCGAGGTGGCAATGTCCAACTCCTTCGCCTTTGGCGGGCTGAACGCCGTGCTGGTGGCGCGGCGGGCCGGGCCATGAGCGCAGAGGCGTATCTCAACCGCATCGGCACCGCGGTGCCGGCGCACGACATCCACGCCCCCTTCGTCGCCTTCGCCCGCACCCTGCTGCCCGATGCGCGCACCCGGCTGGTGCTCGACCGCATGGCCGAGCGCGCCGGCATCGAGCGCCGCTGGTCGCTGCTGCGCCCGGGCAATCTCGCCGCCGGCGAGGTGGACGCCGACGGGTTCTATGGGCGCGGCCGCTTCCCCGGCACCGCCGCGCGCATGGCGCTGTATGAGCGCGGCGCGCCGGACCTGGCGGTGCGGGCGGTGGGCGATCTCGGCCTCGATGCCGCCGCGATGGCGCGCATCACCCATCTGGTCATCGCGTCCTGCACCGGTTTCTCGGCGCCTGGGCTTGATCTGCAACTCGTGGCACGGTTGGGCCTGCGCCCCGGTGTCGCACGCAGCCTGATCGGCTTCATGGGGTGTGCCGCCGCCGTGCCGGCATTGCGCATGGCTCGTGATGCGGTGCGGGCCGATCCCTCCGCGCGCGTGCTGGTCGTCACCCTGGAACTCTGCACCCTGCACTTCCAGGAAACCGCCGACCTGGAAACGGTGCTGTCCTTCCTGCTGTTCGGCGACGGTGCCGCCGCGGCGCTGGTTTCGGCCGACCCGACCGGTTTCGCCCTCGGCGATTTCCGCAGCACGCTGATCCCCGACAGCGCCGGTCTGATCACCTGGCACATCGGCGATGGCGGCTTCCTGATGCACCTCTCCGGCCAGGTGCCCGGCCGCATCGCGGCGGCGCTGCGCGACGACCTGACGCGCGCCGACCCCGCCGGCATCCTGCGCGGCGAGGGACCGCAGGCAGTCGATCTCTGGGCCGTGCATGCCGGCGGGCGCACCGTGCTGGACGCGGTGGAAATCGGCCTGCGGCTCGGCCCCGACGCACTGGGCGCGTCACGTGCCGTGCTGCGCGGGCATGGCAACATGTCCTCGGCGACCGTAATGTTCGTGCTGCGCCGCCTGCTCGACGGCCCCGCGGCCGATCGGGCGAAGGGCGCGCGCGGCCTCGCCATGGCGTTCGGGCCCGGCATGGCCGCGGAAAGCTTCCGCTTCCACCGGGTGGGATGATCCATGGACCTGTCGCGTCGCAGCGATCTGCCGGAAGTGATGAACGACCCCGCCACCCCGCCGGAGGTGCTGGCGCGCTGCCTCGCCGATCTCGCCACGGTCAACCGGCTGACCCTGACCCACCGCCCGACCTTGCGCTTCCTGGCGCGGGCGACGCGCGACTGGCCGCGCGGCACGCCTGTCTCGGTGCTGGACGTGGCGTACGGCCAGGGCGACCTGTTGCGTGCCGTCCATCGGTGGGCCCTGCGCGCGGGGTTGGTGCCGGTGCTGGCCGGCCTCGACCTCGACCCGCGCAGCGCCGGCATCGCCGCCGCCGCGACGCCCGCGGACATGACGATCGCCTGGCAAACCGGCGACGTGTTCGACCATGTCCCCAACCCGCCGCCGGACTTCATCGTCAGTTCCCAGTTCGCCCACCATCTGAACGACGCACAGATCCTGGCCTTCCTGCGCTGGATGGATCTGCACGCGCGGCGGGGCTGGTTCATCTCCGACCTGCATCGCCATGCCCTGCCCTATTACGGGTTCCGCCTGCTGGCGCGGATGATGCGCTGGCACCGCATCATCCGCGAGGACGGCACCATTTCCATCGCCCGTGCCTTCCGCCCCGGCGAGTGGCGGGCGCTGCTGACCGAGGCAGGGGTCACGCAGGCCAGGGTGCGATGGCACATGCCGTTCCGCCTCTGCGTCGCGCGGCTGCGGTGATATCGCCTGCCGTCGTCGTGGGCGGCGGCCCGGCCGGCGCGGCCACTGCCCTCCTGCTTGCCCGCGCCGGCCATCCGGTGGTGCTGTTCGAACGCCATGCCAGGGCCACCGACAAGATCTGCGGCGAATTCCTGAGCGGGGAAGCCTGCCGCCACCTGGCAGCGCTGGGGGTGGACCTGGGCGCGCTGGGTGGGGAAAGGATCCACGCGCTGCGCCTGGTGCGCGACGGGCGAAAGGTCGAGACAGACCTGCCCTTCCCGGCCTTCGGCCTGTCGCGCCGTGTGCTCGACGAGGCGTTGCTGGCCCGCGCCGCCGCCGCCGGCGCCACGCTGCGCCGCGGCGAGGCCATCCTCCGGGCCGCGCCACAGGCCGGGACCGCCATCGCGCTGACAGGCACGGACGGAAAAACCACCTGCCGCACCGGCGCGCTGTTCCTGGCCACCGGCAAGCACGATCTGCGCGGGATGCGGCGCCCCTTGCCTGGCCACCCCGATGATCTGGTCGGCTTCAAGCTGCATTACCGGCTTGCACCGGCGCAGCGACAGGCATTGCGCCGGCATGTCGAAGTGATCCTGTTCCGCGAAGGCTATGCCGGCCTGCAGCCGGTCGAAGCCGACCGGGCCAATCTGTGCCTGCTGGTGCGCCGCGGCTGGCTGACCCGGGCCGGCGGCACCTGGGACGCGCTGCTGCCGGCGCTGCGCCACGCCAGCCGGCATCTCGATGCGCGGCTGGATGGCGCCGTGCCGCTGTTCGAGCCGCCATTGACGATCTGCCGCGTGCCCTATGGCTATCTGCACGCACCCTCCGCCGCCGACCCGGCCGCGCTCTGGCGCCTGGGCGATCAGGCGGCAGTGATTCCGTCCTTCACCGGGGATGGCATGGCAATCGCACTGCACAGCGCTGCCCTGGCGGCCCGCATGTTCCTGGCGGGCCAGGCGGCGGCGGCCTATCATCGCCAACTGCGTGCCGATCTCGCCATGCCCGTGGGTCGCGCCATGGCGCTGTACTGCCTTGGCCGCGGGAGGACGGGTCAGTCGGCGATCATGCTGGCCGCGTCCCTGTTCCCCTCCGTCCTGCGCCGAGCCGCCGCGCTCACCCGCGTGCCGGAAGAGGCGACCGTCCGCCTGCTGCCGCAATCGTCGTAATGCGCCCCCGGTGCCAGCGGGGTCAGCCCTTCCGACGACGCTTCGCCGTCGTGACTTCAGGTTCCGGCTCAGGGCCCGCCATCTTGTGCAGCACCCGCAGGATCGCGGCGCGCGAAGAGACGTCCAGGCGACGATAGGCGCGCAGCAAGGCTTCCTCATCCCCGGCCAGCAGCCCCAGCGAGCCCTGGTCTTCCTCGAGCAGTTCGGGCGGCGGCTGGGTGTCCGGATCCAGGCCGACAAGATACGACACGGACGTCTCCAACGCTTCGGCAAGCCGGACCAGCCGCCGCCCCCGCGGCACCGGCTGCTTGCCCGCCTGCAACCTGAACAGGAAATCCGGCGGAAGCCCCGCCCGCCGGCACGCCTCTTCAGCAGGGATATCGAGGCGCTCCAGCCGGCTTTCTATCCGCTCGACCATTGGCGGAATGTCAATATCCATGCGCGCCCTCTCCACTGCCTCCCTGCCACGCCCCGAAGCGGCCACGGCCTGGTCAACTGTTCCCGGAGGATCGCCGTGCAATGCCGGTGACACCGCCGAGGTTTCCGGCGTCCCGCCTTCGGTGGTTGGTGTCCCCAGGTGCCCCGAGTGCAGATACGCATGCGACGCAGGGCATCACATCAAATACGACGCATATTTGCAATGATTTGCAGGATATTTTCGGAATCTGGCGTGTTTCAGCCGGCAACCTCTGAATTTACAAACACGATGAAATACGATTATAAAATACATCCAATTTTGATATGGATTGGCAGCAATATTTATTTATTGTGCGTGATATTCAAATAATCTTCCATAATTTTCAGAGTTGACGCTTGTTATTTGATTATTTATTCTTGAATAATGCACCACTTTACAAGGATGTCCCAGTGTCTGTCCGAGAAGTTCATGCGGGTTGGCAGAGCCTTCGGACCATCAGGCGAATTGAGGCGAGTCGCAGGAATGCGAGCGCCTTGCGGTTCAGGTTCTCCCAGTCCTTGGCGAGGCGGCGGCAACGGTTGAGCCAGCCGATCGTGCGCTCGACGATCCAGCGTTTCGGCAACACCACAAAGCCGTTGGCGGCATCGGCCCGACGGACGATCTCCAGCTTGACCTGCCGCAGGAGACGCTTCACTGCCGCCTCGAACTTGGGGCCTTGGTAGGCCGCATCAGCGTAGAGCCTGCGCAGGAACGGGAACAGGCCGAACAGGGCGGCCAACAGCAGGACGCCGCCGTCCCGATCCTGCAGGTCGGCGGCATGCACGATCGCCTCCAGCACGAAGCCCTCGGTATCTACGAGAATATGGCGCTTCTTGCCCCTGATCTTCTTGCCCGAATCGTACGCAGGCGGATCGATCGACTTCCCCCTTTTTCGGCGCTTTTCACGCTCTGGCTGTCGATGATCGCGGCCGTCGGGCTGGCCTCACGCCCAGCCTGTTCGCGGCATTGCACGTAGAGCGCATGATGGATGCGCTTCAGCGTGCCGTCCCATTCCCAGCGGTCGAAATAACCCCACAGCGTGCTGCGCGGTGGCAGGTCCTTCGGGATCGCCCGCCATTGGCAACCGGTGCTCAGGATGTACATCAGCCCGTTGACGATCTCCCGCTCGTCGACACTGCGTGTGGCACCACCATGCTTGGCCGGCGGAATCAACGGTGCCACCAACGCCCATTCAGCGTCGGTCAGGTCGCTCTCATAGCGCAGACCGCTACGATCGTAGCGGGCTCGGTTCTCCTTGGTCCACATACGAGGAAACTGGTAACTCATTACCCAAATTCAAGATCCTCGCGGACAGACACCCAGATGCACATCACGGCAATGTCCGCAATCGTGCTGGCTTCTCTTGCCGGCGTGGCGCACGCAGAAGGGGCAAAGCAAGACTTCACCCTGATCAATAAGACCGGCTATGAACTCAGTGAGGTCTACGTCTCCCCCAGCAAATCCAACGATTGGCAGGAAGACGTCCTCGGCCGGGACACCCTGGGTGACGGCGAGCGCACCAATATCCATTTCTCCCGGAACACCAGCACCTGCCGCTGGGACCTGAAGGTGGTCTATACGGTGGACAGTTCCAGCGCGGTCTGGAGCAACATCGATCTTTGCTCAGTCAGCAAGATCACCATCCGCTACGACAAGAACAATGACGTGACCCGCGCTTCCTTCGAATAATCACCGTGCTGCCATTCTGGCGCCGGCAGCAACACTTGCATTCTCCAACATTGAACGGTCCGGCCGGGCTTCAGTATCGATCCCGGTCGGACCTGCGATAGCGTTTGCCATGTGACGCACGACGGCCGTCGTGCTTGTCATTGTCGCTGGCCAGAACGGCACCAAGCAATGCCGCCGCCCCAACGAGGGCGACGATCCCGACCACCTCGCCCGTGGAATCTTCTTCGTAGACGGGATTTCCATACCTGTCGTAACCGGCCAGCCGCTGCGCGCATCCCGTCAGCAGCATGACCATCGCGAGCGGCAGACAAAGCCTGCGCATTATGGCCGCCCTACCGCCAATGCCATTGACCGGAACGGTGGCCGCAGACCCACTGCGCCCCATAATAGGGCGGCGGATAATAAGGCCGCATATACGGCCCGCAGGGCCCGTACTGGCGTGGCGGCGGTTCATAGTAACCGCGGGGACGAGCATACGGCCGGTCGGCATACGGCCGGTCAGGCGGCGGCGGGTACCATTGCGCCAGGGCCGCATGGGCGGAAAACGCCACCCAAAGCCCGCCGAGCAACAGCGGGGCCAGTTTCTTCACGACCACGTTCCTTACCGTCAGGAATCCATTCGACGATTCCGCAGCAAACAACGCGACGCCCCGCGAAATCAGATCAGCAGAATAATAATCTGATATGACTTAGCCGTAAAGAATTTCGATGGACCAAGATAAATTACATTTAAGCATTATTTAATAAATAATCTTTGTTGCGCAGACATATGCTATTTGTAAGAATTATTTTGCCGGACCGAGAATGCCAGCCAGGATTCGGCCAACACCGGCTGGCAAAGGTCTGGAATATGGGCCGTGGCAAGGACCGGTGTGCCGGCGCAGGCCAGCAACGCTTTCAGTCCTTGCCCCGGCCTCCGACGGTCGGCTCAGACCAGAACCATGCCGCCATCGACCAGCAGCGACTGGCCCGTCATGTAATCCGAATCCGAGGACGCCAGGAAGCGGGCCACCCCGAGCAGATCGTCGGGACGCGATGGCCGCCCCAGCAGGATGTCGCTGGAAAAACGCTCGAACGCCTCGTTCTCGCGGCTGGTCAGCCCCTCATCCTGGAAGCCCTTGTCGATCACCTTCCACATCTCGGTCGCCACCACGCCGGGGCAGATGGCATTGACGTTGATGCGATGCCGCCCGAAGGCGCGCGCCGCGGCCTGGGTGAGCGCCACCACGGCGAACTTGCTGGCGCAGTAATGGGCCAGCGGCTCGTAGCCCTGCTTGCCGGCAATCGAGGCGGTGTTGACGATCTTGCCGCCACCGCCCTGCGCCAGCATCTGCTTCACCGCCTCCTGCGTGCAGAGCAACACGCCCAGGGCGTTGACCGACATGACGCGGTCCCAGTCCGTCTCGGTGATGGACAGGAACGGGCGGGTCTGGGCGATGCCGGCATTGTTGAAAATCACGTCCAGCCGGCCGAAGCGATCGACGGTCGCCTGCACCATGGCACGGACGCTGTCGCGCCGTGCCACGTCAACCTCGACGCCAATCGCCGCGCCACCCTCCCCGGCAATGCCCTCGGCCACTGACCGCGCCCTGACGCCGTCCAGATCGGCGATGACGAGACGCGCGCCATCGGCGGCGAGGCCGCGCGCGATGGCCTCGCCAATGCCCCTGCCGGCGCCGGTGACGATGATCACCCGGCCCTGCACGCTGTTCGACATGGATCCCCCTGATTGTTGCTTCGTTGATGACCGCGCCCGGCCTCACCCCAGGGCGAGACCCAGGATCATCCGGTTGACCTCGGCGGACTTTTCCATGTGCGGCATGTGCCCGGCGCCCGGCAGGACCTGCACGCGCACGGAGCCAGGCAAGGACCGCGCCTGGGAGGCCGGGATGATCTCGTCCAGTTCGCCCCAGATCACCTGAACCGGAAGGTCGCCCAGTTCCGGCAGGCGTCCCGCCAGGATCTCCTGCTGTCGCCCGCCGCCGAAATTCGCCTCGGCGATGGCGCTCAGCGCCTCCTTCGCCCCGTCCAGGCGTTTGAACCGCAGCAGGTCCTCCACCATGTCGTGGCTGACCAGGGATTTGTCGGCGAAGAGCTTCTGCAGCACCGGTTGCAGTTGCTTGCGGCGACCGGCGGAAATGAAGTCGGCCGGAAACGCGCCATCGATCTCCGTCCCCAGCCCGGCCGGGGCGATCAGCGTCAGCGAGGCGACATGGGCCGGCTTGTCCAGCGCCGTGCGCAACGCCACCGCGCCGCCCAGGGAATGGCCGACCAGATGCGCCCTGGGAATGTCCTTCGCCGCCAGGAACGCCAGCAGCGCCCCGGAGAGCGCGGCGAGATCGCCCGCGCCGACCTGCTTGGAAGATCCGCCATGGCCGGGCAGATCCAGCGCGATGACCCGCACCTGCCCGGCCAAAGCGGGCTGGGTGAACAGCCAGTTGTTCAGGTCGCCGCCGAAGCCGTGGATCAGCACGATCGGACGGCCCTCATGGGCCTGCCCGAGTTCGAGATACCGAAGGCTGTGGCCGCCGGCCTCGATCGTGGCCGGGGCGGGCGCGCCCTGCGTCGCCTCCACCGACTGGCGGGTGACGAACTCCGCCTGGAAGCGGGTAACGAAGGCGTCGATCTCGACCTCCGGCACGGAGGGATCCGCCACGACGGCGATCAGCGCGCCGACCGGCAGGTCTTCCTGCTCCGGCGCGACGTGGCGACGCAGCACCCCGGCCACGGGGCTTTCATAGGCATTGGTGATCTTGGTGGTCTCGATATCGGCCAGTTCGTCACCCACCGCGACGGCCGCGCCTTCCGGCTTGGCCCAGGAGGCGATCTTGCCCTCCGTCATCGCCAGCCCGAACTTGGGCATGGTGATGGGGATGATGGCGCCGGTGCTCGTGCTCATGCCGCCTTCCTCGCCCGGCCCATCAGGCCCTGCACGGCCGCCTCGATCTTCTCCGCACTGGGGATGTAGGCATCCTCCAGATTGGGCGCGAAGGGCACCGGGACATGCGGCGGGCAGACCATGCGGATCGGCGCCTTCAGGGCGTCGAACGCCTCCTGTGCCACCAGGGCGGAGATGTCGGTGGCCATGTTGCAGCGCGGGCTCGCCTCGTCGACGATCACCAGCCGGCCGGTCGCTTCCACGCATTCCAGGATGGTGCCGGTATCGAGCGGCGAGGTGGTGCGCGGGTCCACCACGGTGCAGGAAATGCCCTGCTTCTCCAGCCGGTCCGCCGCGATGTTGGCCATGCCGACCATGCGGCCGAAGGCGACGATGGTGACGTCATCGCCCTCGCGGGTCAGGTTCGCCTCGCCGAAGGGAATGGTGTAGCTCTCGTCGGGAACTTCCTCCTCCTCGTCGTACTGCACCTTGTTCTCGAAGAAGATCACCGGGTCGTCGTCGCGGATGGCCTGGATCAGCAGCCCCTTCGCCTCATAGGCCGAGGACGGGATCACCACCTTCAGGCCGGGGATATGGGTGAAGACCGGATACAGGCACTGGCTGTGCTGGCTCGCCGCCCGGAAGCCCGCGCCATACATGGTGCGGATCACCATCGGCGTGCTTGCCTTGCCGCCGAACATGTAGCGAAACTTGGCTGCCTGGTTGAAGATCTGGTCGAAGCAGACGCCCATGAAGTCGACGAACATCAGCTCGGCGACCGGGCGCAGGCCGGTGGCGGCGGCGCCGGCCGCGGCGCCGACATAGGCGCTCTCGCTCAGCGGCGTGTCGAGCACGCGATCGCGGCCGAATTCCCCCACCAGCCCCTTGGTCACGCCGAGCACGCCGCCCCAGGCATCGTCCTCGCCCGGCGCGCCGGCGCCGCCGGCGATGTCCTCGCCCATCAGCACCACGGTCGGGTCACGCCGCATTTCCTGGCGCAGGGCCTCGTTGATGGCCTGGCGATAGCTTTTCCTGCTCATCGTTTTTCCTCCCCCTGTCGGTCAGTAGCTGACGTAGACGTCGGTCAGCAGCTCGGCCTCGGTGGGCAGCGGCGCGGCCTTGGCGTGGCGCACCGCGCCATCGACCTCCCCGGCGACCGCATGGTCCACGGCATCCAGATCCGCAGCCTGCAGCAACGCCGCATCGGTCACACGGCTGCGGAACCGCCTGAGGCAGTCCTGCCGTTCGCGCAACTGGTCCACCTCGCCGGGTGCGCGATAGGTCGTGGCGTCGCCTTCGAAATGCCCGTAGTAGCGGGCCAGCCGGACATGCAGCATGCTCGGCCCCTCGCCGGCACGGGCGCGGGCGATGGCGATGCCGGCGGCCTCGTGCACGGCGAAGAAGTCAAAGCCGTCGACTTCATGGCACGGCATGCCGAAGCCTTCGGCCCGCTTCGCCTGCGACCCGCCGACCGAATAGGACGAGGCGGTCGATTCCGCATAGCCGTTGTCCTCGACGACGAAGATCGCCGGCAGCTTCCAGATCGTGGCCAGGTTGTAGCTTTCCAGCGTCGTGCCCTGGTTCGAGGCGCCATCACCAAGAAACGCCACCGCCACCGCGCCGGTCTTCAGCACCTTCGCCGTCAGCGCCGCGCCGCAGATCAACGGCGGGCCGCCGCCGACGATGCCATTGGCGCCAAGCATGCCTTTCGAGAGATCGGCGATGTGCATCGATCCGCCCTTGCCGCCGCAGACGCCCTGCTTGCGGCCATAGATCTCGTGCATCATCCCCTCCACCGCGACGCCCTTGGCGATGCAGTGGCCATGACCGCGATGCGTGCTGGCGATGCTGTCCTGCTCGGTCAAATGCATGCACACCCCCGCCGCCGAGGCTTCCTCCCCGGCATAGAGATGCACGAAGCCCGGGATCTCACCGGTGGCGAACTCGATGTGCAGCCGCTCCTCGAAGTCGCGGATCGTCCGCATGATGCGGTAGGCGCGGAGCAGGTCCTCGCGGCTCATCTGCATTCCTGGAATCTCCCTGTGTGGAACTGTGTCGTTTCAGTCCGGCCGGAACCTGGAGTATCCGTACGGCCCAGGCCCAGGTGCGGAGGGAAGCGACGCGCCGTCATTGCACCGGCGCCACAGCCGTGCCGGGACAACGGATCGCATGCAGGCCGGTCGTGCCGGCTGGCCCTGGCGCAGGCCATGTCGCGCGTTACCTCCCATGGCCCCGGCCTGCGGCCGGGTGCGGCCGGTTTCCGGCTCGCCAGGGCGAAGTCAGGCGGATCTGCCCCGGGCGGGGGAAGGGAGAACCGCGCCGGCATCGTCAATATTTTCGTGTACCGGGGAAAGTGTCGCGCATCTGCGACAACCGGGGCGCAAACCAATGATGCTGCGGCGCGGCATTTCCGCTGTCGCGCACGCGATGTGTTCCATCCGGGACCTGACCATGCCAACAATTCCCGCGACCGTCCCCCAGAGACGGCGCAGGAGAGGAAACCATGGCCCGTACCAGTGCGGCGCATCATGCCGACCGGGTTCTTGCCGTGCTGCAACAGCCCGCGGAAGCCGACGGGATCGCCGCGTCCTGGCGCCGCTGTCTGCTGCAGCATCGCCTCGATCCCGAACATCCCCACCCGCCCACCCTGCTCAGCAACCTGGAACTGCGCTACGTCCGCGGCCATGCCGGCCGGCTCATGCGCGTCGCCGATCCGGAACTGGACCGGCTGCACGGCCTGGTGCACGGCATCGGCTATTCCGTGCTGATGACGAATCGTCAGGGCGCGGTCATTGCCCGGCGCGTGGCGGAGCGGGACGAACGCGGCTGCCGGGACTGGCGGCTCTGGACCGGCGCGCTCTGGAGCGAGGAAGTCGAAGGCACCAACGGCGTCGGCACCTGCCTCGCCGAGGAACGCCCGGTCAGCGTCCATCGCGACCAGCATTTCCGCCGCCGCCACACCGCGTTGACCTGCACCGTGACGCCGCTTTTCGATGCCGCGGGACGGCTGGCCGGGGCGCTCGACATTTCCTGCTTCCGGCCCGGCCCGGAAGGCTGCATCCTGCCGCTGGCCATGGCCGCCGTGCAGGAAGCCGCGCGGCGGATCGAGGCGGCATATTTCCACGACATCCATGCGCGGTTCCTGATCCTGGCGCTGCCGCGGCCCCAGGATGGTCGCACTGACGACACCTCCGTGCCGTTACTGGCCTTGGATGCGGATCGCCGGATCCAGGGCGCGACACGGGCGGCCCGCGCCGCCCTGCGGTTGGACGATGCCGCGCTGGAACGCGGGGTGAGCATCACCGGAGCCCTGGACGGGTTGCAGGCCGAGCCCAGGACCTTCAGGGCGGCGGAACGTGGCGTCATCTCGGCGGCCCTGGCCCAGTCCCAGGGCCATGTGGGCCAGGCCGCATCCCTGCTGGGCATCAGCCGCGCGACGTTGCACCGCAAGATCCGGGCCCTCGGCTTGCAGCGGGCGGACGGCTTTCGTTGACACGGACGCGGTCCGCGCCGTCGTCAGGCGGGACGCAGAGGATGCAGGCAGGGCCTCAGCGCAGGATCACGTGCTGACGGAAGGCATTCATGGCTTGTCAGCTCCGGCCGTAAAGAGTGGCCGAAGAAAATGAAAGGCCCTGAAAAGCATAGACCCCCGTGCGCCCTTGGCGTCAAGCGGGGGTCATGGTGCGAAGAATAATCCTCGCACACTGGGCTTTATATCCCAGAGGAAACTTGGACTTTGACTGTCAGTCGCCGACGCCAAGCAGTTCGGCAACTAAAAATACCCCGGTGGAGTCATGCTATCTATTAGCCCTCCTTCTCTGTTTATGGTGAAACTGTGAGACCAGCCGCATCGGCTGTCAAGGATATTTCGGAAAGCGATCCCGGGAATGATTTCCGGCCGGGGCCTGGGCCGCCCGGACGTGCCGGCTTCTCAAATCGCCGCCTCCCATCTCGAAGACATCGGGTCACGACGAGGCTCGTCGGACGTTGCCCCCTCGCCCCCACCGGGCGCCATGACATCAAAGGGCCAGTGGGCACCGTGATGGGGTGCGAGCGCCAAGGCTGGTCATGCGCGTCGGTTCCCATCCAATATTGAAACGATTTCGTAACCAGACTAACCAGCGAATTCCGATTGATCGTGCAAGAGAGTTGGCCTTGGTCGAGCTGCCGCCTGAAATCTCTGTTCTCGAACAGGAAAACCAGGCGCTGCGGAAACGCATCGCCCGGTTGGAACAGGAGATTGCCTTCCTTCGCGGGCATCCCACCCTGGCAAGGGGAATGGCAGGGGAAACGCTTGTCGCCACTCTGACCGCCGGACTGTTGACGAAACCAACGGCGAGCGCCGATGTGGAAACACCCAGCGGCGCCATCCTGGAGGTCAAGTATTCCGCCCTGAACAAGCCACACCCCGCCGCAACGACCTTGCGATGGGTGTGGCAAAGGCCATTCGGAATGTTTGGGGCAAAGAAGTATGATTTTCTTATTCTGATCGGTGAAAAAGACACCCGCTGGTCCGATAGCTATAAAAACCGATCGAGCCCCTACGTGATGTTCTGCGTTCCATATTCCGACGTCGCACGGATCACGGTAGCTTCCGATGGGCAGGCAACCCGCGCGATTTTCCTGACCACGAATCCCGCAAAAGCCCGCTCATCAAAGGCCAGCGCTTTGTTCAGGGATTATGAAGTCACAGAGGACGAGCTCGTGACCCGGTTTGGCATTGACGCTCAACCAGGCCAAGGCATCTGACCGCCATTGGCACTCGGATTTCGTAACGGGTGCCTCTGATTTCCTGGCGCCATTACTTGCAGCAATGACCCGCGGTACAGCCTACGGCCCGCCCCCCGGTCACGACCTGCCTGACCCGGCCGGCGAAAGCTGCAGCGGCACGCAGCCGTGCAACCGCCGGGCGGGATGGATTGAAGGGCGGCAACCAGGTCCGTGCAGCACCTTGCGTGACAAGGCCGGGTCGCCACACGCCAAATGTCTGAAATTGCGGAATGGTGGTGGAGCTGAGGGGAATCGAACCCCTGACCTCCTCATTGCGAACGAGGCGCTCTCCCAACTGAGCTACAGCCCCATCCCGCTTCGACCACGACGCCGTGGCGTCGTGGGGGCGGAACATGCGCATGACGGGCGGCCAAGTCAAGCGCCCTCGTGCAAGGTTTCTGCGCGCGCTGCGCGAGGGGTGGCCGGTTGCGGAACGGCGCTTGCGCGGATAGCTTGCGCCCCGTTTGTTTGGGGACCTCTGCGTGATCACCATCCTGTTCCAGATACTGCAAGTCCTGCTGGATCTGTACCGCTGGGCCGTGATTCTGGCGGCGGTGTTCAGCCTGCTGCTCGCCTTCAATGTGCTGGACAGCCGCAACCGCTTGGTATGGACGATCGGCGACTTCCTCTACCGCGTGACCGAACCGGCGCTGCGACCGATTCGCAACCTGCTGCCGAGCTTCGGCAACATCGACATCAGCCCCATCATCCTGATCGTGCTGATCACGGTGGTGCAGATGATCCTGTCACGCGTCTATGCCGCGATCGTCTACGGGAACATCAGCGGGCTGCTGTTCTGATCCGCACCGGGGCGGGCGGCCATGGCTGAGTTCTGGCGCCCGGCCGCCGGCGGTGTCACGGTGGCGGTGAAGGTGCAACCGAAGTCACGCCGGCCCGGGCTGCAGGGCCGCGCCCCCTCGGCGAGCGGGGAACGGTTGCGCATCGGGGTCAGCGAGGCCGCCGAGGATGGCCGCGCCAACCGCGCCGCCTGCGCCACGCTGGCACGGGCGCTCGACCTGCCGGCCTCGGCGGTCGCCGTGGTCGCGGGGGCGACAAGCCGCGAGAAGACTTTGCACGTTCAGGGTGATCCTGACGCCATCGGACGAAGGCTGGAAACACTGTGACAGGCGTTCTGATCGACGGAAAGCAGGTGGCCGCTGCATTGCGGGCCGAGGTGGCGGCGAAGGTCGCGACCCTTCCCTACCAGCCAGGGCTGGCGGTGGTGCTGGTCGGGGACGACCCGGCCAGCGCCGTCTATGTCCGCAGCAAGGACCGGGCCGCCGCCGCCGCCGGCATCGCCGCCCGCACCATCCGCCTGCCCGCCGCCACCGCGCAGGCCGAACTGCTGGCGACGATCGCGGCCCTGAACGCCGATCCGACGGTGGACGGCATCCTGGTGCAACTGCCGCTGCCGCCGCAGATCGACGCTCGCGCGGTGATCGAGGCGATCGACCCGGCCAAGGACGTCGACGGCTTCCATCCGGTCAATGTCGGCCACCTGCACGAGGGCCGGCCCACGCTGGTACCCTGCACCCCGCTCGGCGTCATGAAGCTGCTGGCGAGCACCGGCGTCGCCCTGCGCGGCGCCCGCGCGCTGGTGCTCGGCCGCTCCGGCATCGTCGGCAAGCCGATGGCCGCCCTGCTGACCCAGGCGGATGCGACGGTCACGGTCGCGCATTCGCGCACCCGTGACCTCGCCGCCGAATGCCGCCGCGCCGAAGTGCTGGTGGCGGCCGTCGGCCGGCCGGAGATGGTGCGGGGCGACTGGGTGGCCGAAGGGGCGGTGGTGATCGATGTCGGCATCAACCGTCTGCCGGACGGGCGCCTCGTGGGCGATTGCGCCACCGCCGAATGCGCCGGCCGGGCCGCGGCGATCACCCCGGTGCCCGGCGGCGTCGGGCCAATGACGATCGCCTGCCTGCTCGAGAACACCCTGACGGCCGCGCAGGCACGGCGCGGCTGACCGAAGCCGGCCCGGTTTCGCCGGGCCGGCTTCAGCAACCGGGCCGGCTCAGAAATCGGTGCAGCGTCCCTTGTGCGCCCAGTCCCCGTAGCGCGTCGGCTCAGGGCCAGGGGCGCCGCCGATTTCCTTGGGCAGCTTCGGGGCCGCGGGCGCGGCCGGCGTTTGCCCGGTGGCTGGCGCGGGGTCGGGGGGTGACTGGGTCTCGGTATCGCTCATGCCGACCATGATTGGCCCGCCCGCTACTCCCGGCAACCCCTCCATGCCCTTCTGCCCTGCCGGTCCGCGACGGAGGAACGATCTTCACTTGCGTCGGGCGATAATTGCGGGAGGGATGCAACACTCTCGCGTGAAATCGCCCCTCGCCGGCTGGTGCCGCTTGCAGTGCCGCGGCGAAGGAGCAAAACCCGGTCGAAACGGATCACGGGGACCGCATGGCAGCGGCGCATGGTCAGAGACGGATGGGGCTGGGTGGTGCGGCCGTGGCACTGGGGCTGGTGCTGCATGCGCCGCCCGGCCGGGCCGAAACACCGCGCGGACAGACCCAGCCTGCCTTGCGCGCCATGACCATCGTCAACCACACCCAGGTCAATGTCAGCGAGCTGTACGTCTCTCCGGCAACGGTCGACCAATGGGGGTTCGACCGGCTGGGGGAAAGCCCCCTGCGGGCCGGCGGATCGTTGCGGATTCAGCTCGGCCGGTCGCGTGACTGCCTGTACGACGTGAAGGTGATCTACGAGGACGCCAGCCAGGAGGAACGCCGGGGGCAGAACATCTGCCGCAGCCGCCAGGTCGCCTTCGACGGCAGTGCCGCCATCGCGCCCCCGGAGATCGGGGCCGAGCATCGGATCACCCTGCTCAACCAGTCGGCGCGGCCGATCAAGCAGGTCTATCTCTCCGCGGCGGAGGCCGCACAATGGGGGGAGGACCGGCTCGCCGATGCCAGCCTCTCGGTCGGCGATGAGCGTGACCTGTCCTGGCGGGGGCCCTGCACCATGGACCTGCGGGTGGTGTTCGAGAACCGCTCGGCCGAGGAACGCCGCGACCTGGATCTGTGCGCCAGCGCGGCCCTGAGCATCGAGCCCGGCTGGACCACCGCCGACGTGCCGCCCCGGCCGAAGGACGGCCCGGCCACCGGCATCGTCGTGGTGAACCGCTCCGGCCGGCCGGTCACCGAACTGTATCTGCTGGCCGAGGGCACGCCGGCGAACAGCCGCGACCTGCTTGGCACCACGGTGCTGCCGGATGGCGGCACCATCACCCTGACGCTGGCCCGGACCACGAGTTGCCGCTACAGCGCCCACGTGGTGTTCAGCGGTCCAGACGCCGGCAGCGACATCGCCGGCGTGGACCTGTGCAAGACGACGCGAATCGAGATCCCGCCGCCCTGATGCGGATGGCTCAGCTACCGGCCTTGGTCTTCGGCACCAGGGTATTCCAGGTGGACGCGGGCGGCGGCGCCCCGTTCTCGGGGTTCCAGTGGCCCGACTTCTTCAGCGCCTCGGCCACTTCCCGGGGCATGTAGGTCTCGTCGTGCTTGGCCAGCACCTCGCTGGCCCGGAAGCCGCCGTCGGGCTGCAGCGCGCCGAGCGTCACCACGCCCTGGCCTTCCCGGAACAGGTCAGGGAGGATGCCGATATAGGTGACGGCCACCGCGGCGGCGCCATCGGTGATGCGGAAGCGCACGGCCGGCTTGCCGTCCTGGCGCAGCCGCTCGACGCTGCCGGCCTCCACCAGGCCGCCGAGGCGGAAGATGCGCCCGCCGGTGGGGGCCTTGGTGGCGACCTCCGAGGGCGCGACGAAGAAGACCATATTGTCGCTGAACGCGGTCAGCACCAGGGCCGTGGCGGTGCCGAGGCCAAGGCCGCAGACGAGCAGGAGGACGAGCCGACGGCGCTTGCGTGTCATGGGCGGTTCGCGGACCTCTGTTCCATGCGGGCTTCGCGCGGATCGATCGCCGCCAGACGCCGGCGCGCCCGTCGCATGCGGGCCCAGGCGTCGACGGTGAAGCCGCCGGCAACCAGCATGGTCAGACCGTAAGCGGCAATGATGTAGGTCAAATGGTCCATGGCCTCAGCCCGCCTCCTGTGCGCGCGCCATCAGCAGGCCGCGGATGCGCCGTTCCATCACCGCCGCCCGGGTGCGCATCAGCACGATGGCGACGAAACCGAAGGAAAAGCCCAGCGCGCAGAGCAGCAGCGGCCACAGCATGCCGACATACATGCTGGGCGCGCTGGTGAACTTGATGGTGGAAGGCTGGTGCAGGGTATTCCACCAGTCCACCGAGAACTTGATGATCGGCAGGTTGACCACGCCCACCAGGGCGAGGATCGCGCCGGCGCGGTAGCCGCGCTGCGGGTCGTCGAAGGCGCGCACCAGGGCGACATGGCCGAGATACAGGAAGAACAGCACCAGCACGGAGGTCAGCCGGGCATCCCACACCCACCACGCGCCCCACATCGGCTTGCCCCACAGGCTGCCGCTGGCCAGGCAGAGCGCGGTGAAGGCCGCCCCGACCGGTCCGATCTCGGCCGCCGCGAGGTCGGCGAGCGGATGCCGCCACACCAGCGACAGCACCGAGCACACGGCCAGCGAGAGATAGCCGAACGAGGCCAGCCAGGCCGAGGGCACATGCACGTACATGATCCGCACGGCGTCGCCCTGCTGCCAGTCGGCGGGGGCGAAGAACAGGCCCCAGGCGAAGCCGGTCAGCGTCAGGCCGAGGCCCAGCGCCGCCACCCAGGGCAGCACCAGCCCCGAGAGGCGCAGAAACCGGCCAGGATTGGCGAAGCGATGGAGGTTGCGGCCGGGCTGCGGCGGTGGGGTGATGCTGGCGTCCACGGGTAGGTTCCTTGCCATACGACACTAGCGCCGCGCGGGGGGCAGTTTGAAGCCGCCGGGCATTACCGTAATGTCATCGCCTCCTGACAAAGGAAAGCTCGATGCTGTTTGCCCTGATCTGCACTGACCGCCCCGGCAGGCTGGATACCCGCATGGCGACGCGGCCGGCGCATCTGGCCTATCTCGAAACCTACCAGTCCAAGCTGGCGCATGCCGGAGCCATGCTGGACGTGGACGGTCGCCCCTGCGGCTCGCTCCTGGTGATCGACGTCGCCGACCGCGCCGAGGCCGAAGGCTTCGCCGAGGGCGATCCCTACGCCAAGGCCGGGCTGTTCGAAAGCGTGATCATCCGGCCGTTCCGGGCGATCTTCAAGGACGGCGAGAAACTCGGCTGATGGCGTTCTGGCTGGTCAAATCGGAGCCGGACGCCTTCAGCTGGGACCAGCAGGTGGCCAACGGCACCGAGCCCTGGACCGGCGTGCGCAACCACCTGGCCCGCAACCACCTCAAGGCGATGCGGGCGGGGGATCTGGCGTTCTTCTACCACTCCAATATCGGCCGACAGATCGTCGGCGTGGTGGAAGTCGCGCGCGAAGCCTATCCGGACCCGACCGCCACGGAGGGCGACTGGGTCTCGGTGGACATGCGCACGGTGGGGCCGATGCCGGTGGCGGTGACGCTCGCGGCGATGAAGGCCGACCCGGCGCTGGAGGGGCTGGCGCTGATCCGCCAGTCCCGGCTGTCGGTGCTGCCGGTCTCGGCATCGCACTGGCAGCACATCTGCCGGCTTGGACACTGGCAAGCCTGAAGACGATCGCATGTGCGTGCTGCGACGGCGAAGACCCTCGCCGTCGCAGCACGGGAGGAAACCCATGCCTCTGTTGCCCGATCCGCCATGGCGCACGCTCTGCCGCATCGACGAGATCCCCGATGGCGGCAGCAAGGGCTTCGGCCCCGCCCCCGGCGGCTTCACCGGCCTGTTCGCCGTGCGCCGGGGCGAACAAGTGCTCGTTTACGTCAATTCGTGCCCGCATCTCGGCACACCGCTCGATTGGGCGCCGGACCGGTTCCTCTCGGTCGACGGCAGCCGCATCGTCTGCGCCACGCATGGCGCGGAATTCCGCATCGAGGACGGGGTTTGCACCCGTGGCCCCTGTCTTGGCGCCACGCTGGAAGTAGTTATGATGCAGATCAGGGACGGATCGATCCTCGTGCCCCCGGACGCCGGTCTTTAAGTCTGGTGGCGGCCTTGCGCACGTAGGGCGGCCCGTTCACCCATGCGTCCAGCACGAGGAAACGCAGCAATGCATGAAGAATTGTTTCCGGTAAAGCCGGAAGTGGCCGCCGCGGCCCATATCAACGCCGAGAAATACCAGCAGCTGTATGCAGCCTCCGTGTCGGACCCGGACGGTTTCTGGGCCACCGAGGCGAAGCGCATCGCCTGGATCAAGCCGCCGACCCAGATCCTCTCCGGCGATTTCACCGGCGACGTGCAGGTGAAATGGTTCGAGGACGGCACGCTGAACGCATCGGTCTCCTGCCTGGACCGCCATCTCGCCGAACGCGGCGACCAGGTGGCGATCATCTGGGAAAGCGACGACCCCAACGTGCACGAGCACGTCACCTATCGCGACCTGCACGCGCGCGTCTGCCGGCTGGCCAATGTGCTGAAATCGCTTGGTGTGCAGAAGGGGGATCGCGTCTGCATCTACCTGCCGATGGTGGTGGAAGCGGCGGTCTCGATGCTCGCCTGCGCGCGCATCGGCGCCATCCATACCGTCGTGTTCGGTGGTTTCTCGCCCGACAGCCTCGCCGGCCGCATCCAGGATGCCGGCTGCCGCGTGCTGATCACCGCCGATGAAGGCCGGCGCGGCGGCCGCAAAGTCGCGCTGAAGGCGAATGCCGACGCCGCGCTGAAGCAGTGCCCGGGCGTCGAGCACGTGCTGGTGGCCAGCGTCACCGGCGGCAAGGTCGAGATGACCGCGCCGCGCGACAAGTCCTACAACGAGCTTTGCGCCGCGGCCTCGCCGGAGTGCGAGCCCGTGGAAATGGCGGCCGAGGATCCGCTGTTCATCCTGTATACGTCCGGCAGCACCGGCAAGCCGAAGGGCGCGCTGCACACGACGGGCGGCTACATGGTGTGGGCCAGCTTCACCCACCAGTACGTGTTCGACTACAAGCCCGGCGAGATCTACTGGTGCACGGCCGACGTGGGCTGGGTGACCGGCCACACCTACATCGTCTATGGGCCGCTGGCCAACGGCGCCACCACCCTGATGTTCGAGGGCGTGCCCAGCTACCCCGATGCCAGCCGCTTCTGGCAGGTGGTGGACAAGCACAAGGTCAACATCTTCTACACCGCCCCCACCGCCATCCGCAGCCTGATGCGCGAAGGCGAGGCCCCGGTGCACAGCACCTCGCGCGCCAGCCTGCGCCTGCTCGGCAGCGTCGGCGAGCCGATCAATCCCGAAGCCTGGCTGTGGTACCATCGCGTGGTGGGCGATCATCGCTGCCCGATCGTGGACACCTGGTGGCAGACCGAGACCGGCGGCATCCTGATCAGCCCGCTGCCCGGCGCCACGCCGCTCAAGCCCGGCTCGGCGACCCTGCCGCTGCCCGGCGTGCAGCCGGTGATCCTCGACGCCGACGGCCGCGAGCTGGAGGGCGCGGCCGAGGGCAATCTGTGCCTGAAGCGTCCCTGGCCGGGCATGATGCGCACGGTGTTCGGCGACCACCCGCGCTTCGTGCAGACCTATTTCTCCACCTTCAAGGGCTATTACTTCACCGGTGACGGCGCCCGGCGGGATGCCGACGGGTATTACTGGATCACCGGCCGCGTCGACGACGTGATCAACGTCTCCGGCCACCGCATGGGCACCGCCGAGGTAGAAAGCGCGCTGGTGGCGCACCCGAAGGTGGCCGAGGCCGCCGTGGTGGGCTTCCCGCACGACATCAAGGGCCAGGGCATCTACGCCTATGTGACGCTCACCGCCGGCGAGGAGCCGTCGGAGGAGCTGCGCAAGGAACTGGTCGCCTGGGTGCGCAAGGAGATCGGGCCGATCGCCGCCCCCGACGCCATCCAGTGGGCGCCGGGCCTGCCCAAGACCCGCAGCGGCAAGATCATGCGCCGCATCCTGCGCAAGATCGCGGCCAACGAGACCGACGGGCTCGGCGATACCTCGACGCTCGCCGATCCCGGCGTGGTCACCGAGCTGGTCGAGAACCGGGTGCGCTGACGCAAACCACGGGACGGGCGGGGGCACGGCGCCCCCGCCCGTCGCCGCCTCGATCCCGACCCTGTTGCCGAAGACGACACGAAGCCGGGTGATTGTTGCCGTTCAGCGATGAACGACCCGGCCGACGCCGCGTTCCTCAGCCGCCCCTCTCCGCTGACAGGAGCAACGCGCATGCCCCTCTACCGGCTCAAACCCGTGGTCGGCCTGCTGGAAGATCCTGACTGGCGCCTGACCGGCCATCGCGGCACGGTCTGGGTGAACGCCGGAAACGAACAGGACGCCAGGCAACTCGCCAGCGAGCGCTTCGACGCGGCCCAGGGCAACCTGCCGGCCGATGCGAAGGTGATCAGCGTCTGGCTGCAGCCCCGGCTGGTGACCGCGGAGATCGGCGCAGCCCCGCCGGGGCCGGACCTGCCCCCGGGATCCCTGGCCAGCGAGCAACTGCCCTGAGATCGTGATCCTCCGGCCCGCCAGTCCGGCCGACGCCAGTCAGGTCGCCGAGGTCGACCTCGCCGCGCGTTCGGCCGCCCTGCCGGATGTCGATTGCGTGCATTCCCCAGAGGAAATTCGCCAGTGGATCGCCGAGAGCCTGATCCCGTCCGGGGGCGTCTTCGTCGCCGAACAGGGCGGGCGGATCGTCGGCTACATCGCCGTGCGGGATTCCTGGGTGGACCAGTTGCACGTCCGTCCCACGCACTGGCGGCATGGTGTCGGCACCCTCCTGCTCCGGCTGGTGCAGGAACGGCATCCGCACGGCCTCACCTGCTACTGCTTCCGCTGCAACAGCCGCGCCCGCATGTTCTATGAACACCACGGCTTCACCGCCATCGGCCTCTCGGACGAAGAGGCCGATGCGCAGGAGCAGCCGGACATCCTCTATTCCTGGCCCGGCATCACGAAAGCCCCCGTGGCGGCCGCCGCGGCGGAAGGCTGATGCGCCGCCCCCTTATCCATGCTCCATCGTGGCCAGGACATCGGCGATGCCGTTGATGACAATCTGCACGCCGATGCACAGCAGCAAAAATGCCGAAAGCCGCGCGATGGTGCGCCGGGCGGTGTCGCCGAGCAGGCCGGCGATCCGCTCGGCCGACCGATAGAACAGCCAGACCAGCACCGCGGTCACCAGCGCCGCCGCCGAGACGCCGAGGAAGAAGTCCAGCAGCGCTTCCCCGCCGCGTGGCCGCTCCGCGCCCAGCGTGACCGCCACCGAAATCGTTCCGGGTCCGGTGGTGAACGGCATGGTCAGGGGGAAGAACGCCACCTCGTCCACCCGCCCCGCCCGCGCCGAGGCCTGTTCGCTCTTGCGGGCTTCCTGCAGTTCGGGGGCATTGAGCAGGTCCCAGGCCCGGAACGCCACCACCAGCCCGCCGGCGATGCGCAGCGCCCCGAGCGAGATGCCGAAGAAGTTCAGCACATAGGCGCCGCCCCACAGCGAGGCCAGCATCACCAGCAGCGAATAGAACGCCACCCGGTTGGCGAGCGCCGCCCGCTCCGCTGCACTGTATCCGGCGGCCACCTCATTGAAGATGAACGCCGCCCCCGGCGGATTGACGATCGAGAAGAAGGCCGGAAAGGCCAGCAGGAAGGCGCTCACCGAGGTCATGCGGTTCCCCGTATGGCTGCGGAAGCGGGGCTATCGCCGCGGCAGTTCCTGCTCCACCAGGCTCGCCCAGTAGCTGGCGCCCAGGGGCAGGATCTCATCGTTGAAGTCGTAGCGGGGATGGTGCACCGGCACGCTGCCCTTCTCGCCATTGGCCTGGCCGAAGCGCACGAAGCATCCCGGCACCTTGCGGGCCATGAAACTGAAATCCTCGCCGCCCAGGCCGGACGGCCGACGGCGCACCACGTGCTGCTCCCCGACCAGCCGCGCCGCCGCCAGTGCCGCGCGCTCGGTCGCCTCCGCATCGTTGATGATCGAGGGGTAGCCCCGCCGGTAATCCACTTCCGCCACGGCGTCGTGCGCCGCCGCGGTGGCCGCCGCCACCCGCTCCACCAGACGCTGCACCTCGTCCTGCACCGTGTCCTTCAGCGTGCGCACGCTGCCGTGCAGCACGGCTTCCTGCGGGATGACGTTGCTGGCGCTGCCGGAATGGAACTGGGTGATGGAGATCACCGCAGACTCCAGCGGGTCGGTGCGGCGCGAGACGATCGACTGCAGCGCCAGCACGACATGTGCGCCGACCACCACCGGATCGATGCTGACATGCGGCCGCGCCGCATGGCCGCCGCGCCCGGTGATGGTCAGCAGGAACCGGTCGGAATTGGCCGAGGCCACCCCTTCCGCCGCCACGATCGTGCCGACCGGCAGGGTGGTGTCGTTATGGGCACCGAAAACCATGTCGCAGGGGAAACGCTCGAACAGCCCTTCCTCCACCATCACCCGGCCGCCGCCACCGCCTTCCTCGGCGGGCTGGAAGATGAAGTGGACGGTGCCGTCGAAGGTGCCGGATTCGGCAAGGTAGCGGGCAGCGCCGAGCAGCATGGCGGTATGGCCGTCATGGCCGCAGGCATGCATCCGGCCGGGATTGCGGCTGCGATGCGCGAAATCATTGGCCTCGTCCATCGGCAGCGCATCCATGTCGGCGCGGATGCCGATGGCACGGTTGCCGTTGCCGCGGCGCAGCGTGCCCACCAGGCCGGTGGTGGCGATGCCGGTGGTGACCTCGATCCCCCAGGACCGCAGCAGGGCGGCGACCTGCTCGCTGGTGCGCCGCTCCTCGAAGCCGAGCTCGGGATGGGCGTGCAGGTCCTGCCGCCAGGCGGTCAGCTCGCCGGCCATGGCGGCGATGCGGTCGATCACGGGCATCGAATCGTCTTCCCCTTTTGCTTGGTGCTTCCGCTGCGGGTCTTCGTCTTACCGGCAGCTTGCGGTCCCGTCATTAGTCCTGCCACGTGCAACCCGCGGCGGGGTCGCGACCTTAACAGGACACCCAAGTCAGGGAGGACAGACATGGTCGACACCAACACGATCAGCGGCACCGCGCGCGACATGGCCGGGCGGGTCCAGGACACGGTCGGCAATGCCGTCGGTGATACCCGCACCCGCGCCCAGGGCGTGGCCAACCAGGCCTACGGGCAGGCGGAACGCTATACCGGCCAGGCCAGCGACCTGATCCGGGACCAGCCGCTGACCTCGGCGCTGGTCGCGCTCGGCATCGGCTTCATCATCGGCCGGTTGTCGTCGTAGCTCCCCGAACCCGGCCCCCTCCCCTGGCGGGAGGGGGCCGTTCGGACCGGGGTCAGAACGCCCCGAGGAAGTCCCGCTTGCCGATCTCCACGCCGTTGTGGCGCAGGATCGCGTAGGCGGTGGTGCAGTGGAACGTCAGGTTCGGGATCACCCAGCCGAACAGATAGCGCTGGCCGCGGAACTTCAGCGCATCGGTACGGGTCGGCACGGTGATCTCGCGGTCTTCGGAGCCGTCGATCTGCCCGGCGGGGATGCTGTCGAGAAACGCCAGCGTCCGTGCAATCCGCTCCTTCAGCTCCTCGAAGCTCCGCTCCTCGTCCGGCCAGTTCTCCGGGACCTGCCCGGACAGCCGGCTGCCTGCCATGCGCGCCATGTCGCAGGCGATCTGCACCTGGCGGCTGAGCGGGAACATGTCGGGCGCGAGCCGCGCACCGGTCAGCACCAGCGGATCGATCCCCTTCGCCGCCGCGAAGGCCGCGCCCTTGTCGAGCACGTCCGACAACGCCTGCAGCAGCTGGCGGAACAGCGGGATGCTGGCCTGGTACATCGACACCGGCATGCGGCTACAGGCTCCCGCCGCGGCGGCCGGCGATGGCGCCGAGGCGCAGGCGCAGCGCGTTCAGCTTGATGAAGCCCTGGGCGTCGAACTGGTCATAGGCGCCCTGGTCGTCCTCGAAGGTGACGTGCTTCATCGAATAGAGGCTGTTCGGGCTCTCGCGGCCGACGCAGGTGACGTTGCCCTTGTAGAGCTTCATCCGCACCCGGCCGGAAACGGATTTCTGGCTCTCGTCGATCAGCGCCTGCAGCATGCGCCGCTCCGGACTGAACCAGAAGCCGTTGTAGATCAGCTCGGCGAAGCGCGGCATCAGGCTGTCCTTGAGATGCGCCGCCTCGCGGTCGAGGGTGATGCTCTCGATGGACCGGTGCGCCGCCAGCAGGATGGTGCCGCCAGGGGTTTCGTAGACGCCGCGGCTCTTCATGCCGACGAAACGGTTCTCCACCAGGTCCAGCCGGCCGATGCCGTTGGCCTTGCCCAGTTCGTTCAGCCGGGTCAGCAGCGCCGCCGGCGACAGCTTGACCCCGTCGATCGCCACCGGGTCGCCGTGTTCGAAATCGATCGCGATCACCGTCGCCTTGTCGGGCGCGTCCTCGGGGCGGATGGTGCGCTGGTAGACGATCTCGTCGGCCTCGACCGCCGGGTCTTCCAGGATCTTCCCCTCCGAGGAGGAGTGCAGCAGGTTGGCGTCGACGCTGAACGGCGCCTCGCCGCGCTTGTCCTTGGCGATGGGGATCTGGTGGTGCTCGGCGAATTCCAGCAGCTTGGTGCGGCTGGTCAGCTCCCACTCGCGCCAGGGGGCGATGATCTTGATGTCGGGCTTGAGCGCGTAATAGCTCAGCTCGAAGCGCACCTGGTCGTTGCCCTTGCCGGTGGCGCCGTGCGCCACGGCGTCGGCGCCGACCTGCTCGGCGATCTCGATCTGGCGCTGGGCGATCAGCGGGCGGGCGATCGAGGTGCCCAGCAGGTACTGGCCCTCGTACAGCGCGTTGGCCCGGAACATCGGGAAGACGAAATCCTTCACGAAGGTCTCGCGAAGGTCGTCCATGAAGATCTCCTTCACGCCGAACATCTCGGCCTTGCGCCGCGCCGGCTCGAGCTCCTCGCCCTGGCCGAGATCGGCGGTGAAGGTGACCACCTCGCAGTTGTAGGTGGTCTGCAACCACTTCAGGATCACGCTGGTATCGAGCCCGCCGGAATAGGCAAGCACGACTTTCTTCACGTCCTTCACACGCATGGGGGCGTCATCCTTCGGCTGCTGTGACCGGGTCGGGCAGGTATACCCCTGCTCAAGCTTGCGCAAGCCGGCCCCGGATGGAACAAACCCTTCCATCCCCGCGCAACGAACAGACAAGGAACGGCCGCCCCCGATGCAGCTTGAAGTCCTGCGTGCGCCCGCCCGGGGCACGCCCCGCCCGGTTGACCTGTTGCTCGTCCATGGCATCTGCGTCGGTGCCTGGATCTGGGAGCGGCACTTCCTGCCCGGCCTCGCCGCCGCCGGCTACAACGTGCATGCGCTCAGCCTGCGCGGCCATGCCGGCAGCCCCGGCCGCGACGGTCTGCACGGCTATGGCCTCGCCCATTATGCCGAGGACGTGCGCGCGGTCGCCGCGGAAATCGGCCGGCCCGTGGTGGTGGTGGGCCATTCGCTCGGGGGCGCGGTGGTGCAGACCGCCATCGCCGGCGGCGCCCGCTTCGCCGGCGCCGTGCTGATGGCCTCGGTGCCGCCCTATGGGCTGTGGCCGGCAAACCTCGCCATGCTGACGCGCCATCCCAGGCTGTGGCGCGAGGTCGCGGTGATGTCGGTCGCCGGAGTGCGCCACGCCGATCCGGCGGTGCTGCGCGACGGGCTGTTCGCCAACCGGATCAGCGCCGCGGAGTTCGCCGCCTTCGCCGCCCGGGCACATGACGAGAGCCGTTTCATCGGCCTGGAGTTGCAGGGTTGGCGCCCCTTCGCCCCGCCCGCCTGGATGGCGCCGCCGATGCTGGTGATGGGCGGCGGCGAGGACCGCTTCGTCGGCCTGTCCGACCTGTGGATGACCGCCGCCTGGTACGGCACCAATCCGGACGTGCTGCCCGGCCTGTCCCATACCATGATGATGGACCCTGACTGGCCGCGCGCCCTGGACTGCATCCTCGCCTGGCTGGAGCGCAACCAGGTCTCAGGCGGCGGCTGAGCGCCCCGGCATCAGCCACGCCACCCCGCCCAGCGCCAGGATCGCCGCGGCATCCAGCAGGAAGGCTCCCCCGTAGCCGACCGCGTCGATCAGGGCGCCGATCGCCAGCGCCCCCACGCTGCACCCCAGGAACAGCATGAAGGCGAAGGCCGCCACCCCGGTGGCGCGTGCCTGCGGCAGCATCTCGGTGGCGCGCGCCTGCAGCACGCTGTGGAACAGCATGGCCCCCATTCCCATGCCGATCTCGGCCGGAACCAGGGCGCTCCAATGCGACGTGAGCACGGCCGCACCCAAGGCGGCCGCCATCAGCCACGTCCCGGCCAGCATCATCCTCGCCTCGCCAAGCCGGGAGACCAGCAATTTTGCCATGCGGGTATAGGCAAGCGCCCCGAGCCCGGCGCAGGACAGCACCAGCCCGACCGCGGCATAGGACAGCCCGAACCGCTCGTGCATGTAGGGTGCCAGGAACGGGAAGCAGCCCATCAGCAGCATGCCGTCGAAAAACGTCAGCCCCAGCAGCCGGCGGGAATACGGCCGCCGCGCCAGCATCAGGTAGTTGGCCAGGGTCAGATCCGTCCCCGCATGGCGCCGGTCCGACCAGGTGCGCAGGCGCCGGCCCAGAGCCGCCGCCACCACCAGGGCCCCGGCCCCGAGCAGCAGGAACACGCCCCGCCAGCCGACATACTCGCCGAACACGCCACCGAGCGGGCCGGCCAGCAGCTGTGCCAGCACCATGCCGGTCAGGAACCGGCTCAGCGTCACCTGGCGCTCCGCGTAGGGGACGGAATCGCCGATGATGGCGAAGCTCACCGGGATCAGCGCGGCACTGGCCGCCCCGGCCCCGATCCGCAGCAGCGTCAGCGCCGGCAACGACCCGGCCAGCGCGCAGGCGGCGGTCGCCAGGGCATAGCAGACCAGCATCACCAGGATCAGCCGCAGCTTGCCGAAGCGGTCGCCGAGCGGCCCCAGCACCAGCTGGCACAGGCCATAGGGCAAGGTGAAAGCGGCCACCACGATCGAGACCGCCGGCACCGTCGTGCCGAAATCGGTCGCGATCACGTGCAGCAACGGATCGATCACCCTTGCCCCGGCCGAGGACAGGAACCCCGCGGCGGCCAGCAGGGTCAGCGGCAGCGTGACAGGGCCGCTCACGCCGTCGCGGACGCCCGCTGCCGTCGGGACTCCGTGCGCAACTGGCCGCAGGCGGCGAGGATGTCGCGGCCGCGGGGGGTGCGCACCGGCGAGGAGAAGCCGGCGTCGTTGACGATGCGGGCGAAGCGTTCGATCGCCCGCGGCGTGCTGGTCTCGTAGGGGCTGCCGGGCCAGGGGTTGAACGGGATCAGGTTCACCTTGGCGGGGATGCCGGCGATCAGGCGGATCAGTTCGCGGGCATCGGCCTCGCTGTCGTTGATGCCCTTCAACATGACGTATTCGAAGGTGATGCGCCGGGCGTTGCTGGCCGCGGGGTAGCGGCGGCAGGCGGCGATCACCTCGCGGATCGGGTATTTGCGGTTCAGCGGCACGATCTCGTCGCGCAGCTCGTCGCGCACGGCGTGCAGCGAGACGGCGAGGCTGACGCCCAGCTCCGCGCCGCAGCGATCCATCATCGGCACCACGCCGGAGGTGGAGAGGGTGATGCGCCGGCGCGACAGCGCGATGCCCTCGTTGTCCATGACGATGGTCAGCGCCTGCGCAACGTTTTCGTAGTTGTACAGCGGCTCGCCCATGCCCATCATGACGATGGTGGACAGCAGGCGCGGGGTCTCGCCCTTGGGGCTGGGCCATTCGCCGTAGGCGTCGCGGGCGGCCATGAACTGGCCGACGATCTCGGCCGGGCCGAGATTGCGCACCAGCGGCTGGGTGCCGGTGTGGCAGAACCGGCAGGACAGGGTGCAGCCGACCTGCGAGGAAATGCAGACGGCGCCGCGATCCTCCTGCCGGTCGGGGATGTAGACGGTTTCCGCTTCCTGTCCGTCACGGAAGCGGAACAGCCATTTGCGGGTCTCATCGGTGCTGGTCAGCACCGTGGCGGCCTCGGGGCGGCCGATGACGAAGTGCTCGGCCAGCTTCGCCTGGGTCGGCCGCGCGATCGAGGACATGCGGGCGAAATCGGTGACGCCCTGGTAGTAGATCCAGTGCCAGACCTGCTTGGCGCGGAACGGCGCCTCGCCGATGGCTTCCAGCTCGGCGCGCAGTTCGGCGCGCGACAGCCCGACCAGGTCGCGCCGCCCGTCCGCGGTCAGGGCGGGCGGCGGGGCGAAGCGGGCGGTCTTGGCGAGGATGCGCTCGCGATCCGCCTCGGTGAGGTCGGGACTATGTTGGGCGGGGCTGGGCAGGCCGGGGCTGGGGATGTTCACTTGGGTGGACAGGCCTTGCTGATGGCGTCGTAGGCTTTGCCGAAACCCTTCAGGCTGAACGTATCGACCACGGGTGCGTTCTTCGGCCCGGGGGAGCGCGCCGTGACCTGGCGGGCCTTTTCGAAGGTCGCCACCGCCTTGCCGCCCTCGCGGGCGAAGGCGCTGCGGCCGGCGGTGTAGAAATCGAGCGCGGTCTGGTCCGCCTGGACGGTCACCGCCGCCCGGGCAGGATAGGTGAAGCCGGCGCTGATCGCCACCGCGTCGCGGCCGACGGCGCGCTGCGTCACCGTCAGGATGACGTCGCCGCGGCCGGGCACGGCCGGGCTGGAGCGTTCGGCGCGCACGAAGGCGTAGCAGATGGTCTGCCCGCCTTCGGCGGTGGTGGCCGCCGTCCAGTCATCGAACTTGCCGATTGCTTTCGGCCCGCCCGGTTTGGCGGCGGCGGGAGCGGCCGTCGGCTTGGCTGCCGGCTTCTCGGCGGCAGCGCCCGGGGCGACGACGAGCGGGAAGAGAAGCAGCGGGGCGGCCACGACCGGGACCGCCGCCAGGATCTGGAGTGCGCGCATAGGATCAACAGATACGGTTCGCCGTGCACAGGAACAAGCGCCGCGCGCTCATGTCTCCTTTCCTGTGCGCTCGTGCAGCGTTTTTCCCGCAGGCGGCGCAGTGTCATGCGTCGCCTTCCAGTCCGGGATGTGCTGGCGGAACACCGGATCGCCATGGCCGCGCCGCGGCGGTGGAGGAGCCTCGGCGCCGCCGGCCATGACCGGGCGTTCGGCGAAGCGGCCGTGCTGCAGCAGCCGGTCGTACAGCACCAGTGCCCCCGCCACCGCCAGGTTCAGCGAAAACCGGGTCGGGATGCGCACGACATGGCGGCAGCGCGCCAGCAGGGCCGGCGACAGACTCGACCGCTCCGGCCCGAGCACATAGGCGGCGCTGAGCGGATGGCGGAAGCTCGGCAGGTCGACGGCGTCCTCGGTCAGTTCGATGCCCACCAGCTCGCAGCGGGCGGGCAGCACGATGTCGTCGGGGCTGGCGAAGCGCCACAGCGGCACGTGCGCCGGGGTGTCGGCGGTATCGGCCTGCCGCCCGGCGCGCGCGTCGAAGCCGGCGCCGATGGTGAAGCAGAAGGCGGCGCCGAAGGCATGGGCGGTGCGCAACAGGGCGCCGACATTGGCGGATTTCGACACGCCCTCGGCGCCGATGCCGAAATAGCCACGGGTTCTGGCGGGATGCATGCGGGTGCTCTATGCCGCCGGCCATGACCGATGCAACCGATGACCGGCTGGCCGCCCAGTACGAGGCCTACCCCTACCCGCAGCGCGACCCGCGGGAGGAAGCGAAGCGGCTGATCGTGGGCAGTCCGAGCCATTTGCGCGAGGTCGACTGGTGGGTGTTCGGCGCCCGCCGCCCACGGTCCCGCCCGCTGCGCGCGCTGGTCGCCGGTGGCGGCACCGGAGATGCGACCATCATGCTGGCCACGCAGATGGCGCGGCTCGGCCAGCCGGGAACGGTCACCTATCTCGACCGCTCCACCGCCGCGCTGCGCGTCGCGCAGGAGCGGGCGGCGGCGCGCCGGCTGGACAACATCGTCTGGGAGCAGCGCTCGCTGCTCGACCTGCCGGGATCGGGGCTCGGGCCGTTCGACTACATCGATTGCTGCGGCGTGCTGCATCACCTGCCGGACCCGGCCGAGGGCCTGGCGGCGCTGCTGTCCGTGCTGGCGCCGGGGGGCGGACTCGGGCTGATGGTCTATGCGCCGCACGGGCGCACCGGCGTCTACATGGTGCAGGACGCGCTGCGGTTGCTGGCGCCGCCCGACCAGACGCCGGCGGCACGGCTGGATGTCGCGAAGCGGGTGATGCGGCATTTGCCGGAAAGCAACTGGCTGCGCTTCAACCGTTCCTTTGCCGACCACATCACCGGCGGCGATGCCGGGCTCTATGACCTGCTGCTCAATCCGCGCGACCGCGCCTTCGACGTCCCGGCCCTGCATGCCCTGCTGACCGGCGCCGGACTGGCGGTGACCGCGTTGATGGAGCCGATGCGCTACGACCCGGCCACCTATCTGCCCGATCCCCGGCTGCGCGGCCTGATCGGCGAGCTCGACCCGGTCGCGCGGGCGGCGCTCGCGGAATCGCTGACCGGCAACATGAGCACCCACGTGGCCTATTGCGTCCGGGCCGCCGAGCAGGTGGCCCCCGCCGATGCGATGGATCCCGCCGCCGTGCCGGTGGCGCGCGAGATGCCGGCCGAGGAACTCGCGCGCGCGCTGCGGCCGGACGGCACGCTGTCCTTCCTGTTCGACGGGCTGCGGGTCCCGGTGGCGCTGCCGCCGCTCACCGGCGCGATCCTGCGCCTGATCGACGGCCGGCGCAGCGTCGGCGACATCGCCGCGGCACTGGCCGGGCGCGGCACCGACCAGGCGGCGTTCATGCGGGCCTGGCGGGAGGTCTGGACCAAGCTGGTCGGGCTGAACCGGATCCTGCTCGCCCCACCGGCCTGAGGACACCGAGTCCCCAATGCAACCGGCAATCGTGATCTTCGGCGCGGCGGTGCGTCCCGGCGGGCGGCCGAGTCGGGCGCTGCTGCGCCGCGTGGCGGCGGCGGTGGCATTCGGCCGCGCCCATCCGCGGGCGCTGTACGTGCCGACCGGGGGGCTGGGCCGGCACCCGCCGGCTGAAGCCGACGTGATGGCCGGGCTGCTGCGGGACGCAGGGGTGGAGCCGGCACGGATCCTGGCCGAGCGCACCGGGACGGACACGCTCTCCTCGGTGCGCGCGGTACGGCGGCTGCTGCGGGACCATGGCCATGCCGGCCCGGTCTTCGCGGCGACCAGCGCCTACCACCTGCCCCGCTGCGTGCTGCTGCTGCGGCTGGCAGGGCTGCCGGCGCATGGCTGCCCGCCGCCGCCCTGGCCGGCCGCCACCCGCTTTCGCACACGCTGGTACTGGCGATTGCGGGAACTGCCCGCGCTGCCATGGGATGCGGCGCTGGTGCTGTGGCTGCGGGCTTCGCGGCGGCTATAGGCGCGATTGGCTGCCGCCGTCTGGCGGCAGCCAGGGACAGGATCGGAAAAGAAAGAGCGGCTCAGCGCTCTTCTTCGCCGCCCTCGGGCTCGATTTCGACGTCGACCACGCTTTCGTCGCCGCCTTCGAGGTCGGAGGTGTCTTCCAGCACATCCTCCTCGACCTCTTCCTCGACCCCCTCGACCGTGTCGACATCGGCGTCCTCGAGGCCGGGAACGGGGAGGACCTTGGGACGGCGCTTTTCTTCCAGCGCCACGTTGCCGCCGGTGCGGCGCAGACGGGGCTGTTCGGCCGGCTGCTCGGTGGCGCATTTCGGACAGACCGCCGGCTGCCTGTTGAGGTCATAGAAGCGGGCGCTGCAGGCCACGCAGACGCGCTTGTTGCCGAGTTCGGGCTTCGCCATATGAGGTACGCCTTGCCTCTCTTCGCCGGAGGGCGCGCCCCATGCCACCGTCGCGCGCGCCTGTCAAACGCACTCTCTCCATGCTAAGCGCGCCGGCCATGCACAATGTCGCTCTCCGCCCGCTCGTTGCGCGCCGCCCCGCCGCCCCGCTCGCCGGCACCCTCCGCGTTCCCGGCGACAAATCGATCAGCCATCGCGCCCTTATGTTCGGCGCGCTCGCGGTGGGCGAGACCCGCATCAGCGGCCTGCTGGAAGGCGAGGACGTGCTGCGCACCGCCGCCGCCATGCGCATGCTCGGCGCCGAGGTGACCCAGGACGGGCCCGGCGCCTGGCGGGTCGCCGGGCGTGGCGTCGGCGGCCTTGCCGAGCCGGCGGACGTGCTGGACATGGGCAACTCCGGCACCGCGGCGCGGCTGCTGGCCGGCATCCTGGCCAGTCACCCGTTCTTCTCGGTCATGACCGGCGATGCCAGCCTGCGCCGCCGGCCGATGCGGCGCGTCACCGAGCCGCTGGCCGCCTGCGGCGCCCGCTTCACCGGGCGCAGCGGCGGACGGCTGCCGCTGGCGATCGAGGGCGCGGCCGATCCGCTGCCGATCGAGTACCGCGTGCCGGTGCCCTCGGCGCAGGTGAAGTCGGCGCTGCTGCTGGCCGGGCTGAACGCGCCCGGCATCACCCGGATCGAGGAACCCGAGGCCACCCGCGACCACAGCGAGAACATGCTGCGCCATTTCGGCGCCGAAATCGTCGTGGAGACGCGCGGCGCCGGCCGGGTGATCGCCCTGGTCGGCCAGCCGGAGCTGCATGCCGCCGACGTGGCGGTGCCGGGCGACCCTTCCTCGGCCGCCTTCCCGCTGGTGGCGGCGCTGCTGGTGCCGGGCTCCTCGGTGCGCATCACCGGGGTGGGGCTCAATCCGCTGCGCTGCGGCCTGTTCACGACGCTGCGCGAGATGGGCGCGGACCTGCGGGTGGAGAACGAGCGGGTGGAAGGCGGCGAGCCGGTCGGCGACATCGTCGCCAACCACGCCCCGCTGCGCGGCGTCGAGGTGCCGCCCGAGCGCGCCCCGAGCATGATCGACGAATTCCCGGTGCTGGCCGTCGCCGCCGCCTTCGCCGAGGGCCTCACCCATATGCGCGGGCTGCAGGAACTGCGGGTGAAGGAAAGCGATCGCCTGTCCGCGACCGCCGCCCTGCTCACCGCCAACGGCGTGCGGGTGGAGATCCTGGGCGACGACCTGATCGTCCATGGCGGCCGCCCCCCCGCCGGGGGCGCCACCGTGGCGACCCATATGGACCATCGCCTGGCAATGAGTGCATTAGTATTCGGCCTGGCCGCCGAGGCACCGGTCGCGGTGGACGATTCCGCCTTCATCGACACCAGCTTCCCGGGCTTCGTCGACCTGATGAACGGCCTCATCGCCGGCCCGGCGCCGATCGCCGCGCCTGAGGGGAACGCAGTATGAACGGGAACCAAGCGGCCCCGAACAGGGGGGCGGAGGCTGAAGGTCCGGTCCGGCCCCTGATCATCGCCATCGACGGCCCCGCCGCCGCCGGCAAGGGCACGCTGGCCCGTCGCCTCGCGACGCATCTTGGCCTGCCTTACCTCGACACCGGCCTGCTGTATCGCGCGGTCGGGCGCCGGGTGCTGGATGCCGGCGCCGACCCGAACGACCCCGCCATCGCCGCCGCCGCCGCGCGGGCGCTGGTGCCCGGCGACCTGACGCGCGACGACCTGCGCGGCCCGCCGGCCGATGCCGCGGCGAGCGCGGTGGCGACGATCCCCAGCGTGCGGGCTGCCCTGCTGGAATTCCAGCGTGGCTTCGGCCGTGCCCGCGGCGCGGTGCTGGACGGTCGCGACATCGGCACCGTGGTGTTCCCCGACGCCACCGCCAAGCTGTTCGTCACCGCGAGCCCCGAAGCCCGGGGCCGGCGCCGCTGGCTGGAACTGCAGCAGCGCGGGGTGGCGGCGGAACTGGCCGTGGTGACCGCGGAGGTGCGCGCCCGCGATGCCGCCGATGCCGCCCGTGCCACCGCGCCGATGAAGCCGGCCGCGGACGCGATGCTGCTGGACACCACCGACCTCGACCCGGACGGGGCCTTCGCGGCAGCGTTGCAACTGCTGCGCCCCCTTCTCGCCCCCGGAAACTGAGGCAGCGTCCACGGCCGGGTCGGCATGCGCCGGGTGGCGTCCTCGTCATCCCGGTTTCGCTTGACTCCGGATGGACGCGGATTATCTGTCAGCCTTACGTGCGGCGAACCTGTCGCGCTGCCGGGTGACCTGTCTTCTCCCGGCTTCATCAGCAACCCGGCCCGTCCCCGAAACAAGACCGGGGCGGGCAAGTCGTGCTTTCCCAGGTCCCGGTCTTGTTTCGGGGCTGGCCGGGAGGGGCGCACTCACCCAGGGCGGCCCGTGTCGCCCAGCAAGGATATATCCAACCTCATGGCATCCAGCGCCGTCGCCACCGCCTCCCGCTCCACCCAAGAGCCCGACGTCGAAGACTTTGCCGCCCTGCTCGACGAGACACTCGGCCGCGACAGCGGCTTTGACGGGTCCGTCGTCACCGGCCGGGTCGTCCGCCTCACCGACGAGTTCGCCATCGTCGACGTTGGTCTCAAGAGCGAGGGCCGCGTGGCGCTGAAGGAGTTCGGACCTCCCGGCACCAAGCCCGACGTGAAGCCCGGTGACGTCATCGAGCTGTACGTCGAACGCTACGAAGACCGCGACGGCTCCATCGTGCTCTCGCGCGAGAAGGCGCGGCGCGAGGAGGCGTGGACCAATCTCGAGAAGGCGTTCGAGGGCGGCCAGCGCGTCAACGGCACCATCTATGGTCGCGTCAAGGGTGGCTTCACCGTCGATCTCGGCGGCGCGGTCGCGTTCCTGCCGGGCAGCCAGGTCGACATCCGCCCGGTGCGCGACGTCGGCCCGCTGATGGGCACGCCGCAGCCCTTCCAGATCCTGAAGATGGACCGCGCCCGCGGCAACATCGTGGTTTCCCGCCGCGCCGTGCTGGAAGAGACCCGCGCCGAGCAGCGCAGTGAGCTGATCCAGGGCCTGCGTGAAGGCCAGATCCTCGATGGCGTGGTGAAGAACATCACCGACTACGGCGCCTTCGTCGACCTGGGCGGCGTGGACGGCCTGCTGCACGTCACCGACATCGCCTGGCGCCGCATCAACCACCCGTCCGAAGCGCTGCAGATCGGCCAGCAGGTGAAGGTGCAGGTGATCCGGTTCAACCCGGAGACCCAGCGCATCAGCCTCGGCATGAAGCAGCTCGAGGCCGATCCGTGGGAGGGTGTGGCCGCGAAGTACCCGCCGGGGGCCAAGTACACCGGCCGCGTGACCAACATCACCGACTACGGCGCCTTCGTGGAGCTGGAGCCGGGCGTCGAGGGCCTGGTCCACGTCTCCGAAATGAGCTGGACCAAGAAGAACGTCCATCCGGGCAAGATCGTCGCCACCTCCCAGGAGGTCGAGGTGATGGTGCTCGACGTGGATTCGGGCAAGCGCCGCATCTCGCTGGGCCTGAAGCAGGTGCAGCGCAACCCGTGGGAGCAGTTCGTCGACGAACACCCGATCGGGTCGGTGGTCGAAGGCGAGATCCGCAACATCACCGAGTTCGGCCTGTTCGTCGGCCTCACCGCCGACATCGACGGCATGGTCCACATGTCCGACCTGTCCTGGGACGAGGCGGGCGAGGCGGCCATGGCGAAGTTCGAGAAGGGCCAGATCGTCAAGGCGAAGGTGCTGGACGTCGATGTCGAGAAGGAGCGCATCTCCCTCGGCATCAAGCAGCTCGCCGATGACCCGGCCGCGACCGTTCTGGACCGCGTCCACAAGGGTACCATCGTGACCTGCGTGGTCACCGCGGTGCAGTCGAACGGCATCGAGGTGAAGGTCGACGAGGTGCTGACCGGCTTCATCCGGCGCGCCGAGCTGGCCCGCGACAAGTCCGAGCAGCGGCCCGACCGCTTCGCGATCGGCGAGAAGGTCGACGCCAAGGTGGTGTCGGTCGATCGCGCCGGCCGCAAGCTCCAGCTCACCATCAAGGGCAAGGAGCAGGACGAGGACAAGCAGGCGATGGCCGAGTACGGCAGCTCGGATTCGGGCGCTTCGCTGGGCGACATCCTGGGTGCGGCGATCCGTCGGCGCAACATGCAGGCCCAGTCGGAGAACTGATCCGGCCAGATCTGCATGTCATTCGAATCTGACCTGCTGATCGACAGGCGGCGCCTCAAGCGCCGCCTGTTCTTTTGGCGGACCCTGGCAGTGCTGGCCGCCTTCGGCTGCGCCCTGCTGCTGCTTGGGCCGCGGCTCGATCGCGTCGGCGGCCCCCATCTCGCCCGGCTTTCAGTGACCGGCCTGATCACCGAAAACCGCAAGCTGACCGAGGCGGTGTCGGCCCTGGCGAAGGACGACTCCGTCCGCGGCCTGATCGTGTTCGTCGACAGCCCCGGCGGCAGCGTCGCCGGCGGGGAAAGCCTGTATGGCGCGATCGGCCGGGTGGCCGAACAGAAGCCGGTGGTCGCCGTCATGGGCGGCACCGCGGCCTCGGCGGGCTACATGGTCTCGCTGCCGGCCGCCCGGATCTTCGCGCGCGAGGCGACGCTGACCGGCTCGATCGGCGTGCTGCTCGAAACCGGCGAGATCTCCGGCCTGCTCTCGCGCGTTGGCATCACCGCCGATGTCATCACCTCGGGTCCGCTCAAGGGCGAACCGGCCTTCGTCCGGCCGCTCTCCCCGGCCGGGCGCGATGTGTTGAAGGGCTTGGTGATGGATATGTACGAACAGTTCGTTGCCATGGTCGCCACGCGCCGCCACATGGCCCCCGAAAAGGTGCGGGACGTCGCCGACGGCCGCGCCTATACCGGACGGCAGGCCCTGGCGCTCGGGCTGGTGGACGCGATCGGCGGCGAGCCGGAAGCACGCAGTTGGCTGGCCGAGGCGAAGGGCATTCCCGAGACTCTGCCGGTGCGCGACGTGCGGGTCGGCGGCCTGGCCGAGCGGGCGCTTGCGGACGGACTTTCAACCGTTCTGGGCGACACTCTGAAAAGCGTGCTCTCTCAAGGGCTTATGCTTGACGAAGTGCGTGCACTCTGGCAGCCTTCGCGCCTGTGAAGAATTGAGGCCGAAAGGCGGGGCGGAGTCCATGACCAAGTCGGAGCTGATCGCCGAGCTGTCGGCCGCCAACCCGCATCTGCGGGGGCAGGACGTCGAGCTGATCGTCGCCACCATTTTCAACGAAATCACGGCGGCGCTGTCGCGCGGTGAGCGGGTTGAGCTGCGTGGCTTCGGGGCCTTCACGGTGAAGCGGCGGGAAGCGCGCACCGGCCGCAACCCCCGCACCGGCGAGGCAGTACCTGTCGATGAAAAGGCGGTGCCGTTTTTCAAGGCTGGCAAGGAGTTGCGCGAGCGGGTAAACCGCGGAAAGCGCGAGGGACGCGCTGCGTCTGATGCAAAGGGACGCACTGACCAAGGGGTGGCAGCCTGATGAAATTTGGGTTAGTTTCCCTTGTGTTTATTTTTGGTGGGTCAAGCCATGCTTCGCATCCTGATCGCCTTCCCGTTCCTTCTGATACTGATCGTGTTCGCTCTGTCGAACCCGGGACCGGCCACCCTGAAGTTCTGGCCGACTGACTACACGCTGACCGCGCCTCTTTCCTTCGCCATTCTCGTCGGCATGGGCGGCGCGTTCCTGCTCGGTGCCTTCTCGACCTGGCTGCCGGCCGTGTTCGCCCGTGGCCGCGCCCGTCGGGCCGAACGTACCGCGCAGCAGCTCCGGACCCAGGTGGCCGAGCTGAAGAAGGCCAAGGCCCCCACCACCGCGGTGGCCGCGCGCTGATATGGCCGGCCTGATCGCGGCGCTCGACACGACTGACGTCGCGCAGGCCGGGGCCTGGGCAGGTCAGGTCGCACCCCATTGTGGCCTGGTGAAGCTCGGGTTGGAATTCTATCTTGCGAACGGAGCACCGGGTGTGCGCGCGGTGGCGGCACGCCCGGTTTTCCTTGATCTCAAGGTGCACGACATCCCCCACACCGTCGCCGGCGCGGTGCGGGCGGTGTTGCCGTTGCGCCCCCGGATGCTGACCCTGCACGCCGCTGGCGGCCCCGCCATGGTGACGGCCGCGCGCCGCGCTGCCGAGCAGGCCGGGCCCGACCGCCCGATCCTGCTGGCCGTGACCGTGCTGACCAGCCTCGATGCCGAGACCCTGGCCGCGACCGGCATTTCCGGTGGCCCGCGCCAGCAGGCGCTGCGCCTGGCCAAGCTGGCCATGGAGGCCGGTGCCGACGGGCTGGTGTGCAGCGCGCATGAAGTCGCCGCCCTGCGCGCGGCGCTGGACCGCACCGCCATCCTGGTGGTGCCGGGCATCCGCCCCGCCGGCTTCCCGAGTGGCGACCAGGTCCGCACCATGACGCCCCGCCAGGCTGCCGAGGCCGGCGCCGACTGGCTGGTGGTCGGCCGCCCGATCACCTCTGCCCCGGATCCCGCCGCCGCCGCCGCCGAAATCGCCGCCGAGATCGCGTCGGTCCCTTGACCCCACCCGTGCGCGTGAAGATCTGCGGCATCAACGATGTCGCCGGCCGTGACGCGGCTCTTGCCGCCGGTGCCGACTGGCTGGGCTTCGTGTTCTTCCCCGCCTCGCCCCGCGCGGTGACGCCGACGCAGGCGGCCGCGCTTGCCGCTGGCGTGCCGGCCCGGGTGGGATTGTTCGTCAAACCCACCGACGACGACATCGCCACCACCCTCGCCGCCCTGCGCCTGGACGTCCTGCAGATCTATGCCGACGCCGAGCGGGCCACCGCGATCCGCGCAAGGTTTGGCTGCCCGGTGTGGCGCGCCGTCGGCGTCGCCGCCCCGTCCGACCTGCCGCGCAGCGCTGATGGCGTGGATGGATTCGTCATTGAAGCAAAGCCGCCACAGGACGCGTCCCGGCCGGGCGGCAACGCGACCACCTTCGACTGGAGCATCCTCGCCGGCTGGCAGGCGCCCCTGCCCTGGATGCTGGCCGGCGGCCTGACGCCGGAGAACGTGGCGGAGGCCATTCGCAACACCGGCGCACCGGCCGTCGATGTGTCGTCGGGCGTGGAACGGGCCAAGGGGGTCAAGGACCCCGAGCGCATCCGCGCCTTCGTGGCGTCAGCTCGCGCAGGAAGAAAGTAAAGGCCAGGGCTCTGCCCTGGACCTGCCAAGGGCCACAAGGCCCTTGGATTCCATTCGCGCTGCGCGGCACAGAGTGGGTTCCAAGGGCGAAGCCCTTGGTCGGTCCAGGGCGAAGCCCTGGTGGGGGCGGGGCAACGCCCCGCGCAATCGGCGAGCTGGGCAGCCCTGTCCCCGCGTCTGGCGACAGCGTCCCTCTCCGCTGCCTATGATCGCGCCGGAAACGCATCTTTCGCACCGCCGTGGCCTCATTCCCTGCGCTTTCGCCGCTGGCGCGGCAGCGCCTGCTGTTCGCGATTCTCTGCTTCGTCTGGGGCACGACCTGGCTTGCCATGAAGCTGGGCATCTCGGTGGTGCCGCCGGCCTTCTTCTCGGGCGTGCGCTGGACGGTGGCAGGGGTGGTGCTGCTGGCCTGGCGTCATTTTCATGGCGAGCCGGTCCTGCTGACACCGCGACTGCTGCCGCGCGTGCTGCTGCTCGCCTTCCTGATGATCAGCCTCACTTCCACCATCCAGCTCTATGGCGTGCGCGAGATGAGCAGCGGACTGGCCTCCGTGATCAGCGCGGCGCTCACCCCACTCGGATTGCTGGGCTTCGCGGTGGCGCTGCGGCAGGAACGGCCGGGCTGGCATCAGGCCGCCGCCATCGCCACCGGCATTCTCGGCATCCTGCTGCTGTTCGGGCCGGGCGCGATCACCGGCAGGCTGGACACGGCGGAAGTGCTGGGGGCCGTGGCCGTCGCCTTCAGCACCTTGCTCTATTGCGTCGGCTCGGTGCTGGCGCGCCCGGTCATGCGCGCGCTGCCGCCGGTGCAGCTTGCCGGACTGACCAACCTGCTGGGCGGGCTGGCGCTGCTGGTGCTGTCACTGCCCTTCGAGCCGGGCGCCTGGGAAGCCGCCGGCTTCGCCTGGGGGTGGGCCGCCTGGCTCGGCTGGCTATGGCTGGTGCTGCCGGGCTCACTCGGGGCGAGCGTCATCTACTTCCTGCTCGTGCGCGACTGGGGAGCCAGCCGTGCCGGCACCTATGCCTTTATCTCACCGGTGATCGCGGTGGTGCTGGGCGTGGTGCTGCTGGGGGAGAAGATCGACGCCCTGCAGGCCGTGGGAATGGGGTTGATGTTGTGCGGCGCCGGAATGGCGCTGCGGCGGACGGCGTAGCCGGATCAGCGGAAGCACTGCAGGAACACGGTGGCGGGATGGGCGATTTCACCCACTTCCGCCGCGCGGCGGTCCGGGCCGGTGCTGGCCTCGAGGATCGGCTGCACGCCATGGCCCTGCAGGAATGCCTGCGCCTCGGTGCCCTTGATGGCGAAGTTGACGTTCTGCGGGATGTCGCCGCCAGTCATCTTGGCGATGCGCGCGGCGTTCAGCTTGGAAACCACCACCCCGACCACGTGCCCCTGGGCGTCGAGCAACGGTCCGCCGGAATTGCCCGGCTGCACCGGTGCGCTGATCTGGAAATGGATCGGGTTGTCACGCAGCCCCGACAGGGCACTGATGTCGCCGCTGGTCAGCGTCGGACCGGAGGACAACAGGCCGGACAAGGGGAAGCCGTAGGTCACCACCATCTCCCCGCGCAGCACCGGCGGGGTGTTGCGGAAGGCGAGCGCCGGCCCGAAGCCGGGCGAGACCGTCAGCAAAGCGAGATCGCGCTGCTCGTCCTGGGCATCGATGCGCGCGGGGACGCGTTCGCCGCGGATATTGCGCGCGGTCATGCGCCGACAGCCCGCCACCACATGCGCATTGGTCAGTACCCGACCGTCCGCCACCAGGAAGCCGCTGCCGCTGGCGGCGGGCCGTTCCCCGGCGGTGGGCGGCGGCTCGCGCAGCGGCGGACGGCCGGCTTCCGGCGCGCCGAGCGGCGGTGGCTTGCCGGATGGCACGTCCGGCGCCCCCAGCGGCGGCGGCTTCTGGGCCCCGGCCGGGGTGGCGACGACGAGCGCCGCCACGAGACCGGCGGCGAGAACGGCACATCGATTCATGACGGTAGCATGTGACCGGCAGCGGGCGGGGCGTCAACCGCGTTCGGGTTGCCAGCGCCGGGGTTGCCCGCGCAGGATGCGTGCGCCGGTTTGGGGGAAAGCATGCGCGGGCTGTTCGTCGACGCCACCGAGGAACTGGAAGCCGTGTTCCGCCGCGTGGTGCGGCCCGACGACCCGCCGGTCGACGTGCAGGTCACCCCGCATGTCGCGCCGTCCGATCTGCCGCGCCTGCTGGCGGGCTACCAGGTAGTGCTGGTGGACCGCAGCTTCATGCCGACCGACGCCGTGCGCGGCTGCACCGACCTGCGCCACATCGTCTTCCTGGGCACCGGTGCGTCCAGTTACATGAACCCGGCGGAACTGGCCGCCCTCGGCGTCACCGTCCACACCATCCGCGGCTATGGCGACACCGCGGTGGCCGAGCACGCGATCGCCCTGATGTGGGCGGCCGCGCGCGACCTCGCGGCGATGGACCGCGCCATCCGCGTCCATGACTGGCCGCGCACGGAAGGCGTGCAACTGACCGGCAAGACCATCGGCCTGCTCGGCTTCGGCGGCATCGCCGCCGAGGTCGCCCGCCTCGCCGGCGGCATGGGCATGCGGGTGCTGGCCTGGAACCGCTCGCCGAAGACCGCGCCGGGGGTACGCTTCGTCGATCTCGACACGCTGCTGGGCGAAAGCCACGTGCTCAGCCTGCATTTGCTGCTGACCGAGGCGACCCGCGGCATGCTCTCGGCGGAGCGGATCGCCCGCATGCGGCCGGGGGCGATCCTGGTCAACACCGCACGCGGGGCGCTGGTGGACGAGGCGGCGATGCTGGCGGCGCTGCGCTCCGGGCAGTTGCGCCATGCCGCGCTCGATGTGTTCGAGCAGGAGCCGCTGCCGCACGGGCACGCGCTGGCGACGCTGCCGAACGTGACGCTGTCGGCGCACAGCGCCTTCCGCACCCCGGAAGCCAGCGAAACGCTGGTGCGCCGCGCACTGGACATCGCCAAACGCCTGGCAACCGAATAAAAAGGACGCCACCGTCGCCCGCCTGGCGGAATGGTAGACGCAGCGGACTTAAAATCCGCAGCCTTCTGGCGTGGGGGTTCGAGTCCCCCGGCGGGCATAACGGCGGCCGGCACGGTCCTATCCGGCGTACCCGTTCGGGTGAAGCTCCCGCCAGCGCAGCGCGGTCGCGACGATGTCATCGAGTTTGGTGAAGCGTGGCTGCCAGCCGGTCTCCGTGGCGATGCGGGCGGAGGAAGCCACCAGCACCGGCGGATCACCGGCACGTCGGCCGACCACGCGGAACGGCACCGGACGGCCGCCCACCCGCTCCACCGCGCGGATCACCTCCATGACACTGTGCCCATGGCCGGTGCCGAGATTGTAGGACACGCTGCCCTGGTCCAGCCGGGCCAGCGCCCGCAGATGGGCCTCCGCCAGGTCGGCGACATGCACGTAATCGCGGATGCAGGTTCCGTCCGGGGTGTCGAAATCGTTGCCGAAGACGTCGAGCGTGTCGCGCCGCCCCAGCGCGGCATCGATCACCAGCGGGATCAGATGCGTCTCGGGCCGGTGGTCCTCGCCGAGCCGCCCCGCCGGATCGGCGCCGGCGGCGTTGAAGTAGCGCAGACAGGCGCTGCGCAGGCCATGCACCTGCCCGGCCCAGGCCAGCATGCGCTCGATCATCCACTTGCTCTCGCCATAGGCCGAGGCCGGCTCGACCGGCGTCGATTCGTCGAGCGGACCGTCCGCGGGCCGGCCGAACAGCGCCGCGGTGGAGGACAGCACGAAGCGCTGGACACCATGGCGGATGCAGGCGTCGATCAGCCGGGCCCCGTTGCCGGCGTTCTCGATGAAATAGCGCATCGGATCGCGCATGCTCTCGCCCACCAGCGAACGCGCGGCGAAATGAAACACGCCATCCCACGGACCGTCCGCGAGCACCGCGTCCAGCACCGCCGCATCACTAAGATCGCCTTCGATCAACCGCGCGCCCGGCAACACCGCCGCGCGATGTCCGAGCACCAGGCTGTCCAGCACCACGCATTCCGCCCCGCGGTCCAGCAGCGCCGCGACCAGATGGCTGCCGACGAAGCCCGCGCCGCCGGTCACAAGGAAACGTTGTGCCATGTTCGAATCGTTCGTCCTATCCACGAATGCCGGATCATCTGGTTAAAGCAAGCGGACAATGCCCGCCAATGACGTCATGCGGCCGATGATTGTTTGCGGCGTTGCGCCGCACGCGCGACCAATTGGCGACGGCGATGCCGGACCAGGGCCCAGGCCACCCGGGCGGAGGCGCCCGACAAGCGCCCGCGCGGCGGCAGCCCGACCGCCTTGAGGACCATCCCCACGCCCCGCTCGACATGGTGGAAACGGTAGAACGTCATGGCGCCGCTCATGTAGGCGGCGACGGAGCGGTTCCGGTCATAGGGCAGGTCCGCCGGCTCGTTAGCACAATGATAGGCATAGGCGAGTTCATCGTCCTCGCTCTCGCCGATCCGGCCGGCGGCGATGCGCAGCCGGTGCGGCAGGGAGATGCGCTCCCGCGTGAGCCAGCGCCGCATGTGGTCATAGAACAACTTGAAATGGCGGTACTCGTCGGCGGCGATCAGCCGGCAGACCTCCCGCAGCACCGGCTCGGCCGCCGCCTCGGCCAGCGCGGTGTAGTAGCTGGAGGTCCCGGTCTCCACCATGCAGCGTGCGATCAGTTCGCCGGTGCGCGAGCCCCGCACCGAGCCATCGGCGTCGAGCGGAATGCGATAGCCGGCGCGGAACCGCGCGAAGGCTGCCTGGTAGTCCCAGCCGGGATCGGCCAGCATCGCCCAGCGCCCGAGCGCGTCGCCGTGCTGCACTTCCTCGAGGCTCCAGGTGGCGACGGCGGCCCGGAAATCTGGATCATCGGGAAAGACGTTGTTCAGATAGATCCCGTAATCAGTGCCGTTGCGCTCCACCATCGCGGCCGCCTTGACCAGCGGCACGATCCCGGGATCCACCAGGCTGCGATCGAACCGATCCCAGGGCACATCCTCGATGCGCCAGTGTTTCATTGCGGTCGTCCGCCTCCATGCCAGCCCCGGGCGCCTGCCGCGCCCCGGCCTTAACGGGTGACGCGAGGCACCCGTTGCCATGGCATGTGAGTCGTTCCAAGGCCCAGCTCAAGCCCGGAAGATGATGTTCGTGAACGAAAAACGGCGCCGGGGGCAGCCCCCGGCGCCGTCACTCCGTCGGTTTCGTTCCGGCTCAGGCCGCCTGCGCGGCCTGCAGCATGGCGCTGGCGGACTGGATGCGGGCCATGGCGGCATCCAGCGCCGGCACGTCCAGCTTGTTCGCCCCGTCATACTCGGCCTGGGCGGCGGCAAGACGCCGCTCGGCCTCGCTGCGGGATAGCTCGGTCACCGGGGTCGCCTCGGTGGCCAGCACGGTCACGCGCTCGGGCGTGATCTCGGCGAAGCCACCGGCCACGAACAACCGGTCGGTGACCTTCGCCCCTTCGTAAAGGCGGATCGTGCCGCCGCGCAGCAGCACGATCATGGGCGCGTGGTTCGGCAGCACGCCGAGCTCGCCTTCGGCGGCCGGGATCACCACCATGTCCACGGGCCGGGAGAGCAGCAGCTTCTCCGGGCTCACGATCTCCAGGTCGACAGGCATGGTCCGCTCCTTGCCGAGGCCCGGATCAGGCCGTCGCCTTCATGGATTCGGCCTTCTTCACCGCTTCCTCGATGGTGCCGACCATGTAGAACGCCGCTTCCGGCAGGTGGTCGTACTCGCCGGCCACGATCGCCTTGAAGCTGCGCACGGTGTCGGCGATCGGCACGAACACGCCGGGGAAGCCGGTGAACACCTCGGCGACGTGGAAGGGCTGCGAGAGGAAGCGCTGGATCTTGCGCGCGCGCGCCACCACCAGCTTGTCCTCTTCCGACAGCTCGTCCATGCCCAGGATGGCGATGATGTCCTGCAGCGACTTGTAGGTCTGCAGGATGCGCTGCACTTCGCGGGCCACCGTGTAGTGTTCCTCGCCGACGATGCGCGGGTCGAGCGAGCGCGAGGTCGAGTCGAGCGGGTCCACCGCCGGATAGATGCCGAGCTCGGCGATCTGGCGCGACAGCACGGTGGTGGCGTCGAGGTGGGCGAAGGAGGTCGCCGGCGCCGGGTCGGTCAGGTCGTCGGCCGGCACGTAGATCGCCTGCACCGAAGTGATCGAGCCCTTCTTGGTCGAGGTGATGCGCTCCTGCAGCGCGCCCATGTCAGTGGCCAGCGTCGGCTGGTAGCCCACCGCGGAGGGGATGCGGCCGAGCAGCGCCGACACCTCGGCGCCCGCCTGGGTGAAGCGGAAGATGTTGTCCACGAAGAACAGCACGTCCTGGCCTTCCTCGTCGCGGAAGTACTCCGCGACCGACAGGCCGGACAGCGCCACGCGGGCACGCGCGCCCGGCGGCTCGTTCATCTGGCCATAGACCAGCGCCACCTTGGAGCCGTCGGTGTTGCCGTCGTTCAGCTTGATGACGCCGGCGTCGATCATCTCGTGGTAGAGGTCGTTGCCCTCGCGGGTGCGCTCACCGACGCCCGCGAACACCGACACGCCACCATGCGCCTTGGCGATGTTGTTGATCAGCTCCTGGATGAGCACGGTCTTGCCCACGCCGGCGCCGCCGAACAGGCCGACCTTGCCGCCCTTCAGGTACGGGGCGAGCAGGTCCACCACCTTGATGCCGGTGACCAGGATCTCGGCCGCGGCGGCCTGTTCCTCGAAGGAGGGAGCCTCGCGGTGGATCGGGTAGGTCTTGGTCGCCGTCACCGGGCCGCGCTGGTCGATCGGCTCACCGATGACGTTCAGGATGCGGCCGAGCGTGCCGGGGCCGACCGGCATGGCGATCGGCTTGCCGGTGTCCACCACTTCCTGGCCACGCACCATGCCGTCGGTGCTGTCCATGGCGATGGTGCGCACGGTCTTCTCGCCAAGCTCCTGGGCGACCTCGAGCACCAGGCGGCGATCGCCGATCTTGGTCTCGAGGGAGTTCAGGATGAACGGGAGCTCGCCGTCGAACTGGACGTCCACGACGGCGCCCATCACCTGCGTCACGCGCCCGACATTGTTGCTGGCCATGGGGTCGACTCCTGTGTCTTGCTCGCGATCGTCAGACGGCTTCGGCGCCGGAGATGATCTCGATCAGTTCCTTGGTGATGTTGGCCTGGCGGGCCCGGTTGTAGTTCAGGGTCAGGCGCTTGATCATGTCACCGGCATTGCGGGTGGCGCTGTCCATCGCCGTCATCTGCGCGCCGAAGAAGCCAGCGGCGCTCTCCAGCTGGGCGCGGTAGATCTGGATCGCGAGGTTCTGCGGCAACAGGCTGGCGAGGATGGCCTCCTCGTCCGGCTCAAATTCATATTGCGCGCGCGCACCGGGACCGGCCTGCACCACCTGCTCCGGCAAGGGCGCCGGGATCAGCCGCACCTCGGTCGGGATCTGCGTCATCACCGACTGGAAGCGGTTGTAGACCAGGGTGCAGACATCGAACTCGCCCGCGTCCAGCATCGCCACCACGCGCTGGGCGATGGCGGCGGCATCGGCGAACTCGATGGTCTTGCGGCCGACATAGTTCACGTCGCCGATGACGGCGTTCGGGAACTCGCGGCGCAGATAGTCACGGCCCTTGCGGCCCACCGCGAAGATCTTGACCGTCTTGCCCTCGGCCTCGAGCTTGCGCGCGAGATTGCGGGTCAGGCGGCCGACATTCGCGTTGAACGCGCCGGCCAGGCCGCGATCGCCGGTGACGGCGATCAGCAGGTGGACCTGGTCGCGGCCGGTGCCGGCGAGCAGCTTCGGCGCAGTCGGGCTGCCCGCCACGTTGGCGGCGAGGGATGCGAGCATGCGCTCCATCCGCTGGGCGTAAGGCCGCGCCGCCTCGGCCTGGGTCTGGGCGCGGCGCAGCTTGGAGGCCGCGACCATCTTCATGGCCGACGTGATCTTCTGCGTCGACTTCACGCTGGTGATGCGGCCGCGCAGATCCTTCAGGCTGGGCATGGGTGCTGGTTCCCTGCCGGCGCGATCAGGCGAACGACTTGACGAAGCTGTCGAGGAAGGCGGAGAGCTTCTTCTCGGTCTCGGGCTTGATCTCGCGCGCGGTGCGGATCGCCTCCAGGATGCCGGGCTCACGCGCCTTCAGCTCGGACAGCAACTGCCGCTCGAAGGCGCCAATTTTGCCGACCGGGATGCTGTCGAGATAGCCGCGCGTGCCGGCGAAGATCGCCACCACCTGCTCCTCGACCGGGACCGGATGGAACTGCGGCTGCTTCAGCAGCTCGGTCAGCCGGGCGCCACGGGCGAGCAGCTTCTGCGTCGAGGCGTCGAGGTCGGAGGCGAACTGCGCGAAGGCCGCCATCTCGCGATACTGGGCCAGTTCGAGCTTGATGCGCCCGGCCACCTGCTTCATCGCCTTGATCTGCGCCGCCGAACCGACGCGCGAGACCGAGATGCCGACGTTCACCGCGGGGCGGATGCCCTTGAAGAACAGCTCGGTCTCCAGGAAGATCTGCCCGTCCGTGATCGAGATCACGTTGGTGGGAATATAGGCCGAGACGTCGCCCGCCTGGGTCTCGATCACCGGCAGGGCGGTCAGGCTGCCCGCGCCGTAATCGTCGTTCATCTTGGCGGCGCGCTCGAGCAGGCGCGAATGCAGGTAGAACACGTCGCCCGGATAGGCCTCGCGTCCCGGCGGGCGGCGCAGCAGCAACGACATCTGGCGGTAGGAGACGGCCTGCTTGGACAGGTCGTCGTAGAAGATCACCGCGTGCATGCCGTTGTCGCGGAAATACTCGCCCATGGCGCAACCGGTGTACGGGGCCAGGAACTGCATCGGCGCCGGGTCAGAGGCGGTGGCGGCAACGATGATCGAGTATTCCAGCGCGCCGTTTTCTTCCAGCGTGCGCACAAGCTGCGCCACGGTGGACCGCTTCTGGCCGACCGCGACGTAGATGCAATAGAGCTTCTTGCTCTCGTCGTCGCCGGCGTTGATCTGCTTCTGGTTGATGATCGTGTCGAGGATCACCGCGGTCTTGCCGGTCTGGCGGTCGCCGATGATCAGCTCGCGCTGGCCACGGCCGATCGGAATCAGGCTGTCGATCGCCTTGATGCCGGTCTGCATCGGCTCGTGCACGGATTTGCGCGGGATGATGCCCGGCGCCTTCACCTCGACGAGGCGGCGCTCTGTGGCCTCGATCGGCCCCTTGCCGTCGATCGGGTTGCCGAGCGCGTCGACCACGCGGCCGAGCAGCCCCTTGCCAATCGGGACGTCGACGATGCGGCCGGTGCGGCTGACGGTGTCACCCTCGCGGATCGCCCGGTCGTCGCCGAAGATCACCACGCCGACATTGTCGGTTTCGAGGTTCAGCGCCATGCCGCGCTGGCCGGCCGAGGGGAACTCGACCAGTTCGCCGGCCATCACATTCTGCAGCCCGAAGATGCGGGCAATGCCGTCACCGACGCTGAGAACCTGCCCGGTCTCGGCGACGTTGGCCTCGGTGTCGAAGGAAGCGATCTGCTTCTTCAGGATCTCCGAGATTTCGGCGGGACGGATCTCCATATCAGGCGGCTCCCTTCATGGCGTACTGCAGGCGCTGCAGCCGGGACTTGAGCGAGGTGTCATAGAGGCGAGCGCCCACCTTGAGGACGAGGCCACCGAGGAGGGACGGATCAACGCTGCGAACGATGTTCACATTGCCGTAACCGGCCTCGATGAGGCGGGCGCGGAGCTGCTGCTCCTGGACGTCCGTCAGCGGATGGGCGGAGGCGACATGCGCCACCACCACGCCGCGCTTTTGCGCCACCAGGGCCACGAAGGCCGTGACGATGCCGCGCAGCGCGTTCATGCGACGGTTGGCGATGACGACGCCGACGAAATCCTGAACGATCTTGCCGAAGCCCTGCTCCTCCAGAACCGCGCGCACGGCCCTGCCGGCCGTGTTCACGTCCACGAGAGGCGAAAGCAGGAGCGTCCGCAAGTCGGAGCTTTCGTCGATCAGCCGCCCGAGCGCCTCCATCTGGTCGATGGTGGCATCGAGCGCATGCTGCTCGTCGGCATACGCGTACAGTGCGGTCGCGTAGCGATCTGCGAGGCCGCCGGTGGGGATCGTTGTTCCGCCAGACGCCAAGGCTGCTGATTCCGTCTGCTGAGGCCGCAGACGCGGCCGTGGACATTCGCCGGCACGTCGCCATGCCTGGCGCGCGGGGCGTCTAGCATGGGGTTTCGGACCGCGCAACACGGCCCGGATACGGTTCATGCTTGGTCCGTTCCGAATCTCTTCCCCGGCCCCGCGACACCACGCCCGCCGCGACCGTCACCACGTCGATTCGATCCCCATCCGCCCCGAGAGGCGATTTCGATCCGGGGGCGCGATCGTCACAAAAAGCTCACGGGGTCCACATCTACATCCACCCGTACACTGCCGCGCACCGGCACGGCCGCCAGCCAGTCCCGCAGCAGCGGCTGCACGGCGATGTCGCGCCGGGTCTTGAGCAACAGCCGACGCCGGTGCCGGCCGCGCAGGATCGACAGCGGCGCCGGGGCGGGGCCGAGCACCACGATCCCCTCCCCCGTCGGGGCGGCGCGGCCGAGGTCGCGCGCCGTCACGTCCGCCGCCTCCGCCGTGTCGGCCGAGACGATCAGCGCCGCCAGCCGCCCATAGGGCGGCCAGTTGCCCGGCCGTCGCTGCGCTGCCTCGCGCGCCATGAACTCCGCGAGATCGCCCGAGAGCAGCGCCTGCATCACCGGATGCTCGGGCGAGAAGGTCTGCAGCAGCACCCGCCCGGGCGCCTCGGCCCGGCCGGCCCGGCCGGCGACCTGGTGCAGCAGTTGCACCGTGCGCTCGGCCGCGCGCAGATCGCCCCCCGCCAGCCCCAGATCGGCATCCACCACCCCCACCAGCGTCAAATGCGGGAAATGCCAGCCCTTGGCGACGATCTGGGTGCCGATGATCAGGTCGACCTCGCGCGCCGCGATCGCCCGCGCCGCCTCGGCCGAGGCATGCGGCCCCGGCAGCGTATCGGAAGCCATGACCAGGCGCCGCACATCGGGGAACAGGGCGGCCGCTTCCTCGGTGATGCGTTCCACCCCCGGTCCGACCGGGGCGAGGCTGTGCTCGGCGCCGCATTCCGGGCAGCGCGCCGGAATTTCGGTGGCGTGGCCGCAATGGTGGCACTGCAGTTCCCGCCGGGCCCGGTGCTCGACCAGCCACGCCGTGCAGTTCGGGCACTGGATGCGGTGCCCGCAGGCGCGGCACAGCGTCAGCGGCGCATAGCCCCGCCGGTTGAGGAACAGCATCGCCTGCTCGTTGCGGGCAAAGGTCGCGCGCACGGCCTCCACCAGCGGCGGGGAGAGGAACCGGCCACGCTCGGGCGGGGTGACGCGCAGGTCGACCAGCACGATGCCGGGCAGCGAGGCACCGCCGTGCCGGGAAGGCAGATGGACGCGGCGGTAGCGGCCGGCTTCGACATTCGCCACCGTCTCCAGGCTCGGCGTTGCCGAAACCAGCACCGCCGGTGCCTCGCACAGCCGCGCCCGCACCACCGCCATGTCGCGGGCGTGATAGACGACCCCGTCCTCCTGCTTGAACGCGGTCTCGTGCTCCTCGTCCACCACCACCAGGCCGAGATCGGGGAAGGGCAGGAACAGCGCCGAGCGCGCCCCCACCACCACCGGCGCCTCCCCCGCCGCCACCGCCCGCCAGGTGGTCCGTCGCAGCTTCGCGGTCAGGTCGGAGTGCCAGATCGCCGGCGCCACGCCGAAACGGCGGGTGAAACGATCCAGCCATTGCGCCGACAGCGCGATCTCCGGCAGCAGCACCAGCGCCTGCCGGCCGATGCGCAGGCAGTCCGCCACCGCCTCCAGGTAGACCTCGGTCTTGCCAGAACCGGTGACCCCGTCGAGCAGCGTCACCGAGAAGCCGCGTGCCCGCACCGCCTCGCGCAGCGCCGTCGCCGCCGCCTCCTGCCCGGGCGAGAGCTGCGGCCCCGGATGGTCGGGCGCGGGACGCTCGAACGGCACGGGACGGGGCACCGCGCAGGGCAGCAGCAGGCCGGCCTCCGCCATGGCGCGCAGCACGCCCGGCGAGACCCCGGCCACCCGGCAGAGCTCCGCCCCCGCCATGCCGCCCCCGGCAAGCGCGTCCAGCACGCGCCGGCGCGGCTCGGTGAGCCGGGTCTCCGGCAAGGGCGCGGCCAGGCACCAGCCGACCGGGACCGGGTCCGGACGCAGCGCGTTCACCCGCAGCGCCATCGCCAGCACATCCCCCGGCGGGGCCAGGGTATAGGAAGCGATCCAGTCGATCAGCCGGCGCAGGTCGGCGCGCATCGGCGGGCCGTCGATCAGGGCGGAGACCGGGCGCAGCCGGTTGTCGCCGACCGTGCCGTCGGCCGGCCCGTCCCAGACAACGCCGACTTCCTCGCGCCGGTTCAGCGGCACCAGCACCAGGTCGCCGGGGGCCACCTCCAGCCCTGCGGGAACGCGGTAGTCGAACGGGCCGGCGAAGGGATAGGGCAGCAGCACCGGGACCCGGCGTTGGGGGGTGCTCCCGGATGCGGGGGGGGCAATGGGCAAGGCATCCTGCCGCCCGCGCTTTCGGTCCATGCCGGCCATCGGCTAGGATGTGCCCGATTCATCGCAGCCGCGACAGCCCTTCCTCCGCCATGGGACGCCATTCATGAAGTTCTTCGTCGACACTGCGGACATCGCCGAGATCCGTGCGCTCGCCGCATCCGGGTTGCTGGATGGCGTGACCACCAATCCCACGCTGATCGCCAAGTCCGGCCGGCGCATCCTCGACGTGATCGCCGAGATCTGCTCGGTCGTGCCCGGCCCGGTCAGCGCCGAGGTCGCCGCCACCGAATACGAGCAGATCCTGCGCGAAGCCGACGTGCTGCGCCGTATTGCCTCCAACGTCACGATCAAGGTGCCGCTGACGCCGGACGGGCTGCGCGCCTGCCGCCGGCTCGCCGACCAGGGCGTGATGGTGAACGTGACGCTGTGCTTCTCCGCCGCCCAGGCGCTGCTGGCGGCCAAGGCCGGCGCCACCTTCATTTCCCCCTTCGTCGGCCGGCTGGACGACGTCGGCACCGATGGGATGAAACTGATTTCGGACATCGTAACGATCTACCGCAACTATCCCGCGCTCACCACCGAGGTGCTGGTGGCCAGCGTCCGCCACCCGATCCACGTGGTGGAAGCGGCCAAGCTCGGCGCCCATGTCGCCACCCTGCCGCCGGCGGTGCTGCGCGCGCTGTATAACCACCCGCTGACCGACAAGGGCCTCGCCGCCTTCCTGGCCGACTGGGCCAAGACCGGCCAGCAGATCGTGGAGCTGGAACAGGCGTGACGGCACAGACCGCGGCGGCCTCGTCCCCCGTCTCCCCCGAGGCGGTGGCCGCCTATCTGCGCGAGAACCCGCTGTTCCTGGCCGAACGCCCGGAGCTGTACCGGGCCCTGGCGCCGCCGGTGCGCGTGCATGGCGAGGCCTTGACCGACCACATGGCGGCGATGCTGCGGGTCGAGCGCGCCCGCTCGGCGGCGATGGCCGAGCGGGCCGACGACGTGCTGGCGGCCGGCCGTGCCGCCGCCGGCCTCGCCGCCCGGGTGCAGGAAGCGGTGCTGGCGCTGATCGCGGCCGAGACCCCCACCGACTGCATCACCGGCGAATTCCCGGTGTTGCTGGCGGTGGACGCCGCGGCGCTGTGCGTGGAGGCGATCCTGCCGGGCACGCGGGCGATCCCCGGGGGCACGGTGGACCGGCTGCTCGGCGGGCGCGCCGTCGTCTATCGCAGCGACGGCAGCGAGGCGCGGCTGCTGCACGGGGAAGCGGCGCCGCTGGCGCAGCACGACGCCCTGGTGCTGGTGCCCGGCCAGCCGCCGGCCCTGCTCGCGCTCTCGGCGCGGGAACGCTGGACCCTGGATCCGTCCCAGGGCGCGGGCGCGCTGACCTTCCTCGGCCGTGCCGTCGCGGCGGCGCTGCGGCGCTGATGCCCGGCGGGGCGGCCGCCTCCGCCGAGGCGGCGCTCGGGGAATTCCGCGACTGGCTCGCCCATGAACGCCGGGCCGCGAAGCTGACGGTCGAGGCCTATGGCCACGACGTGGCCAGCTTCCTCGGCTTCCTGGTGCGGCATCTGGGCGCGCCACCCGACCTCGCCGCCCTGGGCGCCCTGACGGTCGCCGACCTGCGCGCCTGGCTCGCCGAGGAAGCGATGGCGGGCGCGGGGGCTGCGACCCGCGGGCGCCATCTTGCCGCCGTGCGCACCTTCTTCCGCTTCCTGGCGCGCCGGCACGGCATCGAAAACCCCCGGCTCCGGCTGCTGGAGACACCGAAGGCGCGCCGCCCCCTGCCCCGGCCGCTGGCACCGCCGCAAGCACGCGCGGTCGCCGAGGAAATCGGCGAGGAAACCGACGACATCGCCCAGCAGGCGCGCGACACCGCCCTGTTCACGCTGCTCTATGGCTGCGGCCTGCGCATCTCCGAGGCGCTCGCGCTGGATGTGCGCGACGCCCCCCTGCCAGGGTCCGAGGCGATGCTGCGTATCCTCGGCAAGGGCGCGAAGGAGCGGCTGGTGCCGGTGCTGCCGGCGGTGCGGGTGGCCATGGCCGAGTGGCTGCGTCGCCACCCCGCCCCCTCGCCCGACGCGCCGCTGTTCGTGGGCGCGCGCGGGGGCCGGCTCGCGGCCGGGGTGGCCCAGCGGCGGATGCGGCAGTTCCGCGCGCATCGCGGCCTGCCCGACCACGCCACGCCGCACGCCCTGCGCCATTCCTTCGCCACCCACCTGCTCGCGGCGGGGGCGGATCTGCGGGCGATCCAGGAATTGCTCGGTCATGCCAGCCTCTCCACCACCCAGCGCTACACCGAGGTGGACGCGGCGAAGCTGCTGGAGGTCTGGCGGCGGACACATCCGCGCGGCTGAAGGCCGCCACGCCGCTGCCTGTGATCGGACGATTCGGCCCGCCGGAGTATATCAGGCCAATGATGCATACCATTGCATGCAATCAGTCGATTTTGGCCAAGCTCCTGTAATATATTGTAAAACAATCACCCGAAATTAGCCGATTTCCACAGCACAGTTTAGATCGCCGAATAATTGCTTTATATCTCGTGATTTTCTTCTTGGATTTAACGACAACAGCTTCCATAAATCACACGACTTCACAATCATGTGAGGCCACGGCAGACGCTTCCGGAGACCAAGGTGACGGACAGCCAGACGCCCGAGGATCACGCCCGCCCGCTGCCCCGAGGCGCCGCGTCCCCACCGCGTCCCGCCGCTCCCTCCCCGCATCGCCAGCACCTCGTCCGGTTGCTCGTCGTCGGCACCCTGCTCGGCGCGGTCGCGATCGCCAGCGCCACCCTCTACCTGTCCGCCCGCGGCGAGCGGGACGCCCGCTCGGCCTCCGCGCTGACCGAGCGCACGCACACGGTGATCGAAACCGCCGAACGCCTGCTCACCGCCATCCAGGATGTCGAAACCGGGCAACGCGGCTTCCTGCTGACCGGAGACGGCACCTTCCTGCCGCGCTACCACACCGGCTCACAGGCGGTCTGGGCCACCATTCCCGTGCTGCAGGACCTCACCGCCGACAACCCGGCCCAGCAGGGACGGGTGCAGGCCCTCTCGGACCTGCTGCGCGAACGGATGCTGCTGATCGACCAATCCGTCGAACTCGCTCGCGCCGATGACCTCGCGGGCGCGCGCGCGGTGGTGCGGGCCGACGAGAACCGGCACCTCGCAACCTCGATCCGCCAGATGATCGCCACTCTCCAGGCCGAGGAACAGGGCCTGCTGCAACAGCGCCGGGCCGGGGAGCAACGCGTCGAGCGGCGGCGCCGGCTGGTGCTGAACGGCATGGCCGGCATCGCCGCCCTGACCCTCGCGCTCAGCGGGGTGGTCCTGGCCCGCATGCTGCTGGCCTCCGCCGCGGCCCGACGCAGCGCCGCCACCCTCGAGCGCCACGTCGTCGAGCGCACCGCCGCGCTGGCCACGGCGGAAGCACGGTTCCGCGCCATCTTCGACTCCCAGTTCCAGTTCATCACCCTGCTCGCGCCCGACGGCATCGTGCTGGAAGTCAACCGCACCGCGCTCGATGCGGCGGCGCTGACCCGCGGCGCAGTCATCGGCCGTCCGTTCTGGGAAACCGGCTGGTGGCTGCAGGCCGCGCGCGACCGGTTGCGCCAGGACATCGCGCGGGCCGCCGCGGGCGTGCTGATCCGCCACGAAGTGGAATACAACGGCGCTGGTGGACGCCTCATCCACGTCGATTTCTCGCTCACGCCGGTGCGCGCCCCCGCGACACAGGACGTCCTGTGGATCATCGCCGAAGGCCGCGACATCACCGAACAGCGCGAACTCGCCGGGCAACTCGCCCAGGTGCAGAAAGTGCAGGCGCTCGGCCAGCTCGCCAGCGGCATCGCCCACGACTTCAACAACATCCTGCAAACCGTCTCCGGCGCGGCGATGCTGATCGAGCGACGCCCGGAAGACCACGAGCGAACCCGCCGCCTTGCCCGCACGGCGATCGACGCCACCACGCGCGGCGCCTCGATCACCCAGCGCCTGCTCTCCTTCGCCCGCCGCGGCGAACCGCGCCTGGAAGCGATCGCCACCACCGAGCTGCTGAACAGCGTGCGCGAGGTGCTCGCGCACACGCTCGGCACGCATATCACGGTCCGCATCGAAGCCCCCGCCGAGCTCCCCGCCCTGCTCGCCGATCGCGGGCAACTGGAAACGGCGCTGGTCAACCTCGGCACCAACGCCCGCGACGCAATGCCGGACGGCGGCACGCTGATGCTGTCGGCGGCGCCGGAGCATGTCGCCCAGGGCAGCGCGCATCCGGATGGCCTGACACCCGGCGACTACATCAGCCTGCGCGTCACCGATACCGGCACCGGCATGGACCCGGCCACGCTCGCCCGGGTCACCGAACCGTTCTTCACCACCAAGCCGGAAGGCCAGGGCACCGGCCTCGGGCTGGCCATGGTGAAGGGCTTCACCGAACAATCAGGCGGGGCACTGTCGATCACCAGCACGCCCGGCCAGGGAACCACGATCACCCTGTGGCTGCGCCAGGCCCGCAGCGACGCGACCCGCCGCAACGGCGATGACCCCGGCCTCGCCACCACCGGCACGCCATCGGCACGCATCCTGCTGGTCGACGACGACGACCTCGTGCGCGAAACCCTGGCCGCCCAGCTCGAGGACATGGGCTTCGCTACCCTGATCGCCGCGAACGGAGCCGAAGCACTGGCACTGCTGGAAGCCGGCGAAGTGGTGGACGCCCTGGTGAGCGACCTGTCCATGCCCGGCATGAGCGGGGTGGTCACCATCCAGAAGGCCCGCCTGCTGCGGCCGGACCTGCCCTGCTTCCTGCTGACCGGCTACGTCGGCGAACGCGCCGCCCTTGATGCGGGGGATGCCTTTACGCTGGTGCGCAAACCAGTCGCCGGACGCACCCTGGCCGCACGGATCGAGGCCAGATTGGAATCCGGGAAACGGTGAAAAAGATCCGGGGCGTTGCCCCGGCCCCACCAGGAGGCTTTGCCTCCTGGACCTCCACCAAGGGCCGTAGGCCCTTGGATCCCATTATGACCGGGCGGCAGCCATCAGCTCCTTCATGCGGCGGATCACCGCAGGCAGGCCCTCGAAGATCGCTTCGCCGACCAGGTAATGGCCGATGTTCAGCTCGCGGATTTCCGGGAAGGCGGCGACCGGGCCGACATTGTCGAAGGTCAGGCCATGGCCGGCATGACACTCCAGGCCCAGTTGCGCCGTCAGGCGCGCCGCCGCCCGCAGGCGGTCGAGTTCACCACCCCGGCCTTCGGCATAGGCGCCGGTATGCAGTTCCACCACCGGCGCACCCACGGCCGCACTCGCCTCAAGCTGCTCCGGATCGGGATCGATGAACATCGAGACCCGGATACCAGCGGCAGAGAGCGCCGCGACCGCCGGCGCGAGCGTCGCACGCTGGCCGGCGACATCGAGGCCGCCCTCGGTAGTGACCTCGGTCCGCTTCTCCGGCACCAGGCAACAGGCATGCGGGCGCAGCGCACAGGCGATGCGCACCATCTCCTCGGTCGCGGCCATCTCCAGGTTCAGCGGCGCGGTGATGGCAGCCTTCACCGCCTGCACGTCGGCGTCACGGATGTGCCGCCGGTCCTCGCGCAGATGCATGGTGATGCCGTCGGCCCCCGCCGCCAGCACCATTTGCGCCGCCCGCAAAGGATCGGGATGCGCCCCGCCGCGCGCATTGCGCAGCGTGGCAACGTGGTCGATGTTCACGCCCAGGCGGATCGGCGTCATGCAGTTGCCTCCTTGCGGGATGCCAGGTCGGCGGCGAGATCGATCGCGGCGATCAGGCTGGATGGATCGGCCCGGCCCTGGCCGGCAATGGCGAAGGCGGTGCCGTGGTCGGGCGAGGTGCGCACCACCGGCAGGCCGAGCGTGACATTGACCCCCTGCGCCATGTCCAGCGTCTTCAGCGGGATCAGCGCCTGGTCGTGGTACATCCCCATGGCAACATCGTAGCCCGCACGGGCCGTCGGGGTGAACATGCTGTCGGCGGCGAAGGGACCGAACGCATCGATGCCCTCGGCGCGGAGCTGCGCGATGGCGGGGGCGATGGTCAGGATCTCCTCCTCGCCCATGGTGCCGTCCTCGCCGGCATGCGGATTGAGCCCGGCCAGCGCCAGCCGTGGCGCGGGGATGCCCCACTGCGCCCGCAGCGCCGCATCGGTGACCCGGCAGACCGCGACGATGCGCTCGACGGTGATCATCTCCAGCATCCGCCGCAGCGAGGCATGCACCGTGACCGGCACCACCCGCAGCACCGGGCTGGCCAGCATCATCACCGGCAGCGCCGTGCCGGTGAGCGCGGCCAGGAACTCGGTGTGGCCCGGATGCGGGAAGCCCACGCCGTACAACGTGGATTTGTGGATCGGATTGGTCACCACCGCGGCCGCCTCGCCGGCCAGGGTCAGCCGCGTGGCCTGTTCGATCGAGGCAATGACGGCGGCGGCGTTGGCCGGATCGGGCGTGCCCGGCACCGGCGGGGTGCCAAGCGGCACCGGGAACACCGGCAGCGCGTCGCGGAACACGCCCGCTGCCACGTCGATCGTCGGTACTTCGCGGATCGGCACGTCGAGGCTCAGCTTGCGTGCCAGTGCCTGCAGCCGGCCGGGATCGTCGAGGGCGACGAACGGCGCGGCGTGGCGCCGGGCCAGCCAGGCTTTCAAGGTGAGTTCCCCGCCGATACCGGCGGGATCGCCCATGGTCAGGGCGAGGGGCATGGTCATGCGTGTGTGCCGCGCAGCGCGAATGGGGTGCAGGGGCCTTGTGGCCCCTGCCGGGTCCAGGGCAGAGCCCTGGCCTTCCTTGTCGTCAGATGTGCAGAGCCCGCCCCTCGACCGCGAGCGCCGCTTCCTTCACTGCCTCGTTCAGGCTGGGGTGGGCGTGGCAGATCCGTGCCACGTCCTCGGCGCTCGCCCCGAACTCGATCGCGGTCACGATTTCGGCGATCAGGGTGCCGGCGTCCGGTCCGATGATATGGCAGCCCAGGATGCGGTCGCTTTGCTTGTCGGCCAGGATCTTCACGAAGCCGTCGGTGGCGCCCATGGCGCGGGCGCGGCCGTTGGCGGTGAAGGGGAACTTGCCGACGTTGTAGGCGGTGCCTTCGGCCTTGAGCTGTTCCTCGGTCTTGCCGACGCCCGCGACTTCCGGCCAGGTGTAGACCACGCCGGGGATCGCGTCGTAGTTCACGTGTCCGGCCTGGCCTGCCAGGATCTCGGCCAGGGCCACGCCCTCGTCCTCGGCCTTGTGGGCGAGCATGGGGCCGGCGATGACGTCGCCGATGGCGTAGATGCCGGGCACGTTGGTGGCGAAGTGGCCGTTGGTCTTCACCCGGCCGCGTTCGTCGGTGGCGACGCCGACATCCTTCAGCCCGAGCCCTTCGGTATAGGCGCGCCGGCCGATCGCCAGCAGCACCACGTCCGCCACCACCTGCTCGGCCTTGCCGCCGGCGGCGGGCTCGACGGTCAGCACCACGCCTTCGTTGGTCTGCTTCGCCTCCGTCACCTTGGAGGACAGGCGGAACTTCAATCCCTGCCGGGCGAGGATGCGCTCGAACTGCTTGGCCACCTCGCCGTCATTGCCGGGGATCAGGCGGTCGAGGAACTCGATGACGGTGACCTCCGCCCCGAGCCGGCGCCAGACGCTGCCGAGTTCAAGCCCGATCACGCCGCCGCCGATCACCACCAGGTGCTTCGGCACCGCCTCCAGCTCCAGCGCGCCGGTCGAGGTGATGATGCGTTCCTCGTCCACCTCCACGCCGGGCAGCGGCATGGATTCGCTGCCGGTGGCGATGACGATGTGCTTCGCCTCGTATTCGGTGCCGCCCACGGCGACGCGGCCGGGAGCGGTGATGCGCCCGAGGCCCTTGAGCCAGGTGACCTTGTTCTTCTTGAACAGGTACTCGACGCCCTTGACGTTGGCGCCGACCACCTCGGCCTTGCGGGCCTGCATCTTCGCCAGATCGAGCTTCACGCCCTCGAGCACGATGCCGTGCTCGGCGAAGGCGTGCGTGGCCTCGTGGTAGCTTTCGCTCGACTGCAGCAGCGCCTTGCTCGGGATGCAGCCGATATTGAGGCAGGTGCCGCCGAGCGTGGGGCGTTTCTCCACGCAGGCCACCCGCATGCCGAGCTGCGCGGCCCGGAGCGCGCAGACATAGCCGCCCGGGCCGGCGCCGATGACGATGACGTCGAAACTGTCGGCCATGGCTTAAAGGTCCAGCAGCAGGCGGCGGGGATCCTCGACGCCTTCCTTGACGCGCACCAGGAAGGAAACCGCCTCCTTGCCGTCGATGATGCGGTGGTCATAGGACAGCGCGAGATACATCATCGGCCGGATCTCGATCTTGCCGCCGATCGCCATCGGCCGTTCCTGGATCTTGTGCATGCCCAGGATGGCCGATTGCGGCGGGTTGATGATCGGCGTGGACATCAGGCTGCCGTAGACCCCGCCATTGGTGATGCTGAAGGTGCCGCCGGCGAGTTCGTCCAGCTTCAGCGCCCCGTCGCGCGCGCGGCGGCCGAAATCGCCGATGGTGCGCTCGATCTCGGCGAAGCCCATGCGGTGGGCGTTGCGGACCACCGGCACCACCAGCCCGTTCGGGCCACCGACGGCGATGCCCATGTGGACGAAGTTGCGGTAGACGATCTCGTCGCCCTCGATCTCGGCGTTCACCGCCGGGAACTCGCGCAGCGCGGCGACGCAGGCCCGCACGAAGAAGCTCATGAAGCCGAGCCGCACCCCGTTGTGGCGCTTCTCGAAAGCGTCCTTGTACTCGGCGCGCAGGGCCATCGCCGCGCTCATGTCCACCTCGTTGAAGGTGGTGAGCATGGCGGCGGTGTTCTGCGCCTCCTTCAGCCGCGCCGCGATGGTGCGGCGCAGGCGCGTCATCTTCACCCGCTCCTCGCCTTCCTCCAGCGCGCGCGGAGCGCGGGGCGCCGGGGCAGGGGCCGGGGCGACCGGCGCGGCGGGGCGGCTAAGGAAGTCCAGCACGTCCCCCTTGGTGATGCGGCCATCCTTGCCGGAACCGGCACCGAGCTGGGCGGCACTGACGCCGCGCTCGGTCATCAGCTTGGCGGCCGCCGGCAGCGGCACCACGTCCGCGACCGCCACCGGATGGGCGGCATGCGCCATGCCCGGCCGCGCCACCGGGCCCGACGGCGTCGGCGGCGGATGGATCCCGGCATCGGGATTGGCGGCGGGACGGTCGCGCTCGACCGGCCGCGGCGCCGGGGAGCGCGCCGGCGTCACCGTGCCGACGCTGTCCGACACCACGCCGAGCAGGGCGCCCACCTCGACCTCGCTCCCTTCGGCGACGCTGATCTCCGAAAGGGTGCCGGAGGCGGGGGCATTCACCTCCACCGTCACCTTGTCGGTTTCCAGCTCGACCAGCGGCTCGTCCGCGCTCACCGGCTCACCGGCCTTCTTGAGCCATCTTGCGACGGTTGCGGAAGTGACGCTTTCGCCCAGGGTGGGCACCTTGATGTCGGTCGCCATGGCGGCAAGTCCGTCCTTCGTTGCGTCGAGTGTCAGCCGAGCGTCAGCGCCGCGCTCACCAGCGCGGCCTGCTCGGCGGCATGCGTCTTGGCCAGGCCCGTCGCCGGGCTCGCGGCCGAGGGCCGGCCAATGAAGGCCGGGCGCTTCGCAGCCATGTCCATCTTCGCCAGCATCTGCTCGATGCGGCGGTCCACGAACATCCAGGCGCCCATGTTCTCCGGCTCTTCCTGGCACCAGACCACCTCGGCGTTGCGATAGGGCGCCAACGCCTTGGGCAGCGAGATGTGCGGGAAGGGATAGAGCTGTTCCAGCCGGACGATGGCGATGTCGCGCAGGCCGCGCTCGCGCCGCTCGGCCACAAGGTCATAGTAGACCTTGCCGCTGCACAGCACGATGCGCTTCACCTCCTCGGGTGCCACCAGCGCGTCGGTTTCCGGGATCACCGTCAGGAAGCGGGTGCCCGGCCCCATCTCCGCGAGCGTGGAGACGCACAGCTTGTGACGCAGCAGGCTCTTGGGCGTCATCAGCACCAGCGGCTTGCGGAAGTTCCGCTTCAACTGCCGGCGCAGGCCGTGGAAGTAGTTGGCGGGGGTGGTGAAGTTGCCGACCACGATGTTCCGCTCGGCACAGAGCTGCAGGTAGCGCTCCGGCCGCGCCGAGGAATGCTCCGGCCCCTGCCCCTCGTGGCCGTGCGGCAGCAGCATCACCAGGCCGGACATGCGCAGCCACTTGGTCTCGCCGCTGGCGATGAACTGGTCGATGATGACCTGGGCACCGTTGGCGAAGTCACCGAACTGCGCTTCCCACAGCACCAGGGTGCGCGGATCGGCCAGCGAGTAGCCGTACTCGAAGCCAAGCACGCCCACTTCCGAGAGCAGCGAGTTGTAGATCTCGATCTTGGACTGGGTCGGCGCGATGTTGTTGAGCGGCACGTATTCGTTCTGGCTGGTCTGGTCGACCAGCACGGCGTGGCGCTGGCTGAAGGTGCCGCGCTGGCAGTCCTCGCCCGACAGCCGCACGCGGTTGCCTTCCACCAGCAGCGTGCCGAAGGCCAGTGCCTCGCCGGTCGCCCAGTCGATGCCCTTGCCGCTCTCGATCATCTCCCGCTTGGCATCGAGCTGGCGGGCGATCTTGGGATTGACGTCGAAATCCTCGGGCACGCGGGCCAACGCCAAACCGACCTGGCGCAGCGTCTCCGGCGCCACCGCGGTGGCGCCTTCGGACCATTCCGCGTCCGGTGAAGGCAGCGACAGCCCGGCCCAGTGGCCTTCGAGCCATTCGGCCTTGTTGGGCTTGTAGCCCTGCGCGGCGCGGTAGGCGTCCTCAAGTGTGGCGGTGAACTCGTCCCACAGCCGCTTGACCTCGGCCTCACCCAGCACACCCTCGCCGACCAGTTGCTCGGCGTACAGCGCCCGCGTGGTCTTGCGGTCGCGGATGGCGCGGTACATCAGCGGCTGGGTGAAGGCGGGCTCGTCGGTCTCGTTATGGCCGTGGCGGCGATAGCAGACGATGTCGAGCACGATGTCGCAGCCGAAGGTCATGCGGAACTCGGCCGCCGTCTGCGCGCACCACACCACCGCTTCCGGGTTGTCCCCGTTCACGTGCAGGATCGGCGCCTGGATCGACTTGGCGACGTCGGTGCAATAGAGGCCCGAATAGGCATGCGCCGGCACCGTGGTGAAGCCGATCTGGTTGTTCACCACGACATGGATGGTGCCGCCGGTGCGGTAGCCGATCAACTGGCTCATCGCCAGCGTCTCGTAGACCAGGCCCTGGCCGGCGAAGGCGGCGTCGCCGTGCATCAGGATGCCCATGACGCCGCGGCGGGAGCGGGTGTCGCCGGCCATGTCCTGGCGCGCGCGCACCTTGCCCACCACCACCGGGTCAACGGCTTCCAGGTGCGAGGGATTGGGTTGCAGCGACAGGTGCACCATCTTGCCGCCGATCTCGACATCGGTGGAGGTGCCCAGGTGGTACTTCACGTCGCCCGAGCCCTGCACGTCGTCGGGCTTGAAGCTGGTGCCGCTGAACTCGCTGAACAGCGCCGCGTAGGGCTTGCGCACCACGTTGACCAGCGTGTTCAGCCGGCCGCGATGCGGCATGCCGATGGCGATTTCGTGGACGCCGCGCTTGGCCGCGGTGACGATGATGGCGTGCAGCGCGGGAATGGTGACCTCGCCGCCTTCCAGCCCGAAGCGCTTGGTGCCGACATAGCGCTTCTGGCAGAACGCCTCGAGCCCTTCGGCCTCGGTGAGCTGGCGCAGGATGGTCTGCTTGCCCTCGGCATCGAAATGCGTCCGCCAGGGCGCGCCTTCCACGCGGCGCTGGATCCAGGCCTTCTGGTCGGGGTCCTGGATGTGCATGAACTCGACGCCGACCGGCCCGCAATAGGTCTCGCGCAGGATCTGCAGGATCTGCCGCAGCGGCGCGACTTCCAGGCCGAGCACGTGGTCGATGAAGATCGGCCGGTCCATGTCGGCGGCGGTGAAGCCGTAGGTGCCGGGGTCGAGTTCGGGATGCGGATCGGGGACCTGCAGGCCGAGCGGATCAAGCCGCGCCTCCAGATGGCCGCGCACGCGATAGGTGCGGATCATCATCAGGGCGCGCAGGCTGTCCTTGGTGGCGGCGCGCACCGCCTCCTGGCTGATCGGGGCTTCCTTGGGTGCCGGCGCGCCCTTGCCCTTCGCGGCCGGCTTCACCGGCTCGGGCTCGCCGAAATCCCACCGCCGCGGCGCCCAGGAAGCACCGGTCGAATCGGTGAGGATGGAGCGCGCCTCGTCGTTCAGGGCGGCGAACAGCTCGGCGAAGCTCGGGTCGACGGAGCCTGGATTGGCCGCCCACTTGGCATAGAGATCGGCGATGAAGGCTGCGTTGGCGCCGTTGAAGGCAGTGGCGAGTAAATCGACCCCAGCCATGGTGCTCCCCTTATATGGCCCCGGCGGTCCGGGGGGCGGAATGCGCATCCCGCCACCAACATATAGGCGACACCTCCGGCCAGCCCCTACCGGGAGGGGGCTGGCCGGGCGGTACCGCAGGGTTGCTTCCGATGCATGGCGGCCGCGGAAGCATTGCGCCTCACTCGTGCGGCGAACGCGACGGCAGAAACCGTCGCGCCGCGACACGCGCCTGTGAGGGAGTGTTCCGGTTGACGCGACGGAACGGACGCATCTGGTCGCGACCGTCTCCTAGCCGCGCAGAGCCTTGACCAGGGTGGAGCCGAGGGCAGCCGGGCTGTCGGCGACGTGGATGCCGGCGGCCCGCAGCGCCTCGAACTTCGCGGCGGCGGTGTCCTTGCCGCCGCTGATCACCGCACCGGCATGGCCCATGCGCCGGCCCGGCGGCGCCGTGGCCCCGGCGATGAAACCGACCACCGGCTTCGTCGTCTTGCTTGCCGCGATGAACTCGGCCGCGTCGATCTCGCTCTGGCCGCCGATCTCGCCGATCATGACGATCGACTCGGTTTCCGGGTCGGCGAGGAACAGCTCCAGCACCTCGATGAAGTCGGTGCCCTTCACCGGATCGCCGCCGATGCCCACGCAGGTGGACTGGCCGAGCCCGGCGGCGGTGGTCTGCGCCACCGCTTCATAGGTCAGCGTGCCGGAGCGGGAGACGATGCCCACCTTGCCGCGGCGATGGATATGCCCCGGCATGATGCCGATCTTGCACGCATCCGGGGTGATCACCCCCGGGCAGTTCGGCCCGACCAGCCGCGACTTCGAGCCTTCCAGCGCCCGCTTCACCTTGACCATGTCCAGCACCGGAATGCCTTCGGTGATGCACACGATCAGCGGCAGCTCGGCGTCGATCGCTTCGAGGATGGCATCGGCGGCGAAGGGCGGCGGCACGTAGATGGCGGTGGCGGTGGCGCCGGTCGCGGCCACCGCGTCGGCCACGGTGTCGAACACCGGCAGGTCAAGATGCGTGGTGCCACCCTTGCCCGGCGTCACCCCGCCCACGACCTTGGTGCCGTAGGCGATCGCCTGTTCCGAATGGAACGTGCCCTGCGCGCCGGTGAAGCCCTGGGTGATGACCCTGGTGTTGGCGTCGACGAGAATGGCCATCAGGCAGCCTCCTTCACGGCCTTCACCACCTTCTCGGCGGCATCGGCAAGATTGTCGGCCGCGATGATCGGCAGGCCGGAGCGGGCCAGGATCTCCTTGCCGAGCTGCACGTTGGTGCCTTCCAGCCGCACCACCAGGGGCACGTTCAGGCTGACCTCGCGCGCCGCCGCCACCACGCCCTCGGCGATGACGTCGCAGCGCATGATGCCGCCGAAGATGTTGACCAGGATGCCTTCGACGTTCGGATCGGACAGAATGATCTTGAACGCCGCAGTCACCCGTTCCTTGGTGGCGCCGCCGCCGACATCGAGGAAGTTGGCCGGCTCGGCACCGTACAACTTGATGATGTCCATGGTCGCCATGGCCAGGCCCGCGCCGTTGACCATGCAGCCGATGGTGCCGTCCAGCGCCACGTAGCTCAGGCTGTTCTTGGCGGCTTCCAGCTCCTTCGGGTCCTCTTCCGCCTCGTCATGGAGCTTCTCCAGCTCCGGGTGGCGGAACAGGGCGTTGTCGTCGAAGCTGACCTTGGCATCCAGCGCCACCACCTCGCCCGCGCCGGTGACCACCAGCGGATTGACCTCGACGATGGCGCAGTCGAGGCTGGTGAAGGCCTTGTACATCCCGGTGACGAACTTGCTGAACGCCGAGATCTGCTTGCCCTGCAGCCCCAGCCCATAGGCCAGCTTGCGGCAGTGGAAGCCGGAGATCCCGGTGGCCGGGTCCACGGCGGCGCGCAGGATCTTCTCGGGGTGGTGGGCCGCCACCTCCTCGATCTCCATGCCGCCCTCGGTGGAAGCAATGATGGTCACGCGGGCAGTGGCGCGGTCGACCAGCAGCGAGAGATACAGCTCGCGTGCGATGTCGCAACCGGCCTCCACATAGACACGGCGGACCTTGCGGCCCGCCGGTCCCGTCTGCTTCGTCACCAGCACGTGGCCGATCATGGCCTCGGCCGCCGCCCGCACTTCCTCGGGCGATTTCGCCAGCCGCACGCCCCCCTTCCCGTTCGGGTCGTCAGCGAAGCGGCCGGCGCCGCGGCCGCCGGCATGGATCTGCGACTTCACCACGTAGATGGGGCCGGGCAGCTTGCGCGCCGCGGCCTCCGCTTCCTCGGGGGTCCAGGCGGCATGGCCCTCGAGGACCGCGACGCCGTACTGCTTGAGCAGTTCTTTCGCCTGATATTCGTGGATGTTCATCGGCTCAGACGCCCAGCTTCTTGAAGGCCTCGATCAGGTCGCGCACGGCGCCGCAGGACTTTTCGAAGGCGGCCTTCTCCTCCGGCGTGAACTGCACCTCGACGATGCGCTCGACGCCGCCCTCGCCGATCACCACGGGCACGCCGACATACAGGTCCTTCTGGCCGTACTCGCCGTTCAGGTAGACCGCGCTGGGCAGCACCCGCTTCTTGTCCTTCAGATAGGCTTCGGCCATGGCGATGGCGCTGGTCGCGGGGGCATAGAAGGCGCTTCCCTTCTCCAGCAGCTTCACGATCTCGCCGCCGCCATTGGCGGTGCGCTTGACGATGGCGTCGATCCGCTCCTGGGTGGTCCAGCCCATCTTCACCAGGTCGGGCACCGGGATGCCGGCCACCGTCGAGTAGCGGGTCAGCGGTACCATGGTATCGCCATGCCCGCCCAGCACGAAGGCGGTCACGTCTTCCACGGAGACCCCGAACTCCTCGGCGAGGAAGTGGCGGAAGCGGGCGGAATCCAGCACGCCGGCCATGCCCACCACCTTGTTCGCCGGCAGGCCCGAGCGCTGCTGTAGCACCCACACCATCACGTCGAGCGGGTTGGTGATGCAGATGACGAAGGCGTTCGGGGCATAGGTCTTGATGCCCTCGGCGACCTGGCCGATCACCCCGGCATTCTTGGTCAGCAGGTCGTCGCGGCTCATGCCGGGCAGGCGGGGGAAGCCGGCGGTCACGATGACCACGTCGGCCCCGGCGATCGCGGCATAATCCGACCCGCCGCTCAGCCGGGCGTCGAAGCCGTCCACCGGGGCGGACTGGGCGATATCCAGCGCCTTGCCCGCGGCCACGCCGCCGAACACGTCGAACAGCACGACGTCGCCGAGTTCCTTGAGGCCGATCAAATGGGCGAGCGTTCCACCAATATTGCCGGCGCCGACCAGGGCAATCTTCTTGCGTGCCATCGCGGGGAACCTTCCGAAGCGGGTGGGGGCTGGAACAGCCGTTCCAAACAAAACCAAAAGCTTGTGCCCACCTGGCCGGGGGCCCGGAAGGCGACCGTTGCTAGCCCATCACAGCGGAGCGAGCAAGTCGCCCCCCTATCACCGCACGAACGCGTGCACTCGCTGTCACCTGGAACAAAATCCCCGTACTCTGCCTCAGGTCAGGTGCGGAAGGGCAAGGTATTCCTGGCTCTGCATTTCCTCGAGCCGGGAGGCAGTACGCTCGAACATCTTCGCCCCTTCTCCGCGCTCGTAGAGCTGGTCGGGCCGGGCATCGGCCGAGGCGACCAGCTTCACGCGGTGATCGTACAGGGCGTCGATCAGGATGATGAAGCGCCGCGCCTCGTCGAAATTGGCGGGCGAGAGCCGGGGGATGCCATCCAGCACCAAAGCGTGGAAATGCGTCGCCAGCGCCAGGTAGTCGCCGGGCCCGAGCGCAGTCGCGCACAGGGCCTGGAAGTCGAACCGCGCCACCCCCGCGGCCGCGATCGGCACCAGCAGCCGCCGCCCCATGACCAGCAGCGTCTCCGACCGCACCGCTTCATGGCCGGTCAGCTCGGCGAAGGCGGCATCCAGCGCCCGCTCGGCGCGGGCGTCGGCCGGCACGTACCAGGTCGGCATGCCGCGCAAGCGCTCGCGGCGATAGTCGCGGCCGGCCTCCATCACCAGCACGTCCAGGTTCTGCTTGAGCAGGGCGATGAAAGGCAGGAACGCATCCCGCCCCGGCTGCCCCTTGAACAGGTTGTCGGGCAGCGTGTTCGAGGTCGCCACCACCACCACCGAGCGCTCGAACAGGGCCTGGAACAGGCGGCCGAGGATCATCGCGTCGGCGATGTCGTTGACCTGGAATTCGTCGAAGCAGAGCAGCGCCGCCTCGGCGGCGATCGTGTCGGCCAGCGGCGGGATCGGATCGGCACCTTTCGGGTTGTCACGCTTCCAGGCGAAGATCCGCTTGTGCGCGTCCTGCATGAAGCGATGGAAGTGGATGCGGCGCTTGCGCTTCACCTGGGCGGCGGCGAAGAACAGGTCCATCAGCATGGACTTGCCGCGCCCGACCTCGCCGACGAGATAGAGCCCGTTGCGCCGGTCGGCCCCTGCCTCCTCCACCGGCTTGCGCCGCATGAGGCGGCCGAACATGCCCGACCCGCCGCTGTTCGGCACCGGCCGTGGCGAGGGATCGTAGCCGCGCAGCTTCGTCCACAGGTCCTGCAGCCGCTCGGCCGCCAGTTCCTGGCACGAATCGGGTGCGAGGTCCCTGGCCGCGACGCGGGCGCGATACGCCGGCAAGGGCCCCTGGGCGAGCAAGGCGGGATCGACGGCGTGAGTGTCCATGATGCGGCGCGCATAACCGGAATCCGCTCGCGCATCAATGAACCCGACGCCGGCGAAAACCTGTCAAATATTTAGCCGTTGATGTCGCAGCAACTCCACGGGAACGGAGTCGTCGGATGAAGGCCGTGCTGCTGGCCGGCGCAATGATCCTGGCTGCGGCGATCCTGGCGATGCCGGGCCGCGCGGCCGCCCTGACCTGGTCGGACGTGCAACCTTTGCCGCCGAGCGTGTGCCGCGATGTCGGGCTCCGCCTGCTGCGCACGGCGGCGACCGGGCCTCGGCGCATTGATTGCTGTCCCGCAGACGTGAAATGCGCGGGCCACCTCGGTACCAGTATTCCGCCTGAACCCCGCACGCGCCTGCGCGGCTGAGCCGTCGACCCGGTCGGGCGCGGCCCTCCCTCGGAGTGCCTCCATGCGCCTTGCCTACGACCTGCTGGAAACGGTCCCGATCGCCGGCGATCCCTTTCCGCATCTGCTGGTGCCCGGCTTCGTGCCGGCTGCCGGGCTTGTGCAGGTGCGCGCCGACCTGCCGCCGATCAGCCGCCGCGGCTCCTTCCCGCTCACCTCGCTCACGCTCGGCCCTGCCGCCGCGGCATTGATGCGGGAATTGGCGGATTCACGATTTCGCGACGTGATTGCCCGGCGGTTCGGGCTCGACCTGCGCGGGGCAGCCACGATGCTGACGCTGCGCGGCCGTTCGGGCGAACGCGACGGGCGGATCCATTGCGATTCCACCGCCAAGCGCGTCACCATCCTGCTTTATCTCAACCCGGAGCAGGATTGCTGGGCCCGCCAGGAAGGCTGCCTGCGCCTGCTGCGCGGGCCGGACGACATCGAGAACTACGCCGTCGAGGTGCCGCCCACCAACGGCACCCTGCTGGTCTTTCCCAATGGTCCGGCCGCCTGGCACGGTCACCGGCAATATGTCGGGCAGCGCTACGTCGTCCAGCTCAACTACATGGCCAATGACCGCGCCGCCCGAGCGGAGCTGCGCCGGCATCGCATCTCCGCCTTCTTCAAGCGGCTGCGGCCGGCGGCCTGAACCAACCGGGTCAGTGCCCGCGCAGGATCTGGCTAAGGAAGAGCTGCAGGCGCTCGGTCTGCGGGTTCTCGAACATGTCGTGCGGGGTGCCGATCTCGACGATCTCGCCGCGGTCCATGAACACCACCCGGTCGGCGACGCGCCGGGCGAACCCCATCTCGTGCGTCACGCACACCATGGTCATGCCGGATTCCGCCAGCTCGATCATGGTGTCGAGCACTTCCTTGATCATCTCCGGATCGAGCGCCGAGGTCGGCTCGTCGAACAGCATGATCTTCGGCTTCATGCACAGCGCGCGCGCGATCGCCACGCGCTGCTGCTGCCCGCCCGAAAGCTGGCCCGGGTATTTCTTCGCCTGCTCGGGGATACGCACCCGACGCAGGTACTCCATCGCCAGCTCCTCGGCCTCGGCCTTGGGCATCTTGCGCACCCAGATCGGCGCGAGGGTGCAGTTCTCCAGCACCGTCAAATGCGGGAACAGGTTGAAGGACTGGAACACCATGCCGACCTCGCGCCGGATCGTGTCCAACGCGCGCAGGTCGTCGGTCAGTTCGGTGCCGTCGACGACGATCCGCCCTTCCTGGTGCGTCTCCAGGCGGTTGATGCAGCGGATCATGGTGGACTTGCCCGAACCGGAGGGACCGCACACCACGATGCGCTCACGCTCGGCGATGCTCAGCGACACGTCGCGCAACACGTGCAGGCTGCCGTACCACTTGTTGACGCGATCGAGCGTGATGACGGGATCGTTGGCGAGGTCGGGGCTCTGTCGGGCGGCCAGGCTCATCGGCGGGTTCCTGTATCAGCGGCCACGGGCGCGGGCATAGTCCCGCTCCAGGCCGCGGCTGTAGCGGGACATGGCGTAGCAGAAAGCGAAATAAATGACGCCAAGGAAAAGGTAGACCTCGGTGGAGAAGCCCTGCCACGTCGGGTCGCTCATCGCCACCTTGCCCGCGGTCAGCAGGTCGAAGATGCCGATGATCAGCACCAGCGAGGTGTCCTTGAAGAAGCCGATGAAGGTGTTCACCAGCGGCGGGATCACCAGCCGCAGCGCCTGTGGCAGGATGATCAGCCAGGTCTTCTTCCAGTACGACAGGCCGAGCGCGTCGGCCGCCTCGTACTGCCCCTTGGGCAGCGCCTGCAACCCGCCGCGCACCACTTCGGCAAGGTAGGCGCCGGCGAAGAGCACGATGGCGATCTGTGCCCGCAGCAGCTTGTCGGGGTTCATGCCCACCGGCATGAACAGCGGGAACATCACGCTGGCCATGAACAGCAGGCTGATCAGCGGCACGCCGCGGATCAGCTCGACATACAGCACGCAGAGCAGCCGCACCGCCGGCAGCGAGGTCGAGCGCCGGCCCAGCGCCACCAGGACCGACAGCGGAAAGGCGAAGGCGAGGCCGAAGGTGGCGAGGATCAACGTCAGCGGCAGCCCGCCCCACACGTCCTGCGGCACGTATTCCATGCCCAGCACGCCGCCCCACATCAGCACGCCGATTGCGCCGAGGGCGGCGATCCAGACCAGCGCCAGTTCCTTGCGCCAGAACCGGCGATTGGCCGAGATCGCGAACAGCGCGATGAAGATCGCCACGCACAGCGCCGGCCGCCACTGCTCGTCGTAGGGAAAGCGGCCGAACAGGATGAAGCGGTACTTGTCGCCGATCACCGCCCAGCAGGCGCCGGCGTGCTCGGCGGCGCGGCAGACCGTGGCATCCGGCTGGCCGGTGGCGCCGGTCGGCACCGACCAGATGGCGCTGACCACCGCCCAGTCGATGAAGCCGACGCCCCAGCGGACCAGCAGATAGCCCAGCAGGATAGTGATCGCGCTCGACCACCACGAATTGAACAGGTTGGCGCGCAGCCAGGCCACCGGCCCCACGGTTCCGACCGGGGGACGGGCGCGGGCAGTGGTGGGAACGGGAACGGTTCCGGTCACGGCGGACTCGCTCATGTCTCAGCGCTCCACCAGCGCGATGCGCGCGTTATACCAGTTCATGAACAGGCTGATGGCCAGGCTGATGGTCAGGTAGACGGCCATGATCAGGGCGATGCCCTCGATCGCCTGCCCGGTCTGGTTGAGCGTCGTGCTGGCCACCGACACCAGGTCCTGGTAGCCGATGGCCACCGCCAGCGAGGAGTTCTTGGTCAGGTTCAGGTACTGGCTGGTCATCGGCGGAATGATCACCCGCAGCGCCTGCGGCAGCACCACCAGCCGCAGGATCGTGCCCTGCCGCAATCCCAGCGCCGCCGCGGCCTCGCTCTGGCCGTTCGGCACCGCCAGGATGCCCGAGCGCACGATCTCGGCGATGAAGGAAGACGTATAGGTCGTCAGCCCGATCAGCAGCGCGCCGTATTCGGGGCTGATCGTGCCGCCGCCCTGGAAGTTGAAGCCGCGCAGGACCGGGTATTCGAGCGTGAACGGGGCGCCGAGCGCGGCCCAGATCAGGGCGGGAAAGCCGATCAGCAGCCCCACCGCGACCGGCCAGACCGGCGGACGCACCCCGGTCTGTTCCTGTCGCCGGTGACTGGTCCGGTTCCACGCCCAGGTGCCGACCAGGCCAAGCAGGAAAGCCGCCAGCGCCCACCAATGCGCCGGCTGCCAGTCCAGCAGCGGCACCTTGATGCCCCGGTTGGACAGGAACATGGCTTCGCCGAGCGTGATGGCCTGGCGCGGGGCCGGCAACGACTGCAACAGGCCATACCAGAACAGCAGTTGCAGCAGCAGCGGCAGGTCGCGCAGGGCCTCGACATAGATCGCGGTGGCCTTGGCCACCAGCCAGTTGCGCGACAGGCGGCCAATGCCGACCAGCGTGCCCAGGATAGTGGCAAGCACCACACCGGCCAGCGCCACCTTCAACGTGTTGAGGATGCCGACGACCAGGGCATCGCCATAGGTACTGATGGCCGGATCGTAGTCGATCAGGTGCTCGCCGATCGGGATGCCGGCGGTGCGGCCGAGGAAGGCGAAGCCGGTGGCGATGCGCCGGGCCTCGAGATTGCGGTTGGTATTGCCGATCAAGTACCAGAGTACGCCGATCACGGCACCGATGATCAGCACCTGCCAGACGATGTTGCGCACCAGCGGGTCGGACCAGGACAGGCGATGCTGCCGCCTGGGGGCGGCTCGGCTGGACAGGCGCGGATCGACGGTCGTTCCGGACATGGGGGGCAGAGGCTCCTGCGTAGGCGGCGAAAGGTGGAAGCAAGAACCGGGCCGAATGGGGTTGCACAATCCGCGGGCCAGGATCCATTATCCTGCGCCAGGGATCGGCATCAGATCAACCCGTGCGAGGCAAATAAAAAGGGCCGTCCGCCCGGGAACGGCCCTTCGCGCAGCCGTGATAGGGCGTGCGCGGATCAGCGTATCGGCGGCGCGTACTGCAGCCCGCCCTTGTTCCACAGGTTATTCACGCCGCGGGGCACGCCGAGGACGGTGATGTTGCGATCCCAGATCTCGGCAAAATTGCCGACCTGCTTGACCACGTTGTAGGCGAACTTGTTATCCAGCAGCAGCGCCTTGCCCATGTCGCCTTCCAGGCCGAGCAGGCGGCGCACTTCCGGCACCTTGCTGTCGTTGAAGCTGTCCACGTTCTTGCTGGTGATGCCGTATTCCTCGGCAATCAGTTGCACAAAGTAAGTCCAGCGCACGATGTCGAACCACTTGTCGTCACCCTTGCGGACGACGTAGCCGAGCGGCTCCTTGCTGATAACTTCCGGCAGCAGAACGAAATTGTCCTTGTTCGGCTGCGTCGCCCGGAAGGTCGCCAGCGCCGAACCGTCGGTCGAATAGGCATCGCACCGCCCCGAGAGGAAGGCCTGCTGGATCTCGGCCAGGTCCTGGATCAGGATCGGCGTGAACTTCATCTTGTTCACGCGGAAATAGTCGGCGATGGCCAGCTCGGTCGAGGTGCCGGGCTGCACGCAGATCGTGGCGCCATCCAGTTCCTTCGCCGACTTCACCTTCAGCGACGTCTTCACCAGGAAGCCGGTGCCGTCATAATAATTCACGCCGGCGAACAGCAGGCCCAGATTGGCCTCGCGTCCCAGCGTCCAGGTGGTGCTGCGCACCAGCAGGTCCACCTCGCCCGACTGCAGCGCGGTGAAGCGGCTGGTCGTGGTCAGCGGCACGAACTTGATCTTGCTGGCATCACCAAGCACGGCCGCGGCAACGGTGCGGCAGGAATCCGCGTCCAGCCCGCGCATCACGCCGGTGCTGTCGGGCAGCGAGAAGCCAGGCACCACACCGGCGATGCCGCAGACCAGTTGGCCGCGCGCGCGCACGGCATCGAGGGTGGCCGAACCGCTGCCCTGGGCCTGGGCCGGGGCGGAGCTGGTTGCGAGCAGGGTGGTACACACGATGGTGCTGGCGAGCACGGCAAGCGGTCGGAACATGAAGCCTCCGTTGCAGGAGCGACCCGAGCGGTCGCATGCCCAAACATACGCAAGCCTGCCGTGCGATCAATGCATCACTATCATTGTTACGGGGCCGCCCCGCCATTCGGCACGGCCCCGCCACGACGCAGGTGGGCCGTTCAGCGCATCGGCGGCGCGTATTGCAGTCCCCCCTTGTTCCAGAGATTGTTGATGCCACGCGGCACGCCGAGCGCGGTGATGTTGCGGTCCCAGATCTCGCCGAAATTGCCGACCTGCCTGACCACGTTGTAGGCAAACCTGTTGTCGAGCAGCAGCGCCTTGCCCATGTCGCCTTCCAGCCCAAGCAGGCGGCGCACTTCCGGCACCTTGCTGTCGGCGAAGCCGTCGATGGTTTTGCCGGTGATGCCGTATTCCTCGGCAATCAGTTGCACAAAGTAAGTCCAGCGCACGATGTCGAACCACTTGTCGTCACCCTTGCGGACGACATAGCCGAGCGGCTCCTTGCTGATCACTTCCGGCAGCAGAACGAAATCGTCCTTGTTCGGCTGCGTCGCCCGGAAGGTCGCCAGCGCCGAGCCGTCGGTCGAATAGGCATCGCACCGCCCCGAAAGGAAGGCCTGCTGGATCTCGGACAGGTCCTGGATCAGGATCGGCGTGAACTTCATGGCGTTGATGCGGAAGTAGTCGGAGATGGCCAGTTCGGTCGAGGTGCCGGGCTGCACGCAGATCGTGGCGCCATCCAGCTCCTTCGCCGACTTCACCCCCAGCGCCTTTTTCACCAGGAAGCTGGTGCCGTCGTAATAATTCACGCCGGCGAACAGCAGCCCCAGATTGGCCTCGCGCCCCAGCGTCCAGGTGGTGCTGCGCACCAGCAGGTCCACCTCGCCCGATTGCAGCGCGGTGAAGCGGTTCGTGGTGGTCAGCGGCACGAAACGGATCTTCGTGGCATCCCCCAGCACCGCCGCGGCGACGGTGCGACAGGAATCCGCGTCCAGCCCGCGCATCACGCCCTGGCTGTCGGGCAACGAGAAGCCGGGCACCGCGCCGGCGATGCCGCAGACCAGTTGTCCGCGGGCCCGCACGGCATCGAGAGTGGCCGAGCCACTGCCCTGGGCGTGCGCCGGCACGGCCACGCCAAGCACGCCGGCGACCAGCACGGCGAAGAGGATGGTGGGTCGAATCATCGGAACGACGCTCCCAAGCCGGGCGGGGATGTCCGCCCGCGCAGGCCGGGACTTTGGGAGAGCCCCCCGGGCGGGGCAATGCGCCACGGCCCCGGATCGCAGCCCCGTGACCGATCTGCTAGAGAGCCGCATCCGATCGCGTGGATCCGCGCCTCGGACGAAGATCATCGCCAGCCCCGCAGCGGCGGCCCCATCCTCCCCTCGCCCCGGCACGGACACCCATGCAGATCCTGTTCAAGAACGCACGCATCGTCGACGCCACCCAGCCCGAGCCGCGCGAGGGCCACGTGCTGGTGGAAGACGGCGTCATCCGCGACCTCGCCGCCCGCCCGGTCGCCGCCGCCGACCGGATGGTCATGGACCTGCGCGGCCGCACCCTCATGCCCGGCCTGATCGACTGCCACGTCCATGTCGTTGCCGGCATGATGGATCTCGGCGCCAATGCGGCCCTGCCGGACCCCATCGCGGTGCTGCGCACCCTGCCCATCCTCAAGGGCATGCTCGACCGCGGCTTCACCACCGTACGCGACGCCGGCGGCGCCTCCGGCGCCCTCGCGCAGGCGGTGGAACAGGGGCTCGCGGTCGGGCCGCGGCTTGTGGTCTGCGGCAAGTCACTGTCCAAGACCGGCGGCCATGGCGACCTGCGCCCACGGCACGACCGCCACGACGCCAATCGCTGGCACCGCAACGCCGGCGCGCTCGGCCGCATCGCCGACGGGGTGGACGGGATCCGCCACGCCTGCCGCGAGGAACTGCGCGACGGCGCCGCCTTCATCAAGATCATGGCCAATGGCGGCGTCACCAGCCCCACCGACCCGGTCGGCTGGCAGGGCTACTCGGTCGAGGAGATCACCGCGGCGGTGCAGGAAGCCGCCGACGCCGAGACCTACGTCGCCGCGCATCTCTACACCCCCGCCGCGATCGAGCGGGCCATCCGCTGCGGCGTGCATTCCCTGGAACACTGCAACCGCATCGACCTGCCGACCGCCCGGCTCGCCGCCGCCGCCGGCTGCGTGGCGGTGCCCACGCTGGTGGCCTACGAGGCCCTGGCCGGCGACGGCGCCCGGCTCGGCCTGCCGCCCGCCTCGATCGCCAAGATCGAAGCCGTGCGCGGGGCCGGGCTGGAAAGCCTGGCGCATATGCGCGAGGCCGGCCTGGCCATGGCCTTCGGCTCCGACCTGCTCGGCGAGACGCACCCGCGCCAGAACGAGGAATTCGCCATCCGCGCCCGCGTGCTCGACAACCGCACCGTGCTCGCCGCCGCCACCACGATCGCGGCGAAGCTGATCGGCATGGAAGGCCGGCTGGGCGTGATGGCGCCCGGGGCGATCGCCGACCTGCTGGTGGTGGACGGCAACCCGCTGGCCGATGTCACCGTGCTCGCCAGCCCCGAGCGCAGCATCCGTGCCGTGTTCAAGGCCGGCGTGGCGCATCGCGCCGCCTTGTAGCCAGGACACTTGTCGCCAGGACACTTGTCGCCAGGACACTTGTCGCCAGGACACTTGTCGCCAGGACAGGGGGGCGCGGACATCGGACCGGGTCTGCACACGCCGGCGCTTGCCGCGCGGCCGGTCCTTCGCCACATCGCGCGCATGCTCCATATGATGAAGCTCGCGGTGGGCGTCCGCGACATCGCGCATCTGCGCGAGCTGCAGGCGGCACGGCTGGCGGCGCAGGAGGACCTGCGCCACCTGACCCGCAGCCTGCCCCGTCGCGCCGGAGAGATCCTCGACGGCGGCTCGATGTTCTGGGTCATCGCCGGCGCCATGGTGGTGCGCCAGCGCATCACCGCCATCCGCGAGGACCGCTACGAGGACGGCTCGGCCTGTGCGGCGCTGCATTTCGATCCCGTCCTGGTGCCGGTCGCCGGGCGTCCCACCAAGCCCTTCCAGGGCTGGCGCTATCTGGCCGCCGAGGCCGCGCCCCCCGATCTCACCGCCGACACCCCCGTGGCCGGGGCAGACGCCCTGCCCCCGGCCCTGCGGCGCGCGCTGCAGGAGCTCTGCCTGATTTAACCCGTTGTTCCGGCGCGCCGCCTCATCCCGCGCCGGCCCCCGCCCCTCCGCCAGCCATGCCGGCAGAGCAAATTTCCTTGCACCATCATCGGGAAATGCTTCATAAAATATATCAGGCGGCTACACAGCCTGGTTCACCTGTTTCCTGAGCATGATCCGGTCCGGAGCCCTGCCGTGATATTCTCCCGCAGACACCTCCCCGCCCTGGCCGTGCCCGTCATGGCCGCAGCCCCGCCACGGCCGCGCGCCGAGGGCTGAGCTGTTCCCGGCGGACACCCCGACAGGCCGTTTTCCTGGCGCAGCGCCGGCCGGCAGCCGCTCACGTGATTGCGCAGCCGATGCATCGTGGGCAAGAACCCCTCGCCGAACAGCACGGACCTATCCCGAGGGGTTATCCATGAACGTCGTGAGTGCCTATTTCAGGTTCGCCGAGGCCGGGACGAACCTGCGCACCGAGATCCTGGCCGGGATCACCACCTGGCTGGCGATGGTCTACATCGTGGCGGTGAACCCGGGCATCCTCGCGACCACCGGCATGGACCATGGCGCGGTCTTCGCCGCCACCTGCATCGGTGCGGGCCTCGCCTCCATCGCCATGGGGCTCTATGCGAACTATCCGCTCGCGCTCGCGCCGGGCATGGGGCTCAACGCGTATTTCGCCTTCGTCGTGGTGGGCGGCATGCACGTGCCCTGGCAGGTGGCGCTGGGGGCGGTGTTCCTGTCGGGATTGTTGTTCCTCGCGGTATCGCTGCTGCGCCTGCGCGAATGGCTGATCAACACCATTCCGCTGTCGCTCAAGCTTGGCATCGGCGCGGGCATCGGCCTGTTCCTCGCCCTGATCGGGCTGGAAGGCATGGGCCTCGTCGTCGCCCATCCCGCCACCCTGGTCACGCTCGGCCATCTCGCCACCACCAAGACGCTGCTCGGCTGCCTCGGCTTCGTGGTGATGGCGGCGCTGGCCGCACGCGGCGTCTCCGCCTCGGTGCTGATCGGCATCCTGGTCACCGCCGCCGCGGGCATTCCGTTCGGCCTGACCAACTTCACCGGCATCGTCTCGGCCCCGCCTTCGATCGCGCCGACCTTCCTGCAGATGGACATCTCCGGCGCGCTCGGGCTCGGCATCGTCAGCGTGGTGCTGACCTTCTTCCTGGTCGACCTGCTGGACAACGCGGGCACGCTGATCGCCACCACGCACCGGGCCGGGCTGATGCGCCCGGATGGCACGGTGCCGCGCCTGCGGCAGGCGCTGACGGCGGATTCCGGCGGCGCCATCATGGGATCCGTGCTCGGCACCAGCACGGTCACCAGCTACATCGAAAGCGCCGCCGGCATCCAGGCGGGCGGACGCACCGGGCTCGCCGCCGTGGTCACCGGCCTGCTGTTCCTGGCCACGATGTTCTTCGCCCCGCTGGCCACCTCGATCCCCGGCTTCGCCACCGCCCCCGCGCTGGTGTTCGTCGCCTGCCTGATGGCGCGCGCGCTGCGCGACGTGAACTGGGACGACATGACCGACTACCTGCCCGCCATCGTCACCGCCATCGCCATGCCCTTCACCTTCTCGATCGCGACCGGCATCGGCGTGGGCTTCATCGTGCACGCATTGGTCAAGACGCTGGCCGGACGGCCACGCGAGGTCGGTGGCGCGGTGTGGCTGATCGCGGTGGCCTCGGCCGCGAAGTTCGCGCTGCAATGACCGCGCCGGCGTCCGGCGGGGTCGCTGCGGGGACAGCGTGAGCGCGGTCAAGCTTGCTTGCGCGGCCGCCTGCCGCGCGCCGGTGACCGTTGCCCCGCCCGGCACGCCGGGCAACCATCGTCCCTCGCCCCGCCGGAGCACACTCATGGCCACGCACCGCCTTCCCGCCACGCCCGCGACCGTCCGCTGGGGCACGTTCAGTGCGTCCCACGCGGCGGCGCTCACGGTGGCCTCGGGCGACACGGTGGTCATCGAATGCGTCTCAGGCGCACCTGAAGTGATGCCGCCGCCGGGCCTGGGGATGCAGGTGCCACCGGCGCTGGCGGCGATCCACGACATGGTCCCGCGCGGCCCGGGCCACATCCTCACCGGCCCGGTCGCGGTGCTCGGCGCCGAGCCCGGCGACATGCTGGAAGTGCGCATCGAGAAGATCACGCTCGATACCGACTGGGGCTATTGCGGCTTCCGTCCGCTCGCCGGCACCCTGCCCGAGGATTTCCCGGAGCACTTCCTGACCCATATCCCGGTCGACCGCGCCCGGCGCACCTGCCGCCTGCCCTACGGCGTGGAGTTGCCGCTCGCGCCGTTCTTCGGGGTGATGGGCGTGGCGCCGCCGCCGGCCTACGGCATCATCTCCACCATCCAGCCACGCGAACACGGCGGCAATCTCGACAACAAGGAACTTGGCGAAGGCGCCACGCTTTACCTGCCGGTCTGGGCGCCCGGCGCACTGTTCTCCGTAGGGGATGGCCACGGTGTGCAGGGTGATGGCGAGGTCTGTATCAATGCGCTGGAAATGTGCCTCTCTGGCACCTTCCGGCTGATCCTGCACAAGCGGACGCAGGACGCGCCGTTGCTGACCTATCCGCGGGCCGAAACCGCCACCCATGTCATCACCATGGGCATGAACGAAGATCTGGATCTCGCCATGAAGCAGGCGCTGCGTGAGATGATCGCGGTGATCTGCAGCCGCACCCGCCTTTCACGCCAGCAGGCGTACCAGTTCTGCTCGCTTGCGGTGGATTTCCGGATCACCCAGACCGTGAACGGCGAAAAAGGTGTGCACGGAATGCTGCGCAAGGGACTCATTTTCTGATTTTCAAGTATCCGGCACGGGATTTTCTGGACTTCCGGCATGCATGCCAAGGGAAACCCCATCGGAGACAGAGGTCGTGATTTTGCATTGCGGAAATGTTAAGATGAAGCGAACGGGTCGATTCCGATATCGGATCGATGAATTTACGAAACCTATATCTTGAGACTCATCTGAGCTGTTATCCCCAAGTTTTTGAGTTACCCACAGTTGTTGCGATTGACGCCGGCGCTCCGCCCGTTACCATATGTTGTAGCCACACCGAGGGGGATCCCGCGATATGGAGTGGAATGACGAAACCATTGCCCGTCTGCGCGAACTTTGGGCCGAGGGCCATTCCACCGCAGAAATCGGACGGCGCATGTGCGTCTCCAAGAATGCAGTGGTGGGCAAAGCCCACCGGCTGAACCTGCCGGCGCGCCCTTCGCCCATCCGCCGTGACGGCGTTGTCGCCTTGCCGCGCCCGGCTGCCGCGCGACGGGTGACCGGTCCGACCTTGCCACCGCTGGTCGCCGCCGAACCGGCGGCCGCGACGGCACCGCGGGCTACCGCCTCCGTGACGGTCAGCGAGCCGCCGCCCAAGGTGGCGCCGATCCGCCCCGTCGCCGCGGTGCGTCCCGTGCGGGCCCATACCTGCTGCTGGCCGCTTGGCGAGCCCGGCACGCGCAGCTTCCGTTTCTGCGACGCCGAAGCCCTTCCCGGCAAGCCGTACTGCGCCGAACATGCCGGGCTGGCGTACGTCAAGGTTCGCGACAAGCGCGAGGAGGCTGCCTGAGAGCCACCGCGCGGCTGCAACGACCTTTTGCAACCGGCGTATCGGCAGTCTCCCTGCGAAGGTAGAGCGCAAGATTTGTTTCGTTATCGAAATATTTTAACGACGCGACAAATTCGCGCTTCGTCCCGCACACGAAGCGGCTCGCTCGCCGCTCCGCTTTGCGTCGGGCCGGATCTCAGAAATCAGCGCGCAGGGAGAGATAAACCCTCCGTTCCGCGAACGTTCCGATGCTCTGCGCCTGCCGTGCCTGCAGCATGTCCTCTGCTTCCAGTGCCACGGTCAGCTTCGGCGTGATGCGACAGGCGATGCGGGCTGCCGCGGTGACGTAGTCCTTCACGGTGACCACCGTCGTGCCCGTGGCGAGCAGGCGCACGCCGCTCGAGGAACTGGCGTAGCGGGCGAACAGGTCTGCTTCCCAGCGATCGCGGGTCCAGCCGAGATGGGCCGTCGCGATGTGCCGCGGCGAGGCATGGACATAGTCGACCATGCTCGATGCGAGGTCGCCGCCGATGAAGGCGCCGCGGTATTTCGTCCCGATCTCGAATGCGCCGAGATGGATGGTGAGGGCTATCTCCACACCGGCCTGCTTTGATGTGCCGAGGCTGTAGGGAACAGTGACCGGCATGGCAACGGCAGGCGGCATCAGGATCGGCATGCCCCAGAACGAACTGCTCAGGGCGCGATTGGCCTGGATGAAGCCCGCGAGGTCAAGGTCGGTCGACAGGCGTTCGAGACGGCGCCGATACCCGGCCTCGTAATTGTCCACCACCGTGGTGGGCGCAAAGGGCGAACCGAACTGGCCACCCGATGCGCCGCTGACGCGGGCACCGAACTCGAGCAGGCTCGGCGATTCAATGCCGCGGGCCGCCGAGAGGCGCAGCGTGTCCACCCCGGTCGGTTTCCAGACCAGAGCGGCGTTCCAGGCGAGGGTGCCCATGGCGCGGTGGTCGTAGTCGCGGGTCGGGAAGGGTTGCTGCGGCCCGTCATACCCGGTGCCATTCAGCCACAGGTGATCATAACGAACCGCCGCCGTCCACTCCACACCATCGGCGATCGCCCAGTTCCACATGCCGCCGGCGGAAACGACCTGATAGCCGACGCGTACCGAGGCGCCCGTGCTGTAGTTGCTGACCCTGAACGCCTCACTCTCCCGCAGCTCGTTGCGCCTGTACTGGAGAAACGGCCGCACGGTGTGTGCGGCGCCGAGCTTGACGGTGTCGCTCAACTCGATCGTGGTGACGCCCTGCTGCCACGCCGGCGTACCGCTCACGCGATAGCTCAGGCCGTTATGATAAGCTGACATCTCGATCAGGCCGGCGTCGGTCTCGGCGGAGCCCCGACCGCGCAGGCTCCACGTCTCGGTGCGCTCGCGCACGAAAAAACTTGGCACCAATGCGTCGGCGCTGGCCCGCACATAGCTGGCGTCGAACCCGACCCGGACGCCTTCAGCTACGCCGATCTCCGCCGTGGTCGCGAGCTGGGCGTTGCGCGGGGCCGTCCGCTGCTCGTCGGGGCCATAGCCGTCGGAGAAGACATTTTGCCGGCGCAGCCCGGTGGAGATGCGCAGGCCGCCATCGGCCGGCAGCTTCGCGGTGCCCACCGCCGACAGCTCGCCGTAACGGCCGGTGCCGCCGCGCAGGACGATGCTGTTCACCAGATCACGCGCGGGATTCCAGGTGACGATGTTGATCACGCCGGCGACGGCGTTGAAGCCGAACAGGGCACTGTTGGGGCCGCGCACCACCTCGATCTGGCGGATCTCGGCCAGTTGCACCGGGATCGCCGACCAGATCGTCCGGCCGTAGTCGTCGAGATAAACTTGCCGCCCATCCACCAGCACCAGCATGCGAGGCGTGTTGGGAAGCGCGTAACCGCGGGCGCTCACGGAGTAATCGTCCGGCCCGTAGCGCATGATGTCGAGGCTGGTATAGCGGGCCAGCACGCCGGGGATATCGCGGGCACCGGACCGGCGGATCTGCTCGGCGGTGATGATGTCCATCGCCACCGGCACGTCGGAGGCGCGCTGCGGCTTACCGGTGGCGCTGGTGGTGACCGGCTCGCCGAACAACTGCTCCAGCGCGGTGCGGTCGAGGCTCTCGGCGAGAGCGGCCGCCGGCCCCCCGCCCCATGCCAGGACCAGCAGCAGACGCGACAGCCTTCTGGTTGTCCCCTTGGCCTTCTGGCAAGCCGGGCACATCGCTCAACGTTCCTGGATCAGCATTCGAAAGGCGGAAGAGAACTCCAGGCCGGCGGCCAGGGCGGCGGCGCGGCTGACGAAGATCTCGACACGGGGCTGGCTGCGGACGGCGACCACGACCTGACGCGCATCCACGCTGGCCGGGTCGGTGCTGACAGTGAGCACGCCCTTCCCCGCCAGGGCAGTGGCAAGCGAGGTGGCCTGCGGCAAGGCGGCATTGGTCAACAGCAACACCGGCACCGGTGCGCGCGCCGCGTCCTCGATCGTCATCACCCGCGGGTGGAGCGTGAGGGCACCGACCACCAGCCCGCTGCCAAAGATGGCGGCGATGCGCTCGGCTTCCGTTCGCCCGGGGTCGGAGCCGGCAGGATGGACGATCCCGATCTCGACCGTCCCGCTCGGCGGGCGGGCGAGGAAGCCCATCGTGCGGGCAATCAACTGCAGGTCGCGGGCACCGGTCTCGGCCTGTGCCGGCATGGCCAGGCCGGCAAGCGCAACCATCAGGCCCATCACCATTCGCCACAGGCCTGGGCGCCCAGGATGACGCCATCCTTTCGCACAGACATGCCGCACGGCACAGCGATCAGGGAAGGTCCACAAGTCGCACCACGTCAGGGTTCGCGATGTCGCCGGCGACGGCCAGCATCCGCAAATTTTCTGTATTTCGCATAACCTGAGACAGCAGTGAACGCGAGAGATTTTTTACCTCAGGTTGGGTTCTTCTGATCACGTGGCGTCCGGGACACGGCCGGTCATCTCCCTGGACACCCCTTTATGCCCACTGCAATTTCGCTGGCTTTAAGAGGCGTGTTTTGCATAGTTTGCCGGGCTTCGCCCGTCGCGGAGCATGCCTCTTTCGGGAACCAGGTCGTGGCATCCTTCCGCTTCGTGCATCACCGCAGCCTTTTTGCGAAATGCGCTGCGCTCCTGCGTTCCCTTGCCGGATCGACGCGGCAGATCGCCGATCGCTCCGTGACGCTCACCGTCACCATCCTGGCTGCCCTGGCCGCCACGGCCTTTGCCCTGGCACCCCCTGTCTCATCCTATTTCGCAAATCTCTCGCGCCTGCAGGGCGCCCTCGAGACCAGCGCCAGGCTGCATGCGGCGGAAGTGACGATCCTGGCCCGCCAGACCCCCTCCTTCTGGGAATTCGACGGGCTGCGGGTGTCCGCGGCCACGCCGGAAGGCCAGTCGCTCACCCCTCCCGAACGCCGCCGGGTCTTCGATCCCTCGGGCCGCCTTGTGCTTGAATCAGTGCCCCCGGAGGATCTCGCCTGGCCGGTGCTGTCGCAACGCGCCCCGGTCATGGACGGCGAGAGCCGGCTGGGCGAGGCCGAGGCATCGCGCTCGTTTCGCGCGCCGTTGATCACGACAGCCCTGATCGGGCTCGGCTCCGCGCTGGCCGGGGCGCTGCTGTTCATCGTGCTGCGCGTCATCCCGCTGCGCCTGCTGCACCAGGCGCTGGAACGCGCAAGCTATCTGTCGGCGCACGACGTGCTGACCGGCCTGCCCAACCGCAGCCTGTTCAGCGACCGGCTGGAGCAGGCCCTGGCCATGGCCCGGCGCGAAGGCGGGCACATCGCCGTGCTCTGCCTCGACCTCGACCGCTTCAAGGAGGTGAACGACACCCTCGGCCACGCCGCCGGCGACCAGTTGCTGCGCACCGTGGCGGCGCGGCTGCGCGCCTGCCTGCGCGAGAGCGACACGCTGGCCCGCCTGGGCGGCGACGAATTCGCGGTGATCCAGCCACGCCCGGTCCGTTCGGAAGATGCCCAGACCGTGGCCAGCCGCCTGGTGAAGGCGCTGGAGGAACCGATCATCCTGAACGGCCAGCAGGCGAGCGTGGGCGTGAGCATCGGCATCGCCTTCGGCAATGGCGACAGCGACGCCGGGCAGATGCTGAAGGATGCGGACGTCGCCTTGTACCAGGCCAAGGATGCCGGCCGGGGCGGCTTCTGCTTCTTCGCCCCCGAGATGAACGCACGCCTGTTCGAGCGCCGCGCCATGGAGCTCGACCTGCGGGCGGCACTCGGCAATGGCAGCCTGTTCCTGAACTACCAGCCCCAGGTGGACGTGCGCACCGGCCAGGTGATCGGGGCCGAGGCGCTGCTGCGCTGGAACCGTCCGGAGCACGGGCTGGTCCCGCCCGACCGCTTCATCGGCCTGGCCGAGGAAATCGGCCTGATCGGCCAGATCGGCGCCTGGGTGCTGCAGGAAGCCTGCCGCGTCGCCGCCACCTGGCCGGACCCGATCGGCATCGCCGTCAACGTCTCGCCGGTACAGTTCCGCCTGCCCGGCTTCCACGAAACCGTACGGACCGCGCTGGAGGCATCCGGCCTCGCGCCCTCACGGCTGGAAGTGGAAATCACTGAAGGCGTGCTGCTGAAGGACACCGACGACACGCTCGCCGAACTGAGCCGCATCCGCGAGCTCGGCGTGCACATTGCCATGGATGATTTCGGCACCGGCTATTCCAGCCTGGGCTACCTGCAGAAATTCCGCTTCGACAAGATCAAGATCGACCGCAGCTTCGTGAAGCGCCTCGACGAGGACCCCAACGCGATCGCCATCGTACGTGCCGTGGTCGGGCTCAGCGAGGCGCTCGGCGTGACCACCAATGCCGAGGGCGTGGAGACCGTGGCGCAGGCGGACCTGCTGCGCAGCGAAGGCTGCGCAGAGGTGCAGGGCTATCTGTACGGCCGGCCAATGTCGCCCGAGGCGTTCACGCAGTTGCTGCAGGCCGGCCGCTCCGCGGCCTGATCAGTCGCCCGCCCCTGTTGCCTGGGCGGCCAATGCCGTGGCGATGCGGGCGGCGAGCCGTTGCGCCACCGCGTCCTTGTCCAGCCGCGGCCAGGCCTCGACCCCCGCCGCCGTCACCAGCTGCACCTGGTTTTCCGTCCCGCCCATGATGCCGCTTTCCGGCCGGACATCGTTGGCGACGATCCAGTCGGCGTTCTTGCGCTGCCGCTTGCCTTCGGCATGCATCAGGATCTCGTGCGTCTCGGCGGCGAAACCGATCACCAGGCGCGGCCGTTGCGGTCCCGGCGCCGCGATCGCGGCGAGGATGTCGGGATTGGGCACCAGCGCCAGCTCCGGCGGCGTCCCGCCGGGCTTCTTCTTCAGCTTCAAGGCCGCCTCGTGCGCGACGCGCCAGTCGGCGACGGCGGCGGCGAAGACAGCGGCATCGGCCGGCAGCGCGGTCTGGCAGGCCGCCAGCATCTGCTGCGCCGTCTCCACATGCCGCACCGTCACCCCGGCGGGATCCGGCAGGGCCACCGGCCCGCTGACCAGCGTCACGCGCGCGCCAAGCCCGGCCAGTGCCGCGGCGATGGCGTGCCCCTGCCGGCCGCTGCTGCGATTGGCGATGTAGCGTACCGGGTCGATCGGCTCGTGCGTCGGCCCGCTGGTCACCAGCACATGCCGCCCCGCGAGCGATGGCGCGGCCCCCTGCTCCGGCGCCACCACCGGGGCCGGCCGGGGGGCCAGCAGGGCATCGATGGCCTGCAGGATCGCCGGCGGCTCGCTCATCCGCCCCGGCCCGACCTCGTTGCAGGCCATCACGCCTTCGTCCGGCCCCACCACGTGCACGCCGCGCGCCCGCAGCGTCGCCATGTTGGCGACGGTCGCCGCATGCAGCCACATCCGCACATTCATCGCCGGTGCCACCAGCACCGGCTTGTCGGTGGCCAGCAGCAGCGTGGTCGCGAGATCATTGGCAATTCCGGCTGCCATGCGCGCCAGGATGTCCGCGGTCGCCGGCGCCACCACCACCAGGTCGGCACTGCGCGAAAGCTGGATATGGCCCATCTCGCTCTCGTCGGTCAGCGAGAAAAGGTCGGTGTACACACGATCCTCGCTCAGCGCCTGCAGCGTGAGCGGGGTGACGAACTGCGCGCCGCCCGCGGTCAGCACGCAACGGACGGCATGGTCCTCGCGACGGAGCAGGCGGATCAGCTCAGGGATCTTGAAGGCGGCAATGCCGCCGGTGACGATCAGCAGGATCCGCCGCCCCGCCGGCATCACAGCCGCCAGCCGGTGTGGATCGCCGCGATCCCGCCCGAGAGATTCTGCACCTTGACCCGCGACAGCCCGGCTTCGCGCATCATCCCCGCCAGCGTCTCCTGGTCCGGCATCATGCGGATGCTCTCGGCAAGATACTGGTAGCTGTCCTCGTCGCGGGCGACGTAGCGACCCAGCCGCGGCAACACCTGGAACGACCACAGGTCATACACCGGCGACAGCGCCGCCACCTGCACCCGGCTGAACTCCAGCACCAGGAACCGCCCGCCCGGCCGCAGCACGCGCCGGGCTTCCCGCAGCACCGCCGGCTTGTCGGTGCAGTTGCGCAGCCCGAACGCCATGGACACCGTGTCGACGCAGCCATCCGGCAGCGGCAGGCGCTCGGCATCGGCCACCAGGAAGGACAGGTCCCTGGCGAAGCCGCGCCCGAGCGCACGGTCGCGCCCGACCGAGAGCATCGAGGCGTTGATGTCGGACAGGATCGCCGGCCCACCGCCGCGGCCGAGCCAGCCAAAGGTGATGTCGCCGGTGCCGCCGGCCAGGTCGAGCAGGGTCCGCCCGGGCCGCGGGTCGAGGGCACCGATGAAGATGCGCTTCCAGATGCGGTGGATGCCCAGCGACATCAGGTCGTTCATCAGGTCGTAGCGGGTCGCCACGCTGTCGAACACCTCGCGAACGAGGGTCCGCTTTTCGGAATACGGCACCTGCCGGTAGCCGAAATCGATGGTGCTGGCGCCCGAAGGCGTTGGGTTGTCGGTCATGGCCGGCCTCTATAGCCTGCCTCCCGGTCATGCCGGAACTCCCCGAAGTCGAAACAGTGATGCGAGGTCTGGCCGCCCGGCTGGAAGGGCGGACCATCCGGCTTGCCCGCATCCACCGCCCCGACCTGCGCTGGCCCTTCCCCGCCGGCCTCGCCGCGCGCCTCACCGGCGCGCACGTCCTGGGTTTCCGCCGGCGGGGCAAGTACATCCTGATGCGCCTGGCGGGCGGGGAGTCGGTGCTGATCCATCTCGGCATGTCCGGGCGCATGGTGATCACGCCTTGCGGCGCCAACACCGTGCCGGCGCATGAGCACCTGACGCTCGAGACCGAGGAAGGTTGGCGCATCGGCTTCGTCGATCCCCGCCGCTTCGGCTGCGTCGACCTGCTGGCCACCGCCGCGGAAGACGCGCACCGGCTGCTCGCCGGGCTCGGCCCCGAGCCGCTGGAGGCGGCATTCACCCCGGCGGTGCTGGAAGCGGCCCTGGCCGGACGCATCACCCCGATCAAGGCGGCGCTGCTCGACCAGCGTACGGTGGCAGGCCTGGGCAATATCTATGTGTGCGAGGCGCTGTTCCGGGCCGGACTCAGCCCCCGCCGACTCGCCCATACCGTCGCCGGGGCCGCCGTGCGGCGGCTGGTGCCGGCGATCCAGGCCACGCTGACCGAGGCAATCGCCGCCGGCGGATCATCCCTGCGCGACTACGTTCAGCCCTCCGGGGAACTGGGCTACTTTCAGCACGCCTGGAAAGTGTACGGCCGGGAAGGCGAGGCCTGTGAACAGTGCCCGGGCCCGCCCGGCTGCACCGGCATCGCCCGCATCGTCCAGTCCGGGCGCAGCACCTTCTATTGCCGCCGCATGCAACGCTAGGTAAAATTCTGCTGCACCGCAGCATCGGAGGACGTCCATGGCCGAGATGATCCAGGTGGAAACGCAGGGACGCGTCGGATTGATCCGTCTCTATCGTCCCCAGGCACTGAATGCGTTGTGCGACCAGCTCATGGAAGAGCTGGGCAGCCAGCTCGCCGCCTTCGATGCCGATCCCGCGATCGGCGCGATCGTGCTGACGGGCTCGGAAAAGGCCTTCGCCGCCGGGGCTGACATCAAGGAGATGCAGCCCCGCACCTACCCGCTGGAAGACTTCATCGGCAAGCGCTGGGAGAGCATCCTGCGCATCCGCAAGCCGGTGATCGCCGCGGTCGCCGGCTTCGCGCTGGGCGGCGGCTGTGAACTCGCCATGATGTGCGACACCATCTTCGCGGCCGATACCGCGAAGTTCGGCCAGCCCGAGATCAATCTCGGCGTCATCCCCGGGGCGGGCGGCACGCAGCGCCTGACCCGCGCGGTCGGCAAGGCCAAGGCGATGGACCTGGTGCTGACCGCCCGCATGATGGACGCGGCCGAGGCCGAGCGCGCCGGCCTGGTCAGCCGCATCTTCCCCGCCGACCAGCTGCTTGCCGAGACGCTGAAGGTCGCCGAGCGCATCGCCGCGCTCTCGCCCGTCGCCGTCGGCTTCGCCAAGGATTGCGTCAACCGCGCCTTCGAGACCACCCTGACCGAGGGCGTGCGCTACGAACGTGCGCTGTTCCTGTCGCTGTTCGGCACCCCGCACCAGCGCGAGGGCATGGCCGCCTTCGTGGAGAAGCGCAAGCCCGACTTTTCGGCCTGAACCGGCGCCAGGGCGCCGGCCGGCAGCGAGCCTGCATGCCCCGCGGCGGCGGTATGCAGGCCCCCGCAAGCCGGTTTCCTTGACTCCCTGGGCTGCCCTGCCTAAACCACGTCCCCTCATCTCGGCGGGCGCACCGGAAGGTTGCGGCGCCCGGGCCGAGCGACCATCCCGAATCAGACTTCTGCACCACTTGTCGATATAGAGAGCCCATGGCCAATACCGCGTCCGCGCGCAAGCGCATCCGCCAGACCGAGCGCCGCACGGCGCGCAACCAGGCGCGCAAGTCACGCATGCGCACCTTCGTGAAGAAGGTCGAGGCGGCGATCGCCAGCGGCGACAAGACGGCGGCGGCCGAGGCCCTGCGCGTCGCGCAGCCCGAGCTGCAGCGCGCCGCCACCAAGGGCGTGGTCCACGACAACACCGTGGCACGCAAGATCTCGCGCCTGTCCGCCCGCATCAAGGCGCTGCCGGTCGCCTGATTTCCGTCCCGGCCGGGCACGCCGTGCCCGGGCCGGAGTCGGCAAGTATTGTTTCGATATCGGATTATTGTTTCGATACCGGATCACGCGACGCAGAGCGGATCGTTATTTTCTGAACTTTGTCTTGCTCTGTTGGTAGCTTCATTTGATCTTTATTTGCACTTCCCAAAATGCGGTTGCCTTCCGTCCCGATCATGCTTAACCATTACCTGATCGGCAGTGTTGCTGCTGATATCGGCCGGGATGAGGAGGGGCAGGCTTCACCCGGAACTATTCGGTGGGCCGCGATCGCGTGACTGACCGGTCGGGGCAGGGGGGCGTGCGTGACGAACGGCGGAAACATCGGCAGTGACGCCTCTGTCATGACCGACCAGCGCTCCCTGGAGGAAGCGCAACTGGCGGCCCAGTGGAACCGTGTGCGCAGCCGGCTGCAAAGCGAGGTCGGCGAAGTCGAATACCGTACCTGGCTGCGCCAGATGACGCTTGGCGGCCTTGATGGCGACGAGATCACCGTTCGTCTGCCCACCCGTTTCCTGCGCGACTGGGTCCGCACCCATTACGGCGATCGCCTCAACGCGCTCTGGCAAAGCGAAAACCGCCGGGTCCGGCGGGTGGATATCCGCGTCGGCGGCAATGCCGGCGATGACGGCCTCGCCGAGCCGCTCGTCGTGGGCGAGCCGATCGGCGAACCCATTGCCGAACCGATCCCATCCGGCCTCGCCGCCAGTGGCCAGCCGCAGGCGGCCCATGCCGACCCGCGCGCCGAACTGGCCGCGGCGCTCGATCCGCGCTTCACCTTCGACAGCTTCGTCGTCGGCAAGCCCAACGAATTCGCCTATGCCTGCGCCCGGCGCGTCGCCGAGAAACCGGCCAGCGTCGGCTTCAATCCGCTGTTCCTGTACGGCGGGGTCGGCCTGGGCAAGACCCACCTGATGCATGCCATCGCCTGGGAACTCACCGGCGACGGCCCGCGCGGCAGCGTGCCGGTCTCGGTCGCCTACATGTCGGCCGAGAAGTTCATGTACCGCTTCATTGCCGCCATCCGCAATCAATCGACCATGGAGTTCAAGGAACAACTTCGCAGCGTCGACGTGCTGATGATCGACGACCTGCAGTTCCTGATCGGCAAGGACGCCACCCAGGAAGAATTCTTCCACACCTTCAACGCCCTGGTGGACGCCGGCAAACAGATCGTGGTGTCGGCCGACAAGTCGCCCTCCGACCTCTCCGGGCTCGAGGAGCGCGTCCGCACCCGCCTTGGCTGTGGCATGGTCGCCGACCTGCACGCCACCACCTTCGAGCTGCGCGTCTCCATCCTGGAGGCCAAGGCCGCCCGCGCCGGCGTGCCCGTGCCACCCAAGGTGCTTGAATTCCTCGCCCACAAGATCACCAGCAACGTCCGCGAGCTGGAAGGCGCGCTGAACCGCCTGATCGCGCACGCCAACCTGTTCGGCCGCACCATCACCCTGGAATCCACCCAGGAGGTGCTGCACGACATCCTCAAGGCGCATGACCGCCGCGTCACCATCGAGGAAATCCAGCGCAAGGTCGCCGAGCACTGGAACATCCGCCTGACCGACATGTCCTCGGCCCGGCGCGCCCGCAACGTCGCCCGCCCGCGCCAGGTGGCCATGTACCTGGCCAAGCAGCTTACCAGCCGCTCCCTGCCCGAGATCGGCCGCAAGTTCGGCAACCGCGATCACACCACCGTCATGCACGCCGTCCAGCGCGTCGCCGAGCTGATGGAACGCGACGCCAGCTTCGCCGAGGATGTCGAACTGCTGCGCCGGATGCTGGAATCATAGGGCTTTCGCCACTGGCGCACTTTTCGCTGGACAAGCTGGTTGCTAAACTGATCGACCCGAGTCGTGGCCGGCGGCGTGCTTTTGGGTCCGTGCCCCGTCGGTTCCCGACGCGCCGGTCCAAGAGGATGACGCCATGAGGTTGAAGGCCGAACGAGCGACGCTCCTGAAGGCGCTGGCGCACGTACAAAGCGTGGTGGAGAAGCGCAACACCATCCCCATCCTCGCCAATGTCATGATCGCCGTCCGCGATGGCCAGCTCACGCTGACCGCCACCGACATGGAAATCGCGGTGGTCGAGGATATCACCGCCGAGACCAGCCGCAACGGCGCCTGCACCGCCCCGGCGGCCACGCTGTACGAAATCGTCCGGAAGCTGCCGGAAGGCGCCGAGGTCGAACTCGACCACCCCGGCGGCGATGCCCAGCTCACGCTGCGCTCGGGCCGCTACGCCACCAGCCTGGTCGTGCTGCCCACCGAGGATTTCCCCTCGATGACCGCGGGCACCCTGCCCCACCGCTTCGCCCTGCCGGCGCTGGCGCTGCGCGGCCTGATCGACCGCACCCGCTTCGCCATCTCCACCGAGGAAACCCGCTACTACCTCAACGGCATCTACCTGCACGCGGCCGAGGCCGACGGCACCCCCGTGCTGCGCGCCGTCGCCACCGATGGCCACCGCCTCGCCCGGGTTGAGGAACCGCTGCCCGAGGGCGCCTCCGGCATCCCTGGCGTCATCGTGCCCCGCAAGACCGTGGGCGAGCTGCGCAAGCTGCTCGACGAGGTCAGCAGCGACGTCGAAATCGCGCTGTCCGATACCCGCATCCAGTTCAAGGTCGGCCCGATCACCCTGACCAGCAAGCTGATCGACGGCACCTTCCCCGAATACGAACGCGTCATCCCGCGCGACAACGACAAGGTCCTGCGCGTCGGCAAGAAGGACTTCGCCGACGCCGTCGCCCGCGTCGCCGCCATCTCCTCGGAACGCTCGCGGCCGGTGAAGATGGCGCTCAACCGCGACCTGCTGGTGCTCTCGGCGTCCAGCCCGGACCAGGGCACCGCCACCGAGGAACTCGACGCCGACCACGTCAAATACGACGCCGGACCGCTCGAGATCGGCTTCCAGGCCCGCTACCTCAACGACATCACCGACCAGATCGCCGGCGACGTGGAGTTCCGCTTCTCCGACGGCGCCGCGCCCACCGTGGTGCGCGATGCCGCCGACGCCAGCGCGCTGTACGTGCTGATGCCGATGCGCGTGTAAGGGAAGAAAGCAAGGCCAGGGCTCTGCCCTGGACCCGGCAGGGGCCACAAGGCCCCTGCACCCCAGTCTCGCTGCGCGGCACAGAAAATCGGGTTCCAAGGGCGAAGCCCTTGGTCGGTCCAGGGCGAAGCCCTGGTGGGGCGCGGGGCAACGCCCCGCCAACAGGTCCATCCATGCGGCTCGCGCGACTGGCGCTCACGGATTTCCGCAACTACTCCGAGCTCACCTGGCAACCGCGGGGTCGGGTGGCGGCGATCTGGGGCCCCAATGGCAGTGGCAAGACCAACCTGCTGGAGGCGATTTCGCTGCTGGTGCCCGGCCGGGGCCTGCGCGGGGCGCGGCTGGGCGAATTGGCGCGGCATGGCGGACGGGCCTGGGCGGTGGCCGGGCGATTCGAGGCGCCGGAGGAAGGGTTCGACATCGGCACCGGCACGCCGCCCGGCGGCCCGGCGGAACGGCGGGTGTTCCGCCTGGACGGCGCCGCGCCGCGCAGCCAGGCCGAGATCGCCGCACGGGTGGCCGCGGTCTGGCTGACGCCGCAGATGGACCGGCTGTTCCAGGAAGGGGCGTCCGGCCGGCGGCGCTTCCTCGACCGGCTGGTGTTCGCGCTGGAGCCCGGCCATGCCCGGGAAGTGTCCGCTCACGACAGCGCGATGGCGCAACGCAACCGGCTGCTGGCCGAGGGGCGGGCGGATGCGGCGTGGCTGGCGGGGCTGGAGGAAGCCATGGCCCGTCATGCGGTGGCCGCCGCGGCGTCCCGCGCGGCGCTGGTCGGGCATCTGAACGCGGCGCTGGCGGGCGGCATCGCCGGGGCATTTCCGGTGGCACGGCTTGGGCTGGTCTGCCCGATCGCCGAGCGACTGGCGCGGGATCCGGCGCTGGCGGTGGAAGACTGGCTGCGCGCGGCGCTCGCCACCGGACGGGGGGCGGATGCCCGCGCCGGCTCCGCGGGGCTTGGCGCGCACCGCGCCGACATGGCGCTGACCGATGCCGTCACCGGCCGGCCGGCCGGCCTGGCCAGCACCGGCCAGCAGAAAGCGTTGCTGGTTGCCGTGGTGCTTGGCCATGCCGCCCTGATCGCGCAGGCGCGCGGCGCCGCCCCGCTGCTGCTGCTGGACGAACCGGCGGTGCATCTCGATCCGGATCACCGCCAGGCGCTGTTCGCGGCGCTGGCCTCCCTGCCCGCCCAGGTGTTCCTGACCGGCACCGATCGCGAGACGTTCCTGCCTTTGCGCGACCTGGCCGAGGGCCTGCGTACTGGCGAAGACACAGTGCGGCCCGATCCCGAATTCCATCCCGCCTGAGCGGGTGGCCGAACGCGCGCGGGAGCTATATAAGATAGCAAGAATCCCACCACCCCGGAGCACCTCGTCGGCATGTCCGAAAACGCCGCGCCGCTTCCCGAGTCCGACGCCTACGATGCCTCGTCCATCTCCGTGCTGCGCGGCCTTGATGCCGTGCGCAAGCGACCCGGGATGTATATCGGCGACACCGATGACGGCTCCGGGCTGCACCACATGGCCTTCGAGATCATCGACAATGCCGTGGACGAGGCGCAGGCCGGCTTCGCCTCCCGCGTCGAGCTTGTGCTCAACGGCGATGGCAGCGTGACCGTGCGCGATGACGGGCGCGGCATTCCCGTCGATATCCATCCCGAGGAAGGGATCTCGGCCGCGGAGGTGGTGCTGACTCGCCTGCACGCCGGCGGGAAGTTCAACCAGAACTCCTACAAGGTGTCGGGCGGCCTGCACGGCGTCGGCGCGGCGGTGGTGAACGCACTGTCCGAATGGATGGACGTGCGCATCTGGCGCGACGGGTCCGAGCACTTCATCCGCTTCGTGCACGGCGACGCGGTGGCGCCGCTGGCCAAGGTGGGGCCGCAGGACCGCCCGAACGGCACCGAGGTGACCTTCAAGCCGAGTGGGCAAACCTTCACAAAGACGGAGTTCGACATCACGGTGCTGGAGCGCCGGCTGCGCGAACTCGCCTTCCTCAATTCGGGCCTCGCCATCGTCCTGCGCGACGAGCGGCACGCCCCGGCCACCGAAATCTCATTCCACTACGAAGGCGGGCTGATCGCCTTCGTCGAATGGCTCGACCGGGCCAAGACGCCGGTGCTCTCGCCGCCGATCAGCGTCTCGGCCGAGGCCAATGGCAGCGGCATCCGCGTGGAGTTCGCGCTGTCCTGGAACGACAGTTTCCACGAGACCATGCTGTGCTTCACCAACAACATCCCGCAGCGTGACGGCGGCACCCACCTGGCCGGCTTCCGCCAGGCGCTGACCCGCGTGGTGACGAAATACGCCGAGGGGATGGGCAAGAAGGACAGCCTGTCCCTGGTCGGCGACGACATGCGCGAAGGCATGACCGCGGTGCTGTCGGTGAAGGTGCCCGATCCGAAATTCTCCTCGCAGACCAAGGAGAAACTGGTCAGCTCCGAGGTGCAGCCGGTGGTGCAGGCCGTGGCCGCGGACGCCATCGCGCACTGGTTCGAGACGCATCCGAAGGAAGCGAAGTCGATCATCGGCAAGGTGATGGACGCCGCCGCGGCGCGCGAGGCCGCCCGCAAGGCGCGCGAGCTGACGCGCCGGAAGGGCGTGCTGGATATCTCCACGCTGCCGGGCAAGCTCGCCGACTGCCAGGAGCGCGACCCCTCGAAATGCGAGATGTTCATCGTCGAGGGTGATTCGGCCGGTGGCTCGGCCAAGCAGGGACGTGACCGCAAGTTCCAGGCGATCCTGCCGCTGAAAGGCAAGATCCTGAACGTCGAGCGCGCGCGCTTCGACCGCATGCTCGGCAGCGCCGAAATCGGCACGCTGATCACTGCCCTCGGCGCCGGCATCGGCCGCGCCGAGGCCGACCAGGGCGGCTTCGACGTCGCCAAGCTGCGCTACCACCGCATCGTCATCATGACCGACGCGGACGTGGACGGCTCGCATATCCGCACGCTGCTGCTGACCTTCTTCTTCCGCCAGATGCCGCAATTGATCGAACGCGGCCATTTGTTCATCGCGCAGCCACCGCTCTACCGGGCCAAGCGCGGCAACGAGGAGCGCTACCTCAAGGACGACGCGGCGCTCGAACGCTTCCTGCTCGACAAGGCGCTGGCCGAGGCGCGGCTGACCTATGCCGATGGCCGCGAGTTGCAGGGGCCGGAGCTGGAAGAGGAAGCGTCCTGGCTGCGCGAGGCCAGCCTGCGGCTGCGCCGGCTGGCCGGCGACGTTCCGACCGCCCTGCTCGAGCAGGCCGCCATCGCCGGCGCCCTGACCGCGGATACGGCGCGGGCCACCGCGGCGGCACAGACGCTGGTGCAACGGCTGAACGCCATCTCGCTGCCGAGCGAGCGCACCTGGGTGGTGGCCGCCGACGGGCAGGGCCTCAAGCTGACGCGCACGGTGCGCGGGGTGGCGGAGCGGCACATGCTGGAGGCTTCGGCATTGCGCAGCGCCGATGCGCGCTGGCTGGCCGAGCGCACGCAGGCGCTGGTCACCCGCTTCGCCCAACCGGCCGTGCTCAGGCTCGATCGCGACACCCAGCCGGCGGCCGGCCCCGCCAGCGCCTTCGACCGGATCCTCGGGCATGGCAGGCGCGGCCTGACCATCCAGCGCTTCAAGGGCCTGGGCGAGATGAACCCCGACCAGTTGTGGAAGACCACGCTCGATCCGGCGGCCCGCACGCTGCTGCAGGTCAAGGTCGGCGATGTCGAGGATGCGGCGCAGGTGTTCTCCACCCTCATGGGTGACGTTGTTGAACCAAGACGCGAATTCATTGTCGGCAATGCGCTGAAAGTGGCGAATCTCGACGTCTGAACCGGCGTCGGGCACAAGTCTCGGGGCGATGCGGTTCCACCGGAGGCCCGGTGGAACCGCATCAAAGGCAGGAGGTTACAATTTTTATCTAGAACAAATAGCGAACGATTTCCGCATGATGGTCGGATCATAAAACATCGATTTCATAATACTTCCAGATCCATCAGTTTAATAATAGTAAACCCCAGGAATAATACGCAGATTGACAGCGCCATATTGATTTTCGTCGCGCCACGCCCTTCTTGATATCGTGGCCCATCACTGGCTAATTGATTTTTGCTGCACCATATGCCCCCATTTGTCGCGGAACGCTGCACAAAACAGGTCCGCAGGGGGAACAAAGACATGCCGGCCCTGACCGCGCCTGAAGCCCGATCCGTGACCGCTCCCGTGGATCCATCCTCCCCCGTGGCCGCGCCACCTTCGCCTGTCCTCCGCCCGACCTGGCAAAGCCGCATTTTCGCCCTGCACGGCCGCGCCAGCGGCTATGCGCTGGCCATCGCCGCCACCGCGCTCGCCCTGGCACTGCGTTTCGCCCTGGCCGCACCGCTGGCGAAATTCCCGTTTCTCGCCTTCTTCCCCGCGGTGGTGCTGACGGCCCTCTTCGCCGGCCTCGGCCCCGCCCTGCTGGCCTCGTTGCTCAGCATCGCCGCCGCGAAGTACTTCTTCATTGCTCCAACCGGGTCCTTTACCTTCGCCCAAGGGTCGGACGTCATCGCCACCGGCTTCTTTGGCGTCGTCCTGCTGGTGGACTGCGCGGTCATCCATGTCATGACCACCTCGCTCCGCCGGGAACGTCAGGGACGCGCCGAGTTCGCCGCGAGCGAGGCGCGGTTCCGGGCCCTTTCGGCGGCGACGCGGGAAGGGGTGGTCTTCCACGACGGCGGCATCATCTGCGACGTGAACGACGCCTTCTGGCGCATGCATGGTTTCGCCGCACGCGAGCAGGTGATCGGTCGCAACGTGATGGACCTGATCGCGCCCGAGGGACGCCGGACGGTCGCCGAGGCCATCCGGCAGGAGTCCCGGGCCCCCTACGAGACGCTCGGACTGCGCCGGGACGGATCCACCTTCCCGCTCGAGATCGAAGGGCGTGCCGTTCATTACCAGGGCCGTCCGATGCGGGTCGCCGTCGCGCGCGACCTGACCTCCCGCAAGGCCGCCGCCGCCGCGCTGGCCGCGGGGGAAGCCCGTTTCCGGGCATTGGCCGAGGCCATTCCCTCGCTGCTCTTCGAGACGGACGCCGAGGGCCAGGTCGTCTACCTGAACCCGCGCTTTGCCGAATATGCAGGCGTGGCCATGGATGAGCTCATGGGAGAGGGCTGGCTCGCGATCCTGCATCCCGATGACCGCGACCGCACCCTGGCGACCTGGATGGAGGCGGTGCGCGCGGGCGGAACCTACGAGATCGAGTACCGCTTCCGCCGCCACGATGGCGCCTATCGCTGGTTCCTTGGCCGGGGCGTACCGGTTCGCGACAAGGCGGGGCAGGTCAGTCGCTGGGTGGGCACCTGCACCGACATCGACGGCCGCAAGCGCACCGAAGCGGCGCTGCGCGACAGCGAAAGCCGCCTGCGCCTCGCCGCCGAGCGGGTGGATCTTGCGCTCAAGGCAGGCGCGATCGTCGGCACCTGGACCTGGGACCTGCCGACCGACCACTTCACCGCCGATGCACGCTTCGCGCAATCCTTCGGCCTCGATCCCGAAACCTGCCGCAGCGGGCTCGGCATCGAGCAGGTCGTCGCCTCGGTCCACCCCGAGGACCTGCCGCGGCTGCGCCAGGCGATCGCCGAGGTGATCGCCCGCGGCGGCCCCTATGCCTGCGAGTACCGGGTGCGGCAACACGATGGCGTCTATCGCTGGATCCAGGCGAATGGTCGTGTCGACCATGCCCCCGACGGCACGCCGCTGCGCTTTCCCGGTGTTCTGCTCGACATCGAGGAGCGCCACGCGGCGGCGGAGCAATTGCGGGAGAACGAGGCAAGGCTGCGGCTTGCCCTCGAGGCGGGGCGCATGGGCTTCTGGTCGTGGGACCTCGTGACCGACCGGCTGGAATGGGATGCGCGGGAATTCGAGCTCTTCGGCATCGATCCCGCCAGCGGCCAGCCGAGCGGGAAACAGGTGTATGCGCGCCTGCATCCGGAGGATCTGCCGGGCCTGAAGGCAGTGACCGACGCCGCCATCGCCGCCGGGAACGGCGCCTTCGGCCACGAATTCCGGGTGGTGCTGCCCGCCGGCGAGATCCGCTGGATCGCCGCCCATGGCCATGCCCTGGCCGATGCGGGCGGACGGGCCAGGCGCATGGTCGGCCTGCATTTCGATGTCACCGCCCGGCGCCAGGCCGAGGCATTGCTGGCGCGCGAGGCGGAACAGCTCGACCGGCTGGCGGAAGAACGCGGCCAGGCCCTTGCCGTCAGCGAGGCCCGCCTCGCCCAGGCCAGCAGGATGGAAGCGCTGGGGCGGCTCGCCGGGGGCATCGCGCACGACTTCAACAATATCCTGCAGGCCGTGCAGGGCGGCATCACCCTCGCATCCAGACGCCTGACGCACGAGGCGCCGCAGATACGGCGCTACCTTGACCTCGCCGCCAGTGCGGCCGAGCGGGGTGCCTCCGTCACCGGGCGGTTGCTCACCTTCGCGCGCCGGGTCGAACTCCGCTCCGAGCCGGTGCCCCCCGCGCCCTTCCTGGAAGGGCTCGCGGCGTTCCTGGGGCCGGTCATGGGCGCGAATGTCACCCTGACGCTGCAGGTGGTGCCGGAGCTGCCGCCGCTGTTCGCCGATCGCAGCCAACTTGAAGCGGTGCTGGTCAATCTCGCCAACAATGCCCGCGACGCCATGCCGGCGGGCGGCACCCTGGTGATCTCGGCAGAGGCGGTGGACAGCCCCGGATCGCAGGACGCGCCGCCGGGCCTGCCGCCCGGTTGCTATCTCCGCCTTTCCGTCATCGATGATGGCGAGGGCATGTCAGCCGAGGTGCTGGAACGCGTCACCGAGCCGTTCTTCACCACCAAGCCAAAGGGTCAGGGCACCGGGCTGGGCCTGTCCATGGCCCGTGGCTTCGCCGAGCAATCGGGCGGCGGGCTGTCGATCCGCAGCGCCCCCGGACGCGGCACCACCGTCTCGCTCTGGCTGCCCCGCGCGCCGGCGGGACTGGCGCCCGTGACCGAGGCGACAGATGCGACAAGGGCGGCACCGGCGTCGACCGGCGCGACGATCCTGCTGGCCGAGGACAAGGCCGAGGTGCGCACGGTGATCGCGGCCCAGTTGGAGGATCACGGCTACACGACACGCGAGGCCGAGGACGCCGTTGCGGCGCTTGCCTTGCTCGATGAAGGATTCCGGCCCGACGCCCTGGTCACCGATCTCACCATGCCCGGCCGACTGGATGGGCTCGACCTGCTGCGCGAGGCGCGATTGCGGGTGCCGCGGCTGCCGGCGGTACTGGTGACCGGGCATGCGGGGGATGCCGGGCCCGGCAAGATCGAGGAAGCCGAGCGCGGGGGACCGTTCGCGCTGCTGCGCAAGCCGGTGGCGGCGGAGGCGCTGCTGGAGCGGCTCGGCCGCGTGCTGCAGAACAGCGGCGTTCGTCCCGCTCCTCCGCCCGGGACCGGGGCGTAGCGCCGCCCTGCCGCGCGATCGTCACAACTCCCCTCGCCGCGCCAGCTCCCTGATCCGGTCGCCGGTGCGGCAGGCAATGGCCTGGATGGTGAGCGAGGGGTTCACGCCACCGACAGTCGGAAACACCGAGCCGTCGCAGATCCACAGATTGCGGATGTCCCAACTGCGGCAATCAGCATTAACGACGCTGCGGCGCGGATCATTGCCCATGCGGGCCCCGCCGTTCAGATGGCAGGTGTCATCGGCCTGTTCCCAGATTTCCCGGCATCCGATCGCCTGCAGCGCCTGTCCCATGAAGCGCAGCGCATGGGCGATCAGCCGCCTGTCGTTGTCGTGCCAGGAATAGGTCACGCGCGGAACCGGCAGGCCGTACTGGTCCTTGTCCCCGGCGAGCGACACGCCGTTGCGCTCCTGCGGCAACATCTCACCAACCATCTTCAGCCCGACCTGATGGTTGTACTTCGCCATCTCGGCAATCAGCCGCTCGCCCCACAGACCATGCGCGGTGAGCTGCGTGTTGGCCCAGAGCTGTGGCAGCGGTCCCTGGCTCATGTAGGCATAGCCGCCGAAGAAATCCTTGCCCCTGTCCTCGTAGTTCCAGTGCTCGGTCAACGCGAGCGACGGCGGTGCCTTGTAGGAGCGGATCTCCTTCGCCGAGACGCCCCACACCGCCTGGTTGGCCTGCACCATGAGATATTTCCCGACCAGGCCGGAGCTGTTGGCCAGACCCTGCGGGAAACAGGGGCTGGCGGAGTTCAGCAGCAGCCGCGGCGTCTCGATGGCATAGCCGGCGACCACGACATGGCGCGCCTTCTGGAAACGCCAGCGCCCTTCACGATGATACTGCACACCGGTGACCAGGCCCGCCGCATTGGTCTCCACCCGCCCGACCATCGCCAGGTCGCGGATCTCGGCCCCCGCGGCGATGGAGCGCGGCAGCCAGGTGACCAGCACGCTCTGCTTGGCGTTGGTGGAACAGCCCAGCACGCAGAAACCGCGATAGACGCAGGGCGGCGCGCGGCCATGCGGCGCGGACAAGGTCGCAAGTGGCGTCTCCGACCATGGAATGCCCATCGCCTCGCAGCCTTCGGCCAGGGCCAGGGCGGCGGCGTTCAGCTCATGCGCGCGATAAGGATAGCGCGGCCGCGGCGGGCCCCAGGGATAGGTCATGGGGCCGGCGATCTTCAGCGCCTGCTCGACCTCGCGGTAGTAGCCCCACATCTCCCGCCAATCGAGCGGCCAGTCGAAGCCATAGCCCAGTTGACTGCGCGATCGAAACCATTCGGGACGGAAGCGCAGCGACACCATGGCGAAATGCACGGTGCTGCCGCCGACCGCCTTGCCGCTGTTGTTGCTGCCCAACTGGATCGGGTTCTCGCCATCGACGATGCGATCGTCGGTCCAATAGAGCTTGCTCTGCTCGGATTCGTCGGAGGCGAAGTCCTCGAGCGGCCGCCAGTACGGCCCGGCATCCATGGCAACGACGGAAAACCCCGCTTCCGCCAGCTTGCAGGCCAGCGTGCCGCCGCCGGCACCGGTGCCGACGATCACGAAGTCGACCTCTTCGGCCTCGCCGTATTGCCGCATCGGCACCCAGCCGCCGGGCGTGAACACGTCGGGGACGCGACCGCCCCGGGCACGGGGGACGTGACAGGGATCCTCATCCGACATGGACGTTTTTCCGACGTGCCGCCGCCGCATCGCCGTCCTTCACCTCGGCGGCTTCCCACGGATCGCGCCTGTCATACCCGGTGCGGACATAGCCACGCGGACTGGCCGGGCCACCCCAGCCGATCTCGTTCCAGGCGATCGGATGCGCGTAGTAGGCCAGCGCGATGTCATGGCCCAGGTGCTGCCGGAAAAACAATTGCGGCGGCATGCCGCCCCAGGCAAGGTGTTGCAGCGTGCCGTCCTGCATGTGCCGCAGCAGCGCGTCCTGTTCGGCCGCGTGCAGGCAACGGAAATCCCGGCCATGCGCCTGTTGCGCCTCGGCATCGAGGGCACGCAGCCCCTGCCGCCAGGCATCGCGGGCGCGCGGCATGCCGGCGTGGCGGTAGCCGTCGCCCTGGTCGATAAAAAGCCTGTGGTCGACCAGGGCCGCGACCGGGATGGGCGGGCGGTCCCCCGGTTGCGGCACGATGCGGTCAGCAACGGCAATGACGGTGGCGTATTCCGCCTCGGTGAAGAAGCGTGGTTCGCGCGGCAGCGCCAGCCGCTGGTCGATGACCTCCCGGGTCCTGGCATTCCAGGACGGCGTGTTGCGCTTGGCCAGCACGTCATAGCCGGGATAGCGATCACGCGAGCCAGGATCAGGCATCGGGATGATCCTCCATCAGGCCAAGCGCGGCGAGCCCGGCCAGGGCCAGGCCGGTGAAGGCGGGCGGCGCCGGAATCGGAGGCCCGTTCAGCAGGTTCTGGCTCCAGTTGCGCCAGCCGCCCATGTTGCGTTGCACGCCGAAGATGTGGAATCCGACACCGGCGAAGCCGAGCCACGCCGTCAGGCGCAGCCACCACCGGGTGAACGGACGCGCGCGGCGCGGGCCGATGGCCGCATCGGCCAACAGAGCCGCGGCGACCGGCGGCACGGTGACGGGCGCGAACATGAACGGGTTGTGGTAGGCACCGCGCAGATGCAGCAGCCCCGCCTCGCCGGCGGTGCCGAGCAGTCCCACGCTGGTCAGCGCCGCCATCGCCCGGCCGGCGGGCAAGCCGAACAGGCGCGGCGCGCGACGCGACGGGGTGTCACGCACCCGCTCCGCCACCGCACCATGCAGCCCGGCCAGCAGCAGCGCCATCGGCGCGCCGATCGGCGCCGCGTAGAACAGGTTCTGCCAGCAGAAGCCGCCGGGGCGCTTGGCAATGTTGTAGATGTGAAAGCCGGTTCCGGCGAGGCCGGTGAGCGCCGCCAGATCGTAGATCGCATCGCGCAGGAGATGGCCGCCCTCGCGCCGGTCCACGTCACCATGCGCACCGGTGGCGAGCGTCAGCGTGGCGACGGCCAGGGGTGTGTACATTGCCCGGTTCTCGAAGGCACCGCGGTAATGCGCGAGCGCACTGTCCAGCAGCACCGAGGTGGCGAGCAGGCCGCTCGCGCGGTTCAGCCGCCGCGCCGCCCTGACCGTCGCCGTATCGGGGCTGGCTGCCGGGACCCCACCGCGCTCTCGCGGCATGGACCTGCGCATCGGCACTCCGATCATGTCGCGCCTTTCCTAGTTCGCGTAGCGCCCGGCATCCTGCCATTTGAACGCCAGACCGAATCCGGGCCGCGACAGATCGGGACGGATCGCCCCCTGGCGCGGCACCGGCGCGCCATCGAACAGCATCCGCTCGATCCGCACGTGGTCGTGGAACCATTCCAGATGCCGCAGCCGCGACACGGCACAGGCGGCGTGCAAATGCAGTGACGGCGCGCAATGGCCCGAGAGGTCGATGTGATGCGCCTCGCAGAGCACGCCGACCTTCAGGAATCCGGTGATGCCGCCGCACCGCGTGGCATCGGCCTGCTGCACGTCCACCGCCCCGGCGTTCAGCATGCGACGAAAATAGTCGAGGTCGTAGCCATACTCCCCGGCGGCGATGTCGGTGATGTCCGGAGCGTGTTGGCGCACCAGCCGCAGTCCCTCCAGATCATCGGAAGAGACAGGCTCTTCGTGCCACAGCACCCCGAACGCGTCTGCGAAGCGCCGCGTCACGTGCATGGCCTGCCGGGCGGAAAGGGCGCCGTTGCTGTCCACGAACAACCCATGCTCGCCGACCGCCGCGCGCGCGACCGCCACGCGGTGCGGATCCTGGCCCGGATGAGCACTGATCTTCATCTTCACCCAACGGCAACCGTCGCGCTCCACCCAACCGGAGAGCTGCGCGCGCAGTTCGTCATCGGTGTAGGTGGTGAATCCGCCGCTGCCGTAGATCGGCACATCCTCGCGCACGCGTCCCAACAGCGTCGCCAGCGGCAGGCCCAGCAGCTTCGCCTTCAGGTCCCACAACGCCGCATCGACGGCCGAGATGGCGCTCGCCACCAGCCCGTCCCGGCCCATGTTGCGCACGCCCCGCCACAGCGCAGCGGTCATGGCAGGCACGTCCATCGCATCCTGCCCGATGACCAGCTCGGTCAGCCGGCCGTCGATCAGCCGCGCGACCGATCCGTGCGTGTAGGTATAGCCGAGCCCGATCTCGCCGCCCGCCTCGACCTCCACCACGACCAGGGTGGTGGAGTCCCATTGCATCGTCCCGTCGCCCTCAGGGCGGTCGGTCGGAATGATGAAGGCCCGCGCCCGCATCGCCTGCAGGCGCGGCGTGTCGCGGTTGCCCATGATGCGACCCACGCGGTGACGTGCACTGAAACGGCCGTCACCCGGAGCCGTTGCACCATCTCCGGCCTGTGTTGCCTTGCTACTTCAGCAGGGCCCCGGCCAGCGCAATCAGGTCGCCGGGATGCTCCGCCATCGCATCCGCCCCGGCTTCCTCCAGCTCGGCCCGACCGCCATAGCCCCAGGCCACGCCGATCGCGCGAATCCCGTTGGCATGCGCGCCCTGGATGTCGTGATGGCGGTCGCCGATCATCACGGCGCGCACGGGGTCGAAGCCGTGGCAGGCACGGATATGGGCCAGCAATTCGGGCTTGGTATCCAGCCGTGGCCCGTCCTCGGAACCGTGGATCTCCTGGAAATACCGTGCCAGTCCGAAATGCTCGAGGATCGGGCGGGCGAAGCGGGTGCGCTTGGCGGTGGCGACGTACAGCGTCCAGCCCGCGGCGGTGAAGGCGTCGAGCGCCTCGGGAATGCCGGCATAGACGGAATTGTCGAACATGCCTCCCTCGGCATAGAGGCGCCGGTAGGTGGCGGTCGCCTCGGCCTCTCGGGTGTCACCGTAAGGGGCGAGGATGCGGCCGATGGTCTGTTCCATCGGCGGACCAATCACCCAGCTCAGGTCGTCGGCGGGATCGGGCTCGTGGCCGAACAGCCGCAGCGTGCGGCGCAGGCAGTCGATGATGCCGGGCCGGGAATCGGTCAGCGTGCCGTCGAGGTCGATCAGCATCACGGGGGCTGCGCTCATGGCCGGTAGACCTCCTGTGGGAAGCGTCGGTGCAGCCACAGCCAGGACTCCGGCCGGGCACGGACCCATTGCTCGATGTGGTCGTTGATCGCCTGGGTCAGCGCGGCGATGTTGGCCAGGCGGTTGCCGCTTTCGGGCAGCGTCAGCGGCGGATCGACGATCAGGCGGAAGCGCGCGGGGCCGAGGCGCTCGATATGGCCGGGCACCACCGGACAGCGGAAGCGCAGCGCGAAGGCAGCGGCGGCGGTCGGTGTCATGGCGGGGCGACCAAACAGGCGGGCCTCGATGCCCTCGTTCATCTTCTGATCGACCAGCATGCCGAGCGCCCCGCCGCGCCCGAGATGCGCCATGGCCGCGCGGGCCCCGGCCGCGCCCTTGGCGAAGGCCGGCAGGTCGATGCCGAGCGCCCGGGCGCGCAGCCCGCCGATCAGCCCGTCCGCGATCGGGTTGGAGGCGGCGCGGTAGAAGCTGGCGAAGGGCCGGCCACAGGCGGCCACCGCCGGCGGCAGCACCTCCCAGTTGCCGACATGCCCGGAGACAAAGATCACCGGCCCGCCACGCACGGCGAGATCGTGCAGGATGGCCTCGCCGACCACCTCCCAGCCGGGGCCGTCCGCGGTGCGGCGCAGCCGGGGCAGATGCGGCAGCTCAGCGACGGTACGGCCGAGATTGTCCCAGGCGCCGCGGATGATGCGCCGGCGGGCGGCGGCACCCAGCTCCGGCAGGGCATGGCGCAGGTTGATCTCGGCGATGCGCGACACCGGCAGGCGGGGTCCGATGGCGCGAGCCACGGCACCGCCGAGATTGGAAGCGGCAACCGGCCCAAGCCCGCGCAGCAGCGCGAGCGCGAGCCGGGCAAGCGCGGCCTCGGCGCGGAATCGCAGGCGGCGCGGCAAGGTCGGCCGGGTCATGGGAGGGACAGGAACATGGAGGCAAGCCGGGCATCGAGCGCGGCCGGATCATCCCAGACCAGACGCACGCCCACCTGGCGCAGTTGCGCGCGCAGCTCCGGCGGCAGCCGGATGGCATCCTTCGGCGTGGTCACCGGCAGCGCGCGAAGCAACACCGCACGGGCCAGCAGGACGCGGATCTCGGTTTCGGTGTAGGGATGGTGGTCGGGGAACGGGATGGCATCGGCCAGCGTGGCGCCGGCAGCGGCCAGGCCCGCGAAGAATTTGCCGGGAATGCCGATGCCGGCGAAAGCCAGCACGCGACGGCCGGCCAGATCGTCGGCGCCGGTCTGCTGCAGCCGCGCCCGCAACACCGGCAACGCGGGCGGCAGCAGGGCGGCCGCGCCGGTGCGGTCCTCGCCGATCAGCACGGCGGCGGCGCAGCGCGCGGCGGCGGCGGCGACCGGCTCGCGCAGCGGCCCGGCCGGGATGACATGGCCGTTGCCGAAGCCGCTGGCGCCATCGATCACCAACAGGGACAGGTCCTTGGCGAGCGTCGGGTTCTGCAGCCCGTCATCGAGCACCAGCACCCCCGCCCCCGCCGCGATCGCCGCCCGCGCGGCGGCGGCACGGTCGGCGGCAACGAACGTGGGGGCACAGCCAGCCAGCAGCAGCGGCTCATCCCCAACGATGGCGGCGGCATCACGGCCGGGATCGACCCGGTGCACGTCGCGCACCCGCCCGCCATGGCCGCGGGTGAGGAACGCCACCCCCCGCCCCGCCAGCCGTTCCCCGAGATCGAGCGCCAGCGTGGTCTTGCCCGCCCCGCCCGCGGTGGCATTGCCGCAGCAGATCACCGGCACCGGCGCCCGCCAGCCCGGGCGGGCGACTCGTTGCGCGGTGGCGGCGGCATAGACACAAGCCGCGGGCGCGAGCAGCCGCGCCGGCCAGCCGCCCTGGCCATGGCGCCAGAATCCGGGCGATGTGGCGAACAGACGGGTCATGAAGAAAAGAAAGGCAAGGGCTCCGCCCTTGACCCGGCAGGGGTCAGGGGACCCCTGCACCCCAATTCGCGCTGCGCGGCAAAGAATGGGTTCCAAGGGCTTTGCCCTTGGTGGAGGTCCAGGAGGCAAAGCCTCCTGGTAGGGTGCGGGGCAACGCCCCGCCAGGCGGCATCAGCGCGCATGCAGCAGCCCCAGCAGCATCGCCGTGACCTCGTCCGGCAGCCCGGCATGGCGCGAGGCGGCTTCGGTCCCGGCCCGCCCCATCGCCGCGCGGCGCCCGGGATCGCGCAGCAGCGCGTCCACCCAGGCGGCGAGTGCATCGGCATCCGCCACCTCGGTCAGCGCGCCGGCCGCGCGCAGCACGGCGACCGGCTCGACGAAATTGAAGGCATGCGGCCCGATGGCGACGGCGCCGCCGAGCCGGGCCGCTTCCAGCGGGTTCTGCCCGCCTTCCGGCACGAGGCTGCGGCCCACGAACACGATGGGAGCCAGGCGGTACTGCAGGCCGAGCTCGCCCAGCGTGTCGCCGATCCAGATGCCGGCCTGCTCCGGCGGGTCCTCGCCGAGGGCGCGCCGGCTGACCGGCAGGCCGGCGAGCAGCGTGGCGATCTCCGCCCCCCGCTCGGGATGGCGCGGCACCAGGATGGTCAGCAGGCCGGGATGGGCGGGCAGCAGGGTCTCGTGCACGCGGCGGACCAGCGTGTCCTCGCCCTGGTAGGTGCTGGCGGCGAGCCAGACCGGGCGGTCCCCGACCCGGGCACGCAGACGGGCGAGTTCAGTGGTGTCGGCCGGCAGCGGCGGGGCGGCGAATTTCAGGTTGCCCGGGGCCGAGACATGGCGCGCGCCGAGCCGCCGCAGACGTGCCGCATCGGCCTCGGACTGCGCCTGGGCACGATCGAAGGCGCCGAACAGGGTGCGCGCGAGGCAGGGCAGCCGCTGCCACTGCGCGAAGCTGCGCGCCGAGAGCCGGGCATTGACCAGCATCAGCGGGATGCCCCGGCGCCGGCAGGCGATGATCAGGTTCGGCCAGATCTCACTTTCCACGAAGCCGGCGGCATCGGGACGCCAGTGATCGAGGAAACGCGCCACCCAGGCAGGCACGTCGAGCGGCACGAACCGGTGCAGCACCCGGCCCTCGAGGCCGAGTTCCGGCAGGCGGCGGGCGAGCAGCGCCGCCGAGGTGACCGTGCCGGTGGTCATCAGCACCGTCCCCGGGGCGGTGGCCAGCGCCTGCAGCAGCGGCAGCACCGAGATGGTCTCGCCGACACTCGCCGCGTGCAGCCAGATCAGGCGGCCGGGCGGGCGCGGGGCGGCATCGATGCCCCGGCGCTCTGGCAGGCGCGGGGCGATTTCCTTGCCGCGGGCCACGCGGCGGGAAAGCATCAACCGCAGGGCGGGGGCGCCGAGCGTGGTCCCGGCGGCGTAGAGGGAAATCAGGGCGGAACCGATCAGGGACACAGCCGGTCGGCCTCCCCGGCCGCTTCGGTCATGGCCGCCGCGATCGCCGGCAGCGCCGCTTCCCAGCCATCGCGCGCCACCGTGATCGGCGCGGCACAGACCAGGACGCCACGGCCGAAGGGCAGCGGCAGCACCATGTGGTCCCAGGTGCCGAGGGTGATGCGGCGCGAGATCTGCGCGGCACAGGGAAGCACCGGGGCGCCGGACAGGGCGGCGAGTTGGGCGACGCCGGGGGCGGCCATGCGACGCGGTCCGCGCGGGCCGTCGGGGGTGATGACCACGTGCTCGCCGGCCGCGAGCACGCCGAGCAGCGCCCGCAGCCCGGCGGCCCCGCCGCGGTCCTGGCCGTTGCGCGCGGTCGAGCCATGCACGGCACCGACCGAGAAACGCCGCATGATGCTGCCGATGAAGCGCCCGTCGTGGTGGCGGCTGACCAGGACATGACCCCGCAGCGCCGGCGCCTGCGCCTGCGCGCGCAGCCAGAGCGCCGGCATCAGCGGCAGGCGTTCATGCCAGAAGGCATCCACGGCGGGACCACCGGCGAGCACGGCGGCGAGATGCGCCTCGCCGTGCAGGGTCCAGCGCGTGGTGCCGAGCGCGAAGGCGAGATAGCGACCGAGCAGGGAAGCCAGCAGCGCCTGCACCGAAGGGCGCCGCAGCAGGCGTTTCAGCATGATGGGGGGAATCGGCCGCGGAGCATGATGGCCGCGGCGGGTAGCATGCGGCCGCGCTCGCGGCAAATTGCGAAAGATATCGAAGACAGGCGGCCGGGGATCGTTCCTTTTTAGATTCGTTACCGCACTGTGCCTCTCCCCTTGGGGGCGCAAGGGGAGAGGCCGGCCCGGATGGCTGGTTTTTCGCCGGTTACGCGGCCTCGCGGTGCAGCGCGTGCAGGGGAACGAGATGGGTCAGGAAGGTCTCGGCGCAGGCCCGCCAACTGAAGGTCTCGGCATAGGCGCGGCAGTCGGCGCGGTCGGCCTGCAAGGCACGCAGGGCAGCCTGGCGCAGATCGGCGTCGATGGCGCCCACCGACACCGTGGCCCCGGCCAGGATGTCGCGCGGGCCGGTGGCGGGATAGGCGGCGACCGGCGTGCCGCAGGCCAGTGCCTCCAGCACCACGAGGCCGAAGGTGTCGGTCAGGCTCGGGAACACGAACACGTCGGCGCTGGCATAGGCCCGGGCGAGGTCGGTGCCGAAGCGGGCGCCGGTGAAATGCACGCCCGGGTAGGAGCGCTTCAGGTCAGCCAACTGGGGACCGCCGCCGACCACCACCTTGGAACCGGGCAGGTCGAGATCGAGGAAGGCGCGGATATTCTTCTCCACCGCGACGCGACCGACATAGGCGAAGACCGGACGCGGCAGATCGACGAAATCCGGCGCCTCGGTGCGCAGCTCTGGCCGGAACAGCTCGAGATCGACGCCCCGCGACCAGTGGCGCAGGCGGTGGAAGCCGCGCCGGGACAGTTCGGCGCGCAGGCTGTCGGTGGCGACCATCACCCCCTGGCCAGCCCCGTGGAAGCGCCGCAGGAAGCGATAGGCCAGGCCGGGGCTGAGCCCGATGCGCGCCTGGACGTATTCGGGGAAGCGGGTGTGGAAGGCGGTGGTGAAGGCGAAGCCGCGCCGGCGTGCCCAGGCACGGGCGGCCAGCCCCAGCGGGCCTTCGGTGGCGATGTGCAGGGCGTCCGGGTTGAAAGCCTCGATGATGCGGATCAGCCGCCGGCGCGGCAGCAGCGACAGCCGGATGTCCGGATAGGTCGGGCAGGGCATGGTGCGGAAGCGGTCGGGGCCGACCACTTCCACGGTATGGCCCATGGCGGAGAGCTCCGCCGCGACGGTGGCAAGGGTGCGGACGACGCCGTTGACCTGCGGGGTCCAGGCGTCGGAGACGATCAGGATGCGTGCTGGCATGGGGCCGGACGTCACCAGCCGCGGATGAAATTCACGGGCGCCCTCGTCGTTCAAGAGTCGGTCCGGGGATAGGGGTCAGGCCGGTTGCAGCACGGCGGTCTGGCGGGGCTCATAGAAGGACAGCCGGTTCAGCGCCGCCCAGTCCACCAGTTCCAGCCGTCCGTCATGATGCTCCACCAGGGCGGTGCAGCTTTCCACCCAGTCGCCACCGTTGAGATACAGCACGCCGTCGGCATCCCGGATCTCGGCATGGTGGATATGGCCGCAGACCACGCCGTCCATGCCGCGCCGCCGCGCTTCCCCGATCAGCGCCGCCTCGAAGCGGTCGATCGCCTTCACCGCTTCCTTGACCTGGCGCTTGAGGAAAGCCGAGAGCGACCAGTACGGCAGGCCCAGGCGCCGCCGCACCGCATTGAACCAGCGGTTCAGGGTCAGCGCCGCGGAATAGGCCCAGTCGCCCAGCAGGGCGAGGAACTTGGCGTAGCGGACCACGCTGTCGAATTCGTCGCCATGCAGCACCAGCAGGCGGCGGTTGTCGGCGGTGACGTGCACCGCTTCCTGCCGCAGCCGGATGCCGGAGATCTCCAGCCCGGGCACGGAGAGCATCGGCAGCCAGGCGCGGAACATCTCGTCGTGGTTACCGGGGATGTAGGTCACCTCGGTGCCGCTGCGGGCGTGGCGCAGCAGCAGCCGCAGCACCTCGTCGTGCATCTCGTCCCAGTACCAGGACTTGCGCAGACGCCAGCCATCGATGATGTCACCGACCAGATAGAGGCGCTCGCAGCTCATGCGGCGGAGGAAATCGGCAAGAAAATCGCTCCGGCAGCCGCGCGTGCCAAGGTGCGTGTCCGAAATAAAAACGGAACGATAACGGACGCTGGCAAGCTGCGGAGGATGAGCGGAAGCGTTCATGCGATCTGAAGCCCCTGTTGCGCCACAGCAGATACGCCGCGCCCTCGCGCGGGGCTTGTGAATATTCGATGACCGGCACCGCTTTGCACGCCAGGGATGAAAATCATGACACAGCAACGGACGTGCCATGGGCCTGTCATCGTTCGCGACGATCTTGGTCTATTGCTGCGCTGATATTGAAACGGGTCGCGCCACCAATGACGTCCTCATGCTGATCGTGTTCAACCCCGTCGCCGGGCGGCGGCGTGCCTGGCGGCTGTGGCGGGTGCTGGACGTGCTGTCGGAGAGCGGCGTGCGGCTGGAAGTGGCGGAAACCAGCTTTCGCGGCCATGCCACCGAGCTCGCGCGCGCGGCGGTGCGTGACGGGGCGAGCATGGTGGTCGCGGCCGGCGGCGACGGCACCATCGCCGAGGTGGCCAACGGGCTGGCCGGCAGCGATTGCCGCCTCGGGGTGATCCCGCTGGGCACGGCGAACGTGCTGGCGCACGAACTGGATCTGCCCTTCGCGCCGCGGGCGGTGGCGGCGGCGCTGGCCTTCGGGCGGACCCGGCGGATCTGGCCCGGGATCGCGCGCGGCAGCGCGGGCGAGCGGCTGTTCGTGCAGATGCTCGGCGCCGGGTTCGACGCCCAGGTGGTGCACCAGCTGCCGGGCCGGCTCAAGCGCGCACTGGGACGGCAGGCCTATGTGCTGCAGACCATGCGGGAACTGGTGCGCTACCCGTTCCAGCCGATCCGCGTGCAGGTGGACGGCCAGGCGATGCAGGCGGCCAGCGTGATCGTGACCAAGGGGCATTTCTATGCCGGCCGCTACCGGCTCGCCCCCGGCACCTGCCCGACCGAGGCCGGCCTGACGACGGTGCTGTTCGAGCGCAGCGGCCCGTTCGCGGCGCTGGCTTACGGGGCGGCGCTGCCGCTCGACCTGCTGCCGCGCATGCCCGGGGTGCGGCAGGTACGCGCTACCCGGGTGGAGATCGAGGCACCGGTGCCGGCCCAGACCGATGGCGACCCGGCCGGGCTGGGACCGCTGACGATCAGTGACGCGCCGGCGCCGATCCGGGTGGTGGTGAGCTGACGCGACGCCGGTCAGGCGCCGAGCGAAGCGGTCCAGAGCCGCGCCACCGCCTCGAACAGGAGGCGCTCGGCCTCCCCGAAGCGGTCGGGGCGCGGACTGTCGATGTCCAGCACGCCGAGCAGCGCGTCCGCGCGCAGCAGCGGGACCACGATCTCGGAGCGCGAGGCGGCGTCACAGGCGATATGCCCCGGGAAAGCGTGCACGTCCGGCACCACCACGGTGGCACGCCGCCGGGCGGCGGTGCCGCAGACGCCCCGGCCGAGCGGGATGCGCACGCAGGCGGGGCGCCCCTGGAAGGGCCCGAGCACCAGGTCCTCGCCCTTGAGGAAGTAGAACCCGGCCCAGTTGATGTCGGGCACGTGCTGCCAGATCGCCGCCGCGGCGTTGGCGGCGTTGGCGATCGGGTCGGTCTCGCCCGCGAACAGGCCGGAGAGGTCGCTCAGCAGGTCGTCGGCAGCTTCGTGCATCATGCCCCTCCGCAGGCGCGGTCGATGGCGGCGAGATGGCGCTCGGCCGCGCGCCGGCTGGCGGCCTCGATGGCGCGGTACTCGGCGACCACCGCCTCCCCGGCCGGGGTCAGGCGGGCGCCGCCCCCGCCGGCGCCGCCCGCGGCGGTGCTGACGACGGGCTGGCCGAGATGGCGGTTGAGATCCTCCACCAGTTCCCAGGCCCGGCGATAGGACATCTTGAGCGCGCGGCCGGCCGCCGAAATCGAGCCGACCCGGGCGATCTCCTCGAGCAGCGCGACCTTGCCCGGGCCGATGCGGGCCCCTGAGGCGAGGTCAATGCGGATGCTCAGCCGGTGGGCGGGCTGGCGACCGGCGACGGAACGGGATGGAAACGCGGACATGCGGGCACACCCAATCACGCCCGCGGATCGGGATCAATCCGGCTCACGGCCGCGGACGGCGCCGCTGCGGGAAGGGAATGATCTCGGCTTCCCGCCGTGGCGGGACAGCGGGGGGCGGAGGGGCGGCCGGCGGCGGGGCGGGGCGCGATGGACGCGGGGCCGGCATCCGGCCGGACCGTGAGGGGGGCGACGCGAAGGGCAGGCGGCCGTCCAGGCCCCGCCCCCCGGCATCCATCATGGCGTCGAGCCGGCGCCGTCGCCACCAGGCAAGGATGTCCGGTGCGAAATAGGCCAGGTAGTTCACCAGCCAGATCGCGATCGCCAGGCAGCCGAGAAGCCAGTTGCGCAGCATCCCGCTCCTTTCGCCCCGTCTCACCGGAGCAGGAGGCGGACAGCGCGATCTTCCATTCCCTGGCATGCGCCCGCCCCGCCATCCCAGGCCGGAGATGGCGATGGCCGGAAGGCCGCGCAAGCACGACGGGCGCCAGCCCGGCCCGGGCGGTGGCCTGCGACGCCGTCCGGATCAGACACGATGCGGGCTGTAGACGTCCAGCAGTTGCAGATGCGCCGCCTGCAGGCGCGAGACCAGCAACGGCACGAACCGCTTCATCAGCGCGTAGCCGACATCGGGATCGGCTTCGCATTTGCGGCGCAGGCAGATCGCATCGAAGCCGAGCGCGCGCACGCGGGTGGCGGCCCGCGCGTCGGAATTCCAGCGATACGGCGGCACCAGCCAGGAGGCGCCGACGATGTCGCCTTCGTGCAACGTGTTCAGCACCATCGTGAGGTGGCCGGGCGGATCGATCTCCAGCGCCACCTCGCCCTCGCGGATCAGATAGAAGGTGCGGGCCTCGGTGCCTTCGTGGAACAGGTAGTCACCGGCATGGAACACATGGTTGCGCGCGCAGGAAGCAATCAGGGCGGCAATGCGGGGGGACAGCCCGGAGAAGAACGGTTGGGCGAGCAGGATCTGGTCAAGCATTTCCATGGCGGTCCTCCTGGAAGGCTCTGGCCTCCGCGGTGATGCCGGTGCCCGCGGGCACCGGATGATGTGATGCCCGCAGCCACCGCAGCCGGGAGCCCTGAACGGCCCATGCCATGATGCGAGCTTGTACGACATTTCCGGCCGCCGGCACGAGCACGTCCTGGCGCTCGTTGCGGCCCACCGACAGAAAAGGGGAATGGCCGGAGACACCGGCCCCGTCACGTCCCGCCAGGCCGCAAGGCAACCCACCGTGGACGATGCGTACCACGGTCGGTCCTTCCAGCCCTGTCGGCCCAGGCACCGCAGTGCCCGTTGGCTGCGGCCCGGCTTGGGACATGCGGATCTCCCTGCCGGGTGCCGTGATCTTTTCGGCCCCGGCGCGGAACAGTCTAGCGGGTCAGGCCCGGTTGACCTTGACCTGTGTCAATCTCCGCGTGTGCCGGCGTGGCCAGAGGAAAGGCAGCATGGCGGCCCCGGTAAGGGCGGCGAGGCGCAGCACCGTCGGGTTGAAGACCGGAACCTCCGACCGCGCCAGGGCATCGAAACGGCCGTGCATCCGGTGCGGTGCCGGGCCGGGGACGAACAGGTTGCCGGGCTGCTCGCCTGCGACGCCGTCGGCGGTCATCTGGCCATCCCAGGCAGCGCGGCCAAGCACCCGGTCCAGCAGCCCGGGCACGGCCAGGGTGCCGAGAATGGATTGCAGGCTCGGCCAGCCGACCCAGAGCTCGCGCGGGCCGGCATCGGCGGCCCGCAGGATGGCGTGGGCGACCGCCTCGGGTTGATGCACCTGCCCCATCGGCCGGGGACGACGCGGCATGCGGTTGCGGGCCCAGTCGAATTGCGGGGTGTTGACGGCGGGCAACTGCACCATCGAGAGGCGGATGCGGCTGCGATCATGCGCCAGTTCGCAGCGCAGGGAATCGGTGAAGCCACGAATGGCGAACTTGGCCCCGCAATACGGCGCCTGCAGCGGAATCGCGCGATAGGACAGCGCCGAGCCGACCTGCACGATGCTGCCGCGATCGCGCGGGCGCATGTGGCGCAGCGCCGCGAGCGTGCCGTGCACGGTGCCCAGGTAGGTGACCTCGGTGGCGCGGCGGAACTCCTCGGGCGTGATCGTGGCCACCGGCGCGAAGATGGTGGCCATCGCGTCGTTCACCCAAACGTCGATGCCGCCGAAGGCCGCCACCGTGGCATCGGCGGCGGCGAACACCGCCTCGCTCTCGGCGACGTCGGCCGGCAGGGCGAGGACCTGCCCCGCCCCTTCCCGTTGCACATCCGCGCGCGTCGCCTCCAGTGGCGAAGGGTCGCGCGCGATCAGGGCCAGGTTGTCGCCACGATGGGCGAAGGCCATCGCCACCGCCCGGCCCACGCCGGCGGACGCGCCGGTCACGACCACGTTGCGCATCAGGTCACCCCACCATGCCCGGCACGGCTCAGCCGCGCCCGGGCAGGATGGTGCTGACGACTTCCCTGGCGGTATTGGCGAGCACGCTGCCGAGTTCCGGCTCTCCGCCCATGCTGGCCAGGAAGGCGCGCGCCTGCTTAAGGGTGATGTGCGGCGGCAGCGGCGGCACGTTGGGATCGGTGCGCGCTTCCAGCAGCACCGGGCGATCGGCGGCCCATGCCTCGTCCCAGGCTTCGGCGACGCGGTCCGGGTTGTCCACCAGCACGCCCTTGAAGCCGAGCAGCTCGGCATAGCGGTGATAGGCGAAGTCGGGCAGCTCCTGCGAACCGAGGAATTTCGGATCGCCCGCCATCACCCGCTGCTCCCAGGTCACCTGGTTGAGGTCGCGGTTGTTCAGCACCAGCACGACGAGGCGGGGATCGGCCCAGCGCTGCCAGTATTTCTGCACGGTGATCAGCACGTTCATGCCGTTCATCTGCATGGCGCCGTCGCCGACGATGGCCAGCACCGGGCGATCGGGATGGGCGAACTTCGCCGCCACGGCATAGGGCATGCCCGAGCCCATGCTGGCGAGCCCGCCGGAAAGCGAAGCCATCATGCCGCGCCGCAGCTTCACGTCGCGCGCGTACCAGTTGGTGTGCGAGCCGGAATCGCCGGCGATGATGACCCGATCCGGCAGGCGCGGCGAGAGTTCCCAGAACACGCGCTGCGGATTGAGCGGATCGGCCGCGTGCATGGCCCGCGCGCGCAGCACCTCCCACCACTCCGCGATCCCCTTGGAGATCTGCTCGCGCCAGGACAGGTCCTGCTTCTGCTCCAGCAGCGGCAGCAGCGCGCGCAACGTGGCGGCGGCATCCCCCTGCAGCATCACGTCCATGGGGTAGCGCAGGCTCAGCATCGCCGGATCGATGTCGATCTGCACGCCACGAGCCTGGCCTTCCTTCGGCAGGAACTCGGAATAGGGGAAGCCCGAGCCGATCATGAACAGCGTGTCGCAGCCCTGCATCATGTCCCAGGACGGCCTGGTGCCGAGCAGGCCGATCGAACCGGTGACGAAAGGATGGTCGTCCGGCACGGCGGCCTTGCCGAGCAGCGCCTTGGCGATGCCCGCGCCGAGCCGGTCGGCGACGGCGAGCACCTCGTCGGTCGCCCCCAGCGCGCCGGCCCCCACCAGCATGGCGACCTTGCGCCCGGCATTGAGCAGCGCGGCGGCATCACGCAACTGCGCTTCCGAGGCGACCACCTGCTGGGGCACATAGCCCAGGCCGGAATGGATGGTGCCGTGCGTGCGCGGCGGCGTTTCCACCGCATCGAGCTCCTGCAGGTCGTTGGGCAGGATCAGGCAGGTGACGCGGCGCTCGGCCCAGGCGATGCGCATGGCGCGATCCACCAGATGGCGGATCTGCTCGGGAACGCTCGCCTGCTGCACGAAGGCGCCGGCAACGTCCTTGAACAGGGTCGCAAGGTCCACCTCCTGCTGATAGTGCCCGCCGAGGGCGGCGCGCGCCTGCTGGCCGACGATGGCGAGCACGGGCATGTGGTCGAGTCGCGCGTCGTACAGGCCGTTCAGCAGGTGGATCGCACCCGGCCCCGAGGTCGCGAGGCAGACCCCGACCTCACCGGTGTATTTCGCGTGCGCGCAGGCCATGAAGGCGGCCATTTCCTCGTGGCGCGCCTGGATGAAGTCGATCTGTTCGCGGGCACGGTCGAGTGCGCCGATCAGGCCGTTGATGCCGTCGCCGGGATAGCCGTAGACCCGGCGCACGCCCCAGCCATGCAGGCGTTGCCACAGGAAATCACCAACCGTGCTGGCCATGGCGCGCGCTCCCCCCGAAGCCCGGCCATGGCACGAAGCAATGGAATCGCCCCGACCGATCCGGGCCGTTGCGGCCAGAACGCCGGGGCCGTGCGGGCAGTTGCTCAACGGCGGGGGTTCAACGCAGAGCCCGGAGAAGGCACGGCCGGCACAGATGGGCGTAGCGGGATTCAGTCCCGCACATGAACCCGCGCATGAAGGTCGCCACCGGTGATCGGATCGGGGCCAGTGATGCCAATCGGTTGCAAATCAACCGGATCACTCTTTCAGCGACCAGTAACTATCAACCAATGGTGCAGGCTCGCGTAATCGGGAACCCAAGGATGTGTTGCAAAAGATTGCAAAAGATTGCAGAGCATCTCTGCTACATGTAATTAACGATCAATACGTTCGAGACTCAGAGCATAGAATGCCAATTCATTTAGATCCATACGAAATTGCACATGAATAATTTGTCAGAATTCCGATTCATTGTTGTCGGCAGTGGTTTTTTTGGCGCCGCAATGGCTGAGCGCATCGCCACAATCCTGCGCGAGCCCGTTCTTGTGCTGGAACGACGCCATCATCTCGGAGGCAACTCCTACTCCGTGCCGGATCCCGAGACCGGCATCGAGATCCATCCCTACGGATCGCACCTGTTCCACACATCCAGCGACGCGGTCTGGCAATGGATCGGGCGGTTCTCCCGCTTCACCCATTACCGTCACCGCGTGTTCACCCGCTACCGGGGGCGGACCTATACGATGCCGATCAACCTGATGACGCTGAACACGCTGTTCGGCCTCGACCTGACCCCGGAACAGGCCCGGGGCTTCCTGGCCGGGGAGGCGGCGCGTGAGCCCTATCCCGATCCCGCCAATCTCGAGGAAAAGGCCATCTCCCTGGTCGGGCGCCGTCTGTATGAAGCCTTCATCAAAGGCTACACCGCCAAACAGTGGGAAACCGACCCGCGCGAACTGCCGGCGGACGTGATCACCCGGCTGCCGGTGCGGCTCAACTACAACGATTTTTACTTCAACGATATTTACGAGGGCCTCCCGGTCGATGGCTATCACGCGATATTCGATCGTATTTTCGCCAATTCATTGATTCACGCAGTCACCAACTGCGACTTCTTCGACGTACGCGCGTTGCTTCGGCCGGATGCAATCGTGATCTATACCGGGCCGATCGACCGTTACTTTGACTATTGCTGTGGGCGCCTGTCCTGGCGGACGCTGGATTTCCAGATCGAGCGCCCGCCGGTGGCGGACTGGCAGGGGACAGCCGTGGTGAACTACGCCGAGCAGGACGTGCCCTTCACGCGTATCCACGAATTCCGCCACCTGCACCCGGAGCGGCGCTACCGCTGCGACCGTACCGTCATCATGCGCGAATATTCGCGCTTCGCCACCGCCACCGACGAACCCTACTACCCCGTGAACACGCCGGCGGACCGGCGCATCTACGACCAGTACGCCGCCCTCGCCGCGCAGGAAACACAGGTGGTGTTCGGCGGGCGGCTCGGCACCTACCGCTATCTCGACATGCACCAGGCGATCGGCGCCGCGCTCAAGGCCTTCGAGCGCGAGGTGATGCCGCTTGTCGTCCCGGCCTGAGCGAAGGCGGCAGCGCCCCATGGCCGCCCGCGACAACCTCGTCATCGTGCGGGCCGGCGACGCGTCGCTGCACCCGGCCTGGCTGGCCGGCGCCACGCGCCGGAACTGGGACCTGGTGGTCAGCTACTACGGCGACGATCCGGATCGTTTCCGCGCCCCCGACGTGCTGCGGCTGGACACCAAGGGCCCGAAATGGCCGGCGCTGCATGCCCTGTTGACCCGCCACCCGGAATTCACCACCGGCTACCGCTATATCTGGCTTCCGGATGATGACCTGATGACATGCGGGGCCGAGATCGACCGCATGTTCGACATCTGCCGCGACTGGCAACTGGAAGTGGCACAGCCGGCCCTGACCTGGAACAGCTACATCAGCCACCCGATCACACTGCGCAATGCCGGCACCCTGCTGCGCTTCACCGATTTCGTCGAGATCATGGCGCCTTGCCTGTCAGCGCCGACGCTGCAGCGGGCATTGCCGCTGTTCGATGCCAGCCTGAGCGGCTGGGGCATCGACCATGCATGGCCACGCATCGTCCACGATCCCGCACGCGGCATCGCAGTGATCGACGCCGTGAGCGTGCGCCACACACGGCCGGTAGGCGGGCCGAACTACCAGAGCCTGCGTGCGGCCGGACTCTCCGCGGACGAGGAAAAGGCCCGGTTCTGCGAGGCACTCGGGCTTGCCCATGACGTGAAGCCCCGCACGCATGCGGCCGTGGCCCGGAACGGGACGCCGCTGCGGCCAACGATGGGCCGGATGGAACTGACGCTGCGCCTGCTGCTCGGGACCCTCCCGTCACTCTGGCATACCCCCATGGCACGACGCCCCCTGGCCCGCGAGATCCTGCGCGGCAGTTGGCGCACGGCAAGCAAGCCGCCGGCCGCGCCAGCCACCGCCGATCCGGCGGTGCATCACGCCGACTGAAGGAGAGGCACCGAATCCATGCGGGGCCCGCTGCTGCGCAACCTTGCCGCCATGTTCGCCTGGCAGGGCATGAGCTACGTCCTGCCGCTGATCACCCTGCCCTATCTCGCCCGCACGCTGCTGCCGGGGCAGTATGGCGTGCTGGGCTTCGTCAACAGCATCATCGCCTATTTCGTCCTGTTCACCGGCTGGGGATTCGGGCTGAGCGCCACCCAGCAGGTCGCGGCGCGGCGCCACGACCCGGCGGCGCTGACCGAGATCTTCTGGAACACCATGTTCGCCAAGGCCTGCCTGGGCGTGGTGTCGCTGCTGCTGCTGGCCGGGCTGGTCGTGGCGGTGCCGGCGCTGCGCCCTTATGGCGTGGTCCTGTTGCTGGGCTGGCTGCAGGTGCTCGGCAGCATCATGACGGCGGACTGGTTCCTGCAGGGGCTTGAACTGATGGGACGCTTCGCCACCGCGGCGATGATCGGCCGCGCGGTGCCGATTCCCTTCATCTTCCTGCTGGTACACGGCCCCGCGGACGTGGGCATGGCGGTGTTCCTGCAGGCACTGGCCAGCATCGTCGCGGGGGGCGTTTCGCTGCACATGGCCGCGCGGACCGGGCGGATCGGACGGCCTGCGCTGTCCTGGCGGCGCATGTGGCACTACCTGCGGGAAGGCGCCGCGCTGTTCCTGTCCTCGGCGGCGACGACGCTGTACATCAACCTCAATACCATCATGGTCGCGGCGATCGCGGGGCCGGTGCAGGCGGGGCTGTTCGTCGGCGCCGACAAGCTCCGCAACGCCGTGCAGGGGCTGATCACACCGGTGAGCCTGGTGATGTACCCGCATCTGGCAGGATTGGCGGCGCAGGACCGGGGAGCCATGCTGGCGATGGTGGGGCGCCTGCTGCGATGGCAGGGGGCCTTCACCGCCGCCCTGTCGGTCGCGACCTGGGTGTTCGCGCCGCTGGCGGTGCGCCTGCTGCTCGGGCGCGACTTCGCCGACGCGGTGGACGTGCTGCGGGCGCTGGCCCCCGTGCCGTTCCTGGTGGGGCTGAGCAACGTGCTGGGCATCCAGTTGCTGCTGCCACTGGGCCACCGCCGCGATTTCCTGCTGATGGTGGCGCTGCCGGGAACCACGAGCCTGCTCTACATGCCCTGGCTGGCCTGGCAGTACGGCGCGGTCGGGGTGGCCGCGGCCCTCACGGTGACCGAGATGATCGTCAACCTGGTGGCGGTGGCGCTGCTCTACCGGCGTCGTGACGAATTGCGGGGACTGTTCGGCCCCCGCCCGCAACCGTTCCCCGCCTGAGGCCGGATCACAACGGTCCCGGCCACCCAGGAACGGGATTCAATCGGTCGCTGCCGCCTTGCGTGCGGCCACGGCCTGCGCGGTCGCCTCCAGCAGGACCCTGAGTTGCTGCGGAGTCACACCATCGCTGTCCATCACCAAACGGATCAGCGGGTCCGTCAGCATGCTCTCGTAGGACAGTTCCCGGTCCGCGTCGGGGTACGTCATGCTTCCCTCCGGCTCGTCACGAGTAAGGCGATCGGCACATCACGGCTGCCAGGGATCCCTGGCCGAAACACACGGGCATTCTCGTTTCCACGTCATGGCGGTTTTATGGCAGCATGAGGCATTCGCGTGGCGAGAGTTCCCATGAACATCAGCGCATTGTCGCAAGATCCTGAGAAAACAAGGGGCTGCCGGCATCATGCCCGACCGAAAATTCTCAAGACGGCGAATAGTTAACGGTAATCACACATTTTTTGATCATTACGGCAGGCCGGCCGGAGGGGGAGAAATGCCGGCCATCCGTACCGACTCCGCGGGGCCGGCACGCAGGGGTAACGGTCGCATTGTCATCGAAACTTCTTGGTTCGCCCCTGCCTGGCTCCGGGCGGCTCGCTTATTCCTACCGGCCTTCCTGTGCCAACCAAGGTCGGACATCACTGCATGCTCAAGTCGAGACTTGCCTCGGCGGCCCTGCTGGCCTGCGCCGTCGCCCCGGCGGTCCACGCCCAGACCATCTACCCGCTGAACCGCGCCGAGATCCTTTCGGGCGCGAAATTCGACTTCAAGGTCGAGTTTCCAGGCGCCCCCGCGCAGAACGAGGTGAAGGTCACGATCAACGGCCGCGACCCCGCCGCGGTGTTCGGCAAGCCCGCGAGCTTCGTGCAGCGCGAGGACGGGCAGGATTATTCCGCCTATGTCATCCGCGACGTGAAGCTGACCGGCGCCACGCACTACAAGGTGGAGGCCTCGGCGGGCGGCAGCAGCGCGAGCGTCGGCTGGGACGTGTTCGACACGAAGCGCCCCCGCGCGGCGAAGAACGTGATCCTGTTCATCGGCGACGGGCTGTCGGTCGCCCATCGCACCGCGGCGCGCATGCTCTCCAAGGGCATCGCCGAGGGCCGCTACGGCGGCGAACTGGCAATCGACGACATGCCGCACATGGCGCTGGTCTCCACCTCGGGCACCGACTCGATCGTGACCGACAGCGCCAACGCCATGAGCGCCTACACCACCGGCCACAAATCCTGCGTCAATGCGCTCGGCGTCTACTGCGCGCGCAACAAGAACACGCTGGAACACCCGAAGGTCGAGACCCTCGGCGAGATCGCCCGGCGCAAGGGGCTGGCGGTCGGCGTGGTGACCAACACCGAGATCGAGGACGCCACCCCCGCCGGCATGGTGGCGCATACCCGCCGCCGCGCCGACTACAACGACATCGTGCGGATGTTCTGGGAGGTGAAGCCCGAGGTGATCATGGGCGGCGGCTCGCCGAACTGGCTGGCCAAGTCCACCCCGGGCTCGAAGCGCACCGACGAGACCGACTATATCGGCCTGTTCGAGAAGGCGGGCTGGAAGTTCGCCTCCACCCAGACCGAGATGAAGGACGCGGCGCAGGGCGGGGCCACCAAGCTGCTCGGCCTGTTCAACACCGGCAACATCGACGGCGCGCTGGACCGGTTCTTCCTGAAGAAAGGCACCGTCGCCCGCTTCCAGGACCAGCCCGACCTGACCGACCAGGTGCGCGCCGCGCTGGACATCCTGCAGAAGAACCAGAAGGGCTTCGTGCTGATGGTCGAGTCCGGGCGGATCGACAAGTACAGCCACTCGCTGGATGCCGAACGCGCCATCTACGACACCATCATGCTCGACAACGCGGTGAAGCTGGCCAAGGACTGGGCGGCCGCGCATGGCAACGACACCATGATCGTGGTGGTCGGCGACCATGGCCACCCGGTGTCGGTCATCGGCACCTATGACGACGCCCGCGGCGAAACCCCGCGCGAGAAGCTCGGCACCTATGCCGAGGCGGGCTATCCGAACTACCCGCCGGCCAACGCCCAGGGCTACCCCGAAAAGGTCGATGTCTCGCGCCGCCTGGGCTTCGTCTTCGGCAGCTATCCGGATTTCTGCTTCAACGCCCGGCCCTACCTGGATGGCGAGAACGTGCCGGCCGTCGCCGGCAGCAAGCCGGGAACCTACGTTGCCAACGAGAAATACTGCACCGCCCCGGGCGCGGTCCGCATCACCGGCAACCTGCCGGTGGACGCGAACTCGGGCGTGCATGCCGCCGACGACGTGGTGCTGACCGCGACCGGGCCGGGCAGCGAGCAGTTCCGCGGCCGCATCGACAACACCCGGGTGTTCCGGACGATCGCCACCGCCCTGACGCTCGGCGAGTGAGCGGCGGCGGCCTTCCCACGCGGCGCTCCCTTCTGGGGGGCGCCGCCCTGCTGGCGTCGCGGCCGGCCCGGGCCGAGGACGAGACGCTCACCTTCGAGACGCTCTACAGCGGCTGGGGGGTGCGTGGCCTGGTGTTCTCCGACCGGGTGAAGGCCCTGGCCGGCAGGCGGGTCGGCATGCGCGGCTACATGGCGCCGCCGCTGAAGGCCGAAAGCCCGTTCTTCGTGCTGACCCGCGAACCGCTGTCGCTCTGCCCCTTCTGCCAGTCCGACGCGGAATGGCCGGTCGACATCGTGGTGATCTATCTGCGCCGCGCCGGCACGCTGGTCGGCGCGGGCGAACCCGTCCGGGTGCTGGGGCGGCTGGACATCGGCTCCTGGACCGATCCGGAGAGTGGCTTTGTCAGCCTGTTGCGACTCGTCGATGCCGAGTACCGCCGCGCGTGAGGTCCCGCCGCTGCTGCTGCGCGACCTCGCGGTCGAATACCGCCAGCGCGAGGGCGTGCTGCGCGCCCTGACCATCGACCGGCTGGAAATCCCGCCGGGGACGCTGTGCGGCATCTCTGGCCCCTCGGGTTCGGGCAAGACCACGCTGCTGCACGCCGCCGGGGGCCTGCTGCACCCGCAGGCGGGCGAGATCAACTGGGGCGAGGACGACCTCGCACGCATGGGCGAAGCCGCGCGCGACCGCTGGCGGCGGCGCATGGCCGGCTTCGTCTTCCAGGATTTCCATCTGGTGCCGGAACTGACGGCGCTGGACAACGTGCTGCTTTCGGTCTGGTTCGGCAGTTGGTCGGCCCGCCGGCACACCACCCGCGCCGCCGGATTGCTGCGGGAGGTCGGCATCCCCGACCCGGCCCGCCGCGCCGGCCTGCTCTCGCGCGGCGAGCAGCAGCGCGTGGCGATCGCCCGCGCCTTGCTGCACCGCCCGGCGCTGATCCTCGCCGACGAGCCGACCGCGAGCCTCGATGCCGTCACCGGCGCCGCGGTCGCGGACCTGCTGGTGGCCAGCGCCCGCGCGGTCGGCGCGACGCTGCTCGCGGTCTCGCACGACGCCGCGCTGCTTGGCCGCATGGACGTGGTGCACCGCATCGACAAGGGCCGGTTGGCATGAACCCCTTCCCCATGGTCCGCGCCGACCTGCGCGCGATGCGCGGCAGCGCCATCGCCGTGGTGGTGCTGGTGGCGCTGGCCGTCGCCATCGGCATCGCCGTCGGCGCGCAGGAACGGGCGATCCGCCAGGGCACCGCGCGGGCCGCCGACGATTTCCCGCTGCTGGTCGGCGCGCCCGGCAGTCAGACGCAGTTGGTGCTCACCAGCGTGTTCCTGCAGCCCGAGGCATTGCCGCTGGTCGAGGGCGCCCTGCTGAACCGGCTCGCCGCCGATCCGCGGGTGGCCGGGGTCGCCCCGATCGCCTTCGGCGACATCGTGCGCGGCTGGCCGGTGGTCGGCACCACGCGCGACTTCGCCGCCCGCTGGGGCCGGCTCACCCCCACCGAGGGCCACCTGTTCGCGGCCGAGGACGAGGCCATCATCGGCGCCGATGTGCGCCTGCGACTCGGCGAGCGGGTGACGCCGTCGCACGGCACCGCCGGCCACGCCCATCCGGGCGAGGAAACCGAGGAGGAGCACGCGCATCGCCACGAAGGGGTGCAATACGAGGTGGTCGGCCGCCTGCCGCGCCTCGGCAGCCCCTGGGACCGCGCCATCCTGGTGCCGGTCGAAAGCGTGTGGGAAACGCATGGCCTGGGCAACGGCCATGAAGCCGATCCGGCGCCGCTCGGTCCGCCCTTCGAGGCCGGGCACGTGCCTGGCGTGCCGGCGCTTGTGGTGAAGCCTCGGGGCGTCGCCGATGCCTACGCCCTGCGCGCCCAGTACCGCCAGGGCGGCACCATGGCACTGTTCCCGGCCGAGGTGCTGGTGTCGCTGTATCGCACCGTCGGCGATGTGCGGGACGCGCTGGTGCTGGCCTCGGCGCTGAACAACCTGCTGGTGTTCGCCGCGGTGCTGTTGCTGAGCGTCACCCTGGTCAGCCTGCGCCGCCGCCGCTACGCCGTGCTGCGGGCGCTCGGGGCCCCGCGCGGCTATGTGCTGCTGGTCACCTGGCTCGGCGCCGCCAGCCTGCTCACTGCCGGCTGCGTGGCCGGACTGCTGACCGGCTGGGCGGCATCCTACGCCCTGTCCGAGGTGATCGCCGCGCAGACCGGCCTGCACCTGAGCGTGGCCCCCGGCTGGCCGGAACTGTCACTGACCCTGCTGCTCATCGGCGCCGGCAGCCTGCTCTCGCTTGCCCCGGCCCTCGCCGCCTGGCGGGCACCGGTCTCCGCAAGCCTGCGCGGCGGCTGATCGTGTTCCGCCGCACCGGTCCTTGCGGGGGAGCCTCAGAGCGATTCAGCCAGCGGCCGCCAGTCCAGCAGATCCTCCGACACCTCGTCGGACTGCCGATCCCATTGGCGCAGGCCCGATTTGTGATGGGCCACGGCCGCCGCCGCGTCATCGGCGGTGCGCCAGGCGCCGCGGCGGCGTCCCGAAAACTCCAGAAGCCAGTGACGCTCGACACTGACGAGGCGGACCGCGCCGCCCGAAGTCAGGAATTCATATGACATGCTTGCCTGCCACCCTTGCCGCCCGACCCGCCACATCACCCCGGCAGGTCGGCTGCCCGTCCGCTCAGGCCGGATTGCGCTCGCTCCATTCGGCGAAGATCCGTTCGAGCAACTCAACCTTCTTGCAGTCCTGCACCGCCGCGGCCCGCTTGAAGGCACGCCGGAAATCGGGCGCGACGCGGAAATTCAGCGGCTCGGTCCGCTCCTTGGACGGGGGGCTGGCGACCTTGCCCTCATGCTTGTGGTGCTTGCCCTTCCTGGCGGACGGCTCCGCTGGCGCGGCCTCGACGGCGTCCGGCGCCGGCGTGGCGCTCTCGGTGCGCCGGCTTGCGGATCGCTTCGGGGTCACGGATTCATCATCGGAGCGCGGCATCTGTCTGTTTCCTGTTGTCTGGCGTCTCGCCATCACCCGGCCGCCCGGCGGAGTGCACGGAAACGGCCCATGACGAGCACGATCCTTTCGATTCCGGACGGGTGGACTGACCCCACCCACCGACAGGTCAGCATAGGTCGCGCAGCATCTGGCGTGCAAGCGTGCAAACGTGCAATTGTGCCGGCGGGGCGATGCCATGCTGCCGCCCCCGGTCGCGGCCGGACTCCAGCAGTGGGGACATCATGTCGCGCAATGAACTGAAGGTGCAGTCCGGGCAGGTGGTCGTGCTGCGCCTGTTCGACGTCGCCTATGAAATCAACCTCCGCCGCGCCGAGGAATTGTGGGCGCAACGGGCCCAGGGCCCGAGCGCGCGCAGCCGGCTGGTCGGCACGCCCGCCAAGGCGGTCTCCTTCGGCGTGCCGCCGCTGGCGCTGGAGTTCGGTCCGCTCACCCTGGAGGTGGATGGCACATCGGTGCAGGCCATGGCGGGCCTGCGCCTGTACAATTTCGGCATCGTCGCCTTCGCGCTGCGGCTGCCGGTGCAGGACCTGCCCTGGAGCGACTTCACCCGGCTGGTCAATGCCACCCATGACGCGGTGGGGCCCGAGGCGAACAGCCCGGTCTGGGAGCGGCTGCTGAGCCAGATGCAGGAGCTGATCGGCGGGGCGCTCGACCGCCCCACCATCGCCCCCTTGCAGGAAGACTACCTGATCGCCCTGGCCGAATCCTTCGACGAGGCGGTGACGGCCGAGGCGCTGCAGGAACGCGTGGACCTGGTGCCGCTGCTCTCGGGCGAGCAGCGGCCGCTCTCGGAAGGCGCGCGACGCGATCTGCTGCGGCATCGCTTTTCGTACCATCCCGACGACTTCGTCGTGATCACCTGGGACCGCGCCTTCATCTACGAGCCACGGCACGAGACCGATGTCGCCGACGTGCTGGAAATCGCCAACGCCCAGCTTCTGGAAATGCGCACCTATGACGAGATGCTGGACGCGGAGATGCCGCGCATGCACGACCTGGTGGAAGCGGCCAGGGGCCGGGCCGACCTGCTCGCCGCCCGCCGTTATGCCCGGCTCGCCCGGCGGCTCTATGCCCTGGTGGCGGAAGTCACCGAACTGGCTGAACGCGTGGACAACGCGTTGCAGGTGACCGAGGACGTCTATCTCGCCCGCGTCTACGCGGCGGCGATCGAGCTGTTCCGGGTTCCCAATGTCAGCACCGCGGTGGATCGCAAGCTCGCCATCATCCGCGAGACCTACACGGCGCTGCACAGCGAGGCCGCGGGCAGCCGCGCCGAGTTGCTGGAAACCGCCATCCTGGTGCTGATCGCGGTCGAGATCGTGCTGTCGCTGGCGCGGCCCTGACCGATCCGGCGCTCACAGGCCCTGGCGCGCCAGGGCCTGGTAGAACAGGGACGCCGCCCGGTCGACACAGACCGGGTCGGGCTCCTGTCCCGCGGGAAGGGCGGGAATGACCAGGCCGAAAGCGCCGCCTTGCTGGCCGGCCTGGCTGATCGTGTAGGTGATCTCCATGCAATGGCCCTCGCCGCGCAGCCAGGACAGCACCCGCAGCTTGTTGCCCGTATAAGCATCGAACAGCCGGGCATTGTGGTCGGCGTCGAGATAGACCACCTGCACTCGCGGCATGGCCGCAAGCGTGGCCAGGAAACGGTTGGTGGACGGCAGCAGTGGCAACGGATCGTCGCGCATGCGCTCGATGCCGAACATCCATGTCCCGCCAAGCGTACTCGGCGCCGCCGTGCCACCCGCGACCCGCGGGGCACAGCCACCGCCGAGGGCGAGGAGAACACCAAGACAGACCGTCTTCCACCAGCGCACGCGCAACTCCCATTCCCGGCATCGCCCAACGACGACAAACCCAGGACATCAGAGCGCAATTGCGTTTGCGATCGGTAAAGGCCAGGGCTTCGCCCTGGACCGACCAAGGGCCACAAGGCCCTTGGATCCCATAAGCGCTGCGCGGCAGGAAGACTATCCGTTTCCGGTCAGGTCCTCCGCCAGCCTGACCCGTGACTGCGGCTGGGGGGCGCCGCTGAGGACCCGGTAGCTCGTCCAGGGGCTCTCCACCGCAAGCTCGTCGAAACGGATTTTGATGCGCCGGTTGAGCTCCCGCCCGACCGCCCAGCGCTGGCCCGGCACGGTCTTGATGCGCGTGCGCAACACGCACGCAGTATCGATGAATTTCTCGATGCCCAGCACGTCGAGATCGTCGCGGATGGCACTCTCCCAGCGCGGCTCCTCGCGCATTTCCTTGGCGACCTGACGCACCAGATCGGCCACTTGGTCCAGGTCCTCGTTGAGGCCCACGTTCACGTCCACCACCGCATAGCCGAAGTCGCGGGTCATGTTGGTGACCGTGGTGACGGCACTGAACGGGATGATGTGCACCGAGCCGTCAAGCGCCCGCAGCCTGATCGCCCGCACCGACAGCGCCTCGACCGTGCCGTTCATGCCGGCCAGACTGACCACGTCGCCGACCTGCATGGCGTTCTCGAGCAGCAGGAACAGGCCGGTGATGATGTCCTGCACCAGCTTCTGCGAGCCGAAGCCGATGGCCAGGCCGACCACGCCGGCACCGGCCAGCAGCGGGGCGATGTTCACGCCGATCTCGCTCAGGATCATCAGGCCCGACACGACGCAGATGCCGACCAGCAGGGTGGTGCGCAGCATCGGCAGCAGCGTGCGCAGCCGCGCCGAGCGGGCCGCCTGCGCCTCCCGCGCCAGCCGGGCGAGATGGCGCTGGATGCCGATGTTGACCGCTTCCCACACGACCAGCGCCACCACCAGCGTGGTGAAGATGGTCCCGATCGAGCCAAGCAGCCGCCCGCCGAGCGACCGCGAGGAGAACCAGCCGATGGCGTCGAAGCCCCAGGCCTGGAACAGCCCGACGCCGCCGAGCAGGGTGATCAGCAAGGTGGTGACCGCCCGCGCCACCGGCAGGTAGCTGCGCAGCCGCGGCTCCAGCAGGGGATGGCGGACCGTGGTCGTCGGCGAAACCGTCACCGCGCGCTCGAGCGCCCCATGGGTGACGGCGACCAGCAGGCGCACCAGCAGGGCGATCACGACGGCGGAAGCGACCACCCGCAGCAGGCGGGTGAAGCCGTTCGGCACCTCGAAGGCCCAGACCAGCCAGAGCGCCAGGAAATAGGAGATCGCCGCCACGTGCCAGATCGAGGCGAGGCGGTTGCGCAGCCCGGCCAGGGCGCCGCCCGGAGCGGCGCGCAGCCGCGCGGCGACCGTGCCACGGCATTGCAGCACGATGATCACCAGGCAGACCAGCACGGCCAGTGACAGCAGCTTCATCATGCCATCGTAGGCGTTGCGATACATGCCGAAGAGCAGGCCGATCTCGGCGAAGGCGTAGCCGAACACCGCGACGCCGGCGAGGCGGCGGGTCCAGCGCACGGTGTAGCCGGCGCTGTCCTCCGGCACCGGCAGCAGGCGCAGCCGCGGCGTGCCGGGGGCGACCAGGAACCGCACCAGGGCCACGGTGACACGGCAGACGATGTAGCTCTGCAGCACCATGAGCAGCACCCGGCGGGTGGTGTTGCTGTCGATCAGGGTCGAGCCGGCCCGCAGCGTGCCCGCGGTTTCCAGCAGCACCAGCGTGATCAGCACGACCAGCAGCGGCACCAGCTCCAGCACGAGACGGCCGAACGCATAGGGCAGGCGACGCAGCAACAGCAGGACGGGAGCACGGCGCGACGACGTGACCGGGGGCTCGGCGCCGTCACTGTCCTCCTCGGCGCCCGCCCCTGCCCCGGAGAGCCCGGAGAGTGAGGGGGCACGGTTGGCGAGGGCCCGGGCCGGCCGGCGCAGCGCCCGGGCAATCAGGTACTCGGCGCCGAGGCTGATCGACAGTACCAGCAGCAGGCGCCAGCCCACGGCAAGCAACTGGCGCTGGCGCTGGGCATCGGTCGCCAGCCGGGCCACCCAGTCGCCGATCACGGCAATATCGCCGGCGGCCTGGGCGCTGGTGGCGACGTCGTCGATGATCTGGGACAGATGCTCGGAGGCATCCGTCAGCAATTGGGCCGCAACGCTGTCGGGGGCGAGTGGAATGGCGAGGGCGGGCGCCTCGGCCGGGGCGGCGGGAGCGGCCGGGGCGGCGGGCGGCGGCTTGCCCGGGGCCGCGGCTTCCGGGGGCGGCGCGGCCGTCTCCTCCAGCACGACCAGGTCCGGGGGTGGCGACGCGGGATCCCCCGCGGCCGCCTGGGCGGGGGCGGGCGAGGCCGGGGCGGACGCGGGCGCGGCAGGCGGGGCCGCACGCGCGATCGCCTCGAGAACATTGATAAACTGGGCGCGGCGACCATCGTCGCGCAGCACCTCCAGCGCGGATTCCGCCTGGGCGCGCGAAAGGGCAGGTTGCTGGCGCTGCACCGGCGCGGGAGCCTGGGCCAGGGCCGCTCCCGGGGCCAGCGCCGACGCGAGCAGTAACAGAGCGAGGATCATGCGCATCATGGCGGGAGGCGGACCATGCCAGGGCGCAGGATGTCAATCTTTCCGATCGCTCACCACGTCATTGGTGGGGACGCATTTGCCGCGTCGGAAACAAGCGCCCACGAGGTGTCGATGAATACTCTTCTTATCATTCTGCTGGTTATGGCCATGGCCGGGGTGCTCGGCGTGCTGGTTGCCGGCATGGTCGGCCTGGTGCGCGGGGGCGGCGATCCGGCCCGGTCCAATCGCCTGATGCGCTGGCGCGTGATCCTGCAATTCGCGGCCCTGGCGCTGTTCGCGCTGCTGCTGAGTCTGCTCGGGCGCTGAGCCGGCCCGGTAATCCGCGGCGGGGGCGTATTTTTTGTTGCGTACCGGCGTTTGACAGCAAGGCCGGCGCCCCCCTAAGGTTTTCATATTGCAGGTGCGAACAGGCGGGGGCTGTCGCGGGAACAGTCCTGACCCAAAGAGCCGCCGCCGAGATCCGACCCGGCAACGTCCGGCAAGTTCAGGAAGCGGCTCAGTCAATGAAAATTCTCGTCCCCGTGAAGCGGGTCGTCGATTACAACGTCAAGGTTCGCGTCAGGTCGGACGGCACCGGCGTCGAGACCTCCGGCGTCAAGATGTCCATGAATCCCTTCGACGAGATCGCCGTCGAGGAAGCGGTGCGGCTGAAGGAAAAAGGCGTCGCCACCGAGATCGTGGCGGTTTCCCTCGGCATCGCCGCCTGCTCCGAAACCATCCGCACCGCGCTGGCGATGGGGGCCGACCGCGGCATCCTGGTGGAGACCGATGTCGACCTGCAGCCGCTGGCGGTGGCCAAGCTGCTGAAGGCGCTGGTGGATCGCGAACAGCCGGGCCTGGTGCTGCTGGGCAAGCAGGCGATCGATGATGACATGAATGCAACCGGGCAAATGCTGGCGGCCCTTCTGGGCTGGCCGCAAGGAACATTCGCCAGCAAGATCGTCGTCAGTGGCGGGAATGTCACAGTAACGCGCGAAGTGGACGGCGGGTTGGAAACTGTCGATTTAGACCTGCCCGCTGTGGTAACGACAGATCTGCGCCTGAATGAACCACGTTATGCCAGCCTTCCCAATATCATGAAGGCGCGCAAGAAACCGATCGAAACGGTGAAGCCGGCCGATCTCGGCGTCGATCCGACGCCGCGCCTGACCGTGCTGAAGGTTGCCGAGCCGCCAAAGCGGCAGGCAGGAAAGAAGGTGGGCTCGGTGGCCGAGCTGGTCGAGAAGCTGCGCAACGAAGCGAAGGTGATCTGAGATGACGGCCCTGGTTCTTCTCGATCACGACGGCCACGGCATCAAGCAGCCGGCCCGGTCCGCGGTGGCGGCGGCGCAACTCCTGGGCGAGGTGCACGTGCTGGTGGCGGGCCATGGCGCGCACGGCGCCGCCGCTGCGGCCGCGAAGCTGCCGGGCGTGGCCCGCGTGCTGGTGGCCGAGGCACCGATCTACGAGAACATGCTGGCCGAGCCGGTGGCGGCCCTGCTGGTTTCGCTGGCCCCCGCGTACGAACATGTGGTGGCGGCCTCCACCGCCCTGGGCAAGAACGTCATCCCGCGCGTGGCGGCCCTGCTCGACGCGCAGCCGATCAGCGACGTCGCCGCCATTGAAGGGCCGGACACCTTCGTGCGGCCGATCTATGCCGGCAATGCTCTGGCAACGGTGCGCAGCGCCGATGCGAAGAAGGTGCTGACCGTGCGGGCCGCCAGCTTCGACCCGGTGCCCGCCGAAGGCGGCAACGCCCCGGTCGAGGACGTCGCCCCCGTGGCGGTGCCCGGCATTTCCCGCTTCGTTTCGGCCGAGCTGTCCAAGAGCGAGCGGCCGGAACTGACCGCCGCGCGCGTGGTGGTTTCGGGCGGGCGCGGCATGGGCAGCGGCGAGAATTTTCACCTTCTCGACAAAATAGCTGATAAATTGGGGGCCGCTGTCGGCGCCTCGCGCGCCGCTGTGGATGCCGGGTTCGTGCCGAATGACTATCAGGTCGGCCAGACCGGTAAGATCGTTGCTCCGGATCTGTATGTCGCCGTGGGTATCTCCGGCGCCATCCAGCACCTTGCCGGGATGAAAGACAGCAAGGTCATCGTGGCAATCAACAAGGACGAGGAAGCGCCCATTTTCCAGGTGGCGGACTACGGCCTGGTGGCTGACCTCTTCACTGCGCTGCCCGAACTAGCGGCAGAGCTGGAGCACTCCTGATGAATATCGAAGTGAAAGCCGCGCCTGTTGCAGCCGACGCGCTGCTCGAGCCCCCCGTGATCGCCCGCGTCGGCGTGATCGGTGCCGGCCAGATGGGCAACGGCATCGCCCATGTCTGCGCCGTCGCGGGGCTGCCGGCGGTGATGCTGGATGCGAAGCCCGAAGCGATGGAGAAAGCCGTCGCCACGATCAACCGCAATCTCGACCGACAGGTGTCCAAGGGCCTGCTCAGCGCCGAGGACAAGGCGGCCGCGCTCGCGCGCATTTCGACCTCCTCCGACTACGCCGCGTTCGGTGACTGCGACATCGTCATCGAGGCGGCGACCGAACGCGAAGAGGTCAAGAAGATCATCTTCGGCCAACTCGTGCCGCATCTGAAGCCCTCGGCCCTGATCGCCTCCAACACGTCGTCGATCTCGATCACGCGGCTGGCGGCGGTGACCGACCGGCCCGAGAAATTCATTGGCATGCACTTCATGAACCCGGTGCCGGTCATGAAGCTGGTGGAGATCATCCGCGGCATCGCCACCGACGAGCCGACCTTCCAGGCGGTGATGACCCTGGCGCAGCGCCTGGGCAAGACCACGGCGGTGGCCGAGGATTTCCCCGCCTTCATCGTCAACCGCATCCTGGTGCCGATGATCAACGAGGCGGTCTATGCCCTGTACGAGGGCGTGGGTCATGTGAACTCGATCGACAGCGCCATGAAGCTCGGCGCCAACCATCCGATGGGGCCGCTGGAACTGGCCGACTTCATCGGGCTGGATACCTGCCTGTCGATCATGCAGGTGCTGCATGACGGATTGGCCGACAGCAAGTACCGGCCCTGCCCGCTGCTGGTGAAATACGTCGAGGCCGGCTGGCTCGGGCGCAAGACCGGGCGCGGGTTCTACGACTACACCCAGACACCGCCGCGGCCGACGCGCTGACCCTGGAGCCGGTGTTCCGGTTCACCCGGCGGGGCGCATGCCTCCGTCGGGATCGGAATGCCGGCTTTCGCAACAACATGGCTGACGGCAGCACGTGCCCCCGGTAACTCCCTGCCGCCTGAACGACCTGCGGCGAACCCGGACGATCGAGGAATTCCGGCATGGCCTGGCCACCGAGGTCTCGGATGACCTGTGTCTGTTTCATTCTGACAACAATATAATTTCGATGACGCCGGCGGGACTGGCGCCGGGCGAGGCCCTGTTCGGCGATGGCGAGTCCCCGGCCATGACCGGCAGCCCGCTCGGCCCTGGCCGGATGCGCGACATCGCCTCGGTTGTCCTGAACGACTGCAGCTTCGTCGTCAGTTCGATGTCACTGCTCGACCGGCATCGACGCGTGTTCGTCCCGGCCATCGAAAACCTGCCGGATCCAGCCGAACTGGCCCGGTTCGATCCGCAATACCACCTGGATGCAGGCGGGGGGCTGATCCTCGACAACGATTTCATCCGCAGGGCGGAGCGGATCGACGCCATCGCCGCCCCGGTCTGCGGCGGCGGGTTCAACGACTACCGCCATTTCCTGTGCGACGGACTGCCGGGAATCCTGCTGCACCGGCAGGTTTTCCCCGATATCGACCTGACCATCGTCGGGCCCGCCCTGGCGCCGTGGCAGGAGGACATTCTCGCGGCGCTGAACCTGCTGGACCGCTACCGGCCGGTTTCCGGCCCGGTCGTGTTCGCGAAGGTGCTGACCACGACGATGCTGGCGCTGCACGCGGCCTATCCCACCGGCTTCGTCCGCCCAATCTTCGATGTCCTGCGCTTCCGGTTCGGCGGATCGGGTTGCCGGCCCACGCGCAAGGTGTTTCTCTCCCGCGCCGGGACGGATACGCATTGCCCCCTGCGCAACCGCGCAGAGGTGGAGGCCCGGCTCGCGGCCATCGGCTTCGACATCATCCGGCCGGCCTCGCTGACCTTGCGCGAGCAGGTCCGCCTGATGGGCGAGGCCCGGGTGGTGGTCGGCGAGTCCGGCCCGGCGATGGCCGGTCTCGGTTTCTGCCAACCCGGCACGCTGGTCCTGGAAATCCAGCCCGATGCCTGCGTCGATGGCGCGACGCGGGCCATGTGCTGCCTGTTCGCCCATCGCTGGCATCTCTATCTCGCCAGGGTCACCCCAGAGGACGCCTCGTTCGCGATCGACTGCGACCGGTTGTCGGCCGCGGTGGCGACGGTGGCACTGTCGCCGGAAGGGAATGAGGCATCGTGACGGCCTCGATTTCAATCTGCGCCATGGCCCGCAACGAGGGACGCGCGCTCGCGGAGTGGGCTGCCTGCCATTTCGCCCTCGGGGTCAGGGAGATCCGCCTCTATGACAACGGCAGCGACGACGACACCGCCGAGCTTGCCTCGCGCCTGTCGCAGCATTTCCGGCTGGTCCGGGTTCCCTGGACACAGCCGGGCGCCGGCCACGACACGGTCCAGCGGGCGGCGTTCGACGATGCCGCCGCCTGGTACATCGGCCGCGCGGATTTCGTCGCCTTCATCGACCTCGACGAATTCCTGCTGCCCGCGGAGGGGATGAGCCTGCCGGAGGCACTGGCCGGCTATGATCATTCGGTCGGTGCGATCGCGGTGAACCAGCGCTGCTTCGGATCATCCTGGCACGACAAGTACCAGCCCGCGCCCGTCCTGGGCCGGTTCACCCGCCGGGCCAGCCTGGACTCGCCGGAACATTGCTTCGTCAAGTCGATCGCACGCCCCGAATGCCTGCTGCCGTTCCGCACCGTGCACAGCGTCGAGCTCAACACCGGGCATTGCGTGTTCCCCGACGGCACGCCCTACGAGCCAGGAACCCCGCATCCGGGCAAGGCCCGGCGGATCGTCACGACCGGGCCGCTGCGCCTGCACCACTATCTGCTGAAATCCCTCCAGGAGTTTCGCGCCAAGCAAAGGCGCTTCAGCGGCACGGACCTGGCCGACCGCTACGATGACAGTTATTTCCTAAATCGTGATGAAATCACCAATGCGGAAGAAGACCGGTTCGCCCTGCGCTTCCTGCCGCTGATCGAGGCGACATTGCGCGACATCTGCATCCCACCCCCGGCCGACACCGTCATGGCCGCCCCGCCGCCCCCCACCCCTGCCCAGGAGCAGGCCGGCGGCGCAGCGGGGGTCGTCATCGGCCGCGGCACCATGGTGGTGCCGAGCATCACGCAGAGCCTGGCGCCCACGGTGGCAGGGGGCGGGATCACCTGGCCCTGACCGCCGGCCTCAGCCGGTCAGCCGCCGGATCTCCGCCACCGCCGCATCGCTCGCCCAGTCGGCCGAGCCTTCCAACCGGGCGCGCTCGCGGCCGGCGCGGTCGAGGATGATGGTGGTGGGAATGCCGCGCGTGCCCCAGGCGCGTCCGGCCTCCCCCTTCGGGTCGAGCCAGACCGGCAGCCCTTCGATCCGGTGACGGGCGAAGAAGCGCGTGACCGCCTCCGCCCCGCCGCGATCCGAGGAAGCGGCCACCACCAGGATCCCTTCCCCCGCCACACGCCGCGCCAGGGCGGCGAGCGAGGGCATCTCGGCGACGCAGGGCACGCACCAGGTGGCCCAGAGGTTCAGCACCACCCCCTTGCCGGCGAAACTGTCCAGGCCGTGCGCCACCCCTGCTTCGTCCACCAGCTTCGCCGGGGGCAAGGGAAGCGGCGGATCGGTGCGCGTCAGGGCCGCGAGCCCCTCCAGGGCGGGCTGCGGCGGCGGGGGATCGGCGGACGGGGTGTGCACCACCGGCCCGGTTCCGGGTTTGCCTGCCTGCCACGCTGCCGCTAGGGTCCCCCCCGCCAGGACCGCACCCGCGACCAGCAGCCCCCGGCGCTTCACGTCATACCGCATGGATGCCTCTCCGTGACCGACACGCCCGACCTCCGCTCTGCTTCCAGCCGCCTCGAAACCAACCAGCAATGGGGCGGGCGGTTCGCCGCGGGTCCGTCGGCGGTGATGCAGGAGATCAACGCCTCCATCGCCTTCGACCAGAAACTGTGGCGCCAGGACATCCGCGGCTCGCTCGCCCATGCCGCCATGCTCGCCAAGGTAGGGATCATCTCCGCCGAGGACGAGAGGGCGATCGCCGAGGGCCTGACCACGATCGCCGCCGAGATCGAGGCGGGGCGCTTCCCCTTCACCGAGGCGCTCGAAGACATCCACATGAACATCGAGGCGCGGCTGACCGAGCGGATCGGCGAGGCCGGCAAGCGCCTGCATACCGGGCGCAGCCGCAACGACCAGGTGGCGACCGATTTCCGCCTGTGGGTGCGCGACGCGATCGACGGGCTGGATGCGCAGGTCGTGGACCTGATGCGCGCGCTCGCCGACCGGGCCGCCGCCCATGCCGCCGACCCGATGCCCGGCTTCACTCATCTGCAGACGGCCCAGCCGGTGACCTTCGGGCACCACCTGCTCGCCTATGTCGAGATGCTGGCGCGCGACCGCGGGCGGCTGGCCGATTGCCGCAAGCGGCTGAACGAATGCCCGCTGGGCGTGGCGGCGCTGGCCGGCACGTCGTTCCCGCTGGACCGCGAGGCCACCGCGGCGGCGCTGGGCTTCGACCGGCCGGCCGCCAATTCCCTCGATGCGGTGTCGGACCGGGATTTCGCGCTGGAGTTCCTCGCCACCGCGGCGATCTCGGCGATGCACCTGTCCCGTCTGGCCGAGGAAGTGGTGATCTGGTGCAGCGCCCCCTACCGCTTCATCCGGCTGTCGGATGCCTACACCACCGGCAGCTCGATCATGCCGCAGAAGCGCAACCCGGATGCCGCCGAGCTGGTGCGGGCCAAGACCGGCCGCGTCACCGGGGCGCTGGTCGGGCTGCTGACGGTGATGAAGGGGCTGCCGCTGGCCTATGCCAAGGACACGCAGGAGGACAAGGAGCCGGTGTTCGACGCCGCCGGCGCCTGGGCGCTGAGCCTGGCGGCCATGGCCGGGATGGTGCGCGACATGACCCCGGACAAGGCGCGGATGCGTGACTTCGCCGGCTCGGGCTTCGCCACCGCCACCGATCTCGCCGACTGGCTGGTGCGGGTGCTGAAGCTGCCGTTCCGCACCGCGCACCATGTCACCGGCCGGCTGGTGGCGGCGGCCGAGGCCAAGGGGGTGGACCTGTCCGGTCTTTCACTGGCCGAGATGCAGGCGGAGGAACCGGGCATCACCGCCGATGTGTTCTCGGTGCTGACGGTGGACGCTTCGGTCGCCTCGCGCACGGTCTATGGCGGCACGGCCCCGGTGAACGTCGCGAAGCAGGCCGCGAAATGGCAGGCGGCCCTGGCATGAGGCTGTTCCTGGCCCTGGCGCTGCTGCTGGTGCTGGCGGGCTGCGGCCGCAAGGGCTGGCCGCAGCCCCCTGGCCCGCCCGACCAGGTCATCTATCCCCGCACCTATCCGTCAAGATAGCTTTGGGATCCAAGGGCCTTCGGCCCTTGGTGGAGGTCCAGGAGGCAAAGCCTCCTGGCGGGGCCGGGGCAGCGCCCCGGATCAGACCTTCTCCAGTTCCACGGTCTTCTGCGCGATCTCGTCGAGCCCGGTCACCGCCGTCTCGACCGCGGCAACGATCTTCGCGGCGCCGAGGATCAGCAGGAAGGTCGAGGGCTCAAGGCTCTCGTCCTCGGAAAACGTTGCCGAAGTCCCGTTCTTGTCCAGCGACCCGAACACGGCATGTTGCCCGGTCGCTTCCGGCGCGGCGATCTCGCACAGCCGGTCGTAGTAGAAGCGTGCGCCGGGGCTGACCTTCTCGGCCTCGTCGATCATCTTCAGCAGGTCGGGACCGCGGGCCTTGCGCGCCTGTTCGATCCAGCCGTCGGGGTTGCTGGCGAAGCCGCGTTCGGTGAGGCAGGCGTCGATGCCGGCGAGGTCGCCGCGGCCGAGCAGGCGGCGGATCTGGCGCTCGATCTCCAGCACGATCGCCCCGGATTCGAGCAGGCTGCGGGCGCACAGGGCGGCCCCGAGGGGGTTGCGGGCATCCCACAGCGCGGTCGTGCCGGACACCAGCGCCAGGATGCGGTGCAGGATGGCCTGTTCGAACACCGCGAGCTTCCAGGCGGCCTTGGATTTCAGCAGGTCGCCCTCGCGCGGCAGCGTGGGCTTGCGGCGGGCCTGCAGCCGGGCGAACACGGCGTTCAGCTCCTGGATGGCGGGCCAGTCGGCGCCGGCGTCGACCACATCGGCGCGGCCGAAGGCGACCGCGGGGGCTTTCGCCGGCAGGACGGTCGGGATCACCGCCGTACGCCGGGACCGGCGCGGGGCCATGCCCGGCGGCTGGTCGGCGACGCCGAGCATTCGGGCGGCGCTGGAGAAGGCCAACGGCATCAGCCGGGTGACGGCGAAGAACAGGACCACCAGCACCACGACGAAGATCGCGGTCTTGGGGATCTCGTAGCCATAGAATTCCATGGGTCTGCGACTCCAGTCTTGCGCCAGCCGCGGGCCCGGGATGGCGGCGCATCGGTGCGGGGGCGCGGTGTTTCTGAACCGGATCCGTGCGTTGGGGAAGTCCCTGCCGCGACGGTGCGGAGACTGGAAGACCGGGCTGCCGCGCCCTAGCATGGCGGCATGGCCGCACCCGCTTCCGCCGTCCTCGATGACGAGCCCTCTGTCGCCGCGTTGATTGCCGCGCGGCCGCAGCTTTCAATGCATGCCTTTGACGGTCTGACACTCGAGCAGGTACCGCTCGCGCGCATCGCCGACGTGCTCGGCACCCCGGCCTGGGTCTATTCGGCGGGGGCGATGCGGGCGCGGCTGGCGGAGTTGAAAGCCGCCATGGCCGGGCTGCCGGCGGATGTACACTACGCTGTCAAGGCGAACGACCACCTCGCCGTGCTGCGGATCATGGCGGCCGGGGGTGCCGGCGCCGACGTGGTCAGCGAGGGCGAGCTGCGCCGGGCGCGGGCGGCCGGCATTCCGGCCAGTGCGATCGTGTTCTCCGGCGTGGGCAAGACGGAACGGGAAATCCGGCTCGCGATCACCGAGGGCATCCACCAGCTGAATGTCGAGAGCGCGGAGGAGCTGGAGGTCATTTCGGCCATCGCCAGCGCGCTCGGGGGCCGCGCGCGGGTGGCGTTGCGGGTCAATCCGGACGTGGATGCCGGCACCCACGCCAAGATCACCACCGGCACGGCCGAGACCAAGTTCGGCATCCCCTATGACGACGTGCCCGCCGTCTACGCGCGGGCCGCGGCGCTGCCGGGGGTGGAGCCGGTCGGGCTGGCGCTGCATATCGGCAGCCAGATCATGTCGACGGCGCCCTATCGTGCCGCCTTCGCCCGCGCCGCCGAGATGGTGCGGACGCTGCGGGCCCAGGGGCTCGCGGTGTCGCGCATGGATTGCGGCGGCGGGCTCGGCATCGGCTATCGCGATGAACCGGACGGCTCGCCGGCGGCGCTGGCCGGGGCGATGCGGACGGCGTTCGGCGGCATGGACCTGGAGCTGATGGTCGAGCCGGGCCGCTGGCTGGTCGGGCCGGCAGGCGTGCTGCTGGCGACCGTCGTGCTGGTGAAGGGCCAGGAGCGCTTCGTGGTGCTGGATGCCGCCATGAACGAGCTGATGCGCCCGGCGATGTACGATGCCTGGCACGGCATCGTGCCGCTCGCCGCCGGCACTGCGGTGGGCGCCACCACGCCGGTGGACGTGGTCGGCCCGGTCTGCGAGAGCTCGGACACGTTCGCGCGAGGGCGGGCGCTGCCCCGGCTGGAGCGGGGCGCCCGGGTCGCGCTGCTGGATGCCGGCGCGTATGGTGCGGTGATGAGTTCCACGTACAATGGTCGCCCGCTGGCGCCCATTGCCCTGGTGGATGGCGACCGCTGGGCGGTGATCCGCGAGCGGCAGGCCCATGCCGATCTGTGGGCCGGGGAGCGCGTTCCCGAGTTCATCTGAACCAACGAGGCGGCATGACGGGGGAACCGGCGGAGACCGAGGACAGGCGGGCCGTGTTGCTGCAGCGGTTGCACCGGCAACGCGCCTGGGCGCGGGCGGTGCTGCTGTTCGAGCGGACCTGGCCGGCCCTGTGGCCGCCGCTCGGGGTGGCGGGGGTTTTCCTCTGCCTGGCCTGGCTGGACGTGCTGCCGCTGCTGCCGCCCTGGCTGCATGCCGCGCTGCTGGCCGCGGCGGTGGTCGCGGTCATCGTTCCCCTGGTGCGCGGGCTGCGCCGGATCTCCCGCCCGGACGATGCCGATGCCGACAGGCGGCTGGAACAGGCGTCCGGGCTGCGGCACCGCCCGCTCACGGTGCTGCATGACCAGCCGGCGCTGCCTGGAACGGACGCGCTCTGGCGCGCTCATGTCGCCCGCACGGTGGCGCAACTGGGCCGGCTGCGCGTCGGCCTGCCGCATCCCGGCCTCGCCGCCCGCGACCCGCGCGCGCTGCGCGGCGCCCTGGTGGTGGCGCTGGCCGCCAGCCTGGGCATAGCCGGCGACGAGGCCCCTTCACGGCTGGCGCGGGCGCTCTGGCCGTCCTGGGCCCCCGCGCCCGCCGCGCCGGCGACGGAGCTGCAGGCCTGGATCACCCCACCCGCCTATACCCGGCAGGCACCGGTCTTCCTGAAGGCCGAAGGTGGCGCCGCAACGGTGCCGGCCGGGTCCCACCTGACCGTCAGCGTGACAGGCGGACGCGGCATGCCCGCACTCTCGCTCGCCGGGACGGCGCTGCCGATGCAGGCGCTGGACGGGGCGAGCTTCCAGGCGGATGCCGAGCTCGCCGGCGGCGGGCGGCTGGCGGTGCGGCGCGGCGGCACCGAGCTGGCCGCCTGGGACCTGACGGTGGTGGCCAACGCCGCCCCGCTGGTGAGCTGGCCGGAACCGCCGGGCGCCGCGCCCTCGGGCGGACGGATGCCGCAGACCCGGCTGCCCTGGCAGGTCAGCCATGCCTATGGCGTGGTCGCGCTGCAGGCCGAATTGCACCTGCGTGACCGGCCACAGGCCCCCGCTTTGGTGGTGCCGGTTCCGCTGCCGGGCGGCACCCCGAAGCAGGCGAAAGGCGCCCGGCAGCAGGACCTGACGGCGCATCCCTGGGCCGGCCTGCCGGTCATTGCCCGGCTGGTGGCGCGCGACGCGTCCGGCCTGGCCGGCAGCAGCGCCGAGGAAGCGTTCACCCTGCCCGAGCGCCGCTTCGACAACCCGGCCGCGCGCCTGCTGATGGAGCTGCGCCGCCAGCTCACGCTGCGCCCGGAAGACCGCACGCCGGTCATTGAGGCGCTCGACCTGATTGCCGCGATGGACGAGATCTGGAAGGACGATGAACCGGCCTTCCTGAACCTGCGCGCGATCACCGCCCTGCTCGACCGCGGCCGTGGCCAGCCTGCGGTGGACGAGGCTCAGAACCGGATGTGGGCGCTGGCGCTGCACCTGGAGGAAGGGGCCACCGACCGCACGGCGCGGGCGCTGGAACAGGCACGGGAAGCGTTGCGGGAAGCACTGGAGGCGCAGCAGCGCGGCGAGAAGGTCGATCCGGCCGAGATCGACCGTCGCATGCAGGCGGTGGAGGAAGCCCTGCAGCGCAATCTGCAGGCGTTGGCGGAACAGGCCCGGCGTAACCCCGATTCCGAGGCGTTCGACCCCAACGCGCACCGGCTGGACACGCGCGACATGCAGCGCCTGGCCGAGCAGATGCGCGATGCCGCCCGCGAGGGCCGCATGGACGAGGCGCGGCAGAAACTGGCGGAGCTCGAGAAGATGCTCGAGGAGATGAAGAACTTCCGCCCGGGCCGCATGACCGAACGCGAGCGCGAGCGCGCGGAGAAACGGCAGAAGGGCCAGCAGCAGATGAACACGCTGCAGGACATCGTGCAGCGCCTGGGAACGTTGCTGGACCACGTGCACGAGCGCGGCGACGCCCCGCCCGTGCCGCCGCGGTGGCGCCCGTGAGCCGCGCCGGCAGGTGGGCGGCGCTGGCGCTGCTGCTCGGCGGCGGCCCCGTCTGTGTGCAGGAAGCCTGGGCGCAAGGCCCCGCCATGCCGCCCGCCTCCCCCGCGCCGCCGCCGGTCGCCTCGGCGCAACACCGCAGCGACAGCCGCACGCAGACGGCGCTGCGGCACGTCCTCGGCGAACTGATGCAGCAGCATGGCGACCTGACCGGCAAGGTGCCGGACGCGCTGAACGAGGCGGACATCGCCATGCGCGACGCCGCGCGGGCGCTGGAGGCCGGCGACGACGCCACCGCCGCGGCCGCGATCCAGAAGGCGATCGAGGCGCTGCAGAAGGGCGGGCGGTCGATGAGCCAGCAGCTCGCCCAGCAATTCGGCCAGGGGGGGCCCGGCGACGAGGGCGAGGACGCCGACGGCGAGATGGCCGGGGAGCAGGACGGCGAGGGCCAGGGCGAGCAGGACGGCAAGGGCCGCGGCGGGCGCTATGGCAACTGGAACCGCGACGGACGCTGGGGCAATCGCCCCGGCGACCGCCGCGAGGCCGACCGGCGCGATCCGCTCGGCCGTCCGCTGCGCGAGGACGGGCTCGGCCAGAGCCCGGACGAAGGCGGGGTGAAGGTGCCCGACCAGATGGAGGAAGCGCGCTCGCACGCCATCCAGGAAGAGCTGCGCCGCCGCGGCGCCGAGAAGACGCGGCCACAGCCCGAGCTGGACTACATCGACCGGCTGCTGCGCCAGTTCTGACGCCGGATCGGCGGCCTCAGCCCCGCTTCAGCAGGAACAGGGCCTGCTCGCCGAACAGGTTGGCGAGGCCCGGGAAGCGCCGCCAGGGCGAGCGCTGGCCGGCATCGTCCACCGCCAGCCAACGTTCCACCCGCACCCCCTCCTCGGCGCAGAGCGCGAAGAAATCCCGGATGGTGCAGGGATGGATGTTCGGTGTCTCGTGCCAGGGCCGGTCCCAGACCGAGGTCATCGGCATCCGCCCCTTCGACAGCAACTGCCAGCGCACCTGCCAGTGGCCGAAATTGGGGAAGCTGACGACCGCCCGCTCGCTGATGCGCAGCATCTGCCGCAGCACCTCGCGCGGCCGCTCGACCGCCTGCAGGGTGCGCGAGAGCACGACATAGTCGAAGGCCCCGTCGGGATACTGGGTGAGGTCGGTGTCGGCATCGCCGTGCATCACCGGCAGGCCATGCGCGACCGCCCGCGTCACCTCGGCCATGTCGATCTCGATGCCGCGGGCATCGCAGCCGCGGGTGCGGTACAGGTAATCGATCAGCGTGCCGTCGCCGCAGCCGATGTCGAGCACGCGCGAGCCGGGTGCCACCATCTCGGCGATCAGGCGCAGGTCGAGCCGCATGTTCTTGGCGACGTAGCGCACGCCATCGAGCGCGTTCATGCCGGCAGCCCCGCATGCTCGGCGCAGCCGCCCAGGAACCCGGCGAGGGTGCGATGGAAATCCGGCTCGTCGAGCAGGAAGGCGTCGTGGCCCTTGTCGGAGGTGATCTCGACGAAGCTGACATTGGCCGCCGCGCGGTTCAGGGCGCGGGCGATGGCCCGGCTCTGGGCGGTGGGGAACAGCCAGTCGCTGGAGAAGCTGACCAGGCAGAAGCGGGTGCGCGTGCCGGCGAAGGCGCGCGAGAGGTCGCCCCCGTGCTCGGCGATCAGGTCGAACTGGTCCATCGCCCGGGTAATGGTCAGGTAGCTGTTGGCGTCGAAACGCTGCACGAAGGTGCTGCCCTGGTACTGCAGGTAGCTTTCCACTTCGAACATCTCGCCGAACATGGTCAGGCCGCCATGGGCGAGGTTGGGACCGGGGCGCAGCCGGCGGCCGAACTTGCGGCTGAGCGCTTCTTCCGAGAGATAGGTGATGTGAGCGGCCATGCGCGCCACCGCGAGGCCGCGCGCGGGAATGCGCCCGCTTTCCCAATAGCGCCCGCCCTGCCAGTCCGGGTCGGCCAGGATCGCCTGCCGCCCCACCTCGTGGAAGGCGATGTTCTGGGCGGTGTGGTAGGCGGCGGTGGCCACCGGCACCGCGGCGAACACCATCTCCGGGAAGGTCGCCGCCCATTCCAGCACCTGCATCCCGCCCATCGAGCCGCCCACCACGGCGAACAGCCGGGTGATGCCGAGATGCTCGACCAGCCGTTTCTGCGCCCGCACCATGTCGCCGATGCTCACCGGCGGGAAATCGGTGCCCCAGGGGGTTGCAACCTCCTGGTCGTCGCGCGGCGAGAGCGGCCCGGTCGAGCCCATGCAGCCGCCGAGCACGTTGGCGCAGATGACGAAATACCGGTCGGTGTCGATCGGCGCCCCCGGTGCCACCACCATCTCCCACCAGCCCGGCTTGCCGGTGACGGGATGGGTTTCGGCAACGTACTGATCGCCGGTGAGCGCATGGCAGACCAGCACCGCGTTGCTGCGGTCCGCGTTCAACCGCCCATAGGTTCGATAGGCAACGACCAACCGCTTCAGAGCAACGCCACACTCCAGCACGAAGCCATCGTCGAAGGCGACGTGCTGATGGTTTACGGGGGGCAGGGCAGTGTCCATGGCGGGAGAACGCATAAGGGCGTGCGGCGGCGGCTGCAACCTCGACGCGGGCAGCTCTGCCTATGCAGGCCGGCCGGGTTCCGCTATTTCAGGCGCCCCCAAACGGCAACAACGATGTCCAGGACCGACCCGATCCCCGACCCCGACCAGGATTCCCCCGTCGCCACGCTGTCCGAACTGCGTGCCGAAATCAACCGGCTGGATGACACGATCCATGACCTGTTGATGGCGCGTGCACAGGTGGTGACCCAGGTGGGAAGCCTTGGCGGCAAGGGCCGGATCGCCCTGCGGCCGGGCCGCGAGGCCGCCATCATCCGCCGCCTGCTCGCCCGCCATGAGGGCGACCTGCCGCGCCGCGCCGTCGTGCGCATCTGGCGTGAGTTGCTGGCGGCGACCACCGCCATGCAGGCGCCCTACAGCATCGCTGCCTGCGAAGTGACCGCGGACGGCAGCTATGCGCAATGCGCACGCGAGCATTTCGGCGCCCTGACGCCGCTCAGGGTGCACCGCACCCCGGCGCTGGCGCTGGCCGAGATCGCCGCGGGCACCGCCACTGTCGCGGTGCTGCCGCTGCCGGTCGATGGCGAACCCTCGCCCTGGTGGACCACGCTGCTGCACCAGGGCGAACCCCGCATCCATGTGGTGGCCCGCCTGCCCTTCTGGTCCCCCCGACCCGAGGGCACCCCACGCGCGCAGGCGCTGGTGCTCGCCGCCGTGCCGCCCGATCCCAGCGGGGATGACCGTTCCCTGATCGGCCTGGAACTGCCGGCCGGGCTGAGCCGGGCCCGCTTCACCGCGGGGCTGTCGGCCGCCGGCCTGGTGCCCGGACACGCCATCCTGCGGCGCGACGCGCACAGCGAGGCCACCCTGGCCCTGGTCGACGTCGAAGGCTTCGTGACCGACGGCGATCCCCGCCTGGCCGCTCTTGTCGACGCGCAGCGCCCGCCGGTGGTACTGGGGGCCTACGCCGTGCCCGTGGAGGGAGATGCCGCATGACCGCGCCTAGGCCACGCCCCGAGATCCTGACCATCGACGCCTATGTCGCCGGCCAGTCCAAGGTTCAGGGCGTCAACCGCATCATCAAGCTGTCGTCCAACGAAGGCGCCTTCGGCCCCGCCCCCGCCGCGCAGGAAGCCTACCGGCGCGTCGCGGCCGAGATCCACCGCTACCCCGACGGCGGCTCGGTGGCGTTGCGCGAGGCGCTCGGCAAGCGCTTCGGGCTGGACCCGGAGCGCATCGTCTGCGGCACCGGCTCCGACGAGCTGATCCAGCATCTCTGCCACATCTACGGCGGCCCCGGCACCGACATCATCATGTCGATGCACGGCTTCAGCATGTACCAGATCTCCGGCACCTATGCCGGCAGCCGCGTGCTGAAGGCCCCGGAACGCAACCTGACCACCGACGTCGACGCCATCCTCGCCGCCGTCACCCCCGACACCCGCATCGTGTTCGTGGCCAATCCGAACAACCCCACCGGCAGCCTGCTGCCGCAGTCGGAGATGGAACGGCTGCGCGCGGGCCTGCCGCCCGAGGTGCTGCTGGCCATCGACGCCGCCTATGCCGAATACGTCACCGAGCCCGGCTACGACCCCGGCGTGAAGCTGGTCGATGCCGGCGAGAACACCGTGATGCTGCGGACCTTCAGCAAGGTGTACGCGCTCGGCGGCCTGCGGGTGGGCTGGTGCTATGCGCCCGCCTCCGTGACCGACGTGCTCAACCGGGTGCGCGGCGTGTTCAACGTCAATCTCGGCGCCCAGGCGGCGGCCATCGCCGCGCTGGAGGAACAGGGCTGGATCGACTGCGCGATCGCCCACAACACCGAATTCCGCGCCAAGCTGTCCAGCTTCCTGGAAAGCGTGGGCATCAAGGTGTGGCCCAGCCACGGCAACTTCATCCTGGCCGATTTCGGCACGCCCGCCCGGGCCGAGGCCGCCGATGCCTTCCTGCGCGGCCGGGGCATCATCGTGCGCGGCATGGCCGCCTACGACCTGCCGCACTGCCTGCGCATCACCATCGGCAACGGCGAGGAATGCGCGCTGGTCGCCGATGCCCTGGGCAGTTTCATGGCCGGCCAACGGCATGGCTGAACAACCGCTGTTCCGGCGCGTCGCCCTGCTCGGCTTCGGGCTGATCGGCGGCTCGATCGCGCGGCGGGCCCGGCAGACCGGCGACATCGCCGCCGAGATCGTGGCCAACGCCCGCAGCGAGGCCACGCTGGCGCGCGTGCGCGAGCTCGGCATCGCCGACCGGGTCGAAGCCGACCCGGCACGCGCGGTCGAAGGCGCGGACTGCGTGATCCTGTGCGCGCCGGTCGGTGCCTACGCGGAACTGGCCCAGGCGATCGCGCCGCACCTCGCGCCCGGCTGCATCGTGACCGACGTGGGCTCGACCAAGCAGTCCGTGTTGCGCGACGTCGGGCCACTGCTGCCGGAAGGCGTGCACTTCGTGCCGGCCCACCCGCTGGCCGGCACCGAATATTCCGGCCCCGATTCCGGCTTCGCCACGCTGTTCGAGGGTCGCTGGTGCCTGCTGACACCGCCACCGGGCGCGGACGAGGCGGCGGTCGAGAAGGTCGCGGAGCTGTGGCGGCGCTGCGGCTCCATGGTCGAGACCATGGAAGCGGCACACCACGACCGGGTCCTGGCGATCGTGAGCCACCTGCCGCACCTGATCGCCTTCACCATCTGCGGCACCGCCGACGACCTGGAAGGGGAAAGCCGGCAACAGGTGCTGCAATTCGCCGCGTCCGGCTTCCGCGATTTCACCCGCATCGCCGCCTCCGACCCGGTGATGTGGCGCGACGTCTTCCTCAACAACCGCGAGGCGTTGCTGGAAATGCTGGCACGCTTCACCGAGGACGCCCAGGCCATGGCCCGGGCGGTGCGATGGGGCGACGCCGCCTATATCGAAGATAAGATCCGGCGGGGACGGATTATTCGCCGCAGCCTGATCGAACTGAAGCAGGCCTGAGCGGGGCGGTCGCGCACAGGATGTAGGGCGGACGCAGTCCGCCAACGCAAGGTGATTCCCTCGCGGCGGCATGCGATGGCGGATTGCGCTGCGCTGATCCGCCCTACGTTTGTTCGTTTCCCGATCAGGCAGCCCGGCGACGGACCGAGCCGGTGATCTCCTGGCGACGCACCAGCGAACGCACGCCAACCACCTGGCGCAGATTGCCCTCGACCAGATGCACCACCTCGGCGGGCATCGCATGCATGAAGATCTCGACCCGCAGGTCGGCGCCCTGGCGGACCGATTCGAAGCTGTCGGGGGTCAGGTCACGCCTGGCGAAAGGCTCCAGCAGCCGGGGCAACAAACCCGGCGACGCCTCCGCCACCACGGTGAAGCGGACAGACGCATGCAGGCCCACCAGGGCCCAAGGCTCGAACGACATGGGAGAATACTCCGGACGGAGATATCAGGCGATTGGATCGCAGGCGCGTCTTGACCGGGCTGCTCAGGCAACCCGGCAAATAATTCGCGCGATCCCCGTCCGAATGGTCATGCGAAAACCCTACCAGAACCGATGGCCTATTGCCAGACCCATTCCACAACCCGGGCGAGCGGAAACCGCGCCACCGAGAACAGGCGGTCCTGCAGCTCGAACGGCACATCGATCCGGGGCGCACCGCCGCCCTCAGGCGCCGTCGCGAGCAATCCCAGCACCGCCTTCGCCGCCGTCGCCGCGCGCGGGGCCACGACACGCGCGGCGGCGAGCGCATCCAGGGTCTCGCCATAGCCGACGATGCGCGCCGTGCCGCTGCCGGCCGGCTGCAACTGGGCATCCAACCGGAACGTGGCCCCCGCGCTCAGGCCCAGCGGCCCCCACCCGAGCGCGAACCGACTGACCTGCAGCGTGCCACCACCGTCGCGCCAGGCGGCGGCATAGGCAGCAGCCGTGCTCGCCGGGCGCAGCGGACCAGTCAGGGTCGCATCGGCGGACACCGTGGCGATCCGCGACCCCAGCCCCCAGTTCCCCGGCAGGCTGACCGCCTCGGCCGCCAGCGAGACCGCCAGCGCCGCCTCATCAGGCCCGGTCGCACGCTGCGCCATGCCCTGCCCCGTCAGCGTCCCGACCATGGTCTCGCCCGCGTCGGTGCGCAGCCGCAGCCCGCTCGCAGCGAGTTCAGCCGGCCCGGAGCGGTCCAGCTTCAGCATGAACGTCAGGCGATCGGCCTGGATCACCACCTCGGGCAGGGCGGCGACGCGCAGGCGCTGCGGCCCGCCCAGCCGGATCTGCAGCACACGCGGCTGCATCGGCGTCACCGCGAGCCGCACCCCCGTGCCCTGCCAGGTGAAGCCGCCGGGGATCTGGGCCGCGCCACCGCCGAGGGAAAGCCGCGGCACGTCCAGGGCCGCCTCGAACGGCCAGCCTCCCCAGGACGGCAGGTCCGAGGTCACGGTCCAGCCGGCGTCGCGGCATTGTGTCTGCCAGGCGACGAATTCGGCCTCGAGCCGGATGACCGCGACGAGCCACAATGCCAGGTGGCCCAACGCGGCGACCAGGGCGACAGCGAGAACGCCGGCCAGGGCGCGACGCAGGCCGGAACGACCGCGAGAGACTGCCATGACCGGCCCCTAGGACTTCATCCGCGGCCGGGCAGCTACGCGGACTCTGCACTTCCGGGTGCATCCAGGCGCCATAATCCCCAACGTACGGGCGCACCGCGCCGCTGTCGTGCACAGGTCGAAAACACTATTACTTTCAACGTTTTGAATGTGCATTTTTCAGTTCTTTATGCGGAATGAACCGGCAAAACCCACAGAGTTGTCCACAGGCTTTCCCCCGTTCCCGAACTTGTCCACAGGTGTTCCGCCGCGCAGCTCGGCATAGCCTGTGGCATAGGCATCGCTCAGTCTGGTCATCACCGCTTCGCGTGGCAGTCCGGCCGGCAACGGCGGCATGATGGCGAGGCGGATCGTGCCGGGCCGCTTGAGAAAGGCCCGGCGCCCCCAGTAATGACCGGAATCCGTCACCACCGGGATGACCGGCAGGCCGGTGCGCGCCGCCACGGCGGCGACGCCAGGCTGCAGTTTCGCCCGCACCCCGGGGGCCACGCGGGTACCTTCCGGGAAGATCACAATCCGCTGCCCGGCCGCCGTGGCCCGTTCAGCCCGGCGCATCACGTCCCGCAGCGCGGTCGCCCCGGCCCGCCGGTCCACCGGGATCATGCCCGCCCGCAGCAGCAGAGCCCCGAACAGCGGGATAAGAGTGAGCTCCCGCTTGAGGACATAGACGAACTCCGGCACCAGCAGCACCCAGACGATCGCGTCGAAAGCGGATTGGTGCATTGGCGCAATAACAACAGGGCCGGAGGCGAGATGTTCGCGTCCGCTGACCTCCCAGTCGATGCCGCAGATGCGGCGCAGGCCACCCAGCACCAGCCGCGCCCAGAGCCGCGCGGCGTCACGGGCCCGCCCCGGATCACGACCGAACAGGCCGTACCAGAGGCAGATGACCGTGGTGAGACCATAGAACCAGATATTGAAGACCAGGGACCGGAGCAGGATCATCCGCCGTGTTTCTCCTCGCGTGCCGGCGGATGCGCATCGCTGCGGGAGGCCAGCGCCGACAGCCCCACCTCCGCCGCCAACCATTTCGTGTATTCGCTCGCCAGCAGGCGCAGGGCCCCCGCCCCCTGCTGGCGCAGAGCCTGCGGGACCACGGGAACAGGATGCAGCGTGGCCTCCGGCAGGGCGCGCGACAATTCGGCGAGCGCGCGTGGCATGTGATAGGCCGCGGTGACCACGATGACCGAGCGGATGGCGTTGGCATGCGCCCATTCCGCGGTCTCGACCGCGTTGCCGCGGGTGGAGGCGGCGTTGCGTCCCAGGGTCACGCGCTCGCCCAGGCCCGGATCGACCCCGGCACGATGCGCCAGCGCCGCGAAGTCGGTGGTCCCGCCAACCCCCGAGATCAGCAGCAGCCGGGCACGATCCCCGGCGAGCAGCCGCAGCGCCGTCTCGACCCGCTCGGACCCGCCGGTCAGCGCGACGATGCCGTCCGCCTGCGGCGGTGGCGCGGCGGTGGCGGTCCAGGCGACCTGAACGAACCAGGCGAAGCCGGCCAGCCAGAGCCCGGCGAGCGCGACCAGCCCGCCCAGCAACAGGCAGATCCCGCGCACCCAGCGCGCCATGCGCCGGGAGGCAAGCAAGGCTCCTGCCGGCATCATCGCGGATCCGCTCGCCATGGCGCGCCCAACCGGCGTTGCAGGGGCGTCACGATCATGGCAGCCGCCGCAACCAGCGGCGCACGGTGGCCTGGGCCGTCACCGCACCGATCGCCGCGGCGGCGCAGGGCAAGGCAGGCAGGGCCGCCCATAGCGGCGCCGGCAACGCCGCCAGCAGGCCGATGGCGAGCGGTTCGGCCTGGGAGGCCCGCGCGAAAGCAAAGGGCGCCGCGAACTGCGCCAGCAGCAGCAGCACAGGCAAGGCCGCCAGCGCCCCCACCACCCCGCCGAAGGCCGCAAGCAGGGTGATGCGGCGGGAGAAACGCCCGGCGATATAGCCATCGGAGGCGCCGAGGCGATGCACCAGTTCGATCGCCTCGCGGCGGGCGGCGAGGCCGGCCCGGGTGGCAACCGCGACCACCGCCGCCGCCACCGCCGCCACCACGCCCAGCGCCAGCCAGGCACAGGCCTGCAGGCTGTGCGCCAGCACGGCCAGGCGCTGCACCCACTCGCCATGCCCCTCGGCGAGGGTTCCCGGCACGGCAGTCGCGAGCCGTGCCGCGATGTCGGCGACCTCGGCCGGCGCATCGGGCGCAAGGCGCACCTCGATCACGGCGGGCAAGGGCAGGGCGATCTCCTCGGCGGCGTCGCCGAGCCAGGGCCGCAGCAGATCCGCAAGCTCCCCCTCGGAAAGGGCCCGCACGGAGGCGATCCCGGGCATCGCCTGCAGCGCGGCCAAAGCGCGATCGCGGCGGCTCTGCCCGGCCTCCATCGTTCCGGGATCGGGCACCTGTACCGTCAGCGTCGACCCCGCTCCGGCCTGCCAGTGTCCGGCCAGGGCCCGCGCGCCGACCACGCCGGCCAGGGCCAGCGCCGCCAGGAAGGCCATGGCGGCGACCAGCAAGGGCAGCATGCGGTCGCCCAGCGCGCGGCGCAGGCCGAGGTCGTCGAAATGCGCGGGTCGCAGATGGGTCCTAGCCATCGCCGACCAACCGCCCGCGTTCCAGCCGCAACGACGGTCCCGGATGCCGCGCCACCAACCCGTCGTTGTGGGTGGCGATGACGACGGTCGTGCCAAGCCGGTTGAGCCGCTTGAGCAACACGATCAGACGCTCGGCCTGGACCTCGTCGAGATTGCCGGTGGGCTCGTCGGCGAGCAGCAAGGCCGGGCGCGGCACTACGGCGCGGGCCAGCGCCACGCGTTGCTGCTCGCCGCCGGACAGCTCGGAGGGGAACACGCCGGCCTTTCCCTCCAGCCCGACCCAGCGCAGCATCTCGAGCACATCGGCCCGGATCTGGCCTTCCGGCCGGCCGGCGATGCGCAGCGGCAGCGCCACGTTGTCGTAGGCCGAGAGATGGGCGAGCAGGCGGAAATCCTGGAACACCATGCCGATGCGCCGACGCAGCCGCGGCAACTGGCGCCGCCCGGCGAGGCCTACATCGGTACCGAGCACCACCAGGCGACCCCGACTCGGCCGCATGGCGAGGTGAAGCAGGTGCAGCAGGCTGGACTTGCCGGCCCCGGAGGGACCGAGCAGCCACCGGAAGCCGCCTTCAGGAATTGTGAAGGTCAGTCCACGCAGGACCTCCGGGGCGGAGCGCCCGCCACTCGCCCCGCCATACTGCAGACCAACCTCATCGAGGGACACCATGCCGGTGTTCTGCCATCGAATCCCATCGTGCCGGAAGGTCGCTCCGCACGACCGCCAGCCGTTGCAAGGCCGGTGTTCTTCTCCCAGTATCCCGCCCGATCCGAGAGTGTCGTTGCATGCATCTCGCCTGTCCGTCCTGCCATGCCACCTATGATGTCCCCGACACATTGCTGGGGACCCCGCCGCGACCGGTCCGGTGTGCCCGTTGCGCAACAGTGTTCACGCCGCCAGAACCGGCGCCTCCCCCCTCCTCCCCGGCCGACGCCCCCCCTGCTCCGCCCCCCTCGCCCGTCAGCAGGCCAGAACCAAGGCTGACGGCAAAGGTGCGGCCCGTGCCCCTCAGCGTCCTGCCGGAAGAGCTGGAAATGCCCCCCGCCCCCCCTTCGGCCGGCGCCCCGCTGGCAGCCGCGGCGGCGGCGTGGGTGCTAAGCCTGGCTCTGCTGGGTGGGGCGGGATATGCCGCGTGGCACTGGCGCGAGGAGATCATGGCGGCATGGCCGCCGAGCCAGCGCGCCTACGCCCTGTTCAATGCCCTGACCCGCTGAGCCCTGAGCCGCTGAAACCCCGCCTGCCGCCCGGCCTGAACGACCCCGCAACCGGGCTGTCCGGAACACGGCCCGGCCCACGGCCCGGCCATTGCGCGCGGCCAGATACGTCCCGGGCCCATTTCCGGAAATCACGACATTCCGAGAATCCGCCAGCACAAATCCGCCCAATCATCTCGATTATTTATTGAATTGCGCGGGACAAACCACCCCATCATGCGATGGGACATTCATGCGCCGGAATATCAATTACGACTTCCGTAAAAGAACGGTCGATTAATAAATTACTTCCAGCACAGCCTGGCGCGGCACCGCACTCACCACCCATTTTTGCAAAATGTTAAATTCTCCCTGAAACTGATTACCTCTCATGAATTGTGCGCAGCAGTTAAAAATTGAGTCAAATTGATGGCTTGACAGCCATCATAGACACTGCCGTGGATATTTTGATTCCATGCCCCTATCCCATTTCAGAACTTCGTTACATGTATATTCAAGAATACCATCGCTCTCCCTTTATGGCCGCATATGCATTATGACACACGGGGCGGAATATTTATCAGGGTTTCGGAAAGTTCAAAATGGCACCTGATGGGAACGAACCAAATGACTTCGATGATACCGACGAAGTCGATCTGGAACTAATCCCGAATGGGGATAACCCTGCAGAGGAAATGTCCATCACTGATTGTGCAAGAGTATTCGTGATCAGTGATATTCGACTATTACAGGAAAGCGTTGTTGTCGGCCTGTCGCATAGCGACAATATGAACGTGATCGGTTGGGCGGACAGCACCGAGGGGCCGGCGCGGGTCGCGACGGAGCGGCCCGACGTGGTCCTGCTCGATGCCGGCGCCAGCAACGGCTTCACCCTGCCGCCCCTGCTACGCCGGCTGGTTCCCGGCCTGTGCGTGGTCGTCTTCGGCGTTGCCAGCAACGAAGCCGACATCATGGCCTGGGCCGAGGCCGGCGCGAGCGGCTATGTGGCACGGAACGGGTCGGGCAGCGACCTGATCGCAGCGGTGAAAGCCGCGCTGCGCGGGGAAATAAGCTGCTCTGCCCGTGTCACCGGCCGCCTGTTCGCGCGCATCGCCGAGTTGTCGGAGCGGCGCTACCCGAACGAGACAGCCGAGTTGCTCACCACGCGGGAGCGCCAGGTCATGAGCCTGGTCGAACAGGGACTCTCCAACAAGGAAATCGCCCGGGAACTCGGGATCGGCCCTGCGACCGTCAAGAACCACATCCATCGCATCCTGCGGAAGTTGCGGGCCCGCGGACGCGGCGAGGCAGCGGCGCGGCTGCGCCGCCATGGCGAGGCGCTCAGCCATTCCATGTGCAACGGAAACTGACGAACCGGTCCGGGGCAGGCCGATCCATGGCGCGACCGCAGCCGCCCCGGAAGGTGGCCCGGTCCTGCGGCGTCATGGACGGCCGACCCTCCCGCGCGGGGCAGCCGTCCAGCCGCGAGGGCAATGGCCCGGCAAAGTCGTCGCCTTGGGGTTTCAGACGTGCCAGCCGGCAAACTCCTGTGTTCCGCGGGGCCTGGTACCTGCCCCCTCATGATCAAGGGTACCGGTACCTTGTACGCTTCGGACTAATGGCCTTCGCCGACCCTCTCTGCCAACGTCGCGGTGGACCTGGCGGCATGGGTCAAGATCCCGCCGCCTCAGGTTCCAGAGTGCCGGCCTTCAGCGCCCACAAAACGCCGAAGCGCAGGCCTCCGAACACCTTCCCCACGATACGCAGGAAGAGGAACAAAGAGAATGCAGCACCAACTTCTCGAACTCAGTGGAACCGAGCTGGATCTCGTCGGCGCCGGTCACGGCTCCTACGGCTTCAATGAACATTGGCATGCCTCGCGCCGCTGGCGTCACCACGGCCATCGCCATAACTGGGGCCACAAGAAGGATGCCTCGAAGCCCGTGTCCACCCCGACCAGCACCAATACCGCCACCGTCAATGTCGAGGTGAACGTCAGCATCAACCAATCGTAAACAGCGCCTGATCATCGCCGGGAAGAGCCCTGCCAGGATCCGCAGCACCGGTCCCGGCCGGGCATCTTCCCTCCCCCTTCCCGGCGCCCTGCGCGGGGAAGGGGCGATGTCGCGCCGATGCGGCGGGCGCGGGCCGAAGATCCGACCAAGCTTCCTCTCGACCGGAGACCCGCGTTGGCAGTTCCGCGCACCCTGTTCCGCCAGGAAGCCATCGAATTCCAGCAGCATCATCGCCAGTGGGGCGAAATCGCGCTGCTGCAACCGCTGTCGATGCGCATCACGGTCTGGTTCGTCACCGTCGTGGTCGCCGCCATCGTCGTCTTCCTCAGCCAGGCGCCCTATACGCGCAAGGAAACGGTGTCCGGCTACCTGATGCCGACCGCCGGCACCGCGCGGATCTACGCGCAGCAGCCCGGCGTGATCAGCACCGTCTTCGTCGAGGAAGGCCAGGACGTCGTCGACGGGCAACCGCTGCTGAGCATCACCACCCCCCAGGTCTCAACCGACGGTGCAGACGTCAACGGCGAAATCCTCGACGCGCTGCTGCAGCAGCGCGACCGCCTCAACACCCGGATCAAGGCGGAGGCCAACCGCACCGCCGCCGAGGCCCGCCGGCTGCGAACCCTGATCCTGGGCCTGACCGACAGCGTGACGCATCTCGAAGCACAGATCGAACTGCAGCATGAGCGGATCACCCTGGCGCAGGCGCTGGTCGATCCCGCCGTCAAGCTCTACGAAAAGGGCTACATCTCCGGCCTCGACCTCAACAAGCGCAAGGAGGCGGTGCTCGAGCACAAGATCTCCCTCGACTCGCTGTCGCAGCAACTGGCCGAACGCCGCAACCAGCTGACCGAGCAGCAATCCGCCCTTGAGCAACTGCCGGTGACGGCGGCCGATCGCACCCATGCCATGAATGTCGAGCTGTCCTCGCTGGAACAGCGCATCTTCGAGGTGAACGGCAAGCGCGCCTACATCATCCGCGCCCCGATCTCCGGCCGCGTTTCCGCCGTGCAGGCGACCGTCGGCGAACAGGCAGACCCGCGCCGCCAGCAGATGAGCATCGTTCCCGCCGGTGGCACGATGCAGGCGGAGCTGCTGGTGCCGACACGGGCGATGGGCTTCGTGCGCCTCGGCCAGCGCGTGCGCATTCTCTATGAAGCCTTCCCGTACCAGAACTTCGGCACCTATGGCGGACACATCGTGCGGGTGTCGCGGACGGTGCTGACCGGCACCGACATGACCGGCCCGCTGACCCCCACCGAACCCGTCTACCGCGTCAGCGCCGCGCTCGACCGACCGGATGTCGAGGCCCATGGACAGCGACGATCCCTGCAACCCGACATGCTGCTGCGCGCCGACATCATCCTCGACCGGCGCTCGCTGATGGAGTGGCTGGTGAGCTCATTGCTTGGAACAAGCCTGCGCGGGATGCAGCCGTGATCGGCTCGCTGCTGGATTTCGCCGGGCGCAAGCGCCTTCCCCTGGTGCTGCAGACCGAGGCCGCGGAATGCGGTCTCGCCTGTCTGGCCATGGTCACGTCCTATTACGGGCACCGCATCGACCTGAACACGCTGCGCCGGCGCCATCCGGTGTCGCTGAAAGGCGTGACGCTGCGCGGCCTGATCCAGGTGGCGACCCACATGGACCTGACCTGCCGGCCGCTGCGCTTCGAAATCGAGCAGCTCAGGCTGTTGCGCCTGCCGGCCATCGTCCACTGGGACATGAACCACTTCGTGGTGCTCAAGGCGGTCACCGGCCGCAACGTGGTAGTACACGACCCCGCCAGCGGCGAGCGCCGGATGTCGCTGGTGGAGGCCTCCAAGCACCTGACCGGCGTTGCGCTGGAGCTCTCCCCCACCGAGAAATTCATCCGCCAGGACGAACGCCGGCGGCTGCCCTTCTCGGTGTTCTGGGCCCAGATGCGCGGGCTCGGCCATCCGCTGGTGCAGGTGCTGGTGCTCTCGGTCATCCTGGAAGCGCTGGTGATCGCGAGCCCGTTCTACATGCAGATCGTGCTGGACGAGGTGGTCGCACGCGGGGACGCGGACCTGCTGACGGTGCTGGCGCTTGGCTTCGGGCTGCTGACCCTGATCTCGGTGACCGCCACGGCGCTGCGCTCGCACCTGGTGCTCGTGGTGCAGAACGCCGTGCATTTCCAGATCGGCGCCCGGTTGTTCCACCATCTGCTGCGCCTGCCGCTGACCTGGTTCGAGAAGCGGCATGTCGGTGACATCATGTCGCGCTTCGGCTCGATCGAGCCGATCCGCAACCTGCTGGCCGAAGGATTGATCACCGCCCTGCTCGACGGGGTGATGGCGATCGCGACGCTGACGATGATGTGCATCTATGCCCCGAAGCTGGCGGCCGTCGTCGTCTGCGCCCTGGTGCTCTACACCGCGCTGCGGCTCGGCCTGTTCCGCATGTTCCGCATGCGCAGCGAGACCGCGATCCAGGCCCACGCGCAGGAGGATTCCACCTTCATCGAGACGGTGCGGGCGGCGCAGAGCCTGAAGCTGTTCAACCGCGAGAGCGAGCGCGAGGGCCAGTGGCTGAACCGCTTCGCCGATGTGATCAATGCCAATGTCCGGCTCGGCCGCGCGCAGATCACCTTCAAGACCCTGAACACGCTGATCTTCGGCATCGAGGCCATCGTCACGATCTATATCGCCGCCCGGCTGGTGCTGGGGAACGCGCTGACCGTCGGCATGGTCTTCGCCTTCATCAGCTACAAGACCCATTTCAGCCAGAAGACCATCGAGCTGGTCGAACGGGCGATCGACTTCCGGCTGCTCGGCCTGCACCTGGAGCGGCTGGCCGACATCGCCCTGCATCCGCTCGAACGTGGCCACGACCAGCCGCTGGCCTATATGCGCGAGATCCGCGGCGGCATCGAGCTGCGCAACGTGTCGTTCCGCTACGCCGAAAGCGAGCCCTTCGTGCTCGAGAACATCAACTTCAGCGTGGAAGCAGGCCGGTTCGTGACCATCACCGGCCCTTCCGGCGGCGGCAAGACCACCCTGATCAAGATCATGCTCGGCCTGATCGAGCCGAGCAGCGGCGAGGTGCTGATCGACGGCGTGCCGCTCACCACCATGGGCGTGAAATGCTACCGCGAACAGGTGGCCGCGGTGATGCAGGACGACCAGTTGCTCTCCGGGTCGGTCGCCGACAATATCTGCTTCTTCGACCCCGATTTCGACCAGGAGCGAATGATCCGCTGCGCCGAACTCGCTGCGATCCACGACGAGATCATGGCCATGCCGATGGCCTATAACAGCCTGATCGGCGACATGGGCAGTTCACTCTCCGGCGGGCAGAAGCAGCGGGTGCTGCTGGCGCGCGCGCTGTACCGCCAGCCGAAGATCCTGTTCCTCGACGAGGGCACCGCGCATCTGGACGTGGCGAAGGAAAAGGTGATCAACGAGAATCTGCGCCGGCTGGAAATCACCCGCATCAACGTCGCCCACCGGCCCGACATCGCCAGCGGCGCCGACCTGGTGCTGCGCGTCGAGAACAACCGGATCCAGAGCGGCTGAGCACCAGGCCCCCTTCCGGGGACCTGGCCTTCCCTGCCGATCCTTACCGGCTGGTCGAGAATTTATAGACGATCTGTCCGACGTACCATTGCCCCGGGTTCAGCACGGTCGAGGGAAATTCCGGGTGGTTCACCGAATCCGGGTAGTGGGCCGGTTCCATGGCGAAGGAGCTGCGGAACGGGTAAAGCACGCCACCCTTGCCCTGGTCGCGCGGCGCCTTGGCCTCGAGATTGTTGCCGGAGAACAGTTGCAGGCTGGGCTCGGTCGACCAGACTTCCATGATACGGCCGGATTTCGGGTCAAGCACCCGCGCATCGAAGCCGAGCTGGCCTTCGGGCTTGTTCACCACCCAGGTGCTGTCATAGCCGTTGCCGGCCTTCAGCAGGTCATAGGGCTGGTCGATGTCGCGCCCCAGCGGCTTGGGCTGGCGGAAATCCATCGGCGAGCCGGCCACGTCACGCAGCTTGCCGGTGGGGATCAGGGTCTCGTCGATGTCCAGCACGCGGTCCGCATTCAACGTCACCACGTGATCAAGGATCGAACTGCCGGGCACGCCGGAGAGGTTGAAGAAGGTGTGCCCGGTGAAATTGGCGATGGTCTTCTTATCGGCCGCCACCGCCTGCCAGCTCAGCACCAGCTGGTTGTCGTCGGTCACGGCGTAGACCACGCGCACCGGCAGGGTGCCGGGATAGCCTTCCTCGCCGTCCTTGAAGACATGGGTCATCTCGACCGCGTTGGGGGCGAGCTGACGAGCCTCGAAGACCAGCAGACGGGACCCCTTGGTGCCACCATGCAGGGAGTTGGGCGGGTTGTTGATGGTGACCTGATATTGTTGCCCGTCGAGAGTGAAGCGCCCCTTGGCGATGCGGTTGGCGACCCGGCCGATGAAAGCGCCCATCGAGGGCTGGCCGGCCATCACCGCGTCGATCGAGTCGTAGCCGGCGACCACGTCGCCGAGCCGCCCGTCACGGTCGGGCACGAGGATCTGTTCGATCTTGGCGCCATAATTGGTGATCTTCACCACCATTCCCGCCGGGTTGCGGATGGTGAAGAGATCGGTCTGCAGCCCATCGACCTGCTTCTGGAAGGCCTCGCGCCGGAGTTCCACATAGGTGCCCTGGGCGGGGGATTGCGTTGGGGAAAGGACCAGGGCCAGCAGCAATGCCGCACCGAAGGAGCCTGGTTTCGCCATGGTATGCGTGCGCATGAGAGCGTTCCGACCGGAGAGGTTTCCGTTGGGAACCGGTTTCAGATTGTCCGGTCTGCTGTGCGACTCGAAATGAAAACGGTTCCATTGCAACGGTAGGTCACGGCCGAGGGGGGCGCAATCGCCACAGGCGCCCTGCCCGCGACGGAGGGCGGGGCCACAACGGCATGATCATCGGGAAGCAAGGATGGAGCGGGTGAAGGGAATCGAACCCTCGTATGCAGCTTGGGAAGCTGCCGTTCTACCATTGAACTACACCCGCATGCGGCGCCCGAACGAACGGGAGTGCCACCGCAAGCCGGTCCCTATATACGCAAGCCTGGCGCGCTCTGCAACGCCCGGGAATTGACGCGGGCGGCCCGAGGGTCCATACGGGCGGCTCCGGCCGACATCGCGTGACCGGACCTCGTGATTTGTCCGGCCGGATTGCGGCGAGGTGAAACAAGCGCGCTAAAGAGGCCAGCGGGACCGCAGTTTTTCACGCACCCGCGGCGTCCACGGTCGGTCCACCCGCCGCGAGGGCCCGGTACCGATGTCCAGCACCCCCCATTATCGTCCCGCCACCCTGCTGGTGCAGGGCGGCATCGAACGTACCCAGTACGCCGAGACCGCCGAGGCGTTGTTCCTGACCTCAGGCTTCGTCTACGACGATGCCGACCAGGCGGAAGCCACGTTCAACGGCACCACCGACCACTACCAGTATTCCCGTTTCGGCAATCCCACCGTCACGATGTTCGAGGAGCGGCTGGCCCGGATCGAGGGGGCCGAGGCCTGCCGCGCCACCGCGACCGGCATGGCCGCGGTGAACGCCGCGCTGCTGGCCGGGCTGAAGGCGGGTGATCGCGTGGTCGCCTCGCGGGCGCTGTTCGGCTCCTGCCACTGGATCGTCTCCACGCTGCTGCCGCGCTTCGGCATCGCCACCGAGTTCGTCGATTGCGCCGACCTGGAGCAGTGGCGGGCGGCGCTGTCCCGACCGGCCGCCCTGGTGCTGCTGGAATCCCCGTCCAACCCGATGCTGGAGATCGTCGACCTGCGCGCCGTCTCCGCGCTGGCGCATGCCGCCGGGGCGCTCGTGGTGGTCGACAACGTGTTCGCGACCCCGCTGCTGCAGAAGCCGCTCGCCCTCGGCGCCGACGTGGTGGTGTATTCCTGTACCAAGCATATCGACGGCCAGGGCCGTGTGCTCGGCGGTGCCGTGCTCGGCAGCCGCAAATGGATCGAGGAGGTGCTGTCCCCCTTCATCCGCAACACCGGCCCGGTGATCTCGCCATTCAATGCCTGGCTGCTGCTGAAGGGGCTGGAGACGCTGGCCCTGCGCGTCGAGGCCGGCTGCCGCAATGCCGCGGCGATCGCCGATTTCCTGGCGACCCGGCCGGGGGTGACGCGGGTCTGGTACCCCGCCCGCACCGATCATCCGCAGCATGCGCTGGCGATGGCGCAGGCCTCCGCCGGCGGCACCATGGTGACCTTCGAGGTCGCCGGCGGCAAGGAAGGCGCGTTCCGGGTGCTGAACGGGCTGCGGCTGGTGCGGGTTTCCAACAATCTCGGCGATGCAAAGTCGCTGGCGACACATCCGGCCACCACCACGCATATGCGCATCGGCCCCGAGGAGCGGGAGCGGCTGGGCATCACCGACGGCGTCATCCGGCTGTCGGTGGGGCTCGAGGATGTCGAGGACCTGAAGGAGGACCTCGCCCGGGCGCTCGACGGACTTGCCAGCCGCGCGACGGCCTGAAGGCTGGACAAGCTCCCGGCGGGCGGTGTGTCATCCCCGCCGGGAGGCGAACATGAGTGTGGACTACAGCCAGACCACGCGGGAGATCCGCGTCGACGTGCGGTCATTCTATCTCGCCGACCAGTCGCGGCCGGAGGAGGGGCGGTTCATGTGGGCCTACCGCATCCGCATCCACAATCTCGGGCGCGAGACGGTGCAGTTGCTCCGGCGCACCTGGCACATCACCGACGCGCACGGGCGCACCCAGACCGTGAACGGTGCCGGCGTGATCGGCCAGCAGCCGGTGCTCGAGCCCGGCGAGACCTTCGAATACACCTCCGGCACGCCGCTGGAGACGCCGTCCGGCTTCATGGTCGGCGCTTATCACATGGTCGTGCCGGACAGCGGCGAGGCATTCGACGTGGCCATCCCTGCCTTCAGCCTGGACAGCCCGCACCAGGACGGCCGGGTTCACTGAGACGTGACGGACAGGTTCGATGGGCTCCGCAACCGCACCGGATTCGTACCGCGCTCATCTTGTGGGCCGGACGGTCTGGCCCATATGCCTTCACGGTGAGCCGGACAACAGGCGCCAACGTCCCTCGCCCACATCCAAGATCAGCCATCACCTGTGCGAGGAATGCTGCGGTGAATATCGTGACCCCTCCTGACCGCCTGGGCCCGTCCATGTCCGTGAGCACGAAGCGCCCCACGCGGGAAGAAGCCGAGGCGGCGGTCCGCACGCTGCTGCTGTGGGCCGGCGAAGATCCGCAGCGCGAAGGATTGCTCGGCACCCCCGACCGGGTGGTGCGCTCCTACGAGGAGTTCTTCGAAGGTTACCGGATCGATCCGGTGGCCCTGCTTGAGCGCACCTTCGAGGAAACCGACGGCTACGACGAGATCGTGCTGCTCCGTGACATCCGGCTGGAGAGTTATTGCGAGCATCACATGGTGCCGATCATCGGCCGTGCGCACGTGGCCTACCTGCCGCATCGCCGCGTCGTCGGCATCAGCAAGCTCGCCCGCGTGGTGGATGCCTATGCCAAGCGGCTGCAGATCCAGGAAAAGATGACCGCGCAGATCGCCAACACCATCAACGAGGTGCTGCAGCCGCGCGGAGTGGCCGTCATCATCGAGGCGCAGCACCAGTGCATGACCACGCGTGGCGTCCACAAGCCGGGCGTGTCGATGGTGACCAGCCGGATGCTCGGCGCCTTCCGCGAGGACGCCAGCACGCGGCGGGAATTGCTGGCGATGATCGGTCGTTCCCCGGCCGGCAGCATCGACTGAGCCGCGCAGCGAGACTGGGGTGCAGGGGCCTTGTGGCCCCTGCCGGGTCGAGGGCAGAGCCCTCGCCTTCCTTAGACTTTCCAGCTTTCAAACCCCACAACGCCGGCCAGTTCCCCCGCAATCCCCGGCGCGGCAGCGATGATCTTGTTGCCGCGTTCCATGCCGTCCCCTTCCAGGAACGGCGAGACATGGGCACCGGCCTCGGCCAGGATCGCCAGTACGGCGGCCACGTCCCACAGATTGATGTGCAGTTCCACATAGGCATCGAGTCGCCCGGCAGCGACGTCGGCAAGCCCCATCGCCCCTGATCCGCCGGAGCGCATCATCGCCCCCGCGCCCATCACGTCGCTGACCAGTTTCCAGTAGCGATCGTTCGGCCGGCGCGGCGACCAGCCGCATTCGATCATGGCGCGGGTGAGTTCGGTGGTGGCGGCGGCCCGGATCGGCCGGCCGTTCAGCGTGGCGCCGTTGCCTTGCCGGGCAGCGAAGGTTTCGCGCAGGGCCGGTGCCACCAGCACCCCGAGCAGGGCGGTATGATCCTCGATCAACCCGAGCGAGACGCACCAGCGATCGGCACCGCGGGCAAAATTGGAGGTGCCGTCGATCGGATCGAGCACCCAGCGCAACCGTCCCTCGCGGCCTTTGCCGGTTTCCTCACCCTGGAACCCGTCCTCCGGGAAGGCTTCGGCAAGCGCCTTCGCAACGAAAGCCTCGGTGGCGCCGTCGGCCTCGGTCAGCCAGTTCTGGGCGCTCTTGAG